>NZ_JAJSOK010000019.1 GCF_021283305.1 Pseudonocardia kujensis
CGACGCTCACCGTAGGAGTCCCGGCGCTCCCCCGTCACCCCGCGCCACCCGGCCGAGGTGTGCCGCACGCCCGAGCGGGCACCCCTCCGCCGTGCCCGATCATGGTCTGCTCCCCGGGGTACGGCGGATCGCCGTGCTCCGTGCCAACGGCCTCGGCGACGCCCTCGTCGCCCAGCCCGCCCTCGCGGCCCTGCGGGCCGCCTACCCCGACGCCTCGATCACCCTCGCGACCTCGGCGCCGGTGGCCGAGCTGCTGCGCGGGCGCCCGTTCCCCGTCGACGAGGTGCTCGAGGCCCCGCGGGTGTCGGGGGTGCGCGGCGAGGTCGGCGGAGCGCCCGACCACCCCCCCGAGGTCGTCGAGGAGTTCTGCGCGGCGATGCGGGCTCGGGAGTTCGATCTCGCCGTGCAGCTCCACGGTGGCGGTGCCAACGCGAACCCGCTGCTGCTGCGGTTCGGCGCCCGCGTGACCGCCGGCAGCCGTGCCGCGGACGCACCCGCCCTGACCCGGACGATCCCGTGGACGTCCTTCCAGCACGACGTCCTGCGCTGGCTCGAGGTCGTGGACCTCGTCGGGGCGCGCCCGGTCGCGTTGCGGCCCGAGCTCGCCGTGACCGGGGCGGACCGCGCGGCGGCCGACGTCGCCCTCCCTGCCCTGCACGGCCCCCTCGTCGTGCTGCACCCGGGCGCCACCGACGTCGGCCGGCAGTGGCCGCCCGAGCGCCTCGGGCAGGTCGGCCGCGCGCTGGCGGAGCGGCGTGGCGCCTGCGTCGCGGTCGTCGGCGGCAAGGGCGACCTCGAGCTCGGCGAGCAGGTCCGCGCCGGCCTCGGCGACGCGCCCGTCCTCGACCTCGTGGGCACGCTGGACCTGAACGGCCTGGTGGGTGTGCTCGAGCGGGCGGACCTCCTGGTCGGCAACGACTCCGGCCCACGGCACATCGCCGAGGCGGTCGGCACCCCGACCGTCGGGGTGTTCACCCGGGCCAACCTCATCGACGTCAGCCCGCTGTTCCGGGCCCGGCACCGGGTGGTGGTCGACTGGGAGAGCCGCTGCGCGGTCTGCGGCGACCCGTACCTCGGCCGCAGCTGCGGGCACGAGGCCACGGTGCTCGCGGGCGTCGAGGTGCCGGAGGTCCAGGAGGCGGCGCTCGCGCTGCTCCCGGCGTAGGCGCGATCTCCGTCTCCGTTCGTCCTCCCCCTGGCCACACGCGGTGGGCTGCGGAAGCATGGGCCGGACCCGGCCCGACGCCGTGCCGCCCGCCCGCCACGAGGAGGCCGTCCGTGCCCGTCACCCCGCTGCCCACCCCCGACCGCGCCGAGGCGGCCCGCGCCGTCCTGGCCGCCAAGAAGAAGCTCGGCCTGCGCTGGGACAAGATCGCCGAGACCGTCGGGAAGTCCGTGGAGTGGACGACGTCGGCGCTGCTGGGGCAGCAGACGCTGAGCCGCGCACAGGCCGAGGCCGCCGGGTCGCTGCTGGACCTGACCGACGAGGTCGTCGACGCCCTGACCCTGCCCCCGGTGCGTGGGGCCGCGGCCGTCGACACCACGGACCCGCTGGTCTACCGACTCACCGAGGTCGTGCAGGTCTACGGCGCCACGATCTCCGAGCTGGTCCGTGAGGAGTTCGGCGACGGCATCGTGAGCGCGATCGACTTCGAGCTGGACCTGAGGCGCGTCGAGGACCCCAAGGGCGACCGCGTGCAGATCACGCTCAACGGGAAGTTCCTGCCGTACCGGGTCTGGTGATCACACCTCCACCCAGAACCGGTCGAGCACCGCGGCACCGCGCTCGGGGTCCTGCGTCATCCACCAGTGCCCGAGCCCCGCGAGCACCTCCACGCGGGCCCCGGCGCGGGCGGCCGCCCGGCGCCGCTGCTCCTCCGTGCCGACCATGTGGTCCTCGCTCGGCACGAGGGCGAGCCCGGGGCGCGCGGTGGCCTTCTCCAGGTCCGCGCCCAGGTCCGCCAGGACCGGCTGTGCGGCCGAGCGGTAGAGCCGCAGGATCGAGTCGGCCATCGCCGCGTCGAACGCGACCCCGACCCGCTCGGCCACCCGGGCGTCCATCCCGAACCCGGTCAGCCGCGCGGCCCGGGCCTCCGGGCCGGCCGCCAGCATCGCCGCGACCGCCTCCTCGCCCGCGCCCTCCTGCTGCCAGACCTGGGCGAGCTCGTGCCACACGTAGCCCGGGTCGAAGATGCCGACGACGTCCGACACCCAGCTGCGCAGCAGGTCCGGTCGGGCCATCGCGACGTTCAGCACGTGCCCGCCGCCCCAGTCGTGCCCCACGAGGTCGACGGGGCCCTCGGCCGCCGCGATCGGCTCCAGCTCGCCGACCAGCCAGTCCCGGTACTCGAGCACGGTGGCGCCGAAGCCGTCCGGGACGGGCGCGCCGAACCCGGGCGGGGCGAGCCGCACCACGGGCCCGCGGGTCAGGTGGGGGACGAGCAGGTCCCACACCGCGGGCGTCTCGGGGTTGCCGTGCACCAGGACGACGGTCATGGGGGCACCCTACGAGCAGCCCCCGACAGTTCCGGGACGGTCGCCCGCGCGCCGTCCGCGGACCGCGAAACCGCGTGGCCGATGAGCTTCGTGTCCGGATAGCGTCCATCCGTACGTGAGATCCACGTGTGCCGTCCCCCGATCGGAGAACCCCGCATGACCGCGCCCGACGCACCCCCCGGCTCCGTCGCGGTGCCCCGCGCCGCCTCCACGGTGATCTGGCTGCTGGTGGGCTCCGCGTTCGTCATGATCCTCAACGAGACGATCATGAGCGTGGCCCTGCCCGTCCTGGTCACCGACCTCGGTATCACGGTGGGTACGGCCCAGTGGCTGACGTCCGGCTTCCTGCTCACGATGTCGGTGGTCATCCCGATCACCGGCTACCTGCTGCAGCGGCTGACCCCCCGCACCGTCTACCTCACCTCGATGTCGCTGTTCAGCCTCGGCACGCTGATCTCCGCGGTCGCGCCCGGATTCGGCGTGCTGCTGACGGGGCGCGTGGTCCAGGCCCTCGGGACAGCGGTGATGGTGCCCCTGCTGATGACCTCGGTGATCCGGCTCGTCCCGGCCGAGAACCGCGGCGCGAAGATGGGGGCGATCAGCCTGGTCATCGCCGTCGCGCCGGCCATCGGCCCGACCATCTCCGGCATCATCCTGTCCGCGTTGAGCTGGCGGTGGATGTTCCTGATCGTGCTGCCGATCGCCCTGCTCGCGCTGGCGGCCGGGGCCGTGTGGCTGAAGCTCGACGGCGAGACGCGCGCGATCCCGCTGGACTGGCTGTCGGTGGTGCTGTCCGCGCTCGCGTTCGGCGGGCTGGTCTTCGGCCTGTCGACGATCGGCGAGTCGGCCCGCGGCGAGGCCCACGTGCCGCCGTGGCTCCCGATCGTCGTCGGGGTCGTCGCGCTGGCGCTGTTCGTGGCGCGTCAGCTCCGCCTGCAGCGCACCGGGTCGGCGTTGCTCGACCTGCGCCCCCTCGGGTACCGCTCGTTCACGGTGCCGCTGGTGCTCGTGATCCTCGGCATGATGTCGCTGTTCGGCGCGCTCATCCTGCTGCCGCTGTTCATGCAGGACGTACTGCGGGTCTCGGCGTTCGTGACCGGCCTCGCCGTGCTGCCGGGCGGCCTGGTCATGGGTCTGCTCGGCCCGTTCGTCGGTCGGCTCTACGACAAGGTGGGCGCGCGGCCGCTGGTGGTCCCAGGGACCGTCGCGCTCGCCCTGTCGCTGTGGGGCTTCACCACCGTCGGCGAGACGACGCCGGTGCTCGCGCTGGTCGGGCTGCACGTCGTCCTGGTCGTCGGGCTGTCGTTCATGTTCACGCCGCTGATGACGGATGCGCTCGGCAAGCTGCCCGGCTCGCTGGACTCCTACGGCAGCGCCATCCTGGCCACGCTGCAGCAGGTCGCCGGGGCGGCCGGCACCGCGCTCTTCGTCACGCTGATGGTCGTCTTCGCCACCACGCCGGACGTGGCGGCCGACGCCACGGGCGCGCGTGCGGCCTTCCTCTGCGCCGCGATCATCGCGACGGTCGCCGTGCCGGTGTCGCTGCTCGTCGGCGGGAGGAAGCAGACCCCCGAGCAGGCGCCCGCCGCCGTCTGAGCGGGCCGCGCGGCTCTGTACTCGGCGGCGCGGGCGGCCCACCGTCGATCGTGCCGGGTGCCCGCCAGGCACCCGGCACGAACGGTCAGGCCAGCCGGGTCATGTGCACCGACACGTCGAGCGCCTCGGCGGAGCCGCCGGAGTAGATGCCCTTGAGCGGCGAGACGTCGGCGTAGTCGCGGCCGACCGCGACCCACACGTGCCGGTGCCCGATCGGGATGCCGTTGGTCGGGTCGAAGCCCCACCAGCCGCCGGTGCGGGCCTCGATCCAGGCGTGCGACTGCCCGGACACCGTCTCGCCGACCTCGACCTCCTGGCGCGGCAGCAGGTAGCCCGACACGTACCGGGCCGGGATCCCCATCTCGCGCAACAGGACCAGGGTGAGGTGCGCGTAGTCCTGGCAGACACCCTTGCCCGCCTGCCAGGCCTCGGTGGCCGAGGTGTGCACCCCCGTCGTCCCGGCCTGGTAGGTCATCGTCTCGCGGACCCGTTCGCAGGCGGCGAGCGCGGCGTCGACCGGGTCCTTGCCCCGCTTGAGGTTCTTCGCGATCCGGGCCAGCTCGGCGTCCCGCCCGACGTACTCGGTGAACTCGAGCATCTCGGTGTAGCGGTCCCGTACGGCCTCCGACGCCAGGTCCTCCCACGTCGCGTCGCGTACCGGCTCCGCGGCCTCGCCGGTCTCGACCACGGAGGTCCCGGTGACCAGCAGCTCCGTGTGCGGCGCGTGCAGGTCGAACGCCGTGACCTGCGTGCCCCAGTAGTCCTCGTAGCGGTACGCGCGGGTCGCGGGCACCGTCTCGACGCGGCTGACGATCACGTTCTGGTGGGAGTCGCTGCGCGGGGTCAGCCGCACCTCGTTGTAGGTCTCGTGCACCGGCGAGCTGTACTTGTAGCCCGTCTCGTGCACCACGCGGATGCGCCAGCCCATCGTCAGACCACCTCCGGCGCGGTCCACGCGACCCACGGGGCGGCGTGGAAGAACTGCAGCGAGACGGCCTCGCCGACCTTCTGGATCGTCTCCTGCAGGGACAGCAGCTGGGCGGGCAGGTCGTCGAGCAGCTCCTCGGGCCGGAGGAACTCCAGCTCGCTGCGGGCCCGGCCGAGTAGCCGCAGCGCCTCGGCCTTCGCGCCGACGCGGACCGTCGGCCGCTGGTCGAGCTGCTGCAGGCAGGTCTCCGCCTCGCGCAGGGAGGAGAAGACCGACCGCGGGAAGAGCCGGTCCATCAGCATGAACTGGGCGACCCGCACGGCGTCGACGGCGCCGCGGTAGGTGCGCAGGTAGGTGTCCTGGGCGCCGGCCGAGCGCAGCACCGACAGCCAGCCCGGCGAGCTCATCCGGTCCGACACACGGGACAGCAGCAGCCGCACCACCATGTCGACCCGCTCCACCGAGCGGCCGAGCAGGTAGAAGCGCCACGAGTCGTCGCGGCTCATCGTCGAGGCGGCGAGCCCCGAGAACATCGCCGCCCGGTCCTCGATGTAGCTGAAGAAGGCGTGCGGCCCCACCCACCGCGCGTACCGCTGCCGCTCGGGCAGCGCGTTCCACGTGGCGTTGAGGCACTCGAACATCTCCGACGACACGACCTCGCGGGCGCCGCGGGCGTTCTCCCGGGCGCTGGAGATCGAGGAGACGATCGAGCCCGGCGTGTCGGCCGAGTAGCCGAGCACCTCGGTGAGCGAGAAGGCGTCGAGCGGCTCGTCCGTGCCGGGATCGACGCCCATCACGCCGAGCAGCCGGCGGGCCACCGCGTCGACGTCGATCGTGGCGTCCTCGAGCAGCTGGTGGACGGAGACGTCGAGGATCCGGGCGGTGTCGTCGGCGCGCTCGACGTAGCGGCCGATCCAGTAGAGCGACTCGGCGTTGCGGGCGAGCATCAGCGCCGGACCTCCGTCCGGAACGGCACCTGTTCCTGGCGCATCCCGCCGAGCTCCTGCACCTGTTGTCGCTGTTGTCGCTGCTGCTGTTGCTGCTGTTGTTGTTGCTGGCCGAGGCTCAGCTCCGGGCCGTGCTCGGCGGCCGGCCCGCGCGCCGGGGCCGCCGAGGCGATCCCCCGCTCCCCCAGCTCGCGCTCGGCCTCGCTCGAGCGGCTCGCCGCCAGCACCCAGGTGTCCTTCGAGCCACCGCCCTGGCTGGAGTTGACCACCAGGCTGCCCTTCGGCAGGGCCACCCGGGTGAGGCCGCCGGGCAGCACGAAGACGTCCTCGCCGTCGTTGACCGCGAAGGGCCGCAGGTCGACGTGCCGCGGCACCAGCCGGTCGTCGACCTTCGTCGGCACGGTGGACAGCTGGACGACGGGCTGGGCGATCCAGCCGCGCGGGTCGTCCCGGATCGCCTTGCGCGCCTTCTGCAGCTCGGCGGCCGTGGCGTTCGGGCCGAACAGGATGCCGTAGCCGCCCGAGCCCTCGACCGGCTTGAGCACCAGCTCGTCGAGCGCGTCGAGGACGTGGCCGCGCTCCTCGTCCAGCCAGCACCGGAAGGTCGTGACGTTCGGGAGGAGGGGCTTCTCGTCGAGGTAGTACCTGATCATCTGCGGGACGTAGGTGTAGACGAGCTTGTCGTCCCCCACCCCGTTGCCGACCGCGTTGGCGATCACGACGTTGCCGGCGCGCGCGGCGTTCATGATCCCGGCGACGCCGAGGACGCTGGTCGGCGTGAACTGGAGGGGGTCGAGGAAGTCGTCGTCGATCCGCCGGTAGACGACGTCGACCTGCTGCTCGCCCTCGGTCGTGCGCATGTAGAGGACGTTGTCGCGGCAGAAGAGGTCCCGGCCCTCCACGAGCTCGACGCCCATCTGGCGGGCGAGCAGCGAGTGCTCGAAGTAGGCGGAGTTGTAGACGCCCGGGGTGAGCACGACGACCGTCGGGTCGGCGACGTTGGGCGCCGCGGCCGCGCGCAGGGCGTGCAGCAGGTGGGTCGCGTAGTCGGCGACCGCGCGGACCCGCTGGCGCGTGAACAGGTCGGGGAAGACCCGCGCCATGGTGCGGCGGTTCTCCATCACGTAGGACACCCCGGAGGGGTTGCGGAGGTTGTCCTCCAACACCCGGAACGTGCCCTCCTGGTCGCGGACCAGGTCGATGCCGGCGACATGGATGCGCACCCCGTTGGGCGGGTTGAGCAGGTGCGCCGCGCGCTTGAAGTGCTCGCAGCTGGTGATCAGACGGCGCGGGAGCACGCCGTCGCGGACGATCTGGGCGTCGTTGTAGACGTCGGCGAGGAAGGCCTCGAGTGCCTTCACCCGCTGCACGATCCCGCGCTGCAGCCGGCTCCACTCGCTCGCGCTGATCACCCGCGGCACGATGTCCAGCGGGAACGGGCGCTCCTTGCCCGAGAGGCTGAACGTGATGCCCTGGTCCATGTAGGCCCGGTCGAGCGCCTCCGAGCGTGCCGCCAGGTCCGCGGCCGCGGTGGGGGCGATCGCGTCATGCAGGTGCCGGTAGGGGGCGCGGACGCTGCCGTCGGCGTTGAACATCTCGTCGAACGCGTCGGGGTTCGGTCGGTCCGGCTCCAGATAGCCGTCGAACAGGGCGGACCCGCCCGCCCGGCCGGCCCCGTTCGTGCTCGGCGCGGTCGACCCGTCCGTGGCAGCGGCTCCGTCGTCCGTGGGCTTGCCGCCCGCTCGTGCTGGTCTGCGGTCCACTGCTCGGCTCACGGGGGTCATCTTGACCGTTCCCCCTGGCCGGAGCCAGACGGAGCGGTGCTACGTCCGCGTTACGGACGCGAGCGGCGCGAGCCGTACGGAGGACGGCGCGTTCCGCCGCCGCGCGGGCCCGGCCTGTGCGGTCCTGGCTCCGCCGGCCCGCGGAGCGCGGGCCCGTGCAGAGCCGTCCGCGCCGGGTTGTAGCATGGACGACCGAGTGCTCGGCGTGCTCGCTCGCATCGGTGGAGAACCGGTCGGGGTCGCCAGAGCCCCCCGATACGTACCAGCACCAGGAAGACTCGAGGCACACCAGCGTGGCGAACATCAAGTCCCAGATCAAGCGGGTCAAGACCAACGAGAAGGCCCGTCAGCGCAACAAGGCGGTCAAGTCGTCGGTCAAGACCGCCATCCGCAAGTTCCGCGAGGCCGCCGAGGCCGGCGAGACCGAGAAGGCCGTCGAGCTGCAGCGCGCCGCCGCCCGTGCCTTGGACAAGGCCGCCAGCAAGGGCGTGATCCACAAGAACCAGGCCGCCAACCGCAAGTCGGCGATCGCCAAGCGCGCTGCCAAGATCAGCGCGTGATGTTCCGGGCGCCGTCGCGCGCCCGCTGAGGCTCCCTCGCCCGCCCGGTCGAGCGTTCCCGTCGACGGCTCTGCCCTTTCCCGTGGGGCAGGGCCGTCGACGCGTTCTCGGCGTGTCGCGTGCGCTACGGCGCTCCCTCACGCGCTGGAGGAACACCCGTGGACGCCACTCACAGCGATATGGATCCATAACGCGTCCAAGGGACGGCGCTCAGAGCGTTATGGATCCATAACGCGTCCAAGGGGCGGCGCTCAGAGCGTTAGGGATCCACAACGCGTGGGAGGGACGGCGCTCAGAGCGTTAGGGATCCACAACGCGTGGGAGGGACGGCGCTCAGAGCGTTAGGGATCCATAACGCGTGGGAAAGACGGCGCTCAGAGCGTTAGGGATCCACAACGCGTGGGAGGGGCGGCGCTCAGCCGGTGCCGCGGGCGTCGACGACGGCGAGGACCGCGCGTTCGAGGGCGTAGCCCGCGTCGGCGGCCGCACCCTTGACGTCCGCGTTGACCTGCGCGGTCGCGGCGATCGCCGTGGCCAGGCCGGCCGGACGCCAGGCCCGCACCTGGCCCTGCGCCTTGCGGATCTTCCAGGGCGGCATGCCGAGGCTCCCCGCCAGCCGGTTCGGGTCCCCCCGTCCCGCTGCGCCGACCTTGGCCAGCGTGCGCACGGCGTCGGCCAGGGCGTCGGCGACCAGGACCGGCGCCACCCCCAGCACGAGCGCCCAGCGCAACGCCTCCAGCGCACCCGCCCGGTCCCCCGCGACGGCCTTGTCCGCGACCGCGAAGCCCGACGACTCGGCCCGGCCGCGGTGGTACCGCCGCACCGCCTGGCCGTCGACCTGCCCGCCGGTGTCGGAGACCAGCTGGTTCGTGGCCGACGCCAGCTCGCGCAGGTCCGACCCGACCGCCTCGAGCAGCACGCCGACGGCCTCGGCGGTGATCGACCCGCCGGCCCGCCGCACCTCGGCACGGACGAAGTCGGCGCGCTCCTCGGCCCGGGTCAGCCGGTCGCACCTGGTGACGGCCGCGCCCGCCTTGCGCAGGTCGTCGGCCAGCTGTTTGCCCCGGGCGCCGCCCGCATGCACCGCGACCAGCACGATTCCGTCGGCAGGCTCGGCCACGTAGGCCATGA
Source organism: Pseudonocardia kujensis (assembly GCF_021283305.1). GTDB lineage: Bacteria > Actinomycetota > Actinomycetes > Mycobacteriales > Pseudonocardiaceae > Pseudonocardia > Pseudonocardia kujensis. The sequence goes on from NZ_JAJSOK010000019.1 coordinate 9,443, forward strand.
TCGCGGCCACCAGGTCCTTGCCCGCCTCGTGCGCCCCCTGGATCACCACGACCCGGCCCTCCGCGAACAGCGAGGGGCTCAGGTGCCCGACCAGCTCGCCCGGGGTGAGCTCGGCGGGGCGGAACCGGCGGATGTCGGCCTCCGGGTCGACCGCCCGTGCGGCGCGCAGGATCTCGCTCACGGCCCGCTCGACCAGCAGCTCCTCCTCGCCCACGACGAGCTGCACGGGGGCGGGCGGCTTCGTGGCCGGCATGGGCCGAGCTCCTCTCGCGCGTCGGGCGGTGCCCCGCACCGGGCCCGACCTCGGCGGGCCCACGGACCATCGTCGCGCACGGCACCGACGATCCGTGACACGCCTCCCACATGACGGATCCGGCTGGCCGGGACCGGTCCCGGTGCCGTAACGTGCGTGTCATCCGGACCGATCCGGTCGCCGTGCCTGGTTCTGCGCACGAAGGCTGTGCGCACGAAGCCTGCCCGGCACAACCGCATATGGCTCATCCAGAGGGGCAGAGGGAACGGCCCGACGAAGCCCCGGCAACCGGCGTCGAACGACGATCCGCGCAGTGCACCGCTGGGTGCCTGCACGTCGACGGACCAGGTGCCAATTCCGGCCCGCGCCAGCGGGACAGATGAGGAGATCTGATGACTCTCACTGCAGACACGCCTGCCAGCACCTCCATCGACCTCGGCTCCGCTCGTGCCCTGTCGTGTCGCGAGTGCGGCCACCAGACGCCGCTGGCCGCGGAGTTCGCCTGTCCGCAGTGTTTCGGCCCGCTCGAGATCGCCTACGACTTCCCGCAGGTCACCCGGGAGTCGATCGAGTCCGGCCCCAAGTCGATCTGGCGCTACAAGGACCTCCTCCCGGTCCCGGCGAACGTGCAGGCCTTCCCCAACACCGAGCCCGGGTTCACCCGCCTCATCCAGGCGGACCGGCTCGCCGCCGAGCTCGGCGTGCGCAAGCTCTGGGTGAAGGACGACACCGGCAACCCGACGCACTCCTTCAAGGACCGGGTCGTCGCCGTCGCCCTCGCCGCCGCGCGCGAGCTGGGCTTCTCCGTCCTCTGCTGCCCCTCCACCGGCAACCTGGCCAACGCGGTCGCCGCCGCGGCGGCGCGCGCCGGGTGGGACTCGGTCGTGCTGATCCCCTCCTCCCTCGAGCAGGCGAAGATCACCACCACCGCCGTCTACGGCGGCACCCTCCTCGCCGTCGACGGCAACTACGACGACGTGAACCGGCTCGCCACGGAGCTCGCGGCGGAGCACGAGGAGTGGGCGTTCGTGAACGTCAACGTCCGCCCCTACTACGCCGAGGGCTCCAAGACCCTGGGCTACGAGGTCGCCGAGCAGCTGGGCTGGCGACTGCCCGACCAGATCGTCGTCCCCGTCGCCTCCGGCTCGCAGCTGACCAAGGTCGACAAGGGCTTCGGCGAGTTCGTGAAGCTCGGCCTCGTCGACGAGAAGCCGTACACGATCTTCGGCGCGCAGGCCACCGGCTGCTCGCCCGTCGCCTCGGCCTTCGAGCAGGGTCACGACGTGATCCAGCCCGTCCGGCCGGACACCATCGCCCGCTCGCTGGCGATCGGCAACCCCGCCGACGGCCCCTACGTCCTCGACTCCGTGCGCCGCACCGGCGGCGCCGTCGGTCACGTGTCCGACGAGGAGGTCGTGGAGGGCATCCGCCTGCTCGCCCGCACCGAGGGCGTGTTCGCCGAGACCGCGGGTGGCGTGACGGTCGCGACCGCGAAGAAGCTGATCGAGGCCGGCAAGATCGACCCCGACGCCGAGACCGTCCTGCTGATCACCGGCGACGGCCTCAAGACGCTCGATGCCGTGGCCGCCCACGCCCGTCCGACCGCGACCGTGCCGGCGACCAGCAAGGCGGTGCGCGAGGCGCTCGAGGGCCGCTGAGCCCGCACGTCGACACCACGACCGGGCCCGGGGGACGCGTTCCCCCGGGCTCGTCGTCGGTACGGAGGCCCGGCGGGCCGTCCGGCGGCCGGTGCTGCGGGAGGTGCTGCGGCCCGCGCGGGCGCGGCGCGGCGCCGGCAGCGGGTCCCCGCGGGCGAGCAGCTCGTCATCGCGGGTGAAGGCCACGTCGCCCGACTGGTCCGTGCGCCGCACGACCGCGCCGGAGGCCGTCAGGAGGTCCAGCAGCCCCGGGTTCGGGTGCCGGTAGGAGTTGCCGGCCCCCACGCTGACCAACGCGACCCGCGGCGCGACGGCCCGCAGGAACGCGGGGCTGGTGGAGCGGGAACCGTGGTGGGGCACCTTGAGCACCTCGGCGTGCAGGTCGGCGCCGCGGTGCAGGAGATCGGCCTGGGCGTCGAGCTCCACGTCGCCGGTCAGCAGGATCCGACCGGCCGGTGTGCTCGCCCGGAGCACCACCGAGGTGTTGTTGACGGCGGTGCCGTCCTCGCCGTCGACGTACTCCGGGGCCCGGTCGGGGGCCAGGACGTCGAGCGTGAGGGCGGGCCATGCCAGGCGCCGGCCCGCGGTCAGCTCGAGCACCGGCGCGCCGGCCTCCGCGGCCTGCGCGGCGACCCGGCGCAGGGCGCCGGCCGGAGCGCGTGCCGGCCCCACCGCGACCCCGCCGACCGACCGGCCCCGCAGCGCGCCCGCGAGGCCACCCATGTGGTCGGCATGCAGGTGCGTGACCACCACGAGCGCCAGGGCGTCGACGCCCAGGCGGCGCAGGCAGGCGTCCGTCGGACCGTCGTCGGGACCGGCGTCGACGAGGACCGCCCGGCCGGGCACGCCGGTGGCGAGGACGAGCGCGTCTCCCTGGCCGACGTCGCAGGCGACCACGACCCAGTCCGGCGGCGGCCAGCCGGGCCGGATCACCCGGGTCGGGACCAGGACCAGTGCCAGGCCGATCACGACCGCCAGGACGACCGACCGCGAGCGGCGGAACCGCACGAGCAGCACCAGCACCAGCAGCACGCCGGTGAGCAGGACCGCGCCGCCCACCCCCGCGGGCCAGGGCAGCACGGCCCCGGGGACCGCCGACGCGCGGTCGGCCACCAGCACGAGCCAGGCGACGGCGGGCCCGGCGAGCCAGGCGCAGGCGGTGGCCGCTCCGGGTGCCAGGGGTGAGAGGACGGCGGCGAGCACCCCGAGCACCGTCGCCGGCGCGACCGCCGGCACCACCAACAGATTCGCCAGCACCGTGACCAGGCTCAGTTGGCCGCTCAGCCCGGCGACGAGGGGCGCCGTCACGAGGCAGGCGGCCGCCGGGACCGCGAGCATCTCGGCGACGCCCTGGGGCACACCGCGCCGCTGCAGCGCGGCCGCCCAGCCGGGCGCGACCAGGACGAGCGCCGCGGTCGCCAGGACGGAGAGAGCGAACCCGACGTCGACCGCGAGGGCCGGGTCGACCACCAGCAGCACCAGCACCGCGGCCGCCACAGCCGGCACCGCGGAGCGGCCACGGCCGAGCGCGAGCGCCAGCAGCACGATGCCGCCCATCACCGCGGCCCGCACGACGCTGGGCGAGGGGCGGGCCAGCACCACGAACCCGAGGACCGCGGCCCCGGCCAGCACCGCGGCGACCCGAGGGTCCGCCCGGAAGAGCCGGAGCAGGCCGAGCACCGCACCGCCGACGATCGCGAGGTTCGCGCCGGACACCGCCGTGAGGTGCGTGAGCCCGGCGGCGCGGAAGTCCTCCTCCACCTCGGTCGTCTGTTCCCGGGTGTCGCCGACCGCGAGTCCGGGCAGGAGTCCTGCGGCGTCCTCCGGCAGCACGCCGGCCGCCCGCCGCAGTCCGTCGCGGAGCGCCCCGGCCGCGGTCTGCCACCAGGGCGGCGGGTCCACGGCCGTCGGGAAGCCGCGCACCCGCAGGACGGCGAGGGTGAGGTCGGCACGCTGCGCGGGCAGGAGCAGTCCCTCGCCGGTGGCCGACTGCCCCGGGAGGAGGCCGCCCCAGCCGTCGGCGGGCGCCAGCAGCAGCACGCGACCGCCCGACCGCCACTCCCCCGCCCCGACCGTCGCACCCTCCAGCTCCGCCTCGACCAGCACCCGGTCCGCCCCGAAGTCGGCGCCGTAGGCCGGGCCGCGCAGGGGCCGCGGGTCGTCCGTCAGCGCGACGCGCAGGACCGCGGCCGCGCCGCGCTCGGCGGCGGCGCGCAGCGGGTGGTCGTGCACGTGGAGGGCCTGCAGACCGGCGGGCAGCCCCACGGCCAGGGCGCACCCTGCCGCGGCGAGCAGCGCGAACCGGGTGCGGCCGGATGCCCGCCGCCGCGCGGTCGTGACCAGGGTGGCGAGCGCGACGATGCACGCCGCCAGCGCCGCGAGGGGGCCGCCGAGAACCGCGCAGAGCACCGCCGCCCAGGCCGCGACGGCCGCAGGAACCAGCCGCAGGTCCGGCCGGGCCCGCGGTTCCTCGGCGACCGCCCGGCGCTCCTCGCGGGTCCTCATACCGTGACCAGCTCCCGGAGCTGCCCGAACCGCCGCTCGCCGATGCCTTCCACCTCACGCAGCTGGTCGACGCGGGCGAAGCGGCCGTTGCGGGTGCGCCAGTCGACGATCCGTTGCGCGGTGACCGGTCCGACGCCGGGCAGGGCGTCCAGCTGCTCGGCGGTCGCGCGATTGAGGTCGACCTTCCCGGCCGGTGCCGCACCCCCGGCATCGCCTCCCGCCGGTGGGAGGCCGGACGGTGCGCCGCCGGCGTCGGGTGCGGCGGGGACACCGACGGCCACCTGCTCTCCGTCGGCGACGCGCCGCGCGAGGTTCAGGCCGGCGAGGTCCGTGCCGGACAGCGCACCACCGGCCGCCTCGAGCACGTCGGCCACGCGGGAGCCGTCCGGCACGCGCACCAGGCCGGGCCTGCGGACCTTGCCCGACACGCTCACGACCAGCTCGACGGGTGCCGCGGTCACCGGTGCCGCGCTCGTCGCGGTCGCCTCCACCGCGGTACCCAGCGAGACCGCGGGCAACGGGGGGACCTGCTCGGCGCGGGGTCGCGCGCTCCACACCCCCACGGCCGCGACGACGGCCGCCACCGCCGCGACCAGCACCAACGCCAGCGCACCGGCACGACCGGGATCGAGCCGCGAGCCGCGCCAGGCCGCCGGGACCCAGCGTGCGGTCACCCGGGTGAGCCGGCCGGGCCGGCTGCCGGGGCTCCGTGAGCCCCTCGCCCCGGGGTACTCGTCGGTCGGCGCGAGGTGGTCCTCGGCCACTCCGTCGCCCGGGTCGTCGACGGCCCCGTCGACCAGGTCGTCGGCCCGGTCGTCGGCCCGGTCGTCGGCCCGGTCGTCGTCGGCCCCCGCGAGCAGTGCGGCGAAGTGTGCGTTGCCGGGGGCGGGCAGGTCCGCGTCCACCCCGGACGGTCCCGACGCCCACCTCGTCGGCAGCGGCAGCGGGAGGGTGGGCGGATCCTCCGCGACCGGATCACCTCCCACGGGGATCGCCGGCCGGAAGACCTGAGGGAGCGGGGCGTGGCGTGGGATCCGGGCCGACGGCGCCCACGGCGACGGGATCCCCTCGCCGCGCCGCCCGCTCGCCGGGTAGGGGCGGCCCACGGGTGTCCCGAGCAGCGCGGACAGCCGCGCCGCGGACCGGGTGTTCGGGGAGCTCCGTGCCACACCCGCGACGCTAGGGCCGCCGACGCCCCTCTCCCCGACGAGTGCGTCGGCTGTGGACGGAGGAGCCCGGGTGGGGACAACGCGGCTCGTTCCGGCCCTGGAGCGCGGAACCTGTCGGGGGTGAGGGGCAGGATGAAGCGGGGTCTGTCGCCGCCGAGTTGCCGAGGGCGGGCAGGGGTGCCGAGGGCGGGCCGCGGGGTGCCGAGGGCGGGCCGCGGGGTGCCGAGGGCGGGCCGCGGGGTGCCGAGGGCGGGCCGCGGGGTGCCGAGGGCGGGCCGCGGGGGTACCGCGCGGCCGGATCCGCGACCGGCCGGCGCGGGAGGCGGTCCCCGCCTCAGCCTCGCGGCACCACCACGACCCCCAGGGCGCCGTTGCCCACGTGCGCGCCGATGACGGCGCTGATCTCGGAGACGACGGGTCGGGGGGAGGCGGGCAGGCGTTCGGCGAGGCGGTCCGCCAGCTCCTCCGCCCGCTCGGGCACGCCGAGGTGGTGCACGGCGAGGTCGGCCTCGGGGCCCGCGGCGGCGACCGCGTGTTCCACGAGCCGTTGCGCCGCCCGGCTGGAGGTGCGCACCTTCTCCAGGGCGGTGATGCGGCCGTCGACCAGGTGCAGCAGCGGCTTCACGGCGAGGACGGTGCCGACCACCGCCGCCGCGGCCCCGATCCGGCCACCCCGGCGGAGCCGGTCGAGCTCGTCCACGCAGAAGATCACCCGGCACCGCGCGGCGACGGCCGAGGCCGCCGCCTCGACGTCGGCGGGGTCGGCGCCCTCGGCGGCGACGCGGTCGGCCGCGAGGACCGCGAACCCCAGGCCCATGCCCATCGCCCGCGAGTCGACGACCCGGACGCGGCTCGGGTCGACCTCCTCGGCGGCGAGGCGCGCCGCGTCCCACGTGCCCGACAGCTCGCGGGACAGGTGCACCGAGACGACCGCCGACGCGCCCGCGGCGAGCAGGTCGCGGTACGTCTCGGCGAACGCCTCGGGGGTGGGACGCGAGGTCTGGACGTCGAGCCTGCGGTCGGCGATCGCCGCGCTGAGCTCGCCCGGCCCGATGTCGACGCCGTCGCGCACCACGCGGTCGCCCAGCCGCACCTCGAGGGGGACGACGCGCACCGCGCCGGCCAGGGAGGCCGGGAGGTCGGCGGTCGAGTCGGTCACCACCGCGACGCGCCCGGCCAGGCCCTCGGCGCCGGCCCGCGCCTCGGACCCCGCAGGCCCTGCCGCACCGGCGGCCGCGTCGTCGGCGGACCCGGCGCCGGGGGTGACGGCGGGGGTAACGGCGGGGGTGACGGCGGTACCGACGGCGGCGGGGTCCGCGACGGAGGCCGCGGCGTCGGCTCGCTCGGTCACGGCCGCGGGCCGCGGCTCGACTGCGGAATCGGGCACGGGGCCGAACCTAGAACCACTCCAGTCGATCTCCAACCGGCCTCGGCGGGTCCGTCGCGCCGACCCGCGAACTCGCCCCGCAGCAGCTCGGCCAGCGTCTCGCCCACCCGCCGGTGCGCCTCCCAGCCCCAGTGCATCCCGTCCGGGTTGCCGTGCCCGCCGAGGACGTGCCCCGCGACGAGGGTGGGGGCGTCGAGCACCCGCACCCCGTGGGCGTCGGCCCAGGTCCGGGTGGCCCGCTCGGCGGCCGCCCGCCCGGCGTGGACCCCGCCGTAGACCGCGGCCCGGTGCACCGACGGGAGCATCGCGACGACCGGGATCCCCGGCCGCAGCGCCGTCACCGCGGCCCGGCACCGCTCGAGGTACGAGACCGTCAGGTGCGGGGGCAACGCGACCGGCCCACCGCCGGGCAGCGCCGCGAACGCCCGCGCCAGCAGCGGCTGCGCGCGCAGGTAGCCGTCGCGGACCCGGCCGCGCAGGCCCGCGGGCCGCAGCACCGGGATCAGCTCCCGCAAGGCCGTCGGCAGCGGCGAGGGCAGCGCGTCCATCCCGCCCACCCCGAGCACCAGCGCGTCGACCCGCGGCATCGCCGCCCACACCCGCGGGTCGTGGGTCAGCGCGTGCCAGGCGTGCCGGGCCGTCCACCCGATCCCGGCGACGAGCTCGACGCGGCCGCCGAGTGCGGCCGCCGCGACCTGCGGCCAGATCCGCGGATGGTCGGCGGGTTCGGCCCGTTCGGGGCCGTGGAACGCGAGCGAGTCGCCGACGACCAGCAGCGTCGACGGGGAGGATCGGATGCCCCGTCGTCCGGAGGCGCTCCGGTTCGGGGCCGAGGGGTTCTCAGGAGGTGACACCGATGTTGTACCCGGACAGCCGCCACCGCGGGTGGTCCGCGCGCCGCGCCACGACCGCCCACTTGCAGTTGCCCATGCCGCCGATGATCGGCCAGACGCTCTCGGGCAGGTCCAACAGCCCGGACACCAGGCCGCCGATCATCCCGCCGTGCGCCACGATCAGCACGGACTGCGACCCGGACTCCTCGGCCAGGTCGGCGTCGATCTCCTCGACGACGGGCAGGGACCGGCGCACGACGTCGACCCGGGACTCGCCGCCCGGCGGCGTCCACCGCGGGTCGCCGCGCCACTCCGCGATCTGCCCGGGGTAGTCGACCTCGACCTCGTCGACGCGGCGGCCCTGCCACTCCCCCAGGTGCGTCTCGCGCAGCCGCTTGTCGAGCTTGACGGGCAGCCCCAGGACGTCGGCGATCGTGTTCGCCGTGTCGACGGCCCGGGCCAGGTCGGAGCTGACGACCCGGTCGAAGGGCATTGCCCCGAGCACCGGCGCGGCGCGCAGCGCCTGCTCCCGGCCCTCCTCGGTGAGCTGGGAGTCGATGTGGCCCTGCATGCGTCCGGCGACGTTGTAGTCCGTCTGCCCGTGCCTCAGCAGGACGACCCGGCGCAGCGTCACTCCGACTCCTCGACCGGGGTGGTGCGCGCCTCGGGGAAGTCGATGGCCGGGCAGTCCTTCCACAGCCGGTCCAGCCCGTAGAAGCCGCGCTCCTCCGTGTGCTGGACGTGCACCACGACGTCCGTGTAGTCCAGCAGGACCCAGCGGCCCTCGCGGGTGCCCTCGCGCCGGGTGGGCTTCACGCCGTGCTCGCGGAGCTTCTCCTCCACCCCGTCGACGATCGCCTGGACCTGCCGCTCGTTGGGCGCCGAGGCGAGGACGAAGCAGTCGGTGATCACGAGCTGCCCCGACACGTCGAGCACGACGATGTCCTGGGCCAGCTTGTCCGCGGCGGCGGCCACCGCCACCCGGGCGATCTCCACCGCCTCTGCCGTTGCCGCCACTCGGCCTCCTCCCGCGACGGCCGGACCTCGGCCCTCGTCACCCCCCAGTGTCGCAGGCCGCGCCGGGTGGGTCCGGTTCAGGCCGGGATACCGGTTCCCGCGGGCGCGTCCGGGGTGTAGAGCCGGCGCTTGGAGATGTACTGGACCACCCCGTCGGGCACGAGGTACCAGACCGGCCGGCCGGCGGCGACGCGGTCGCGACAGTCCGTCGAGGAGATGGCCATCGCCGGGACCTCGACGAGCGTGACCGCACCCTTCGGCAGGTGCGCGTCGGCCAGCTCGTAGCCGGGCCGGGTGACGCCGACGAAGTGCGCCAGCGTGAACAGCTCCTCGACCCTGTGCCAGGACAGGATCTGGGACAGCGCGTCGGCGCCGGTGATGAAGTACAGCTCGGCGTCGGGCAACGCGGCGTGGATGTCGGCCAGGGTGTCGGCCGTGTAGGTCGGGCCGGCGCGGTCGATGTCGACCCGGCTGGTGGAGAACCGGGGGTTCGACGCCGTGGCGATGACCGTCATCAGATAGCGGTCCTCGGGTGGGCTGACCGCCTTCGCCGACTTCTGCCAGGGCTGCCCGGTCGGGACGAAGAGGACCTCGTCGAGCGCGAACCGGTCGGCGACCTCGCTGGCCGCCACCAGGTGGCCATGGTGGACGGGATCGAAGGTCCCGCCCATCACCCCGATCTTGCGCTGCATCGCGGCAGGATATCCCGGCCCCGGAGGTCCGGAACGGACACACCGCCGTCCGGCCGGCGGGATCAGCGCTCGTAGGTGTGGCGGAACTGCACGCTGATCCGGGCCGCGGCCGACCGCACCTTCGGGACGCTGTGCTGCCACGTCCGTTGGCAGGTCCCGCCCATGACCAGCAGGTCGCCGGGGCCCGGGAGGAACCCGACGGACGCGCCGCCGCCGTGCGGGCGCAGCCGGAAGGGCCGCACCCCGCCCAACGAGACCAGCCCGACGAGCGCGGTCCGCCGCTCGCGCGCCACCCGGTCCCCGTGCCAGGCCACGCTGTCCGCGCCGTCGCGGTAGAGGTTCGCCCCGACCTGCGTGAACTCCTCCCCGTAGCGCTCGCTCAGCAGGCGGGCGGCCTCTGCGAACACGGGTTCGGGCAGCCCCTGGTCGACCGTCCACCGGTGCGTGAGCCGGGGTTCGGGCAGCACCCGCTCGTACATCCGGATGTCCCGCTGCGCCCACGGCGTGCTCCGCAGCAGGCGGGCGAACAGCGCGTCCGCCCCGCGCAGCCATCCGGGGACGAGATCCACCCAGGCCCCGGCGCCCAGCTCGTGCCGGACCAGGCCGTGGAAGTCCGGGTCGACCTGGACCGCCGGCGCCGACCCGCCGACGACCCCGTCGAAGCCCTCGCCGAACAACGACGGCTGCCACACCAGGTCCACTCCCATGGAGCCGACGCTACCTCTTCTCGAACATCAGTTCGAGTCCGTCATCCGGTCGGTCGCCGCGACGGCCCGCCGCGGGGTCGCCGTGCGAGGGTCGGGACGTCGCGAAGGGAGACCGTCCCGTCGCCCGTTCCGCTGTCCGTCCTGGACACCTCGCCGATCGTCGCCGGCTCGACCGCCGCCGAGGCGCTGCGCCTCACCCTCGACCTCGCCCGGCTCGCCGACGACCTCGGCTACCACCGGTACTGGGCGCCCGAGCACCACGGCATGCGGGGCGTCGCGTGCGCGGCGCCCGCCGTCGTCGTGGGGCGGGTCGCCGCGGCCACCACGCGGATCCGGGTCGGCTCCGGCGGCGTCCTGCTGCCGAACCACGCGCCGCTCGTGGTCGCCGAGCAGTTCGGCACGCTCGGGATCTTCCGTCCGGGCCGCATCGACCTGGGTGCCGGACGAGCCCCGGGCGGCAGACGCCCGGTGGTCGACCTGGTCAGGAGCGAGGAGGCCCGCACGGCCGTCCCGTTCCGCGAGCAGCTCGCCCGACTCCTCGACCACTTCCGCAGCGGCCCGGCCGTCCCCGCCGTCGGGCTCCGGCCGGAGATGTGGCTGCTGGGTTCGAGCCGGCCGGCCACGTGATCGGGGCCGCGACCACCGTGCAGGACGCCCTGCGACGCCTCGTCGACGACACCGGGACGGACGAGCTGATGATCACCACCCCGGTGCACGACCACGTCGCGCGGCGCCGGTCGTGCGAGATCTGTGCCAGCCTCGGATCCCAGATTTCGGAACATGATTCTCAATTATTGGTATGCGGGCGTACGGTCCACCCATGCCCCCCACCACCGCCTCCCGCCGCCGCTGGGTGGTGCTCGCGATCGGAGTCCTCGCCCAGACCTCGGCCTGCGCGTTCGTCTACGGCGTGCCGTTCCTGGTGCCGGGCCTGCGCGACGCGCTGGGCCTGTCCCTGGCCGCCGCGGGCACCTACGTCGCCGCGCCGACCACGGGGCTCCTGCTCACGCTGATCGCGTGGGGCGCGGCCGCGGACCGGTTCGGCGAGCGGCGGGTCATGGCGTCGGGGCTGTTGCTGGCGGGGCTCGTCGTCGGCACGGTGGCCCTGCTGCCGCCTCCGGGGCACGCCGCCGTGCTGGGCCTGCTGGCCGTGGGCGGGGCGGCGTCGGCCAGCGTGTTCGCGGCCAGCGGCCGCATGATCATGGGCTGGTTCCCGCGGACCGAGCGCGGGCTGGCGATGGGCATCCGGCAGACGGCCCAGCCGCTCGGCGTCGCGCTGGCCGGGCTGGTGCTGCCCGGCCTTGCGGGGCGGACCGGCGCGATCGGCGCGCTCGTCGTCCCCGCGGCACTGTGCCTGCTCTCGGCCCTGCTGGTGACCGCCTTCGCGCCCGACCCGGCGCGGCCCGCGCGGACCGAAGGCGGGCGTGAGGGCTCGCCGTACGGGGCGCCGGTGCTGTGGCGGGTGCACGCCGCGAGCGCGATGCTCGTCGTCCCGCAGTTCGCGATCAGCGCCTTCGCCACCGAGTACCTGGTGCGCCAGCAGGGCTGGAGCGCCGCGGGGGCGGGCGCGTTCGTCGCCGCGGTCCAGATCGCCGGCGCGCTCTCCCGCATCGGCTCGGGCATCTGGTCGGACCGGGTCGGGTCGCGGCTGCGGCCGATGCGCCAGCTCGCGGTGGGCGCGACGCTCGTCCTCCTCGTCTTCGCCCTGGGCGACGCGGTGGCGCCCTGGCTGGCCGTCGTCGCGCTGGCGATCGGCGGGATCGTCACCGTCGCCGACAACGGCCTGGCCTTCACCGCGGTCGCCGAGATCGCGGGCGCAACCTGGTCGGGACGGGCCCTGGGCATCCAGAACACCGGGCAGAACGTCGTGTCGTCGCTGACCCCGGTCGCGCTCGGCGCGGTCGTCGGGGCGGCGGGCTACGCGCTCGGGTTCGTGGTCGCCGCCGCGGCGCCGCTGGCCGCGATCGCCCTCACCCCGGTCCGGGACGAACCCGAACCGAGCTGGTAGCCGCTAACCGGCGCCGGCCTCGAGGGCCGCGGCGAGGAACCGCAGCTCGGGCCGCAGGTCGACGCGGGCGGGCGACTCCTCGTCGGCGTGCCGGAACACGGAGTGCCGGTAGCTCACCGTCGACGCGAGCAGCAGCGCCGCGCTGTCGACGCCGGTCGCGTCGCCCTCGCGGGCCGCGAGCAGCACGGCCCGGATCTCCTCGACGAACCGGTCGAAGCGGCCGTGCAGCGCGTCGCGGACGGCGGGGTGGGTGTCGGCCTCGCGCCAGAGCAGGTGCGAGAGCACCGCCGAGGAGCCGAGCCGGTCGTCGAGCGCGGCGACGAGCCGGCAGAGGCTCTCGGTGACGTCGCCGGGTACGACCACCGCCGCGCGGTCGACGGCCTCCTCCGGCAGCCGCTCCACCAGCGCCGAGAGCAGGTCGACCTTCTTCGCGAAGTAGTAGTGCACCAGGCCCTTCGGCACGTCGGCACGCTCGGCGATCTTCGAGGTGGGCGTCGCGTCGAACCCGCGCTCGGCGAAGAGCTGCTCCGCCGCGGCGAGGATGCGCTCGCGCGCCGGTTCCGGTCCGGTCATGACGGTCCATCCTGCACGCGCGAGGGGCCGCGACCCTCGCGGGTCGCGGCCCCTGTTCCGACCGATCGGTGCGATCAGTGCGTTCCGGCCAGCCCGCGGTGGGCACTGGTGGCCGCCGGCAGAGCGCTCGCGGCGACGAGCACCGCGAGGACACCGGCGATCCACGAGGTCCACGCGGCCCCGGCGAGGTCGCTGTAGCTCATCACCCACGGGGCGATGAACAGCAGCACACCGAGGACGCCGTGCCCGTACTCGCTCGCCACCGAACCCGGTGCGGCGAGCGACCACAGGGCGGTCAGGGCGAGCACCACACCGAGGACGACGAGCGTCCACGCCGCGGCCGCGTCCGTGGCCACCACGACGGGCGACAGGGCGGTCAGGACGCCGATCACCAGGGCGACCCAGTCCTGCCACCGTGTCCACGCCTTCGCGGTCATCACGATCACTTCCCTCCAGGAGTTCTTCCCGATGCCTCCGGTCTACGCCTTGACTGGCCGACCGGTCAACTTCGCGCCGACGTGATCCACGCCTCGCCGGCCGGGCACCGTCCCGACCGGCGACGGCGCAGGTCAGCGGCGGCTTCGGGTGGCCGCCTCGGCGAGGACCGGCAGGTAGGCGTCGAGCACCCAGGGGATCGAGAGCACCGACGGCGACGAGCTGGCCGCCACCCGGTCGGCCCCGATGATCGGGGCGTAGCCGCCGGCCTTCACCGCGGGCATCTCCCGCACGGCCGGCTCGGCCCGGAACGCCGCGTCGAGGTCCGGGGTGCCGAAGAAGCCGACGAGCAGATCGGACTGCAGCCGCGGGACCAGCTCGGCGCTGACGGTGTAGTAGACGGCGTCGCCGCTCGGGGCGTTCTGCTCGACGAAGGGCGCCGACGTCATGCCGAGGTCCTCCAGCAGCCGCACGCGCACGTCGCTGGGCCGGAAGATGCCGAGCTGCCCGCTGTCCATCCCGCCCGTGTAGGCGAACGTCGCGCCCTCGAGCTGGGGGTACTCGGACGCCGCCGCGGCCAGCCGCGACTGCGTGGCCACGACGAGCTCCTCGGCCAGGGTGCTGCGCCCGAGCGCCCGGCCGGCGATGCGGGTCTGCTCCTGCCAGCTCGTGGAGTACGGCGCGTCCGGGTAGGCGACGACCGGCGCGATCCGGGCGAGCGTGTCGTACTCGTCCTGGGTGAGGCCGGAGTAGGTGGCGAGGATCAGGTCGGGCTGCGCGGCGGCGATCGCCTCGAAGGCGATCGGCTCCGGCGAACGCCCGACGACCTGCGGCATCGGCTTGCCGGCCAGCGCCTCGCGGACCCACGGGAGCACGCCCTCGGCGTCGCCGCCGTAGTCGAAGAACGGCATCGCGACGGGCACGACCCCCAGCGCGATCGCCACGTCCTGGTTGGCGGCGCTCACCGTCGCGACCCGGGTGGGCTCGGCCTCGATCGCCGTCGTCCCGAGCTGGTGCGTGATCGTGACGGGGAAGCCGTCGCCGCCGCCTCCTCCCGAGGTCGGTGCGCCGCCGGAGGCGCAGCCGGCGAGGGTCAGCGCGGCGAGGCCCGACGCGGACAGGACGAAGGAACGGCGGGACAGGCTGGGCACGGGCGAGCTCCCGGGTCGAGGGACAGAACATCGGTGAGCCTAACCTCAGCCCGGGACGAATCGGACGCACCGCTGCACGGGCCATACTGGCCCGGTGATCGGGCGCGGCAGGCGGGAACGGAAGGCCAGGGAGACCTCGGAGAGGGCGGTGACCGCGGCGCTCGACCTCCTGGAGGGGCGCGCGCTGCACGCCGACCGGGTCGACTGGGCCGCCGCGCGGGCGGACGTCCTCGGCGCGCTCGACGATCCGGAACAGCTCGAACTCAAGCTGTTCCACCTGGTCAGGCAGGCGGGCGGCCCGCACGGCGGCGTGCGCCGCGCCCGGCCGGCGACCGGGGCCCCGGACCTGCCGCGGGTCGAGGAGCAGGGCGAGGCCGTCGTCGTCACCCTGCCCGCCTGCGCCGAGCACACCGCGCGGGCGTACGCCGACGCCGCCCGGGCCGCCCTCGACGGGCGCAACGCCGACCGGTGGATCGTGGACGTGCGCGGCACCGGCGGCGGGTCGCCCTGGCCGCTGCTCGCCGCGGTCGCGCCGCTGCTCGGGGAGGGCGAGGTGGGCGCGTTCGTGGACCGCGAGGGCGGGCGCACCCCGTGGACCGTGCGCGACGGCGTGGTCTCGTCGGGCGCGTCCCCGCAGCTCCAGGGCCCGTCCGGCCGGCTCGCCGGGCCGGTCTCGGTGCTCACGGACGGGAACACGGCGGACGCGGGCGAGGCGGTGGCGGTCGCCTTCCGGGGCCGTCCCGACGCCCGTTCCTACGGCGCCCCGACCCTCGGTTTCAGCACCGGCGTCGAGTCCGCGCCGCTGCCGGGCGGGCTGGTGCTCACGGTCGCGACCAGCCGCTTCGCCGACCGCACCGGGCGGGTCTACGGCGGTCCCGTCGCCCCCGACGTCCCCAGCGACGACCCGCTCAGCATGGCGTTGTGGGACCTGTGACCTAGAGGCCGTGTCTCCCAACCCGCCACCACCGCTCCCGGCGCCCACGCCGTCCCCGCCGGCGTTGCCGGGCCACCCGAATACGCCCGGTATGAGGGCGGCCCGGCTGCCTTGCCGGGAACGAGGTGGATCACCGGGCCCGGCGGCGCCGGATCGAGAGACACGGCCTAGACCGGCAGGAGGGCCTCGACGACGTCGGCAAGCTGGCCCGCGGTGCGGCACTCGTGCATGGGCAGGACGTCGGCGTAGCGGTGGGCCGCCGAGTCGCCGGTCCCCCACTGCCGCCGCGGCTCCGGGTTGAGCCAGTGCGCGTGCCGGGCCTGCCCGACGAGCCGGCGCACCACGGCGAGGTTGGGATCGCGGTAGTTGGTGCGGGCGTCGCCGAGGATCAGCAGCGACGTCTTCGACGTGATCGCCTCGCCCCAGAACTCGGCGAAGCTGCCGAGCGCGTGCCCGTAGTCGGAGTGCCCGTCGAACGCGGTGAGATCCGCCTCGCGCAGCACCCGCTGCATCACCCCGGAGAGCTCCGCGCCGGGCTCGAACAGGTGCGTGACCTCGTCCGTCTTCTCCACGAACGCGAACACCCGCACCTTGGAGAACTGCTCCCGCAGCGCCTGCACGAGCAGCAGCGTGAAGTGCGAGAACCCGGCGACCGAGCCGGAGACGTCGCAGAGGATCACCAGCTCCGGACGGCCGGGCCGGCGCGTGCGGTAGGCGGGTTTCATCGGCACACCGCCGGTGGACATGGACCGCCGCAGGGTGCGCCGCATGTCCAGCTGTCCGCGCCTGGCGTGCTTGCGGCGCACCGCGAGCCGGCTGGCCAGCCGCCGGGCCAGCGGGTGCACGGTACGGCGGAGCTGCGCGAGCTGCTCGGCGTAGGCGGAGAGGAACTCGACCTGCTCGGCCTGTTTGGGCACCGCGGTCTTCGCCACCTGCTCGCGGCCGCGCTGCTCGGCGGTCCGGCGCCGCACCTCGTCCTGCACCATCTTGCGGAACCGGGCGATGCGGTCGCGGATCTCGCGGCGGCGGACCTCGTCGGTGAAGTCGTCCGTCGGGTCGCCGTCCTGGCGCATCGCGTCGAGGATCCGGGCGAGCAGCGTCTCCGGCGACATCAGCCGCAGGGCCTGGTAGGCCGACCAGCCGGGTTGCCCGTTGACGCCCTGCACCCCGGTGCCGGTCGCGCCCGCGGTGCCGAGCGCGTCGACGGCGGCGCGGGCCAGCTCGCGCAGCCCCTCCTCGTCGCCGGCGAGGAGCAGGTCGGCCAGGAGGTCGCGCAACGCGTCGACGTCGACGGGGCCCTCGGAGCCGTCGTCGGTCGCCGCGCGCGGGACCTCGATCTCCTGCGCCCCGACGCCGAGGGCGGGCGGGAAGTAGAGGTCGAAGAGGGTGTCGAAGACCTCGCGCTGCCCGGAACGGCGCAGCAGCGCGGCCGCGAGCCCCTCGCGCAGCTCGCGCCGGCGCAGCAGGTCGAGCGCGCCGACGACCTCCGCCGCGTCGACCGTCTCGCCCGGCCCGACCGCCACGCCGTGCCGGCGCAGCGCGCCCACGAAGTCGACGAGGTGACCGGGCAGCCCGTGCTCGGGGATCGTGACGGCCATCGGGGCCTCCTCGGATCGGCGGCTCAGTTCAGCCGCAGCTCGGCACTCGCCTTGACCTGGTCGGACTGGTGCTTGAGGACGACGCCGAGGGTCTGCCGGACGGCGTCGTCGTCGAGGGTGTCGAGGCCCAGGGCCAGCAGGGTGCGGCCCCAGTCGATGGTCTCGGCGACCGACGGGACCTTGCGCAGCTCCATGGCCCGCAGCACGCGCACGGTGCGGACCAGCGCGTCGGCCAGCGCCTGCGGCAGCTCCGGCACGCGGGTCAGCACGATCTTGCGCTCGAGGTCCGGGTCGGGGAAGTCGAGGTGCAGGAACAGGCAGCGGCGCTTGAGCGCCTCGGACAGCTCGCGGGTCGAGTTGGAGGTGAGCAGCGCGAACGGTTTGCGGGTCGCGGTGACCGTGCCCATCTCGGGGATCGAGACCTGGTAGTCCGACAGGACCTCCAGCAACAGGCCCTCGACCTCGACGTCGGCCTTGTCCATCTCGTCGATGAGCAGGACCGTCGGGTCGTCGCGGCGGATCGCGGTGAGCAGCGGGCGCGGGAGCAGGAACTCCTCGGAGAACACGTCGTCCCGGGTGGCGTCCCAGCTCTCGTGCCCCTGCCCGGCGGTGATCCGCAGCAGCTGCTTGGCGTGGTTCCACTCGTACAGCGCGCGAGCCTCGTCGATGCCCTCGTAGCACTGCAGGCGCACCAGCCCGGAGCCCGTCGCGGCGGCGACGGCCTTCGCGAGCTCGGTCTTGCCGACGCCGGCGGGGCCCTCCACGAGGAGCGGCTTGCCGAGCCTGTCGGCGAGGTACACGGTCGTCGCGACGGCGGTCGACGCGAGGTAGCCGACGCCCTCGAGGCGCTCGGCGACCTCGTCGACCGAACCGAACAGCGGTGACTGGGTGGCCTTCACCCGGATCATCCTGCCTTGCGGGGGTGGGTCAGGCCCAGCCGTGTTGCCGATCGGACGTTCAGTCGGAGCTGTTCGGTGCGTCACATCGCGGCCGCCGGTCCAGCAGCCGCAGGGCGGTGGCGATCGAGTTCTGCTAGCGGAGCAGTGCCCGCAAGACCCGCGCGTTGCGTGCGGGGTCAGGCGCTCCGCCCGTGATTGCGGGGGTGTGCACGAACGACTCGACGAGCCTCACGGTGGCGTAGGCCAGCTCGTCAGCGGTCAGGTCCACCGTCACGCGTCCGGCAGCGAAGTCGTCCTGCAGGTACTCGGCGGCTCGTTCGATCATGCGCCGCTGAAACTCACTCGCGTCCTGTGTGAGCAGCCTCGCCATCAGTACGGCCTCGTCGGCCTGCATCCGCTTGATGCCGGGGTGCGCGATGACGTCTGCTGCCCAGCGGCTGAACACCTCGGCAGTGTGGCTGCGTGTCAGGTCACTGGCCTGCACCTCCTGCCACAGCTTGGTGAGGGCTCGGTCAGCGCTCACCCAGAGCACCTCGACCAGGAGCTGCTCGCGGGTCCCGACCCAGCGGTGCAGGGTCACCCGGCTGACGCCGAGCTCGGCGGCCAGCGCCTGGATGTCGAGCCGCCTGCCCTCGTTGAAGCACTTCCTGGCCAACTCGAGCGCGTCGAGCGCGGTGGCCCGCGCCGGGCGTGGCCCGTCGGCAAGCTGCCGTTGCAGCGGGGTCCGTGCAGCCACGATTACTCCGTTCGTCGCAGTTCGGGGACCGTTCATCGCGCCGTCGTCACCGGCCGCGCCCCGGCCACGTTGATCGAGTTACAGCAGGGGCCCTGAGATCCGTGCTGCAACACATCGAAGTGTATGTAACGGAGAGTCGCATGATGAAGTTGAAATCGCGCCACGGGGTGTCGGTGCTCGCGGCGGTCGCCGCGGCCGCGCTCGCGCTGGCCGGGCAGGCGTTCGCGGCACCCGCGGCGCCGCTACCTCCGCTCACGCCGTCCCCCTTCCCCGTGGTCGCCCCCTCGTCGTTGCCGCTGCCACCACCCACCATCCCGGACGACGCCTTCGCCCCGGTCGACCGGCCCGGCCCCGCGCTCGACGTCCCGGAGCCCGACCTCGACGCCGCGCTGCACTGCACGGCCAACGCCGCGCACGCCGACACCGAGGTCGTGCTCTTCGTACCCGGCACCACCCTCACACCGACCGATGACTTCAGCTGGAACTGGTTCCGAGCCCTCGATCAGCTCGGGCGACCCTACTGCTCGGTGACGCTGCCGAATCAGGCGATGACCGACGCGCAGGTCTCGGCCGAGTACGTCGTGCACGCCATCCGCACCGTGCACGCGCTCAGCGACCGGAAGGTCGACGTCGTCGGCCACAGCCAGGGCGGCACGGAGCCCCGCTTCGCCCTACGGTTCTGGCCCGACCTGCGCCCGATGGTCGACGACTACGTCGCCCTCGGAGCCACCAACCACGGCAGCGTCGCGATCAGCGGAGCGCTCTGTACGCCGGCGACCGGGTGCTCGGAGTCGCTGTGGCAGCAGACGCTGAACTCCAAATACACCCAAGCGATGAACTCACGACAGGAGACCTTCGCCGGGATCTCCTACACACAGATCTACACCCGCACCGACGAGTTCGTGCAGCCCAACCTCGACAACACCGGCACCACCTCGCTGCACACCGGCGACGGAGCCATCACCAACGTCGCACTCCAGGACATCTGCCCCACCGACCTCGCCGCCGAGCACCTGGCACTCGGCACCTACGACCCGGTCGCCTACGCCCTCGCCATGGATGCGTTCGACCACGACGGGCCGGCCGAGCCTGCCCGCATCGACCGTGCTGTCTGCGGCCAGGTGTTCATGCCCGGCGTCGACCCGGTTGCGTTCCCCGGCAACTACGCCGCTCTGACCGGGACCATCGCCCGGCAGCTCGCGCTCTTCCCCAAGGTCCCCGCCGAGCCGCAGCTCGAGCCCTACACACTGACGGGCTGACGTTCGGGACAGGGCACGGTCGCCCGACACGGCGACCGTGCCCTGCTGGTCGTGCAGCCACCTCGACCCCACGGCATCCGGCAGCGTTCGAAAATCTGCGCGGTCGCCGGGCGCTACCTGAACCGGCCGACCGGTCGGGCCCGACGACGGTCGGGACGGGTCTCGCGGTTCCGCGCGCCCGATCCGCGGGGCCCGTCCGGTTCTGTCGGGGGCTGCCGCCACCATGGGGTGGTGACCACGACGGAACAGGACCTGCGCTCCCGCGCCGAGGAGCTGCTGCAGACCCTCGCGGGTGAGGGCGCCCGGCTGCGCGAGGACCAGTGGACGGCCATCCACGCCCTCGTCGCCGAGCGCCGGCGCGCGCTGGTCGTGCAGCGCACCGGGTGGGGCAAGTCCGCGGTGTACTTCCTGGCCACGGCGCTGCTGCGGGAGCAGGGCGCGGGGCCCACGGTGATCGTGTCGCCGCTGCTCGCGCTCATGCGCAACCAGATCGACGCGGCCACCCGGGCCGGGATCGTGGCCGTCACGGTCAACTCCGCCAACCTCGACGAGTGGGAGCAGACCTACGCCGAGATCGCCGCCGGCGAGGTCGACGTGCTGCTCGTCAGTCCCGAGCGGCTGAACAACCCGGACTTCCGGGACCGCGTGCTGCCCGAGCTGACCCGGACCGCGGGCATGCTGGTGGTCGACGAGGCGCACTGCGTGTCCGACTGGGGACACGACTTCCGGCCGGACTACCGGCGGCTGCGCGCGCTCATCGCCGAGCTGCCGCCCGGCATCCCGGTGCTGGCCACCACCGCCACGGCGAACGACCGGGTGGTCACGGACGTGACCGAGCAGCTGGGGTTGCAGTCCGGCCGGCCGCTGGTGCTGCGCGGCTCGCTCGACCGGGCGTCGTTGCGGCTCTCGGTGGTGGACATCACGAGCCCGGCGGACCGGCTGGCCTGGCTCGCCTCGCGGCTCGACGAGCTGCCCGGCGCCGGGATCGTCTACACGCTCACGGTGCAGGCGGCCGAGGAGGTCGCGGAGTTCCTGCGCTCGCGGGGCCACGCGGTGCGCGCGTACACGGGGAAGACGGACGCCGAGGAGCGGCTCGACGCCGAGGGCGACCTGCTGGCGAACCGCGTGAAGGCGCTGGTCGCCACGTCGGCCCTCGGGATGGGCTTCGACAAGCCGGACCTCGGGTTCGTCGTGCACCTCGGGGCGCCGTCGTCGCCGGTGGCGTACTACCAGCAGATCGGCCGAGCCGGGCGCGCCCTGGACCGGGCCGAGGTGGTCCTCCTGCCCGGGTAGGAGGACCGGGAGATCTGGGCGTACTTCGCCTCGCTGGCCTTCCCGCCGGAGCCGCTGGTGCGGCAGACCCTGGCCGCGCTCTCCGACCAGCCGCTCTCCACCGCCGTGCTGGAGACCCGCGTCGACCTGTCCCGCACCCGGCTGGAGATGCTGCTCAAGGTCCTCGACTCGGACGGGGCGGCCAAGCGGGTCAAGGGCGGGTGGATCGGCACCGGGGCGGAGTGGGTCTACGACCGGGAGCGGCACCAGCGGATCGCGGCCGCCCGCAAGGCCGAGCAGCAGGCGATGCTCGACTACCTCGGCACGCGCGAGTGCCGCCTGGTCTTCCTGCGCCGCCAGCTCGACGACCCGGATCCCACGCCGTGCGGCCGGTGCGACGTGTGCACCGGCACCGTCTGGTCGCCCGAGGTGTCCGCCGAGGTGGCCGCGGCCGCGGCCGAGCGGCTCCAGAAGCCGGGTGTGGAGATCGCGCCGCGCAAGATGTGGCCGAGCGGCATGAAGGAGCTCGGGATCCCGGTGTCGGGCCGGCTCAAGGCCGACGAGCTCGCCGAGCCCGGACGGGCCGTCGGGCGGCTGTCGGACATCGGCTGGGGCACGCGGCTGCGCGAGCTGCTCGCCGGACCGGACCAACCCGTCCCGTCCGACCTGCTCGACGCCGTGGTGCGCGTGCTCGCCGGGTGGGACTGGGCGCAGCGGCCGGTCGGCGTCGTCGGGCTCGGGTCGCGCACCCGGCCGCACCAGCTCGACCACCTGGCCCGGCGGATCGCCGAGATCGGGCGGCTGCCGCTCCTCGGCACCCTGCCGCCGGCCGGCGAGCGCCCGGGCACGCACGAGAACTCGGCACAGCGGCTCGCCGCGGTGTGGGAGGGGTTCGACACCGCCGCGCTGCCCGACCTCGCCGGCCTCGACGGCCCGGTGCTGCTGGTCGACGACCTGGTCGACTCGGGCTGGACGATGACCGTCGCCGCCCGCGCGGTCCGCCGCGCCGGCGCCCCCGCGGTCCTCCCGCTCGCCCTGGCCCTGGCGGGCTGACCCGCTCGGCACGTGGTGGGGCGCGGCCGATCGCGGCTTGCTGACTCGGCGGCGCGGTGCAGGTCGCTGTGCATCATGATCGCTGGTCGGGGGGCAAGAGAGTCGTTATCCGACCGCCCCGCTCCTCGACCGGCGATCTTGTCGCAACGAGCGGCCCTGTCGGTGGCCTGATCGTGAGTCGCGCATCCGATCGTGAGTCGCGCAGCGGAAGTGGCGTCTCCCGCGGCCCCACGGACTCGGCCGACTCCGCGGCTCGTCCGCAGCGGCCCCCGAGATCATGATCGTCATTCGGGGCGTCGGAGGGTCGAATTCCGACCATCGAGCTCCAGACCCGGTGATCTTGTCCGCAGGCCGGTGGGCTCTCGAGACCGTTGAGCAGCATGGTCGCTGGTCGTGGAGCGAGAGAGTCGGAATCCGACCGTCGCGCTCCAAGACCAGTGATCTTGTCGGGCCTCCAGCGTACGGAGGGCGCGGATTGTGCTGTCCGGCCGCTGCACCGCCGACGTCCCCGCGCCGGATGGAGAGGCGATGGGTCACGGGCCGGTACCCGGCCGGGTGGCGGGAACGACGCCTAGCGCACCGCCCGTAGCCGTCCGCTCACGGGGCCCGTCAGGGTGAATCACACGCGTGTAATACCTTCCGGTCTCGCCCGCACCGACTCCCCGTGAGAGAGGACGAGCCCCCGTGACGCAGAACCTCGAGACCATCCTCACCGACCCCGCGCGCCGGCCCGCCGTCGTCGCCGACCTGAACGAGCTCGTCGGTCAGGAGGTGAAGGACAAGGGCGGCATGTCCGGCGCCGCCATCAAGCTCGGCTACCAGACCGTGTCGAAGGTCCGGCCCGGTGTCGTGCCCTCGGCCGTCGACCGCATGCTGCCGCAGTTCGCCGGCGCCCTGCAGCCCTTCTACGCCGACTACCAGGCCGGTGCCGCGGGCAGCGACTTCGGCGCCTACCTGGCCGGCCGCCCCGAGGCCGCCGACGCGCTCCTCGGCGTCACCGACCGGCGTGCCGAGAGCTCCAGCT
The DNA here is from genome assembly GCF_021283305.1 of Pseudonocardia kujensis. Classification (GTDB taxonomy): domain Bacteria; phylum Actinomycetota; class Actinomycetes; order Mycobacteriales; family Pseudonocardiaceae; genus Pseudonocardia; species Pseudonocardia kujensis. The sequence continues at coordinate 32,606 of NZ_JAJSOK010000019.1, forward strand.
CGGACGCGCTGAAGAAGGCCTATGCCAAGCTGCGCCCGAACGCCCGCAAGAACGTCGAGGAGGCCCTCCCCCGCCTCGGCACCCTCATCGGCAAGCACGCCGCCTCCGCCGGCGCCTGAGCCGCACCCGCGCGCCTGCCGCGCGGCAGGCCGGCGAGGCCTGGGGCGCCGATGACGTCGCCCCGGCCCGTCCGGCCGCTCCCCCCGGTTCCCGGCCGGTCAGCGCAGGGCTCAGCCCAGCGGCTCGGTCCACCCCCCGCTGTCCCCCCGGCAGGTCCGCACCGCGCCCCAGCACCGCGCCCCAGCGCCCCAGCACCGCGCCCCGGCACCGCGCCTCAGCGCCCCGGCGGGGTCTCGCCGAGCAGGTCCGCGACCAGCCGCTCGGACAGGCCCTCGGCCTCCCCGCGCCAGCCCTGGTCGGCGTAGTCGAGCAGCTCCGCGGCGATCAGCCGGCCCACCGGGCCGGGGTACCGGTCCAGCGCGACGCTCACCGCGCGCCGGATCCGCAGGACGTCCTCGATCGGGATCGGCACGGCTCGCGGCGGCCGCGCCGACCACGGCAGCCGGGTCCCCACTGACCGGGTCGTCCACCGGCCCGCAGGCGGCTCCAGGAGCACGCCTCGCCGCCGGTCCCGCCCGCTCTCCCCGCCGTTCACCCCGTTCGGTTCGCCCCGCCCCCGACCGTCGTTACCCGGCCGGGGGTCCCTGGGCTCGGGACGTGCCTCATGATCTCGTGCTGAAGGGCATGAACGCCGCACACCGCCTGCTGCTCAAGGCGACCCGGGGGCCGCGTCGGCCGCGACGCCGCGGGACGCCCGTCCTCGAGCTGACCACCGTCGGCCGGCGCAACGGCGAGCCCCGTCCGGTCCTGCTCACCGCGCCGCTGGTGGAGGGCGACACGCTCGTGGTGGCGGCTCCGCGCGGCGGCGACGGCCGCCACCCGGCCTGGTTGTTCAACCTGTGCGACCGCCCCGAGGTGCAGCTCTCGGTGCGCGGCGGCCCGCGCGAGCCGCGCCGGGCCGAGAACGTGGGCCCGACGAGCGGCCGGTGCTGTGGGAGCGGATCACCTCGCGCCACCGCGACGACGCGGGCTACCAGCGCCGGACCGAGCGGGAGGTCCCGCTGGTCAGGCTGGTGCCGGTGTCACCACCAGCCGGCTGAGCTCCTTCTCGACGACCGCGCCCTCGCCGGGCAGCGCCGCCCCGGCGGGCACGGCGAGGATCCGCAGGTCCGCCGCGTGCGGACGGCCGGCCGCGTGCCAGGCCTCGACCCCCGCCCGCAGCAGCTGCACGGCCGTCTCGCCCTCGGGCCCGAAGGCGCGCACCCCCGCGGGCTCGGTCACCAGCGCGGCGAGCCCGCCCGGCACCGCGACCGCCACCGTCGCGCGGCCCTGTCCGGTCGGGACCAGCCAGTGCCCGGGCGGGTCCTCGGCGTCGCCGGTCAGCAGCCGCAGGGCGCCGGGGACGGCCAGCATGATCCACAGCCCCAGCCCGTCCCAGACGTCCGCGCGATCCAGGCTCCCGGTCGAGCGGTGCAGCTTCCGCGGCTCGTCGAGCAGCGCGGCAACCGCCTCGAGATCGGGCCGGGTGCCCTCCTGCACCTGGGCGGCCCACCCGGGGCCCACCCGCTCGGTCGCCTCCGGCCCCGCTCCCGCCCCGCGCAGCCGGATGAACGCGCAGCTGCGCACCGAACGGCTCTCCAGCACCCCGTCGGGCCGCAGGTCGAACGCCACCGACAGCTGGCTGCCCCGGACGGTGAGCGGGAGCAGCAGCCGCCCGCCCGGCGCGAGCTGGGCCACCCACTCGGGCCGGAGGTCCCAGCTGCCGACGGTGAGCACGACACGGTCGTAGGGGGCGGCCTCGGGCACCCCGAGCGCGCCGTCGCCGACCCGCAGGTCGACGCCGGTGACCCCCGCCTGCGCGAGGTGCCGCGTGGCGTCCTCGACCAGCTCTGCATCGATGTCCACCGACACGACCCGGCCGGACGGCCCGACGAGCCGGGTGAGGAGCGCGGCGTTGTACCCGGTGCCGGCGCCGATCTCCAGGACGCGGTGCCCCGGGGCCGGCGCGAGCTGCTCGAGCATGATCGCCATCATCGAGGGCTGCGACGCCGAGCTGGTCGCGATTCCGTCGACGACCTGGGTCGGCACCGCCTCGTCGGCGTAGGCGTCGTCGATCGGGACGTCGGGCAGGAACAGGTGCCGCGGCACGGCCAGGAAGGCCTCGACCACGGCCGGGGTGAGCGCGCAGCCGTGCGCGCGGAGGCCGCGCACCAGCCGCGCACGGGCCTGGTCCGGGTCGGTCATCCGCCGAGTCTGCCCCCGTCCGGCCGTCCACCGCATCCGTGGTCCGACGCCCGGGACCCGCTCAGAGGAGCACGAGGTCGTCGGCGTGGACGATCTCCCGCCGGTAGTGGCGGGGCAGGTCCGACGAGCGCCGCCCGATGATGCCCGGCAGCTCCGCGGCGTCGTAGTTGACCACGCCCCGGGCAACGACCGCGCCGTACGGCCCGACCAGGTCGACGACGTCGCCGGAGACGAAGTCGCCGTCGAGGCCGTGCACGCCCGGCGCCAGCAGCGACCGCCGCCGCTCGACCACCGCGCTCACGGCGCCCGCGTCGAGGTCGAGGCGCCCGCGGACGTCGGCGGCGTGCTTCATCCAGAACAGCCGCGCGGACATCCGCCGCCCGGACGCCCGGAACGCGGTGCCGACCTTCGGCCCCTCCGTGTCGAGGGCGTCGGCCACCTCGTCGGCCGCGGCGAGCAGCACCGGGATCCCCGAGGCCGACGCCATCGCCGCCGCCGTGATCTTCGTGGCCATCCCGCCGGTGCCGAGGCTGCCCTGACCGGGCTTCGCCACCGCGACAGCATCGAGGTCGGCGGGCGAGTCGACCTCGGCGAGCAGGGTGGCGCCGGCGCGGCGGGGATCGCCGTCGTAGAGCCCGTCGACGTCGCTGAGCAGGACCAGCCCGTCCGCCCCGACGATGTGCGCGACGAGGGCGGCGAGCCGGTCGTTGTCGCCGACGCGGATCTCGTCCGTGGCCACGGTGTCGTTCTCGTTGACGACAGGGATGACGTCGAGCCCCAGCAGCCGTTCGAGGGTGCGCTGGGCGTTGCGGTAGTGCGAGCGGCGGATCATGTCGTCCGCGGTGAGCAGGACCTGCCCGATCCGCTGGTCGTGGCGCAGGAACGAGGCCGAGTACGCGTGCGCGAGCAGCAGCTGCCCCACGCTCGCCGCGGCCTGCTGGGTGGCCAGGTCCCGGGGCCGGCGGGCCAGCCCGAGCGGCGCCAGGCCGGCCGCGATCGCACCGGAGCTGACCAGGACGACCTGCGATCCGGCGGCGCGCCGGGCCGCGAGCGCGTCGACCAGCCGGTGCAGGCGGGCGGGGTCGAGCCCACCGGCCAGGCTGGTCAACGACGACGACCCCACCTTGACGACGACCCGGCGGGCGTCGCCGAGCAGCCTGCGGGTGTCGGTCACCGGCAGACCATCCCGCGAGTCGGCACTGCCGGGCGACCGAGTTGCGCCGCTCCGCTCACCGGGCCCCGTCCTGGTCGTCGGAGTCCGCCCAGACCTCCAGCTCGTCCTCGCCGAGCTCGAAGAGCTCCTCGTCGTCCTCGTCGCCGGCGTCGTTGGTCCAGCGGGCCTCGTGGGCGTAGCTCGCGCCCTCGGCCAGCTCGGCGTCCGTGAGGTGCCTGCGGCGGGCGAGCTTCGCGAGCTTGCGCTCCGCGGCGCTGACCCGCACCGATCCGCCCTCCACGCGGGCGTCCGTGCCGCGGCCGGACATGACCCGCGCGATCCCGGCGGGGGTGCTGGGCTGCCAGTCGAACGTGACGTCCCCGATCGTGACCGGGCAACCCGGCACGGCGCCGGCCTCGGCGAGCGCGTCCTCCACGCCGAGCCGGGCGAGCCGGTCGCCCAGGTAGCCGACGGCCTCGTCGTTGTCGAAGTTCGTCTGCCGGATCCAGCGCTCGGGCCGCGGGCCGCGCACCAGGAAGCCGCCCTCGAGCTGCGGGTCCGGTTCCACGGTGAACCCGGCGTCGTCGACGGCCTGCGGGCGCAGCACGATCCGCGTCGGTTCGACCACGGGCTGCGCGGCCCGGTAGGCCGCGACCTGCTCGCCCATCGCGAAGGCCAGCTCGCGCAGGCCCTTCCGGCTGGCGGTGGAGATCGGGAAGATCGGCCAACCGAAGCGTTCCTGCAGGTCGGCGGTCACGATCTCGACCATGTCGGCGGCGTCGGGCACGTCGATCTTGTTGAGCGCGACGAGCCGGGGCCGGTCGGCGAGGTCGCCGCCCAGCGCCGGGGTGTAGCGGGCGAGCTCGTCCTCGAGGGCCTGGACGTCGGCCACGGGGTCGCGGCCCGGTTCGAAGGTGGCGCAGTCGACGACGTGCACCAGCACGGAGCAGCGCTCGATGTGGCGCAGGAAGTCCAGGCCGAGCCCGCGCCCCTCGGAGGCGCCGGGGATGAGGCCCGGGACGTCGGCGACGGTGAACACGGTGCCGTCGGCGGAGTCACCGGCGGTGACCACGCCGAGCTGCGGGACGAGCGTGGTGAACGGGTAGTCCGCGATCTTCGGCCGGGCCGCGGACAGGGCCGCGACCAGCGAGGACTTGCCGGCGGACGGGAAACCGACCAGGCCGACGTCGGCCATGGAACGGAGCTCGAGGGTGAGGTCGCGGGCCTCGCCCGGCTCGCCGAGCAGCGCGAACCCCGGGGCCCGGCGCGCCTGCGAGGCCAGTGCGGCGTTGCCCAGCCCGCCCCGGCCGCCCTCGGCGGCGACGAACCGGGTGCCCGGCCCGACCAGGTCCGCGACGATCTCGCCGCGCTGGTCGAACACCACGGTGCCGTCCGGGACGCGCAGCTCCAGGTCCTCGGCGTTGGCGCCGGCCCGGAACCCGCCCTGCCCCTGCTTGCCGTTCTTCGCGGCGGCGTGCGGGCGGTGGTGGAAGTCGAGCAGGGTGTGCACGCCCGGGTCGACGACGAGCACCACCGAGCCGCCGCGGCCGCCGTTGCCCCCGTCCGGACCGCCGAGCGGCTTGAACTTCTCGCGGTGGATCGACGCGCAGCCGTTGCCGCCCGCCCCCGCGGTGGCGTGCACGACGACCCGGTCGACGAACCGCGACATGTCTGACTACTCCTCTCCGTCCCGGCGGCGGAGCCGCCCAGACGACACGAGCGGCGGACCCCAGCCCGGGGCCCGCCGCTCGCGAACTGCCTGTGGTGGTCGGGCCTCAGGCCTCGACCGGCACCACGTTGACGACCTTGCGGCCGCGCTTGTGGCCGAACTGGACGGCACCCTCGACGAGCGCGAAGAGCGTGTCGTCGCCACCGCGGCCGACACCGTCGCCCGGGTGGAACTTGGTGCCACGCTGGCGGATCAGGATCTCGCCGGCGTTGACGGTCTGACCGCCGAACCGCTTGACGCCCAGCCGCTGAGCGTTCGAGTCGCGCCCGTTGCGGGAGCTGGACGCACCCTTCTTGTGAGCCATGGCGCAGGTCTCCTTACGCGCTGATGCCGGTGACCTGGACCTTGGTCAGCGGCTGACGGTGGCCCTGACGCTTGTGGTACCCGGTCTTGTTCTTGAACTTGTGGATCCGGATCTTCGGGCCCTTGGTGTGCTCGACGACCGTTGCGGTCACCGAGGCCTTGGCCAGTGCATCCGTATCCGTGGTCAGCTTGTCGCCGTCCACGAGCAGCACGGCGGGCAGGCTGATCTCGGCGCCGGGCTCGCCGTCGATCTTCTCGACGGTCAGCACGTCGTCGACGGCCACCTTGTACTGCTTACCGCCGGTCTTGACGATCGCGTACATCGTTGACGCACGACTCCTGAAACTCTCGGGGGGACTCATGGGCGGCCCGGTCCCGACGAACGGGGCGCGGCACGCACGCCGCAGCACTGGGCCGCGGCTCCTTGACTCCCAGGGTACGGAAGGGGAAATCGCAGGGTCAAACCGGGTCCCCCCCGGTCGATCCCGCGGGGCCGTCCTGCGTGCCGGCCCCGACGGACGAGGTCACCGTGACGGTGCCGGTGCCGGCCGCCTCGCCCTCGCTCGGCGGACCCGCCGGGCGCGACGCCGCCCGCCGCGACCTGCGCGGACGGGAGGTCACCGCGGTGTCGTTCGCGGGCTCCGGGTGCGCGGGGGCGGCCGGGCCGGAACCGCTGCCGGAGTCCGGCAGCGGCGCCGTCACGACGACCGGCTCGGCCGCCGTGCTCGGCGCGCCGGCCGAGCGGGTGACCCGGCGGCGCTTCTCGGGCCGGGCCGGGGCGTCGGCCGGCTCGGTGGACCCGGTGGACCCACTCGCCTCGATCGACGCCGCCGACTCGGTGACCTCGCTCACGGCGGGGGCCGCCGCCGCGGGCTCCGGGGCGTGCCCGTTCGACGTCGCGGTCGCAGACACGTCCTGGGGCGCCGCCTCCGCGGCCGGGGCCGCCTCGACCGGAGCGGTCTCCGGAGCCGCCGGCTCCGCGACCCCCCCGGAGTCCGTCGCGGGCTCCTCCGGCACCTCCGCCGTCACGACGACGGCCTCGGCGTTGCCGGAGCTGCCCGCCGGGCGCTCGGCCCGGCGCCGCCCACGCCGCCGGGCGGGACGACCGGTGTCCGGCTCGTCCATGCCCGCGGGCGCCTCGGGGGCCTCGGCGACCGGCGCCGGGGTGGCCTCGACCACCTCGACGACCGCGGCCGGACCGGCCAGGCCCGCCGGGGTGTCGGTGTCCTCGACGTCGGCGACGTCGGCGACGTCGGCCGGTGCGCTCCCGCCCGCGTGCCGTGCGGCCGCGACGATCTCGGCGGCGGCCGCCGCCGCGCTGCGGGTGTCCGGTGTGTGCGTGTGCTCGGCGCGGTCGCGGTCCTCGCCGCGGCGCCGGCCGCGCTTGCGGCCGCCCTCCACGCCGCCACCGCCACCGGCGCTGCCGTTCACGACGTGCACGTGGTCGCCGTCGGTCGAGACGATCACGCCCCGGCCACGGCAGTGCTCGCACGGGGTGGAGAAGTGCTCGAGCAGCCCGCCGCCGACCCGCTTGCGGGTCATCTGCACCAGGCCCAGCGAGGTGACCTCGGCCACCTGGTGCCGGGTGCGGTCCCGGGCCAGGCACTCGGTCAGCCTGCGCAGCACCAGGTCCCGGTTGGCCTCGAGCACCATGTCGATGAAGTCGACCACGATGATGCCGCCGATGTCGCGGAGCCGGAGCTGGCGGACGATCTCCTCCGCCGCCTCCAGGTTGTTCCGCGTGACGGTCTCCTCGAGGTTGCCCCCGGAGCCGGTGAACTTGCCGGTGTTGACGTCGATGACCGTCATGGCCTCGGTCCGGTCGATCACCAGCGTGCCGCCCGAGGGCAGCCAGACCTTGCGGTCCAGCGCCTTGAGCAGCTGCTCGTCGATCCGGTACTCGGCGAAGACGTCCTTCGGACCGACGTGCCGGTGCAGCCGGTCGGCCAGCTCCGGAGCGACGTGCTCGACGTAGTCCGAGACGGTCTCCCACGCGTCGTCACCGGACACGATCAGCGAGGAGAAGTCCTCGTTGAACTGGTCCCGGACGACCTTGACCAGCAGGTCCGGCTCCTCGTAGAGCAGCGCGGGGGCCTTCGGCGCCTTCGGGCCCGTCTTCTCGGCCTTCGCCTTGACGACCTCCCACTGCGCCTGCAGCCGGCGGACGTCGCGCTCCAGGGCCTCGTGGCTCACGCCCTCGGAGGCCGTACGGATGATCACGCCGGCGTCGGCCGGGACGATCTCCTTGAGCATGTCCTTGAGGCGCTTGCGCTCGACGTCGGGCAGCTTGCGGGAGATCCCCGCCGCGCCGCCGCTCGGCACGTAGACCAGGAAGCGGCCGGCCAGGCTGATCTGGGTGGTCAGCCGGGCGCCCTTGTGCCCGACCGGGTCCTTCGTGACCTGGACGAGCACGCTGTCGCCGCTGCTGAGGGCCTGCTCGATGCGGCGGGCCTTGCCGTTGAGCCCGGCGGCGTCCCAGTCGACCTCGCCGGCGTAGAGCACGGCGTTGCGGCCGCGGCCGATGTCGACGAACGCGGCCTCCATGCTCGGCAGCACGTTCTGCACGCGGCCGAGGTAGATGTTGCCGACCATCGAGGCGGGGGCCGACCGGTCCGACGACCCGTTGCCGGCGTCGGCGACGAAGTGTTCGACGAGCACCCCGTCCTCGAGCACGCCGATCTCGGTGCGCGGCCCGCTCTGCCGGACCACCATCGACCGCTCGACGGACTCGCGCCGGGCCAGGAACTCGGCCTCGGACAGGATCGGCGGGCGCCGGCGGCCGGCGTCGCGACCGTCCCGGCGGCGCTGGCGCTTGGCCTCGAGCCGGGTGGAGCCGCGGACGGACTGCACCCCGTCGTCGCCGGAGTCGCGGGAGTCCCGGTCCTTGTCCCGGTCCTTGTCCCGGTCCTTGTCCCGGCCCTGCCGGACCTTCGTGACGGTGTTCGGCGGGTCGTCGTCGCCGCGCTCGTCGGACGGGTCGCCCGCGCCGCGGCGACGACGGCGACGACGGCGGCGGCGCGAACCGCCGGCGTCGCCCTCCTCGTCGCCGTCCTCGTCCTCGGTGTCGGCGTCGTCGGCCGACTCGTCGGAGTCCGCGGTGTCGGCGTCCTCGGTGCCGTCCCCGGCCTCGCCGTCGGCGTCCTCGCCGGCCTCGCCGTTCTCGCCGCGGCCACGGCCACGGCCACGCCGGCCCCGGCGCCGACGGCGGCGGCCCGCGGCCTCGTCGTCGCCCTCGTCGGCCGCATCGGAGGTGTCGGAAGTGTCGGAGGCGTCGGCCACCTCCGTGTCGTCACTCGTCTCCGACTCGTCCGCCGGCGCGGTGGCCTCGGCGGGGGTCTCGGTCGTCTCCTCGGCGGCCTCCGGCTCGGCCTTGCCACCGCCGCGGCGGCGGGTGCGGCGGGGCTTCGGGGCGGCCTCGTCCTCGGCGGGGCCGGCACCGGTGTCCTCGGCGGTCCCGGCCTCCTCGGCGGAAGCGGCGGGCGCGGCGGGCGCGGCGGCCTTCCGGCGCCGACCGCGGGCGGGAGCGGCATCGGGCAGGGGAGCCTGGAAGAGCGGGGCGGGCGGGGCGAAGACCGGCGAGAGGGGGCCCTCGGTCTGCGCGGCCGGGGTGTCCGCGCCGGGCTGCTCGGCGGCGGGCTGCTCGGCGGCCGGGGAGGACTCCTCGGCGAGGGTCGCACCGCCGGTCTCGGCCGCGGCGACCGTCTCCGGCGCTGCGGTCTCCTCCGTGGTGTCCGACTCGGGGGCGGCGGACCGGGACCCCGGCTCGGCGGCCGGCTCGGCGCCGGGCTGGGTGGCGGCCCCGGCGGCGGCCCGCTCGCCGAGCAGCGCGGTGACGACCTGCTCCGCCGTCTTCCGGTCGACGCCGGCCTGCGCGCTCCGCGCGGCGTTGCCGAGCTCGGCGAGCGCCGCGAGGACCTCCTTGCTGGTCCGCCCGATCAGCCGGGCGAGGGCGTGCACACGCAGCTTCTCCGGCAGTTCCGACACGGAGAACTGCCCGCCGGAACCCCCGGCGGGCGCATCGTTGATCGACATCCAACTCCTTCGCCCCCGGGCGCCCTTCGAGGGCGGCCGCACAGGGGCCTCACGCGTTCTCCCGTCCCGCGGTGCGGGCCGGGCAATCCTGGTCGCTCGGCGGTGCTCGACGCCGCGTCCGGCCGACCCACCCCGGGCCGGCGGCGGCACCGCTCCGCGGCGGTCAGGCCCGGGCGGTGACCCGGCCCGGTCCGAGCGGATCGGTGAGGCGGCCCCGGTCGTCGAGCAGGCCCTGCGCCATCCGGGTCGCCTTCGCGGGCACCGGCGGCTTCAGGCCTGCGACAACGTCGAGAGCACCCAACACGTCGTCGGGTCGAACAGCGGGTGTCGTCTGCCGTACGACCGCCGTCAGTATCGCACAGTCCGGTCCGGCGGCGTCCGGTTCCGGTGTGACTCCGCCCGGTACGTCACCCTCCGGCGGGCCTGCCACGGGCACGTCGTCGCAGGCCGTGACGGTTGCCGACACGACCGCCGCCCGGACGTCGATCTCCCGCCGCCCGGCCGGCATGACCCGCTCGACCACGAGCGTGTCGCGGGCCAGGAGCGCCTCGACCGCCGCCCGCAACGCCGCCTCGGGGACACCGGGCAGGACGATCCGCCAGAGGCTCGCGTCGATCCGGTCCGCGAGGGCCGGCGGCTCGGCGACCACGGCGTCGAGGATGTCGAGGCCCGCGGGCAGCGCCGCGTCGAGCGCCGCCCGCACCACCTCCGGATCGACCTCGCGGGTCAGGCCGATCTCGAGGTACTCGGCCTCGCTGGCCGTGCCGGTCGGGGCCGCGCCGATCCACGAGATGCGCGGGTGCGGGCTGAAGCCGTGCGAGTGCGACACGGGGACGCCCGCGCGGCGCACCGCGCGCTCCACACTGCGGGCCACGTCACGGTGCGACAGGAACCGCAGCCGCCCGCGCTTGGCGAAGCGCACGCGGACGCGCTGCACCGTCGGCGGGGCGGGGTTCGCGGCCTCCCCGGGTCGCACTCGAGCCACGGGAGGAGGGTAGGCCCCGGCCCCCGTGGTCCCGCCGCCCGGCCCACCGGCCGCGCCACCCGGGCGGCCGGCGACGGAGCCCCGATCCGGCGGTTGGGCCGCGCGGGTTGCGGGGACACACTCGTCGCAGTCGGTACGGACGCCGGGCGCGGCGGAACGGGAACGGGAGCGGGGTCGAGGGCGAGGTCGGGAGCGTGGACGAGAGCAGCAGCCTCGAGGAACGGGCCGCCGAGCAGGCCGGGGACGGCGCGGGGGACGGCGCCGGGGACGGCGGCGGCCAGCGGGCCGGCGGCGGCCCGCGCAGGACGGGCGACGCGGCACGACGGGAGGGCCGGACGGACGACCGGCAGCAGGAACACGCCGAGGATCCCGCCGAGGATTCCGCCGAGGATTCCGCCGAGGGCCCGGTCCCCGCGCCCGGGCCCCGCTCGCTGCGGCGGTTCTCCGTCGGCCGCCGGCCCGGCGACGTCGTGCGGATCGTCCTCGCGGCCGCGGTCGTCACGCTGTGCGCGCTCGCGGCCGACGGCGCCGTCAACCCCGTCGAGGCGGCGATCTTCGAGGAGATCGGCGCCCTCCCCGCCGGCTTCACCCCGGTCGCCGTGGGGCTGCTGTGGGTCGGGTCGTGGGCCGGCGTGGCCGGGGCGGCGGCCGTCGCCCTGTACGTCAAACACGTCCGCGCGGCGCTGCAGCTCATCGCGGCCGGCACGGTCGCCTGGCTGGTGACGACGGCGCTCGGGCACGTCGTGCCCACCCGGCCGGTGCCACCCGAGCTGGTGGGCGAGCTCGGCCTGCGGCTCCCGGGCCCCGAGGGGTTCGCCTTCGCCGCCACCCACACCGCCGTCGCGGCGGCCCTCGTCACCGCTGTCGCCCCCTACCTGCCGCGCAAGGCCACGTCCGTCGCCTGGGTCGTGGCGGTCGCCGTCGCGCTGGCCGAGGTGTACCTGGGCGTGCTGCCGCTCGCCGTGTTCGCCGGCGCGCTGGTCGGCTGGGGCGCGGGGTCGGCGTCGCACCTCGTCGGCGGCGCGCCGGGGCGCCGGACGTCCGTCGAGGCCGTGCGGCGCACCCTGGAGGAGGCCGGGCTGTGCCCGGACGAGATCCACGAGGAGCGCACCCACCTGCTGGGCCCGCGCCGCTTCACCATCACCACCCGCGACGGCAAGCGGCTCCGGGCGCGCGCCGTGGCGCGGCTGCACCGGCGGGCGGGCCCCTGGTACCGGTTCCGCCGGCTGCTCGCGACGATCGACGTCCAGGACGTGCCCCGGGTGTCGAGCACGCACCACGAGGTGGAGCACGAGGCCTACGTGTCGCGCCTGGCCGAGGCCGCGGGGGTGCGGACCCCGCCCGTGGAGCTCGCCTGCGTGATCCAGCACGGCTCGCCGGTGCTGGTCCACCGGGTGGTCGAGGGCCGCCGGCTCGCCGACCTGCCCGCCGCGCAGATCGACGACCGCCTGCTCGACGCGGTGTGCGCACAGGTCGCGATCCTCGGCCGGGCCCACATCGCCCACCACGACCTGCAGGCCGACAACATCCTGGTGGACGCCGACGGGGACCCCTGGCTGCTGAACTTCACCTTCGGCCAGGTGGGGGCGAGCCCGTCGCTGCTGGCCCAGGACCTCGCCGACGTGCTGATCACCCTCGTCTCCATCGTGGGCGTCGACCGGACCGTGTCGGCGGCGCACCGCACCCTGTCCGCGGACCGGCTCGAGGCCGCGCTGGCCTACCTGCAGCCCCTCGCCCTGCACCGCGGGGTCCGGGAGCAGATCGCCGAGGGCCACTACCTGTTCAGCGAGCTGCGCGAGGCACTGGCCGACCGGATCGGGCGGCCGCTGCCGAGCTACCCGTCGCCCGTCCGGCCGCGCGCGCTGGTCACGATGCTCTTCCTGGGCGGCGCGATCTACCTCCTGCTGCCGCAGCTCGCCGATCTGCCGGAGACGGTCAGCCTGCTCCGCGACGCCAACTGGTGGTGGCTCGCGCTGGCCGTGTTCACCGGGATGCTGGCCATCGTGCTGTCCGCGGTGTCCCTGCTGGGCTCCTGCGACGCCCATCTGCCGTTCCGGCGCACCGTGGAGGTGCAGGTCGCCGCGGCCTTCACCGGCCGCACCACGCCCGGCGGCGTCGGCTTCTTCGGGATCAACATCGCGTTCATGGAGAAGCTGGGGATGCGTCGCTCGCTCGCCGTCGGCGTGACGATGCTGAACCTCGCCGCGACGGGCGCGGTCTCGGCCGTGATCTGCGTGGTCGGGGTGTTCGCGGTGGGCATCACCGGGACGCTCCGGTTCGTGAAGATCCCCACCGGCTGGCCGTTGCTGGGGGCGATCGCCGGGATCCTCGTGTTGGCCGGGCTCGTCCTCGGGTCACCGCTCGGCCGACGGCGGATCGTCCGGCCCGGGCTGCAGGTCGTCCGCGAGCTGTGGGGGGCGATCCGGCGCCCGCTGCGGGCGGCGCAGCTCTTCGGCGGCGCGGCCGCGTACCACCTGGTGTCCGCGCTCGGCCTGGCCACCTGCCTGGCCGCCTTCGACCCGCACTTCCCGTGGCTGGAGGTGCTGGTGGTGTTCGTCGTCGGGCAGACCCTCGGGCACATCGCCCCGACGCCGGGTGGCCTCGGCGCGGTGGAGGCGCTGCTCGTCGCCGGACTCGTCGCCGTCGGCGTGGCCCCCGCGCCCGCGGTCGCGGCGACCCTGACCTCGCGGCTGCTGACCTACTGGCTGCCGGTGCTGCCCGGGATCGGGATGTTCCGCTACCTGCAACACCGGGGTGTGGTCTGACCGGCTACTCCGGACCGGGCTCGAGGACCAGCAGGGTCTCCCCCGCCGGCCGGAAGCCCGCGCGTCGGTAGAAGGTCGTGCTGCGGGCGGTCGGCGCGAGGATCAGCCGCCGGTAGCGGCGCTCCCGGGCGTGGTCGACGACGGCCTGCAGCAGGGCGCGCGGGACCCCGCGGTCGGCGAAGGCCTCGAGGACGAAGGCGTTGCCCACCTGCCCGACCCTCCCCGCGCGCGTCCCGGGGCGGGGCATCGGGACGATCTCCACGACGTTGATCGAGCCGATCGGCGTCCAGCCGGCCCGGTCGCTGCCGATCTCGGCCAGCCAGAAGGTCCGCCGGGGCTGCTCGACGCGCGCCCACTGCGCGAACGCCGCCTCGAACGCCTGGTCCGGGACGGGGCGCCCGGCCCGCTCCTCGGTCCAGGCGCGGCGGAGCCTGGCGAGGGCCTCGACGTCGCGCTCGTCCGCGACGCGGACGGTGATCTGCCGGGTGCCCGCCGACTGGGAACCGGCCGGCTGCGGTTCCTCAGCCACCCAGCTCCCGCCCGACGGGGTTCACCACCGTCAGCGGGAGCAGCGTCGTCCCGCTCGGCCCGACCTCGATGTCGGCGCCCGTCGACGGGCACACCCCGCAGTCGAAGCAGGGGGTCCAGCGGCAGTCGTCCTGCTCCCGGCCGGACAGCGCGTCCTGCCAGTCCGCCCAGAGCCAGTCCCGCTCCAGCCCGGAGTCGAGGTGGTCCCAGGGCAGGATCTCGCCCTCCTCGCGCTCCCGGGTGGTGAACCACTCCAGCGAGACGCCCAACGGCTCCAGCTCGGCCTTCGCCGCGGTGGTCCAACGCTCGTACGAGAAGTGCTCGGACCAGCCGTCGAACCGGCCGCCCTCGCGCCACACCCGCTCGATCACCGCGCCGACCCGGCGGTCGCCGCGGGCGAGCAGGCCCTCGATGAGCGAGGGCTGCCCGTCGTGGTAGCGCATGCCGATGTTGCGGCCGAGCTTCTTGTTGCTGTTCACGGCCTCGCGGAGCTTGCGCAGCCGGGCGTCGACGACGTCCGGGTGCGCCTGCGCCGCCCACTGGAACGGCGTGTGGGGCTTCGGGACGAAACCGCCGATGGAGATGGTGCAGCGCACGTCGTTGCGACCCGAGGCGGCGCGGCCGGCCTGGATGACCCGGTGCGCCATGCCCGCGATCTCGAGGACGTCCTCGTCCTCCTCGGTGGGCAGCCCGCACATGAAGTAGAGCTTGACCTGCCGCCAGCCCTGCGCGAAGGCCTCGGAGACGGTGCGGATGAGGTCCTCCTCCGACACCATCTTGTTGATCACCCGGCGGATCCGCTCGGACCCGCCCTCGGGGGCGAAGGTGAGCCCGGAGCGGCGACCGTTGCGGCTGATCTCGTTCGCGAGGTCGATGTTGAAGGCGTCGACGCGGGTGCTGGGCAGCGAGAGCGAGGTGTTGGTGCCCTCGTAGCGGTCCGCCAGCCCCTTGGTGATGTCGGCGATCTCGGAGTGGTCGGCGCTGCTCAGCGACAGCAGGCCGACCTCGTCGAACCCGGAGGCCCGCACGGCGGCGTCGACCATCGCGCCGATCCCCGGCAGCGACCGCTCGCGCACCGGGCGGGTGATCATGCCCGCCTGGCAGAACCGGCAGCCGCGGGTGCAGCCGCGGAAGATCTCCACGCTGGCCCGCTCGTGCACGGTCTCGGCCAACGGGACGAGCGGCGCCTTCGGGTAGGGCCACTCGTCGAGGTCGCTGGTGGTGCGCTTCTGGACGGTGGCCGGGGCCCCCGCCTCGGGCGTGACCGCGGCGATCGCGCCGCCGGAGTAGGTCACCGAGTACAGCGACGGGACGTAGCAGCCGTCGGTGTTCGCCAGCCGCAGGAGCAGCTCGCGGCGGCCACCCGGGCGTCCCTCGGCCTTCCACGCCTTGACGACGTCCGTGATGTCGCCGACCACCTCCTCGCCGTCCCCCAGCGCGGCGACGTCGACGAAGTCGGCGATCGGCTCCGGGTTGAAGGCGGCGTGCCCGCCCGCGACGACGACGGGGTGGCTCTCGTCGCGGTCGGCCGCGTGCAGCGGAATACCGGCGAGGTCGAGCGTGGTCAGCAGGTTGGTGTAGCCCAGCTCGGTGGAGAAGCTGACGCCGAGCAGGTCGAACGCGCCGATCGGGCGGTGCGAGTCGACCGTGAAGGCCGGGACCCCGTGCTCGCGCATGAGCCCCTCGAGATCCGGCCAGACGGCGTAGCAGCGCTCGGCGAGGGCGTCGGCGCGCTCGTTGAGGACCTCGTAGAGGATCATCACGCCCTGGTTGGGCAGGCCGACCTCGTACGCGTCCGGGTACAGCAGCGCCCACCGCACCTCGGCGGACTCCCACGGTCTGGTCTGCGCGTTCAGCTCGCCGCCGACGTACTGCACGGGCTTGGACACCCGCGGCAGAAGCGGTTCGAGGGCCGGGAAGACGGACCCTGACAGCACAGCGCTCACGCGGACCCAGGGTAGCCCCGCGCCGATTACTCCTCCGCACA
This sequence comes from Pseudonocardia kujensis, assembly GCF_021283305.1. Lineage (GTDB taxonomy): Bacteria > Actinomycetota > Actinomycetes > Mycobacteriales > Pseudonocardiaceae > Pseudonocardia > Pseudonocardia kujensis. The sequence continues at coordinate 48,392 of NZ_JAJSOK010000019.1, forward strand.
CGCTCCCCCGCCACGCTCCCCGTGACCGGCATCACCGCGAGAGCACCCGACGAGGAGCCCCATGAGCACCCCGACCACCGACCCGATCCGCGCCGTCGGCCCCAGGCACCGCGCGCTGCGGGCCTCCGGCGGCTACGGCACGGTCGCCGCCGACCTCACCCCTCCGGGAGTCCGAGCACCTGCTCATGATGGGCGAACGGGTCTGACGCGAACGGCGGAACCGGCCGAACGGGCGCCGCCGGACGTATCGGGCGCTGCCCTCCTGGGCTCCTTCCCCGTGGACGGGAGGACGCGGATGGACCCGGACGGGCCGGGACGGGGGGAGGACGGCGGGGCGGGGCCCGCCGTCGTCGTCCGCCTGCTCGGGCCGCCGCGCGTCGAGACGCGCGGACCGCGCCCTCCCGTCCCCCGGGACGCCGAGCCGGACCTACCGGAGTTCGCCGCGTGGCTGCACGGCCGCCGGCACGCCCTGGCCCGGGCGGCTGAGCCCGGCCGCCGTCAGTCGAGCAGCCCCGCGGTGCGCAGCGCGGCGCGCACGTCCTCGTGGTGCCACTCGTCGAGCGGGACCAGCGGCAGCCGGATGCCTCGGGGCATCAGGCCCATCTCGGCCAGCGCCCACTTCACCGGGATCGGGTTGGGCTCGGCGAACAGGGCCCGGTGCAGGCCGGCGAGGTCGGCGTCGATGGCGGCCGCCTCCTCGTCGTCGCCGGAGATGGCGGCCTTGCACATCCGCGCCATCTGCTCGGGCGCGACGTTCGCGGTGACCGAGATGTCGCCGTGGAAGCCGGCGAGCATGCTGGCGCGGGCGGTGGCGTCGTCCCCGGAGTAGAGGGCGAAGTCGGTCAGCCCCAGCGCGACCAGGTCGCGCACCCGGTCCAGGTCGCCCTTGGCCTCCTTGAGCCCGACGATGTTCGGCACCTCGGCGAGCCGCTCCACGGTCGAGGGCAGCATGTCGCAGGCGGTGCGGCCGGGGACGTTGTAGAGGTACTGCGGGATGTCGACGGCCTCGGCGACCTTCTTGAAGTGCCGGAACAGCCCCTCCTGCGGGGGCTTGTTGTAGTACGGCGTGACGAGCAGCGCACCGTCGGCGCCGGCCGCCGCGGCGGACCGGGTGAGGTGGATGGCCTCGTCCGTGTTGTTCGCGCCGGTGCCCGCGATGACCGGGACCCGGCCGCCGACGACGTCGATCGTGCGGCGGATGACGTCCGTGTGCTCCTCGACCGACAGCGTGGAGGACTCGCCGGTCGTGCCCACGGACACGATCGCCGCGGTCCCGGCCAGCACCTGCCGCTCGACGAGCCGCTCCAGCGCCTCGTGGTCGATCGAGCCGTCCTCCCGCATGGGAGTGACCAGCGCGACGAGACTTCCGGTGATCATGAGCATGCCCTTCGTGACGCGAACGCGACGGCGACGGTAGCAAGCGCGCGCGACACGAGCCCAGGGCGATCCGGCCCGGGTGGGCAGGGTCCCCGGCCCCGGCCCGGGCGATCCGGGGGTGGTGCTGGCCCCACCCGGGCCGGGGGGATGGTGCGCCCGGATCCGGGGGCTCGCACTGGCGACCGGCTCCCCGCCACTGCCTAGCGTTCCGGGCAGCGTTGCGGGTCCGGGCAGGAGCGGAGGAGCGGTGATGAGCGCGGTGTCCTCCCCGGCCCCGCCGGCCCGGCGGCGGCCCCGCCCCGCACCCCGCGAGCTGCCGCGCCTGCGTGAGGCGGGCACGGCCGCGGCCCTGCTCGCGGTCGCGGCGCTCGGGCTGCGGTGGTGGGGGTCGCCGTGGCACGACGTGCCGGTCACACGGGTGGCGGAGTGGCACGTCCGGACGCTGCTGGGCCTGGGGCGGGCGGGCCGGGTGCCGGTCCTGCTGCTGCTCGGGCTCGCGGTGCTCGCGCTGGTCACCGGCGGCCTCGTCCGCTCCGGGCGGCTGCCGTGCTGGCCGCACCAGGTCGCGCTGGCCGCCGCCGGGGCGACCTCGGTGGTGGCCGCGGTGCAGACGCTGACGCGGTGCCCCGTCGCGCTCGGCGCCTGGCTCACCGGGGCACTGGGCCTGGTGGCGCTGGCGGGCTCCGTCGTGCGGTCGGAGCGGTCGGAGCGGTCGGAGCGGGGCCCGGCGTGGGAACCGGCACGGCGACCACCGTCATCGCAGCAGGAGCGCCTCGAGCCTGCGTGCGGCCACGACGACCCCGACCGCCGCCATGACCAGGAAGTACGCGAGGTGGCCGAGCAGGCCCAGGTGCACCGCACCGGTGGTGAGCCCGCGCATCAGCTCGACGGCGTGGAACAGCGGTAGGCACTCGACGAGGATCTGCAGCGGACGCGGGTAGACGCCGAGCGGGTAGAAGGTCGTGGCGAACAGGAACATCGGCAGCACGGCGAGGGTGACCAGGTCGAAGTCCTGCCAGGACCGCATGAACGAGGTCGCCGCCATCCCGATCGCGGCGAACGCGAACGCCACGAGCAGCGCCGCCGGGAGCGCCAGCAGCGCCCAGGGCGAGGTGAGGAGCCCGGCGACCGCCATGACCGAGAGGAAGCCGGTGGCGTAGAGCCCGCCGCGCAGCAGCGCCCAGCCGATCTCGCCGAGCGCGATGTCGACCGGGCCGAGCGGGGTGGCCAGCATCGCGTCGTAGAGCCGGTTGTACTTGAGCTTGAAGAACACGTTGAACGTCGCGTCGAACACCGCGCCGTTCATGGCGGAGGCGGCCAGCAGGCCCGGAGCAATCCAGGCGGCGTAGGAGATCGGCCGGCCGTCCGGCCCGGGCAGCGTGCCGACCAGCGAGCCCAGCCCCGACCCCATCGCCAGCAGGTAGAACACCGGCTCGGCGAACCCGGACACGATCGCCGGCCAGGTGCGGCGGGAGGCGGTGGCGGACCGCAGGAGCAGCATGCGCGAGCGGCCGGCGTAGCTGCCGCCGGGGAGCAGCCGGGCCCACCCCGGGGCGGCGCGGGTGGCGGTGTCGAGGGCGGTCACGGCGCGAGCCTCCGGGTGAAGACCCGGACCGCCAGCCAGGCCCCGACGGCGAGCAGCGCGAGCAGGTAGGCGAGGTGCCCGAGGACCGCCCCGGCGGTGCCGGTGCCCAGCGCGGCGGCACGGGCGAGCTCGGTGCCGTGCCACAGCGGCGAGATCCACGCCAGCGGCTGCACCCACGCCGGCAGCGCCGCGACCGGGAAGAACGTGCCGGAGAACAGGGTCATCGGCAGCACGACGAACCGGAACAGCGCGTTGAACGCCGCGCCCTCGTCCTCCCGGCTCGCCGAGAACGCCATGACCGGCGCCGCGACGGCCGCCCCGGTCAGCACCGCGGCGGCGAGCGAGCCCAGCACCCCGATCGAGGCGGCCCCGCCGAACAGCGCGATCAGGACGAGGTAGACCGCGCCGGTGAGCGTCATCTTGGCCGCGACCCAGACGAGGTGACCGAGCGCGATCTGCGCGCCGGTGAGCGGCGTGGCGGCCATGCCCAGGTACACGCGCTGCCACTTGAAGCCGGAGAGCACGGGATAGGTCATCTCGAAAGCCGCGCTCTGCACCGTGGACATCGCCAGCAGCGCCGGGGCCAGCCAGACCAGGTAGGGCACGCCTCCGGTCGCCGCCGCGGCGCCGGGGCGGGTCGCGATCAGGCTGCCGAAGCCGAGCCCGAACGCGAGCAGGAACAGCAGCGGCTGCAGCACCGACGACACCGCGGTGGCCCGCCAGTTGCGCCGGTACCACCGCCAGAACGACTCGACGACCAGCAGCACCCCGTGCACCCACCGGGGAGCCGCCGCCGGGGCCGCGCGGGCGGCGGCCGCGCGTTCCTCGATCGCCATCAGTCCACCAGCGTCCGGCCCGTGAGGCGGAGGAACACGTCCTCCAACGTCGAGCGCCGCACCAGCGCCGACAGCGGCCGCAGCCCGGCGGCGTGCAGCGCGGCCTGGGACCGCTCCCCGTCGGCGGTGTAGAGCAGCGCGCGGTCCGGCAGGACCTCGACCCGCTCGGCGTGGCGCTCCAGGTCCGCGGCCGCGGGCCGGTCCTCCGGGGCGAACCGCAGCTCCAGCACCTCCCGCGTGGACCACCGCTCGATGAGCTCGGCGGGCGAGCCCTCGGCCACGATCACCCCGCCGTCCATCACGACCAGCCGGTCGCACAGCTGCTCGGCCTCGTCCATGTAGTGCGTGGTGATGATCTGGGTGACGCCCTCGCGCTTGAGCTGGTACAGCCGCTCCCACAGCAGGTGCCGGGCCTGCGGGTCCAGGCCCGTGGTCGGCTCGTCGAGCAGGAGGAGGTCGGGGTCGTTGACCAGGGAACGGGCGATCGTGAGCCGGCGCTTCATGCCGCCGGACAGCGGCTCCACCCGGTCCTCGGCCCGCTCCGTGAGCCGCGCGAACTCCAGCAGCTCCGCCGCCTTCGCCCGCACGTGCCTGCGCGGCAGCCCGAAGTAGCGGCCGTAGATCTCCAGGTTCTCCCGGACGGACAGCTCGGTGTCGAGGTTGTCCAGCTGCGGGACGACGCCGAGCCGCGCCCGGATCCGCGGCCCGTCCCGGTCCGGGTCCATCCCCAGGACCTGCAGCGACCCGGACGTGCGCGGCGAGACGCACGCGATCATCCGCATGGTCGACGACTTGCCCGCCCCGTTGGGCCCCAGGAAGCCGAAGACCTCGCCCTGCGCGACGTCCACGTCGATCCCGCGGACGGCCTCGAACGTCCCGAAGCGCTTGCGCAGGTCCCGCGCCTGGACCAGTCCGTCCCCCACGCCCGGAACGCTAACGGGCGGGGCCGACACTTTCTCGTCGATTCCGCGTACCGCACGGCCCGATCGCGCGCTGGAACCAGTGCTCGTCGCGGACGTCGTCCGGTCCGAGCCGCAACGCGGCGGGGAACCGGCCGACCTCGGTCCAGCCCCGCGCGGCGTACCACCCCGGGAGCCCGGTGCCGCCGCGCGCGAGCGGGGCCGGGCCCGTGAGCCCGGCCGTCGCCTCGGCCCCGCTCAGAGGTTCGGGAACCAGAGCTTGATCTCACGCTCCGCGGACTCGGGCGAGTCCGAGCCGTGGACCAGGTTCGACTGGGTCTCGAGGCCGAAGTCGCCCCGGATGCTGCCCGGGGTGGCCTTCTCGACCGGGTCGGTGCCACCGGCGATCTGCCGCCACGCCGCGATCGCGCGCGGGCCCTCGGCCACGGCCGCGACCACGGGGCCGGAGGTGATGAACTCGAGCAGCGACTCGAAGAAGGGCTTGCCGTCGTGCTCGGCGTAGTGCTGGCTCGCCAGATCGCGGTCGACGGTGCGCATCTCCAGCGCCACCACCGTGAGGCCCTTGCGCTCGATGCGCGCCAGGCACTCGCCGATCAGGTTCCGGGCGACGCCGTCGGGCTTCACGAGGACCAGGGTGCGTTCAGTCACGCGACGGAGCGTAGCGACGCCCCCGGTCGGGTCGTCACCGGGCCGTCAGGCGGCCAGCGTGGCCGCGCCGAACGACACCGAGAACCGCTCGCACCAGATGCTCACGCTGGTCAGCCCGGTCAGGTCGGCCCCGGCCGGGACGGGGTAGTTGGCGCTGCCGACGTTGCCCTTCAGCGGGCCGAGGTCGAGGTGGCGGCCGTCGTCGAACACGTACCAGCCGTCGCGCCCGGGCAGGACGGGCGCGTCGGTGAGCCACACCCGCAGGCGTGGCCCGTTGCTCGTGGCCAGGTCCTGCAGGCGCAGCACCCGGGACCCGTCCGGCAGCGCGAGGAGCAGTGCCCTCCCAGTGGTCGCGTGCTCGTGGGCGACGAGCGTGCCGGAGGCGAGCACGACGGGCGCCGCCGCGGGCACGCCGCCCGGGGCCGCGGCCACGGGAGCGGGCTCCGCCACCGGCGCGTCGACGACGAGCTTCCACGGCTCGAACCACACCAGCCCGGCCGCGACGACCAGCGCGAGCACGACGGCGGCGGGCAGCAGGACGGACCGGCGCCGCCATCCGCGGCGCGCCCCCGGGCGACCGGACATGCGCGCAGGATGCCGGGCCGCGGGCCCCGTGACCAGAGCCCGACGACGGTCGCTACTGCTGCTGGGACGGCAGCTGGCCGCGGGCCATCCGGCGGGCGACGTCGCGGCGCATCCACAGCACCGTGCCCCACACGAGGACGAAGAGCAGCCCGATCGCCAGCAGGGAGACGTGGAAGATCCCGGTCGCCAGCAGCCCGGCCTGCAGGACCAGCGCGAACCCCAGCCCCCAGGGCCGGCGCTGCAGCCCGGAGGCGACGATCATCAGCAGCCCGAGCACCAGCACGACGGTGATCGCGACCGGGTTCAGCGCGCCCTGGGTGAACCTCGCGACGACGAGCACCCCGAGCAGCACCACGATCGCCTCGAGCACCAGCAGCCCCGCGCACACGCCGCGGAAGCCCTTCATCGGGTCCGTGGCGGGCGGACGCACCGGCTCCGTGCTCACGCCGGCTCCTTCCCGAAGATCGACCGGGCCTCGCCCGCGGTCACCACCGAGCCGGTCACGATCACCCCGACGCCCGAGTCCCCGGCCTCCTCGGCCAGCTCGACGCCCTGGTCGATCGCCGCCGCCAGCTGCGGCTCGACGCTCACCCGGTCCCGCCCGAACACCTCGACGGCCAGCGCCGCCAGCTCGTCCGGGTCCATCGCCCGCGGCGACGCGTTCATGGTCACCACGACCTCGTGCACCGCCGGCTCGAGGGCCTCCAGCAGGCCCTTCGCGTCCTTGTCCCGCATCACGCCGATCACGGCGACCAGCCGCGTGAACCGGAACTCCGACATCAGGGCGGCGGCCAGCGCGCGGGCGCCGTGCGGGTTGTGCGCGGCGTCGATCAGCACCGTCGGCCTGCCGGGGCCGCCCTGCATGGGCTCCAGCCGCCCGGGCGAGGTGACCGACGCGAACGCCGCCCGCACCGCGTCGGCATCCAGCGGCTGCTGAGGCCCGGCGCCGACCAGCGCCTCGGCCGCGGCCAGCGCGATCGCGGCGTTCGACGCCTGGTGCTCGCCGTGCAGCGGCAGGAAGATGTCGTCGTACCGGCCGGACAGGCCCTGCAGCTCCAGCAGCTGCCCGCCCACGGCCAGCTCCCGCTCGCGCACGCCGAACTCGGCGCCCTCGCGGGCCACCTGGGCGCCGACCTCGGCGCAGCGCTCGATGAGCACCTCGGCCACCTCCTTGTCCTGCGCCGCGAGCACGGCGACGGACCCCGGCTTGATGATCCCGGCCTTCTCCCGCGCGATCCCGAGCAGGTCCGTGCCGAGGTACTCGGCGTGGTCGAGGCCGACCGGGGTGATGACGGAGACCCGGGCGTCGACGACGTTGGTCGCGTCCCAGCGCCCGCCGAGCCCCACCTCGACGATCCCGGCCTCGACCGGCGCGTCGGCGAACGCCGAGTAGGCCATGGCCGTGAGCACCTCGAACTTGCTCAGCCGGATCTCGTTCTTCGCGTCGAGCAGGTCCACGAACGGCTCGACGTCCCGGTAGGCCTGCACGTACCGCTCGGGCGAGACCGGCCGGTTGTCCAGGTTGATCCGCTCCGTGGCCCGCTGCAGGTGCGGGCTGGTGTACCGGCCGGTCCGCAGGCCGATCTCGCTGAGGATCGCGTCGACCATGCGGGCCGTCGACGTCTTGCCGTTCGTGCCGGTCAGGTGCACGACCGGGTAGCCGTTCTGCGGGTCGCCGAGGACCTCGACGAGCGCGCGGATCCGGTCCAGCGACGGCTCCATGACCGTCTCCGGCCAGCGCCGGTCCAGCTCGGCCTCGACGGCGAGGAACTCGGCGTACCCCGCCACCGTGGACTGTGCGGGCACGACGTCCGGGGTGTCCGACCCGCGGATCTGGTCCAGGACGTGCGAGATCACCGCGTCCTGGGCCTGCTCCTCGGGGGCGCGGACCTCGCCCTCGCCCTCCGGGGGTTCCGGATCCGTCACCGCTGCTCCGCACCCCTCGCGCGCCGGGCCGGGCTCACCGCGATCATGAGGCCGGCAGTCCCTCGAGCCGGGCCGTGACCCGCTCGATCTCGGCGACGGCGGCCTCCCGCCGGGCCCGGATCCCGTCGACGACCGCGGCCGGGGCCTTCTCGGTGAACTTGGGGTTCCCGAGCTTCTTCTCGGCCTGCTCCAGCTCCTTCTGCGCGGCCGCGAGGTCGCGGCCGAGCCGGGCCCGCTCGGCGGCCACGTCGATCGCCCCCGAGGTGTCCAGCTCGACGTGCACGGTCCCCGACGCGAGCGCGACCTCCACGGTCGCGGTCGGCGCGAAGTCCGCGCCGGCCGGGTCGAGGCGGGTGAGGAACCGGGCGGCCTTCTCGTGCCCGGCCAGGCCCGCGGCGTCGAGCCCGACGAGCCGGGCCTCGACCGACCTGCGGTCCGGCAGGCCCTGCTCGGTGCGGAAGCGGCGGAGCTCGGTGATCAGTTTCTGCAGCGCCTCGACCCGGGCGACGGCCGCGGTGTCGACCGGCAGCCCGGTGTCCTCCCCCGGCCAGGGCGCCGTCACGACCGTCTCGCCGCCGGTGAGGGCGGTCCACAGCGCCTCGGTGACGAACGGGACGACGGGGTGCAGGATCCGCAGCAGCGCGTCGAGGACGTGCCCGAGGACCGCCCTGGTGCCCTCCGCGGTGGCCGGGTCGTCGAACTGCGGCTTGGCCAGCTCGAGGTACCAGTCGCAGAGCTCGTCCCAGGTGAAGTGGTAGAGCCCCTCGGTGGCCTTCGCGAACTGGAAGTCCTCCAGCAGCGCGTCCGTCTGCTCCCGGACCTCGCGCAGCCGGCCGAGGATCCAGCGGTCCGCGTCGGTGGGCCGCTGCGGCAGCGGCAGCGCCGGGTCGGCACCGTTGGCCAGCGCGAACCGGACGGCGTTCCACAGCTTGGTGGTGAAGTTGCGCGAACCCGCGACCCACTCCGCGGACAGCGACATGTCCGTGCCCGGGTTCGACCCGCGGGCGATGGTGAACCGCAGCGCGTCCGCCCCGTAGGTGTCGATGAGCTCCAGCGGGTCGATGACGTTGCCCTTGGACTTCGACATCTTCTTGCCGTGCTCGTCCCGGATCAGGCCGTGCAGGTAGACGTCCTGGAACGGCGAGCGCCCCATCGCGTAGGTCCCGAACATCATCATCCGGACGACCCAGAAGAACAGGATGTCGTAGCCGGTGACCAGGACGGAGTTCGGGTAGTACCGCTCCAGGTCCGGGGTCTCGTCCGGCCAGCCGAGCGTGGAGAACGGCCACAGGCCCGAGGAGAACCAGGTGTCGAGGACGTCCTCGTCCTGGCGCCAGCCCTCGCCCGTCGGCGGCTCCTCGTCCGGCCCGACGCAGACCATCTGGCCCTCGGGGCCGTACCAGACCGGGATCCGGTGGCCCCACCACAGCTGCCGGGAGATGCACCAGTCGTGCATGTTGTCGACCCAGTCGAAGAACCGGGAGGACATCTCGGCCGGGTGGATCCGCGTCTCGCCGCTGCGGACGGCGTCCCCCGACGCCGCGGCCAGCGACTCGACCTTGACCCACCACTGCAGCGAGAGCCGCGGCTCGATGACGACGCCGGTGCGCGAGTCGTGCCCGACGGAGTGCAGGTACGGCCGCTTCTCCGCGACGATGCGGCCCTGGGCCCGCAGCGCCTCGGTGATCGCCGTGCGCGCCGCGAAGCGGTCCAGCCCGTCGAACTCCGTGCCGGAGTTCGCGATGACGCCGGACTCGTCCATGATCGTGGGCATCGGCAGGTCGTGGCGGCGACCCATCTCGAAGTCGTTCGGGTCGTGCGCCGGGGTGATCTTCAGCGCGCCGGTGCCGAACGCGGGGTCGACATACGGGTCCGCGATGACCGGGATGTCCCGCCCGGTGATCGGCATCCGGATGGTCCTCCCGACGAGGTGCGCGTAGCGCTCGTCCTCCGGGTGGACCGCGACGGCGGTGTCCCCCAGCATCGTCTCGACCCGCGTGGTGGCCACGACGACGGAGTCCTCCCCGTCCCCGTAGCGGATGGAGACGAGCTCGCCCTCGACCTCCTTGTGGTCGACCTCGATGTCCGAGATGGCGCTCTGCAGCGCGGGCGACCAGTTGACCAGGCGCTCGGCCCGGTAGATCAGCCCGTCGTCGAACATCCGCTTGAACACGGTCTGGACGGCGCGGGAGAGCCCCTCGTCCAGCGTGAACCGCTCGCGGGACCAGTCCACCCCGTCCCCGAGGCGCCTCATCTGACCCAGGATCGCGCCGCCGGACTCGGCCTTCCACTCCCAGACCCGCCGGACGAACTCCTCGCGGCCCAGCTCGCGGCGCGTCGGCTCGCCGGCCTCGGCCAGCCGGCGCTCGACGACGCTCTGGGTGGCGATGCCCGCGTGGTCCATGCCCGGCAGCCACAGCGCGTCGTACCCCTGCATGCGGCGGCGCCGGGTCAGCACGTCGATCAGCGTGTGGTCCATGGCGTGCCCGAGGTGCAGACTGCCCGTGACGTTCGGCGGCGGGATGACGATGCTGTACGGCGGCTTGCCCGACGCCGGGTCCGCCTCGAAGTAGCCCCGGTCGACCCACCGCTGGTACAGGACACCCTCTACCTCCGCCGGGTTCCACTTCGGCGGGAGGGGTGCGGTGCGCGCTGGGAGGGTCTCGGTCACGCCGTCAAGTCTACGAGCCGGGCACGACTCGTTTCCGCGGGTGGGGGGCGCCCGGTCACCGGCCCCGCACGGGCAGGAACACGACGTGCAGGTGGTCGAAGCCGAGCACCGGGGCGAGGCGGCGGGCGCGGACGAGGCAGGGGTCGAGCGCGCGCACCGTCCCGGTGGTGGGCTCGTAGACCCGCCAGGCGCCGTCGTCGGCGATGCGCAGGGCCAGGCAGTAGTGGCGCGGCACGAGCGACCCGACGAGCAGCGGGACCGGCCGGCGCGCGGCGAGGGCGGCCTCGACCTCCCGGATCGCGGTGTCGACGTCCCCCGGCGACGCGTCGTCGACGAACCGGATGCGGTAGCGGCCGGCCCCCGGGGCGTGGGTGTGCAGCCAGCGCAGGAAGCCCCACGGGGTGGTGCCCAGCGCCCGCGGCCACAGCCGGTTGGTGGCGGCGTGGATCTCGCGCTGGCGCGCGTCGTAGCGGGCGGCGAACCCGCGCACGATACCGCCGGCGTCGGTCTGGCGCAGCTCCAGCCGCTCCCGCTCGGTGGGGTCCGCCCAGGTGGCCAGCGCGAGGAGCACCGCGCTGCCGCAGGTGGTGCCGTCGACCTGGTCGAGCCGGGCGCCCGCGTGCCGCTGCTCCCCCAGCGCCTCGCCGATCAGCGGCCTGCGCTCACCGGAGAGGACCTTGACGGCCGCGACCGGGACCGGCACGGGCCGCGAGACCAGCCGCTGCGCCGCCCGCCCGATCGCCGACACCGTCCGCACGCGGCCACGGTAGCGGGGGCGGCACACGCCGACGAGCGGGCGGGCCGGACCCGCGCTGCCCGGGTTCCCGATCTACGTTGGCGGCATGAGCGCAGAGCTGACCCCGGAGATCGTCGAGTTCCTCAACCACGGCACCCGCACCGGGCTGCTGGCCTGGACGGCGACGGACGGCCGCCCCCTCGCCGCCCCGGTGTGGTTCCTGGTCGAGGACGGGACCCTGATCTTCAACACGGGCAGGGACACGGCGAAGGGCCGCGCGCTCGCCCGCGACCCGCGGGTCGCGCTGGTCGTCGACCTGCCGGCGCCGCCGTACGCGTTCGTGCAGGTCCAGGGTGTGGCGGAGACGAGCGAGGACCCTGCCGAGCTGCTCCGGACCGCCACCGCGCTGGGCGCGCGCTACATGGGCGCGGACCGGGCGGAGGAGTTCGGGAAGCGCAACGGGGTCCCCGGGGAACTGCTGGTCCGGGTGCGCCCGACCAAGGTCCTGGCGCACCTGGACGTGTCGGGCTGAGCCCTCGGTGGCGTCAGCCCCGGTTGTCGGGGTCGTTCGACGGGACGCCGCGCTCGGTGTCCGCGTCCCAGCCCTCGGCGAGGGCGGAGATCTTCTGCGCGTAGTCCGCCGCGGCGACCTGCGGCTCCTCCGCCCGCCCCGCGGCCACCCCGACCAGGAAGGCCGTCACCGGCGCGGCCGGCCGGCTCACGCCGTGCGCGACGTCCGACGTCAGGTCGAGCACCGCGTCCACGCTCTTCTCGCTGTCCACCTGGCCCTCGAGCCCCAGCTCGCGGGTCACGGCGGTGATCCACTCCGACATGGCCTTCGCGTCGTCACTCACGGCGGGAAGGTACCCTCCAGGGCTCCCGGCGAACCCCGGCCGGAGGTCCCCGCGTCAGCCGGAGAACACCGCCGGGATCTTCAGCAGCAGGGCGATCAGCCCGTACAGGAAGGGTGCCGCGACCCACACCCACGCCAGCACGACGAGGGCGACGGGCGGGCGGCCCGTGCGGTCCGGTGTGCTCGTGCTCATGCCCGTGCCTCCTCGCTGCGGTCGGCCCGATCCGGCTCGTGCCACTTGTCCGCCACCGGCCGCACCAGCTCGTTGGCCACGAAGCCGAGCACCAGCAGCACGATCATCACCGTGAAGGCGGGCGTGTACTTGGCCGGGCCGGGGACGTCCGCCCGCGCGTCGGCGAACGCGTTGACGATGATCGGCCCGAGGACACCCGCGGTGGACCAGGCCGTGAGCAGCCGGCCGTGGATGGCGCCGACCTGGTAGGTGCCGAACAGGTCGCGCAGGTACGCCGGGACCGTGGCGAAGCCGGCGCCGTAGAACGACAGGATCAGGATCGTGCAGATCAGGAAGACGGCCTTGTTGCCCTCGCCGACGAACGTCAGCGCCAGGTAGAGCAGCGCCCCCAGGCCCAGGTAGAGCCGGTAGATGTTCTTGCGGCCGATGAGGTCCGAGACCGTCGACCAGACGAAGCGGCCGAGCATGTTGGCCAGCGACAGGATCGACACGAACGCCGTGGCCGCGGCGGCGAGGGTCTGCGCGGGCGACGAGTCGCGGAAGAAGTCCTGGTAGATCGGGTTTGCCCGCTCGAGGATGCCGATGCCGGCGGTGACGTTGAAGCACAGCACGATCCACAGCAGCCAGAACTGCGGCGTCTTGATGGCGTTCGCGGCCGACACGCTCGCCGTGCTGACCATCGCCCGCGTCTTCTGCACCGCGGGATCCCATCCGGCGGGCTTCCACCCCTCCGCCGGGACGCGGATGAGCAGCCAGCCCATCGTCATGAAGACGGCGTAGACCACGCCGTGGATGAGGAACGCGAGCGCGATGCCGTCGGGGTCCGGGGCGTTCCCCGTGGCGCCGAAGGCCGACAGCATCGACGCGGTCCACGGATTGGCGATCAGCGCGCCGCCGCCGAAGCCCATGATGGCGATGCCGGTCGCCAGGCCGGGCCGGTCGGGGAACCACTTGATCAGCGTGGACACGGGCGAGATGTAGCCGATGCCCAGCCCGATCCCGCCGATGCCGCCGTACCCCACGATGACCAGCCAGTACTGGCCCACCCAGATGCCGAGTGCCGAGACCAGGAAGCCGGTGACGAAGCAGGTCGACGCGACCACCATCGCCCAGCGCGGGCCGTTGGTGTCGACCTTCGTGCCGAACACCGCCGCCGAGATGCCGAGCATGACGATGCCGAGCGTGAAGGGCAGCGCACTGAGCACACCGCTGATGTGCAGGCCCTTCTCCAGCGCCCCTTTGAACGCGCTCCAGGCGTAGACCTGGCCGATCGCGAGGTGGATCGACAGCGCGGCGGGCGGGATGAGCCAGCGGCTCCAGCCCGGTGGGGCGACGATCCGTTCCCGCGAGAGGAACCCCGACGTTCCCGACATGCGACCACCTCCGTGCCTGTGCGGGCGAACCGTAAGTCGCGGTGCTCGACGCGGCAATTCGTGGCATTCCCCCGCGCCCGGGCGGCCAACCGTCGGGTGTGTCGCCGGCGTGTGGTGGAGTGGGCGGGTGAGTGCACCGCTGAGCGGGATCCGCGTGGTGTCGTTCGACCACGCCGTCTCCGTGCCCTACGCCGGGCGGCTGCTGGCCGACCTCGGTGCCGACGTGGTCAAGGTCGAGCGACCGGGCGGGGGTGACTTCGCCCGCGGCTACGACGCGGCCTGCGGCGACGTCTCCTCCTACTTCGCCTGGATCAACCGCGGCAAGCGCTCGGTGGTGCTCGACCTCAAGTCCGCCGACGGGCTCGCCGCGGCACACCGGCTCGTCGACACCGCCGACGTCGTGCTGGCCAACCTCGGCCCCGGCGCCACCGGCCGGCTCGGCCTCGACGGCGACACCCTCCGCGGCCGCCGGCCGCAGCTGATCACCTGCGAGCTGTCGGGGTACGGCGAGGGCGGACCCGCCGCCGGCCGCAAGGCCTACGATGCGCTCATCCAGTCCGAGGCCGGCCTGCTCGAGCTGACCGGCGACGGCGACGTGACGGCCCGCGCGGGCATCTCCGTCGCCGACATCGCGGCCGGCGTGCAGGTCCAGTCCGCGGTCCTGGCGGCGCTGTTCCACCGGGAGCGCACCGGCGAGGGTGCCACGCTGCGGATCTCGCTGCTCGAGGCGCTCACCGAGTGGATGCACCAGCCGATGCTCTACGCGCTCGGCACCGGGCGGGCGCCCGCGCGCTCGGGCGGGCACCACCCGTCGATCGCGCCGTACGGGCCCTTCCCCTGCGCCGACGGCGCCGTCCACCTGGCGGTGCAGAACGAGCGGGAGTGGTTGCGGCTCTGCACGACCGTGCTCGGCGACCCGGCGGTCGCGGTCGACGAGCGCTTCGCCTCGGTACGGGCCCGGGTGGAGCACCGCGAGGAGCTGCACGCGTTGCTGCACACCCGCTTCGCCGACCTCACCCAGCAGCGGCTCGGCGCGCTGCTCGACGAGGCCGACATCGCCTGGTCCGCGGTCGGGCACGTCGCCGAGCTCCCGCGGCACCCGCAGCTGGTCGCCCGCGCCCGGTTCGTCGGGGTCCGGGTGACCGGCGGCGAGGCGGTGCCGATGGCCGTCCCGCCGGTCGACTCCAGCGCCTGGCCCCCGCCGCTCGACGCCGAGGTCCCCGCCCTGGGCGCGCACACCGTCGAGGTCCTCGGCGAGCTCGGCTACACCGCCGAGGAGATCGAGAAGCTCACCGGCTGAGCGTCACGGAGCCATGACGCTCACGAGACCGGTCTCGGAGCGCGCTGTGGATCCATGACGCCTACACCACCCGGCCCCAGGAGCGTCGTGGAGCCATCCTGCGCGTGGACGGACCCGAGAACGCGGAACGCCCGCCCTCGACGAGGGCGGGCCGTTCGCGGAAGGTCGCTCAGGCGGAGCGCTCGCCCCGCTCCCGGCGCTGCGGGCGCCGGGGCACGATCGTCGGGTTGACGTTCTCCTTCACGGTCTCCTCGGTCACGACCACCTTCGCCACGTCCGTGCGGCTCGGGATGTCGTACATGACGGGGAGGAGGACCTCCTCCATGATCGCGCGGAGCCCACGGGCGCCGGTGCCCCGGAGGATCGCCTGGTCGGCGACCGCCTCGAGCGCGTCGTCGGTGAACTCCAGCTCGACGCCGTCCATCTCGAAGAGCTTGCGGTACTGCTTGACCAGCGCGTTGCGCGGCTCGGTCAGGATCTTGACCAGGGCGTCCTTGTCGAGCGAGGTCACCGAGGCCACGACCGGGAGCCGGCCGATGAACTCGGGGATCAGCCCGAACTTGATGAGGTCCTCGGGCATGGTGTCGGCGAAGCTCTCGGAGGTGTCCAGGTCCGACTTCGAGCGGATCTCCGCGCCGAAGCCCAGCCCGCGCCGGCCGACCCGGTCGGAGATGATCTTCTCCAGGCCCGCGAACGCGCCCGCCACGATGAACAGCACGTTCGTCGTGTCGATCTGGATGAACTCCTGGTGCGGGTGCTTGCGCCCGCCCTGCGGCGGCACCGAGGCGGTGGTGCCCTCGAGGATCTTCAGCAGCGCCTGCTGCACGCCCTCGCCGGAGACGTCCCGGGTGATCGACGGGTTCTCCGACTTGCGGGCGATCTTGTCGACCTCGTCGATGTAGATGATCCCGGTCTCGGCCCGCTTGACGTCGTAGTCCGCCGCCTGGATGAGCTTGAGCAGGATGTTCTCGACGTCCTCGCCGACGTACCCGGCCTCGGTCAGCGCCGTGGCGTCCGCGATCGCGAACGGCACGTTCAGCAGCTTGGCGAGGGTCTGCGCGAGGTAGGTCTTGCCGCAGCCGGTGGGGCCGAGCATGAGGATGTTCGACTTCGCCAGCTCGACGCCGTCGCCGTCGCCCCGCGCGCGGTCACCCGCCTGGATGCGCTTGTAGTGGTTGTAGACCGCCACCGAGAGCGTGCGCTTGGTGGCCGACTGCCCGACGACGTACTGGTCGAGGAACTCGTGGATCTCCGCCGGCTTCGGGAGCTCGTCGAGCTTCACGTCGCCGGTCTCGGCGAGCTCCTCCTCGATGATCTCGTTGCAGAGATCGATGCACTCGTCGCAGATGTAGACGCCGGGCCCGGCGATGAGCTTCTTGACCTGCTTCTGACTCTTCCCGCAGAAAGAGCACTTCAGCAGGTCACCGCCGTCACCGATGCGTGCCATGAGTGCAGCCCCAGTCCCATCCGGCGCGCCCTCGTCCGGGCGCACCCACGTCGTCATGACGGTACCTGCCGGAGCCCCTCGCTGCGAAGGATCGCGGCGACCTGTCGGAATCGGGTCGGCAGGCGGTCGTTCTGCGTTCCACCCCGCAACAGGTGCGGGCGGGTGGGGTGGCCCCGGGCCGCCTGACGACGGCCCGGGCCACCGGCGGTCTAGCCGACCGCGGACAGCTTCCGGCTCTGGATGATCTCGTCGACGATCCCGTACTCCTTGGCCTCCTCGGCCGTGAGGATCCGGTCCCGCTCGATGTCGTCGTGCACCTGCTCGGGCGTGCGCCCGCTGTGCCGCGCGAGGGTGCTCTCCAGCAGCTTGCGCATGCGGGTGATCTCGGCGGCCTGGATCTCCAGGTCGGACACCTGGCCGTAGAAGCCCTCGGTGGCCGGCTGGTGGATCAGGATGCGCGCGTTCTGCACCGCGAGGCGCCGCCCCGGGGTGCCCGCCGCCAGCAGCACGGCCGCGGCCGACGCCGCCTGCCCGAGGCAGACGGTCTGGATGTCGGGGCGGATGAACTGCATGGTGTCGTAGATCGCCATCAGCGACGTGAACGAGCCGCCCGGCGAGTTGATGTACATCGAGATCTCGCGGTCCGGGTCCGCGGACTCGAGGCAGAGCAGCTGCGCCATGACGTCGTTCGCCGAGGCGTCGTCGATCTGCACCCCGAGGAAGATGATGCGCTCCTCGAAGAGCTTGTTGTACGGGTTCGACTCCTTGACCCCGTAGCTCGTGCGCTCCACGAAGGAAGGCAGCACGTACCGGCTCTCCGGCATCCGGAATCCACTCACGACGAGCTCCCGTTCTCGCTCGGCTGCGGGAGGTCGCCCGCCCGCGAGATGACGTGGTCGACGAAGCCGTACTCGAGGGCCTCCTGCGCGGAGAACCACCGGTCACGGTCGAAGTCCTGGGTGATCCGCTCGACGGTCTGCCCGGTGTGCCCGGCGATCAGCTCCGCCATCTCCTGCTTGTGCCGGCGGAACAGCTCGGCCTGGATCCGGATGTCCGACTCCGAGCCGCCGACGCCGGCCGACGGCTGGTGCATCAGGATCTGGGTGTGCGGCAGCGCGAAGCGCTTGCCCGGCGTGCCCGCGGAGAGCAGGAACTGCCCCATCGACGCGGCCAGGCCCATCGCCGTGGTGGCCACGTCGCAGGGGATGAACTCCATCGTGTCGAAGATGGCCATCCCCGCGGTGACCGAGCCGCCCGGCGAGTTGATGTAGAGGTTGATGTCCGCCTCGGGGTCCTCCGCGGCGAGCAGCAGCATCTGCGCGGCGATCCGGTTGGCGATCTCGTCGTCGACCTGCTGCCCGAGCACCACGATGCGCTGCTGCAGCAGCCGCTCGAACACCGAGTCGGACAGCGTCATGCTCGAGGGGGCCGAGCGCATCTGCAGCGCGCGGCGGTCCTCCACGAGGCGGTCCGCGGTCGACCGCGGGCCGGTGTCCTGCTGACTCACTTCACCCTGCCTTCTGCTGGCGTCACTCGGGGTCGTCTTCTCCGGCGGGCCGCCGGGGGATCGTGTCCCGCCGGCGGCCCGTTCCGTTGCTTCGGGCCCGACCCTACGCGGCCACGGCATCCCGCGTCCGCGGACGGCGCGCGTGTTCGCCGACAGCGCAGCGACCACCCGTCCGTGCAGGTCAGGCGCGCGCTCAGGCCTTGCCGGCCGTCGGGCCCGCCGCCTCGGTGCCCACCGCGGCGGCGGACGCGTCGTCCGCGGCCGGGGCCTCGACGGCCTCGGTCGCCTCGGCGTCGGCGGCGGCGTCGGCAGCCTCGGCGGCGGCCTCGGGGGCCTCCTCCGCGTCGGTGGCGACGGCGGCGCCGTCCTCCGGGCCGAGCAGGTCCGACAGGTCCACCGGCTCGCCCGCGGCGTCGGTGACGGTGGCGGCGCGGACGGCGACGATCAGCGCCTTGCTCCGCCGCACGTCCGAGAAGATGGCACCGAGCTGGCCCGCCTGCTGGATGCGCTGGACGAACTCCTCGGGCGCCATCCCGTACTGCTGGGCCTGGTAGATGATCCGCTCGGTGAGCTCCTGGTCGCCGACCTGGACCTCCTCGGCGTCGGCCAGCGCGTCGAGCACCAGGCGGGTCTTGACCGACTTCTCCGCCTCGGCCCGGGTCTCGGTGTCGAACTCCTCGCGGGTCTTGCCCTGCTTCTCGAGGAACTCGTTGAACTGCTCGTCGCTGTGGTCGAACGCGTGCACCGCGTCGTGGTGGCGGGACTCGACCTCGGCCTCCACGATGCTCTCCGGCAGCGGGACCTCGGTGTTGTCGACGATCTCGTCGAGCACCTTGTCGCGGGCCTGGGTGACCTGCTCCATCCGGCGCACCCGACCGAGCCGCTCCCGCAGGTCCGCGGTGAGCTCGTCGAGGGTGTCGAACTCGCTCGCCAGCTGGGCGAACTCGTCGTCGGCGTCGGGGAGCTGGCGCTCCTTGACCGCGGTGACCTTCACCGTGACCTCGGCGTCGCGGTCCGCGTACTCGCCCGCGACCAGCTTCGAGGTGAAGGTCTTCTCCTCGCCGGCGGACAGGCCGGTGATGGCCTCGTCGATGCCGTCGATGAGGCCGCCCTGGCCGACCTGGTACGAGTACCCGGTCGTCGTGGCCTCCTCGATCTCCTTGCCGTCGACGGCGGCGGAGAGGTCGATCTGGACGAAGTCGTCCTCCTGCGCCGGGCGCTCCACGCCGGTCAGCGTGCCGAAGCGGGCGCGCAGCTGGTCGAGCTGCTCGGCGACCTGCTCGTCGGTCACCTCGACGTCGTCGACCTGCACGGTGATGCCGTCGAGGTCCGGGAGCGTGATCTCCGGCCGGACGTCGACCTCCGCGGTGAACGCGACCTTGTCCCCGTCGGCGAGCTCGGTGACCTCGATGTTCGGCTGGCCGATCGGCTTGACGTCCTCGGCGGCCTGCACGGCCTCGGAGTACTTGGCCGGGACGGCGGCGTTGATCACCTCGTCCAGCACGACGCCGCGGCCGAGCCGGGCGTCGAGGATGCGGGCCGGCGCCTTGCCCGGGCGGAAGCCGGGGATGCGGACCTGCTGCGCGATCTTCTTGTACGCGCGGTCGAAGTCGGGCTTGAGCTCGTCGAACGGCACCTCGACTGTGAGCTTGACGCGTGTCGGGCCGATGTGCTCGACGGTGCTCTTCACGGTGGAACTCCTCGGACTGCTGTGTGGCTCTGCTGTGTGGCGGGGCCCTGCTCGGTTCGTACCTCGGTGCGACCGGCGGCACGACGCCGCATCAACCGGGGTCGGGAGGGGCGGTCGCGCGCGCCGGGCACGTGTCCGGGCGAGTCTAGGCGAGACGTGCCCCGGGCGTTCCGGCCGGTCCGGGCCGTGTCGGCGGGCCGCTGCCGGGCGGCCCGGCGACGGCTCCGGCGACGGGCGCGGAGCCTGCTGCGGGGACGGGTTCGGGAGCGGGGACCAGGTCCGCGACGGTCACGTCGACCGGCCGCTCCCCCGCGACCTCCCGCACCAGCGCGGCGATCTCCTCGGCCAGCACCGGCAGGGACACCGCGGCGGGCCAACGGACGACGACCGCGACCTCGACCGGTTCACCGGTGGCGCCCCCGACCGTCCTGTCGGTCGCGTCGGTCGTGTCCGGCGCGTGCGCCTCGTCCGCGCGCACCCCGACGACCCGGCGCCCGGGCAGGTAGGAGGCGACGCTGCCGAAGGGCCCGCCGTCCAGCCGAACGACGGCGGGATGGCCCAGCACCGCGGCGGCGACCCGCTCCGGCAGCGGCTGCGCGGGAGGCTGCTCCGACACGCGGGACACGGTAGTGCCGCACGCGCGACGGCGGCGCCCCGGAGTGGGGGCGCCGCCGTCGGGCGGTCCGTCGGGTGCGATCAGCGCTTGAAGACGTCCTTGACCTTCTCGCCGGCCTGCTTGAGGTCGGCCCCCATCTGGTCGGTGCGACCCTCGGCCTCGAGGCGCTCGTCGTCGGTGGCGCGGCCGGCGACCTCCTTGGCCTTGCCCGACATCTCCTGGGTCTTGTTGTCCAGCTTGTCCTTCATGCTCATCTCGTGAACCTCCCGGACTCGTGCGCCCGCGGCGCGGCCGGTCCCTCCGGCCGCCGGCGTCGGGCTCGAGGAGCGGTTACCCCCGGGCCCCGTGGGACACACGGCCCTCGTGACCGGCGTCACCGTCGGCCATACTGTCGGCGTCGTCGGGGGACGGCTGTCGGGGTTGGCGGGGTTGGCGGGGCTGTCGGGCGGGACCGTGGTGCAGGCGATGCGGACGAGGGGGGCGCGGGAGGACGTGTGCCCGTCGCCGGTCCCCCCCGCCGTCCCGCCGGAGCCCGGGCCCGTTCCCGCCGAGCGCGAGCTCGACGACACCACGCTGGTCGTCCGCGCCGGCGAGGGCGACGTCCGCGCCTTCTCCGTGCTCGCGCAGCGGCACCAGCCCGCGCTGTACCGGCTCGCGCTGCGCCTGGTCGGGAACGCCGCCGACGCCGAGGACGCCCTGCAGGAGTCGCTGCTCGACGCGTGGCGCCGGCTCGACCGCTTCCGGGGCGACTCGGCCTTCACCACGTGGGCCTACCGGATCGTCACGAACCGGTGCCTCGATCTGTTGCGCCGCCGGCGCGCGACCGTGTCCGTCGAGCAGGTGGCGGAGGTGGCCCCGGAGCGGCTCGCGGCCCCGGAGGCCGGTGCGCCCGAGCACGCCGCGGAGGTCGACGCGGGGCTGGCCGCGCTGCGGGCGGCGCTGCGCACGCTGCCGGACGACCAGCGGGCCTGCTTCGTGCTGCGCGAGCTGGAGGGCCTGGGCTACGCGGAGATCGCGGAGATCACCGGCGCGTCGGAGACCGCCGTGCGCGGGCGGCTCCACCGCGCCCGCCGCGGCTTGGCGGAGGTGATGCGGTCGTGGAGGTAGGCAGGACCGTCCCGGGCGGACGGGCGGAGACCGGTCCGGAGGACGTGCGGATCGAGCCGCTGGCCTGCGGCCGCGACGCCGCCGACGTGTGGGACCACGCCGCAGAGGGCACCCTCGACGCGCACGAGCGGGAGTGTCCGCACTGCCGGGCCGCGGCCGCGGACGCGCTGGGCCTCGAGGACGTCGTCCACCGGATGGCGGCGGAACGGCCGGTGCCGCCGCCCTCGGTGCTCGACGGCGTCATGCGGGCGGTGGTCGACACCGTGACCGCCGAGCTCCGCCCCCAGGACCTGCTGGCCCTCGACTCCCCTGCCGGCCCCGCGCGGCTGAGCCGGGCCGCCGCGGCCCGGGTGCTGCGGCACGTCGTCGACGGGATGGACGGCATGCGGGCCCGCAGCTGCCGGATCGAGCCCGTCGGGTCGGGCCCCGGCGGGACGAACGGGGCGGACCCGTTCGGCGTGACCGTCGCGATCACCGTGACGGCTCGGTTCGGCGTCGACCTGGCGTCGGTCACGGCCCGGGTCCGGCAGATGGTGGTGGCGGCGGGCGAGCAGGCCCTGGGGGTCCCGGTGCGCAGCGTGGACATCGCGGTGGTCGACCTGTGGGACGTGCCGTGACCCCGCCGGTGCGGCTCACGGTCGCCGACGCCGTCGTCGCCCGGATCGCGGCGGCCACGGCGCGGGAGGTCCCGGGGGTGGTCGCGCTGCGGCCGGACCTGGCGCAGACGCTGCTCGGGCTGGCCGGCTCGCTGCTGGGCGACCGGCCCGCCGGGGACGCGCTCTCGGCGGCCGGGGCGTCGGCCGCCGTGCAGCAGGGCCGCGCCGAGGTCGCGCTGACCCTGGTCACGACCCTCGGCCACAACACCCGCGACCTCTCCGCCGCCGTGCAGCGGGCGGTCGCGGCGCGGGTGCGGGCCGAGACGGGCCTGGACGCCGATGTCACGGTGACGGTCGCCGACGTCCTGCTCGACCTCCCTCAGGCGGAGCGGGACAGCACGCAGTCCCCGCACGTACCCCCGCCCGGGAGCCGGTAGTAGAGGCAGCAGGACCGGCGGCGGAAGGACCAGCCGCGGTCGGGCGGCGTCGGCGGGCGCTGCTCGCCCGTCCCGGCGAGCAGCGGGTGGTCGAGAACCGCCGCGGCGAGCTCGGCGGCCCGGACCGCCGCCTCCGGTCGCTCCGTGCCGAGGACCCGTTTCGCGCCCGCCACGGCCGAGGCGACGTTGCCCCGCAGCACCCGCGCGGACACCGGGACGAGCGCACGCACCGCCTCGACCAGCGGCTCCGCGATCTCCTCCGCCACGAGGGCCGGGAGCTCGGCCCGGTCCCGCGCAGGGCGGTCGGCGTCCACCCACAGCGGCCAGGGGCCGGTGCGCGAGACCCGCCAGTGCAGGGCGTCCCGGCCCAGGTCGGGCAGCACGCCGTGCAGCGCGACGGCCGCGAGCGGCGCGGAGACCAGCCGTGCGGCCAGCCCCTGCAGCGCGATCGACGCCGCCACCCGCTCCTCGACCGTCCGTCCGGCCTGCTCGGACAGCACGCGCCGGACGTGGGCGATCCGGTCCCTGAGCGCGCCGGGTTCCGTGACCAGCTCCCGCAGCGGCCGCCACGTCGGGTCGGCGGACTCGGCCGGGTCGGTCGCCACGGCGAAGAAGGGCCCGACCCGCGCGGTGTCCGCGAGCACGGTGCGCACCGGCGCCGTCACCGTCCGTACCCCGCCCTCGGAGCAGGCCGTTCGGGTGTCGCGCCGGTCACGCAGAGGAGACGAACCGGGTGATACGTGCACTGCATCACCCCAGTGTCGTCGCCGCCCGCCGATCCGGGCCCCCGGAGGGCCCTGACCTGCTCGGACGGGCAGGGCGCGGGCGCCGGCCGGTCGCCCGCGGCGCCGCCCCACGGGGGCTCCGACGCAGGTCACAGCCGTTCGGGCCACCAGACCTGGCGTATCAACGCGTCGGCGTGTCACTCTTTCCCCGGAGAGAGCGCACCCGATGCCGCGTGCGGTCCCCAAGTGCAAGCCGCCGGCCGGGCCCGAACGCGGGTACCGGCCGAGACACGTGCGTCCGAACACCAGCTGGAGACGACTGAGGCGCAGTCCGGACGGTGCACCCGAACGGACCAGCGTCAGCGTTCCGTCGGAGCATCGCTGTATTCTGGACCCCCTTGTGGAACCACCCACGGTCCACGTCGTCCCGATGCGAAGTCGGGGTGCACCGAGACGACAGGAGGAGCTGTTGGCTGCGATCAGCAACCGCCCCGGCGCCACGGAGACCACTCCGGTGACCAGTGCGCCGGCGCCCGGCGGGCTCTACTCCCCCGAGTACGAGCACGACGCCTGCGGCGTCGCCATGGTGGCCGACCTGCAGGGTCGGCGCGACCACTCGATCGTCGAGAAGGCGCTCACCGCGCTGCTCCGGCTCGAACACCGCGGCGCGCGTGGCGCCGAGGAGAACACCGGTGACGGCGCGGGCATCCTGATCCAGGTCCCGGACGCCTTCTACCGCGAGGTCGTCGACTTCGACCTGCCCGAGGCGGGTGCGTACGCCACCGGCATCGCCTTCCTCCCGCGCGACGCGGCGAAGGCCGACGAGGCCGTCGCCCGGATCGACGAGCTGGCCGCCGAGGAGAACCTCCGCGTGCTCGGCTGGCGCGACCTGCCGACCGACCCGGAGAAGGCCGACCTCGGCCCCACCTCGCTGGCCGCCATGCCCGGCTTCCGCCAGCTGTTCGTGGCCGGCATCGAGACCGGCATCGTGAAGCCGCCGCCCACCGGCATCGAGCTGGAGCGGCGCACCTTCTGCCTGCGCAAGCGGGTGGAGCACGAGACCGGCGTCTACTTCCCGAGCCTGTCGCCGCGGACCGTGGTCTACAAGGGCATGCTCGCCGAGCCGCAGGTCGAGGCGTTCTACCCCGACCTGTCGGACCCGCGCGTGACCTCCGCCCTGGCCGTGGTGCACTCGCGCTTCTCCACCAACACCTTCCCGGCGTGGCCGCTGGCGCACCCCTACCGCTACGTGGCCCACAACGGCGAGATCAACACCCTGCGCGGCAACCGCAACTGGATGAAGGCGCGCGAGGCGCTGCTGGAGTCCTCCGTGCTGCCGGGCAACCTGGACCGGCTGGTCCCGATCGTCACGCCCGACGCGTCGGACTCGGCGACCTTCGACGAGGTGCTCGAGCTGCTGCACCTGTCGGGCCGCTCGCTGCCGCACGCCGTGCTGATGATGATCCCCGAGGCGTGGGAGAACCACGCCGAGATGGACCCGCAGCGGCGCGCCTTCTACGAGTTCCACTCCAACCTCATGGAGCCGTGGGACGGCCCCGCGCTCGTCGCCTTCACCGACGGCACGCAGATCGGTGCGGTGCTCGACCGCAACGGCCTGCGCCCCGCCCGGTACTGGGTCACCGAGGACGGGCTGGTCGTGCTGGCCTCCGAGGTCGGCGTGCTCGACGTCGACCCGGCGCAGGTCGTGCGCAAGGGCCGGCTGGAGCCGGGCCGCATGTTCCTGGTCGACACCGAGGCGGGCAAGATCGTCGCCGACGAGGAGATCAAGGGCGAGCTGGCCGCCTCCCTGCCCTACGAGGAGTGGCTGCACGCCGGCCGCATCGCCCTCGAGGACCTGCCCGAGCGGCAGCGCGAGGTGCCCGCGCACTCCGAGCTCACCCACCGCCAGCAGTCCTTCGGCTACACCGAGGAGGAGCTCACCGTCCTCCTCAAGCCGATGGCCGCCAGCGGGGCGGAGCCGATCGGCTCGATGGGCAACGACGCGCCGCTGGCGCTGCTGTCGGAGAAGCCGCGGCAGATCTACGACTACTTCATCCAGCTGTTCGCGCAGATCACGAACCCGCCGCTGGACGCGATCCGCGAGGAGCTCGTCACCTCGCTGCGCTCCCTGCTCGGCCCGGAGCAGAACCTGCTCGAGGCCGGCCCGGCGACCTGCCGGCGGATCGTGCTGCCGTTCCCGGTCCTCGGCAACGACGACCTCGCCAAGATCGTCCACATCAACGACGACGGCGACCTCCCGGGCTTCGCGACCTACACCGTCAAGGGCGTGTTCAAGGCGTCCGACGGCGGCGAGGGCCTGCTGCGGCGGCTCCAGGAGATCCGCGGCGAGGTCTCCGAGGCGATCCAGAACGGCGCCCGGCTGATCGTGCTGTCCAGCCGCGGCGTCGACCCGCAGCACGCGCCGATCCCGTCGCTGCTGCTCACCGGCGCGGTGCACCACCACCTCGTCCGCGAGCGCACGCGCACGCAGGTCGGGCTGGTCGTCGAGTCCGGCGACGCACGCGAGGTGCACCACATCGCGCTGCTCATCGGCTTCGGCGCGTCCGCGGTCAACCCGTACATGGCGATGGCGACCGTCGAGGACCTCGCCGAGCGGGGCGACATCCCGGGCGTCGACGCCAAGACCGCGGCGAAGAACCTGGTCAAGGCGCTGGGCAAAGGCGTGCGCAAGACGATGTCCAAGATGGGCATCTCGACCGTCGCCTCGTACACCGGCGCGCAGATCTTCGAGGCCGTCGGGCTGAGCCACGAGGTCATCGAGACCTGCTTCACCGGCACCACCTCGCGGCTCGGCGGCGTCGGCTTCGACGTGCTCGCCGAGGAGGCGCTCAGGCACCACCGGCGCGCCTTCCCGGCGGACGGCACCCGGGCCAGCCACCGCGCGCTCGCCGTCGGCGGCGAGTACCAGTGGCGGCGCGAGGGCGAGCTGCACCTGTTCAACCCGCAGACCGTGTTCAAGCTCCAGCACTCGACCCGCTCCGGCCGGTACGAGATCTTCAAGGAGTACACGAAGGCGGTCGACGACCAGGCCAAGCGGCTGATGACGCTGCGCGGGCTGTTCACCTTCAAGGAGGGTGTGCGCCCGCCGGTGCCGATCGACGAGGTCGAGCCGGTCGAGTCGATCGTCAGGCGGTTCGGCACGGGCGCCATCTCCTACGGCTCCATCAGCCAGGAGATGCACGAGACCCTGGCGATCGCGATGAACCGGCTCGGCGGCAAGTCGAACACCGGCGAGGGCGGCGAGGACCCGGCGCGGTTCACCCCCGACCCGAACGGCGACTCGCGGCGCAGCGCGATCAAGCAGGTCGCGTCCGGCCGGTTCGGCGTGACCAGCGAGTACCTGGTCAACGCGGACGACATCCAGATCAAGATCAGCCAGGGCGCCAAGCCCGGCGAGGGCGGCCAGCTGCCCGGCGGCAAGGTCTACCCCTGGATCGCCGAGACCCGGTACTCCACGCCGGGCGTCGGCCTGATCTCCCCGCCGCCGCACCACGACATCTACTCGATCGAGGACATCAAGCAGCTCATCCACGACCTGAAGAACGCCAACCCGCGGGCCCGCATCCACGTGAAGCTGGTCAGCCAGGTCGGCGTCGGCACGGTCGCGGCGGGCGTGGCGAAGGCCTTCTCCGACGTCGTGCTCATCTCGGGCCACGACGGCGGCACCGGCGCCTCGCCGCTGTCCTCGATCAAGCACGCGGGCGGCCCGTGGGAGCTCGGCCTGGCCGAGACCCAGCAGACGCTGCTGGCCAACAACCTGCGGGACCGAATCGTCGTGCAGACGGACGGCCAGCTGAAGACCGGCCGCGACGTCGTCATCGCCGCCCTGCTGGGCGCCGAGGAGTTCGGCTTCGCCACGGCCCCGCTGGTGGTCAGCGGCTGCATCATGATGCGCGTCTGCCACCTTGACACCTGCCCGGTCGGTGTCGCGACGCAGAACCCCAAGCTCCGCGAGAGGTTCGACGGGCGTCCCGAGTACGTCGTGAACTTCATGCGGTTCGTGGCCGAGGAGGTGCGCGAGCACCTGGCGGCGCTGGGCTTCCGCACCCTCGAGGAGGCCGTGGGCCACGCCGAGATGCTCGACACCGACGCCGCGGTGCACCACTGGAAGACCCGCGGGCTCGACCTGCGGCCGATCTTCCACGCCCCCGAGCTGCCCGAGGGCGCCTCCCGGCACCGCACCCAGGCCCAGGACCACGGCCTGGAGAAGGCGCTGGACAACACCATGATCCAGCTGGCCGAGGGCGCGCTGCGCAACGGCGACAAGGTCCGCCTGGACCTGCCGGTGCGCAACGTCAACCGGACCGTGGGCACCATGCTCGGCTACGAGCTGACGAAGAAGTGGGGCCGCGAGGGCCTGCCGGACGACACGATCGACGTCACGCTGACCGGCTCGGCCGGGCAGTCGCTGGGCGCGTTCGTGCCGAAGGGCATCACGCTGCGGATGATCGGCGACACGAACGACTTCTTCGGCAAGGGCCTGTCCGGCGGCCGGCTGATCCTGCGGCCCGACCCGGCGGCGCCGTTCGCGGCCGAGGAGAACATCATCGCGGGCAACGTGATCCTCTACGGGGCCACGTCCGGCGAGATGTTCATCCGCGGCATCGTCGGCGAGCGCTTCTGCGTCCGGAACTCCGGCGCCGTGGCGGTCGTCGAGGGCGTGGGCGACCACGGCTGCGAGTACATGACCGGCGGCAAGGTGGTCGTGCTGGGCAAGGTGGGCCGCAACTTCGCGGCCGGCATGTCCGGCGGCATCGCCTACGTGCTCGACCTCGAGGCGGGCGACCGCACGCTGGCCAAGCGGGTCAACCCCGAGATGGTGGACATGGACCCGCTCGACGACGCCGACCGCGAGTTCCTGCGGGAGTACGTCGAGAAGCACCACGCGGAGACCGACTCCCCGGTCGCCCGCGCCCTGCTCAAGGACTGGGACGTGGCGGTGGAGCGCTTCGGCAAGATCATGCCGAAGGACTACAAGCGCGTCCTGCAGGCCCGTGAGCAGGCCGAGAAGGACGGTCGCGACGTGAACGCCGCGATCATGGAGGCCGCACATGGGTGACCCGAAGGGCTTTCTGACCACACCGCGCGAGACCCCGAAGCGCAGGCCGGTCGACCTGCGCCTGATGGACTGGCGCGAGGTCTACGAGGACTTCCCGCGGGGCGCCCTGGAGAAGCAGGCGGGCCGCTGCATGAACTGCGGCATCCCGTTCTGCCACCAGGGTTGCCCGCTCGGGAACCTCATCCCCGAGTGGAACGACCTCGTGTACCGCAAGGACTGGCGCGAGGCGATCGAGCGGCTGCACGCCACCAACAACTTCCCGGAGTTCACCGGGACGCTGTGCCCCGCCCCGTGCGAGGCGGCGTGCGTGCTCGCGATCAACGACGACGCCGTCACGATCAAGCAGGTCGAGGTCGAGATCATCGACCGCGCCTGGGACGAGGGCTGGGTGACCCCGCAGGTCGCGCAGACGAAGACGGGCAAGAAGGTCGCCGTCGTCGGCTCCGGGCCGGCCGGGCTGGCCGCCGCGCAGCAGCTCACCCGCGCCGGGCACGAGGTCGTCGTGTTCGAGCGGGCGGACCGCATCGGCGGGCTGCTCCGCTACGGCATCCCCGAGTTCAAGATGGAGAAGGCCCGGCTCGACCGGCGGCTCGAGCAGATGCAGGCCGAGGGCACGCACTTCCGCGCCTCGGTCGACGTCGGGGTCGACGTCACCACCGAGCAGCTCCGCGAGGAGTACGACGCCGTCGTGCTCGCCGGCGGGGCCACCGCGTGGCGGGACATCCCGGCCAAGGGCCGCGAGCTCGAGGGCATCTACCAGGCGATGGAGTTCCTGCCGTGGGCCAACCACGTGCAGCAGGGCGACCTCGACGCCCCGCCCATCACCGCCGAGGGCAAGCACGTCGTGATCATCGGCGGCGGCGACACCGGCGCGGACTGCCTGGGCACCTCGCACCGGCAGAAGGCCGCGTCGGTCACCCAGCTCGAGATCATGCCGACGCCCCCGGAGCACCGCACCGAGGGAATGCCCTGGCCGACCTACCCGATGGTCTACCGGGTCTCCTCGGCCCACGAGGAGGGCGGCGAGCGGCTGTTCTCGGTCAACACCACCGAGTTCGTCGACGACGGCTCCGGCAAGGTCAAGGCGCTGCGCCTCGTCCGGGTCGAGCGGACCGACAAGGGCTTCGAGCCGGTCGAGGGCACCGAGCAGGAGATCCCGGCGGACCTGGTCCTGCTCGCGATGGGCTTCGTCGGCCCGGAGAAGGGCAAGCTGCTCTCCGAGCTGGGCGTGGAGCTGGACGAGCGCGGCAACGTCGCGCGGGACCAGAACTACATGTCCAGCGTCGACGGCGTGTTCGTCGCCGGCGACATGGGGCGCGGGCAGTCGCTGATCGTGTGGGCGATCTCCGAGGGCCGTTCCGCGGCCGCCGGGGTGGACGCGTTCCTGACCGGGCGGGAGGTCCTCCCGCGCCCGATCAACCCCACGGACCGTCAGATCGCCTGAGACACGTCCTCCCGAGGGCCCCGGCGCAGAGAGAACCCCTGCGCCGGGGCCCTCGGGCGTTCCCGGGGCTTCTCAGACGTCGGGGGCGAGGGTGCGCCCGTAACGGTCCAGCACCCGCCCCCGCATCACGGGGTCGGTGCGCGGCACGGGCTCGAGGAAGATCTCGGCGAGGTCGGTGTAGCGCTCCCGCAGCTCGGCGTCGATCTCGACGCAGGCCCGTTCGACGTCGGCGGCGCCGAGCGCGTCGTCGAAGTCCAGGCGGGCGCAGAGCAGCACGCTGTCCGTGCCGAGCTGCATGGTGAGCAGGTCCACGACGGCCTCGACCTCGGACCGGTCCTGCAGCGCCCGGCGGAGGGCCGTGACGAGCCGCAGGTTCGCCTGCCGGCCGATCAGCAGGCCCTTGTTGGTGCGGCCCAGGATGTAGGCGACGCCGGCCAGCAGCAGGCCGATCAGCAGCGAGGCGATCCCGTCCCAGATCCCGGACCCGGTCAGCTGGTGCAGGCCGACGCCGGCGAACGCGATGACCAGGCCGATCAGGGCCGCGCTGTCCTCGAAGAAGACGGTCTTGACCGTGGGGTCGTCCGTCGCCCGCAGCCAGGGGAAGAAGGTCGTCTCGTCGGCCGCGGCCTCGCCGCGGATCTGCCGGACGGACTGGAGCCACGAGGTGCCTTCCAGCAGGAAGGAGATCCCGAGCACCCCGTAGGCGACCCAGGCCAGGGTCTGTTCGGCGCTCTCCCCGAGGATCGTCGTGATGCCCTCGTAGATCGCGAAGACGCCACCGGACACGAAGATCGACACCGCGGCGATGAGCGCCCAGAAGAACCGCTCCTTGCCGTAGCCGAAGGGGTGGCGACGGTCCGGTCGGCGCGCCGAGCGGCGCAGCGCGGCCAGCAGCAGCCCCTCGGTGGTGGTGTCGGCGACGGAGTGGGCGGCCTCGGCCAGCATCGCCGACGAGCCCGTGAGCAGGCCCGCGACCAGCTTGAGGACGCCGATCGCGGCGTTGGCGCCCCCGGCGATCAGGACGGTGAGGGTGCTCTCGCCGCCGGATCCGCCCTCGTCCCCCTTCTCGCCGGCCTCCGTGCCGCCGGTGTCCCGATCCCCCCGGTCCCGATCCCCCCGGTCCCGATCCCCCCGGTCCCGATCCCCCCGGTCCCGGTCGCCCCGGTCCCGGTCGCCGGTCTCCTGGTCGTCGTTCGACGGAGCGGGCCGGTCCGGCCCCGAGCGTTCCACCACCGGACGAAACTAACGCCGGCCCGCGCGGCCCGCCGGATGTCGGGAGGGTTGTCCGGAAGGTCCGGTCCGGCGCCGCACGGTCGCCCCGGAGCGATCACCGGGAGGTCCTTGCCGGGGCACGCACTTCGGCGTCGGAGCGACCGATCGGCGCATCTCGTCCCACGTTCGGCGGGACTGGTGGGGTTCGTGGGATTCCGACCGAAACCCCGGGCGCCCCGCCGCGTTGAACTGGACACCGGTGCCGGTGGACTGGGGAGCCCCCACCGGCACCGGACAGCATCCTCACCGGATGCGGAAGGCCGGGAACCCCGGGGCAGCCGCGCGCAGCGCGTCGTCGGGTGAGTCCTTGTCGAGCCCCTCGAAGAAGGCACCGACCTCCCAGGCCCACTTCCGCAGGTACTCCCGCAGGATCGGCAGCTTCTCGTCGTCGTCGATCTCGGTGGCGGTGAAGGTCTCGGCGCGCCGGCCCAGGCGCAGCTCACCGGTGCCCGCCGCGCGGAGGTTCCGCACCCACTGCGTGTGCCCGCGGGGCGCGACGAGGTACCGCTGCCCCTCGACGACCAGCAGGTTCACCGGCGTGGTGCGCCACTGCCCGCTCGTGCGGCCGCGCACGGCCAGCATCCGGCTGCCCATGACGCTGATCCCGGCGCGGGTCAGGGCGGCGACCACGCGGTTGAACACGGCGGTCCCGCTCTTCGGGGCCAGGTAGCGCAGCTGCGGCTCGATCATCGTGACTCCTCGTCTCGTTCGAGAGCATTGCTCTCTTTCGACACCAGTGAACCGCGCCGCCGCCCCGGCGTCAAGAGCAGTGCTCTCGTTCGTGCGCTACTCGCGCTCGAGCTCGAACGCGTCCTCGCCGATCCACACCCGCAGCCCGTCGGCGTCGTCGGTGAGGAAGCCGTCCTCCTCCTCGCCCAGCTCGCGCGCCGCACCCAGCGCGCGGGCGTTGTAGCGAACCCTGCCGTCCCCGAGGTCGACGGGGCGGTACTCGCGGGCCAGCCGCGCCGTCCGACTCTCCGCGGCCAGCCAGGCCGCGTTCGCCTCTCCCACCTCGACCACCCACGCCTCGTCGCGCATCCGATCATTCTCCGGCCCGGCACGCGTGCGGCCCGTCTCAGCGTGAGACGGGCCGCAGGGGATCGGACGGGTTCAGCGCGCCAGCGCGGGCTCGGGCACGGGAACCGGGGCGACGGCGGCGCGGGCCGCACGGCGGGCCAGCACGCGGCGACGGAGGCGCCGGGCGAGCTCGAAGCCGCCGGCCGTGACCACCGCCATGATCATGCCGGCGGCGAGGCAGAGCAGCGGGTTGCCCTTCGTGATCGGGCTGAGCACGGCGCCGACCAGCAGCATGTACACCCCCCACACCGCCGAGCTGGCCGCGGTGGCGGCCAGGAACATCCGCATCGGCAGCCGCACGCGCCCGCAGGCCGCGGTGCTGACCAGTCGCCCGCCCGGGACGAGCCGCGCCCCCACGCAGGCGACGATCGGCCTGCTCCAGAGGTTGCGGCGGACCCAGGCGCCCAGCCCGTCGTCCTTCTGGCCGGCGCCGCGCAGGATGCGGTTCGAGCTCCGGCCGAGGGAGTAGACGAAGACGTCGCCGAGCATCGAGCCGACCAGCGAGGCCAGGAAGAGGCCGAGCACGCCGAGCGCGTCGCCGGTACCGAACGCCGCGGCCGCGCCCACCGTCAGGAGGGTCTCGCTGGGCAGGACCGGGAAGGGCCCGTCGAGCGCGATGAGCACCGCGAGCACCGGCAGCAGCCACACGCTGTGCAGCACGGCGTCGAAGAGCGCCACGAGGGCGCCGGCGTCGAGGAGCTGCACGGGACGGTCCTTCCCACGGGGGATGTCTCGAGGAGTACTCGGACCACACTCCCAGAACGTCACGACGGGGTCACGGGGGCACACCCCCGCATCGCGCCTGAGGTCAGCCGGATGCGCTCCGTGTGCGGTGAGCGGTCGGGCCGCCGTGTCGGGTGTAGGTTGCCGCCGTGTCGGGCTACGCCGTGCTGCTCCGGGGCGTCAACGTCGGCGGCAACAAGAAGGTCGCGATGGCCGAGCTCCGCGAGCTGCTCATCGGGCTCGGCTACACGCAGGTCGCGACGCTGCTGCAGAGCGGCAACGCCGTCCTCGCCGCGGACGAGCCCGCCGCGGTCGTCGCCGGGCGGATCGAGTCGGCCCTCGCCGAGCGGTACGGGACGGAGATCCGGGTGCTGGCGCTGACCCGCGCCGACCTGCAGGCCGCGGTCGACGACCACCCCCTGCGCGACGTCGCGGACAACGGGTCGCGGATGCTCGTGCTCTGGCTCTTCGGCGAGCCCCCGCCGGACGTGCCGAGCCCCACCGAGCTCGACCCGGACCGGATCGTCGTGCGGGACGGCCGGATCTACCAGTGGTGCCCGGACGGGATCTCGAACTCCCCGGACGTCGCCGCGTTCGTGCGCAAGGCGTGGAAGGTGCCGACCACCGGCCGCAACTGGAACACCCTGGAGAAGCTGCTCGCGGCGATCCCCGACTGAGGCGACGGCGCGCCGCTCCCGCTCGTCCACCGGCGCTGCGGCGCCGCACCACCGCGGACGGGCACGGTAGCCGCACGCCCGGCCCACGGGAAGGACACGGTACCCGGGCGCGCCAGGACCGGGTGCCGGGGCACGCTCCCGGCGCGTGACAGTAGGGTCACGGTCGGTCGCGGGAGGCAGCGCGGGAAGGGGCGTGATGGCGGACGAGAGGGCGGACCGGGGCGTCCCGCGCCACGGCTTCGGACGCTCCGCACGGCTCGCCTCGCTGCCCCTGACGTTCGCCGGCCGGGCCGTCAGCGGCTGGGGGCGCACGCTCGCGGGCGCCGATGCCGACGAGGTCACCGCCACCACCCTCGCCCGCAACGCCGAGCAGCTCTTCGCGGTGCTCGGCACCCTCAAGGGCGGGGCGATGAAGCTCGGGCAGGCGCTGTCGGTCTACGACGCGATGATCCCGGCGGAGATCGCCGGGCCGTACCAGGAGGCCCTGGCCAAGCTCCAGACGTCGAGCCCGCCGATGCCGGTCGCGGACGTGCACCGGATGCTCGCCGAGCAGCTCGGCCGGGGCTGGCGGGAGCGGTTCGCCGAGTTCGACGACGAGCCCCGCGCGGCCGCCAGCATCGGCCAGGTGCACCGGGCCGTCTGGCGCGGGTCGAACGGCCGACCCCGCGACGTCGCCGTCAAGGTGCAGTACCCCGGCGCCGACCTCGCCCTCGACTCCGACCTGCGCACGCTCGAGCGGTTCTCCCGGCTGTTCGGGGCGATCTTCCCGGCGCTCGACGCCCGCGCCCTCGTCCGCGAGCTGCGCGAGCGCACGATGGAGGAGGTCGACTACCGGCTGGAGGCGGACCGCCAGCGCGCGTTCGCGGCCGGTTTCGCCGACTGGCCCGGTCTTCGCATCCCCCGCGTCGTGGCGTCGGCACCGAAGGTGCTGGTCACCGAGTGGCTCGACGGGTTCCCGCTGCGCGAGCTGCTGGGCGCGCGGGGCGCGGCGGCGGACCGGGACCGGTTCGGGCACACCGTCGTCGAGACGATGTTCGCCTCCCCCGCGCGGGTCGGGCTGCTGCACGCGGACCCGCACCCCGGCAACTTCCTCGTGCTGGCCGACGGCAGTGGGCTGGGCATGATCGACTTCGGCGCCGCCGCCACCCTGCCGGACGGCATCCCGTCGGTGCTCGTGCGGATCCTGAGGCTCACCGCGCAGGAGGACGCCGAGGGCCTCGACGCGCTGCTGCGGGCCGAGGGCTTCCTCGCCCCCGACGCAGGGTCGGCCGACGTCCTGCGCTGGGTCGGCGCGCTGGCCGACCCGCTGCGCGTCGAGACGTTCCACTTCACCGAGGCGTGGATCGCGCGGCAGGGCGCGCGCGTGGCCAACCCGACCAACCGGGCCTACCGCGACACGGGCCGCGCGCTCTCCTTCCCGCCCGAGTTCGCGCTGGTCATGCGGGTGCTGTCGGGCTGGATGAACATCCTGGCCCGGCTCGACTGCACGGTCGCGGCCCGCGGCCTCGTCGAGCGCTGGGTGCCCGGGTTCGCCGACTGAGCTCACGCCCGGCGCAGCAGCCACCACAGCGCCGGGGCGAGGGCCAGCAGGCCGACGGCGACCGCCGGGGTCCCGCCGAGCCCCCAGGCCGTGAACACCGCGAGCGCGACGAGCTCGGTGCCGAGCGCGGAGACCGAGGTCGACGTGGCGCGGGCCCGGCCCGAGAGCCGTTCCTGCACCCGGGTGTCGGTGACGACCTGGGCGCACTGCTGCAGGGCGTAGTACGTCCCGAGGGCCGCCAGCCCGGCCGCTCCCGCTCCCCCGTGCCCGGCGGCCAGCAGTGCCGCGGCGGCCAGGAACACGAGCGCCGCGAGCCCGCCCCCGCGCAGCCCGCCGGCGCGCCCGCCCAGCGCCGCACCGGCCGCGCCCGCCAGGGCCACCAGGACCAGGAGCCCGGGCACCGCGACGAGCGCGACCGACTCCTGCTGCCCGACGATCAGCGGGAAGTACTCCTCCAGGGCGTCCGCCCCGCCGACCAGCGCGGCCGCGAGCAGGGCTCCGCGGACGGCCCGGCTGCCCACGGCCTCGGCCAGGCCGGCACGCAGGGTCTGCCCGTAGGAGAGGTCCTCGGCGGCGTCCCCGACGGTCTCCCCCGTGGTGTCCTCGGTGCCCTCGCCGTCGTCCGGCGGACCGGCCCGGGGCGGGTCCGGGAAGGCGCACGTGAGCAGCGCGGCGGCGAGGCAGGTGCCGACGCTCACCCACCCGACCAGCGCGTACCCGCCCGTCGCGACCAGGACGGACGCGGCGGCCGAGGGCACCTGGGCGGCGTGCCCGGCCGCGGTCACGAGACCGCGCACCCCCGCGTACCGGTCGGCCGCGCCCGCGGCGCTCAGCGCCTCGTGGACCAGGGCCTCGACGGTGCCGCTGAACAGCGACGTCGCGACACCCCAGAGGACGAAGCCGGCCACGAACCCGGGGAAGCCGGGCGCGAGCAGCCACAGCGCGTACGCGGCGGCCTGCAGGACGCCGCCGGCGGCGAGCACCCGCCGTCGCGAGAACCGGTCCGACAGTGCACCCGAGGGCACCTCCGCGACCAGCCCGGTGACCGACCAGACCGCGAACAGCGCCGAGATCTCCGCCCCGGACATGCCGTGGTCGGCGAAGAACAGCGCGTAGAGGGGGTAGAGCGGCACGACGTCGGCGAGCACCGCCCAGCCGACGACGAGACGCGCCGGTCCGCGGGCGGCCGGCGGCAGGGGGCGGGACGTGCGTCAAAGGAAGGGCACGGCGGCAGCGTATCGGCGGCGGCGTCGAGGCGCCCCGGGATTTCTCAGGTGGTCGCGCCGGCAGCCTCACGCCGGTGGTCGCCGATCCCGATCGTCGCGACGATCTGCAGCAGCGCGGCGCCGAGCAGCACCAGCAGGGCCGCGGCGTAGCCGTGCGTCAGGTCGACGAGCACGCCCATCAGCAGCGGCCCCAGCCCCGCCACGGTGTAGCCGACGCCGAGGGCGAGCCCGCTCGTCGCCGCGCTCGCGGCCGCGTCGGGGGTCCGGTGCGCGATCACGGACAGCCCGAGCGGGAAGCCCGCCCCGCAGCCGATCCCGATGAGCGCGACCCACAGCCACGCCCCGACCAGCGGCGGCTCGGGCAGCAGCACCATCCCGAGCACCGCCACGACCGTGCCCGACGCCATGATCAGCGCCCAGCGACGGAAGTGGCCCGAACGCTCGGCGAGGCTCGGCACGATCAGGGCCGACGGCATCTGGGCCACGCTCCACACCGCGATGAGCAGCCCGGCGGTGGCGGGGCTCCAGCCGCGGTCGACGTAGGCCGGCGCGACCCAGGTCAACGAGCCGTAGACGGTGAGCGACACCCCGGACTGGTACATCGCCGTGAGCCGGGCGAAGGGGTCGCGCCAGGGCAGGCGCCGT
Organism: Pseudonocardia kujensis; assembly: GCF_021283305.1. Taxonomy (GTDB): domain Bacteria; phylum Actinomycetota; class Actinomycetes; order Mycobacteriales; family Pseudonocardiaceae; genus Pseudonocardia; species Pseudonocardia kujensis. The sequence continues at coordinate 85,204 of NZ_JAJSOK010000019.1, forward strand.
CGCACCGTCGCGGTGCCCGAGTGCGGGGCGGCGTCGCCGCGCATGATGGCGGCCCAGACGCCGACGGCGACCAGGGCCGGCACCGCCCAGAGCGCCAGCGAGTACGACCAGCCGCCGAGCGCGACGGCGACCGGCACGGCCAGGGCGCTGACGATCGTCGAGCCGAGCATCATCGCGACGACGTACGCGCCGCTCACCATGCCCGCCCGGGCGGCGAGCCGGTCCTTCACCACCGCCGTGAGCAGCACACCGGCGACGCCGATGCCCAGCCCGATCACCAACGTCCCGGTGAACAGCGCGGCCAGCGCCGGGACCCCGCGGACCAGGCTGCCGAGCGCGACCAGCCCGACGGACCCACCGAGCGCCCGCACGGCCCCGAAGCGCGCGCCCACCCGCGGCCCGATCAGCGAACCCGCTGCCATCGCGAGAATGGCGCCGGTCTGCGCGGCCCCGGCCGTGCCGGCGGCGATCCCCAGCGCCTCGCGGACCTCGCCCAGCAGCGGCGGGTAGGCCGACAGCGCCGCCCGCAGGTTCAACGACAGCGCGAGCAGGCCGACCAGGACGAGCGACGCGGACCGTGCGTTCACCGCTCCTGCGTACCCGACCGGAGGTGCTTCCGCCGAGCGGCCGCACCCCGTGGCGGTGGGTGCTCACCCGATCGCCGTGAATGAGCGGTTCGTGCGTAACGGGCTCGCGCGTGCGGCCGATAGCCCGGCCGTGAGCGAGTCCGGACGCAGCACCACCGAGGAGCCGACCGCGACGACCACGTCGCCCCGGGACACGGGAGAGGCTGCGATCCGGGCCGCCGAGCGCACCACCTACCTGCGGGTCCGCCCGAGCCCGCGCCCCCGCACCACGCCCGCCGCGGACGCGCGCGACACGTCCGCGGCGGGCGGGGCCGAGGGGTCCGAGGGGGCCCAGGGGGCCGAGGGCGCCGAGGGCGCCGGGCGGCCCGAGCAGCCCACGGAGGCGCAGCCCGCCGGGCAGGCGACGGCCACGCCGGCCCCGGCGCCGCCCACGGAAGCGGACGCACAGGGGGCCGACCAGGTGCAGAACGCGCAGGACCCGGTGCGGGCCAGGGGGGTCGGCGAGCAGGCGAAGGAACAGGGGGCGGCCGAGGAGCCCGTGACTCCCGCGGAGCAGAGCGTGGCCGCCGCTGCCGACCCGTCGACCAGGGTGCTGGAGCCGCTCGCCCCGCCTCCGGCCCCCGCGACGATCCCGGCGCTCCCGATCGCGCCCGTCGACCCCGCGGACCGCCCGTTCGCCCACCCGCAGCGGTCCGTGCCCGGCAAGCCGGACACCCTGCTGCGCAAGCTCTTCCGCCGCCGGGGCTGAGCACGACGGCCTGGCGCGGCCAGCCTCACGGTCAGGCGAAGTGCTCCCACCCGGGCGCCCCGGCATAGGGCTCGCCGTCCACGACCACGCCCTCCCCCTCGGCCACCTGCCCGACCGCGACGAAGCCCTCGGGCAGCGCGGTGCCGGCCGGGAAGGTCGCGGCCAGCGCGTGGTCCTCGCCGCCGGTGAGCATCCAGTCGAGCGGGTCGACGCCGAGCGCCGGCGCCACCTCCGCCAACCGGTCGGGCACGGCGAGGGCGTCGCGCCGCAGCTCGATCCGCACCCTCGAGCCCGCGGCGACGTGTCCGAGGTCGGCGAGCAGGCCGTCGGACACGTCGATCATCGCGGTGGCCCCGGCCAGCGCGGCCGCGGGCCCGGCCGCGTACGGCGGGGTGGGAACGCGGTGGGCGTCGACGAGGGCGCCGGGCGCCCGGAACCCGCGGGTCAGCACCGCGAGCCCGGCGGCGGCCCAGCCGATCCGCCCGCACACGGCGACGACGTCGCCGGGCCGGGCGCCGTCGCGGGTCACCGGGGCGCGTCCCTCCAGCGAGCCGAGGGCGGTCACCGAGACCACCAGCGTCGGCGAGGACGCGACGTCGCCGCCCACCAGCCCGACGCCGACCACCCCGGCCTCGGCCCACATCCCGGCGGCGAGCCCTTCCAGGGTCCCGACGGGGGTGTCGCGCGGCGCCGCGAGCCCGACGAGCAGCCCGGTGGGCACCGCACCCATGGCGGCGACGTCGGCCAGGTTGGCCGCGACCGCCTTGCGCCCGACGTCCTCCGGCGCCGACCAGTCGAGCCGGAAGTGCACGCCCTCGACCAGGACGTCGACGCACGCCACGACCCGCCCGTCCGGCTGGGCCACGACCGCGGCGTCGTCACCGGGGCCGAGCAGCGTCGCCGGCGGCTGGACCCGGTCCCGGGTCACCCGCTCGATGAGGCCGAACTCCCCGATCGCGGCCAGCGCAGGGGTTTCGTCCGCTTCGCTCGGTGTGTCGCTCGCCTCGGTGGACCCCGAGGGGGTGCGCGACGATGGGGACACGGGCTCTCCTCAGGTACGTTGCCTTCCGACTTTCCCGTCGGACGCCGTCCGGCGGGTCTCCAGACAAGCAAACCGGAAGGGGCACGCCGTGGTGCAGGCCTACATCCTCATCCAGACCGAGGTCGGCAAGGCGGCGGCGGTCGCCGCCGAGATCGGTGCCATCCAGGGCGTCGTCACCGCCGAGGACGTCACCGGGCCGTACGACGTCATCGTCCGGGCCGAGGCCGGCGACGTCGACGAGCTGGGCCAGCTGGTCGTCGCGCGGGTGCAGGGGGTCGCCGGGATCACCCGGACCCTCACCTGCCCGGTGGTCAAGCTGGGCTGAACCCGAGGAGCCGAGTCCTTCCGATGTCCTCGCCGACCGACCCGCGGCACGGCCCCGACCTGCGACGACCCGCGGTGGTCCTCGCGATCGCCCTGCCGGTCCTGCTCGCGCTGGTCGTGGCCGGGCTCGGGATCGCGGCGCGCGCCGGGGCGTTCGACGCGCCCGCTCCCGCCCCGGAGACGGGCCCGCTCGCCCTCGCGCCGGTCGACGCCCCCGACGCGTCCTCCCCCGCCTGCGCGAACCTGCTCGCGGCGCTGCCCGCCGACCTGCCGGGCGACCCGGCGTTCCCCGCCCGGCCGCTGGCCGAGCCCGGGCAGCCCGGCGCCCGCGCGTGGGCGGCCGCGCCGCGCCCGGTGGTCCTGCGCTGCGGTCTCCCCCGCCCGCAGGAGCTGACGCCGACCTCCACCCTCACGGACGTCAACGGCGTCAGCTGGCTCACGATCGGCGACGGGACCCCGCAGCCGACGCTGGTGACCTACGTCGCCGTCGACCGCCAGGTCTACGTCGCGCTCACCACGCCCACCGCGGTCGGCACCGGGCCGGTCCAGGCGGTCTCCGACGCGATCGCCCGCACCCTCCCCCGCACCGACATCGCCGTCCGCTGACCGCAGCTCCCGACTCGCGCTGCAAGAACTCCCGACTCGCGCTGCAAGAACTCCCGACTCGCGGACCGATCCCGCGAGTCGGGAGATCCGGACGCGCGAGTCGGGAGATCCGGACGCGCGAGTCGGGAGCTTCAGCGCAGGCCTGTGCCGCGGGCGAGGGCGGTGTCGACGAGCGTGCTGAGCAGCGTGGGGTAGTCGACGCCCGTGTGCGCCCACATCCGCGGGTACATCGAGATGGGCGTGAAGCCCGGCATGGTGTTGACCTCGTTGACCGTCAGCTCCCCGCCCTCGCCGACGAAGAAGTCGACGCGCGCCAGGCCCTGGCAGTCCAGGGCACGGAAGGCGGCGATCGCCATCTCGCGCAGCCGCTCGCTGACGGCGTCGTCGAGCTTGGCGGGGATGTCGAACTCGCAGACGTCGTCGAGGTACTTGGCCTCGAAGTCGTAGAACTCGCTCGCCCCGCCGACGAGGCGGATCTCGGCGGGCACCGAGGCGCGCAGCGTGCCGTCGGGCAGCTCCAGCACCCCGCACTCCACCTCGCGCCCGACGATCGCGCCCTCGACCAGCACCTTGGGGTCGTGCACCCGGGCGGTGGCGATCGCGGCGTCGAGGTCGGCCCAGTCGCTCACCTTCGTGATCCCGACGGACGACCCGGCCCGCGCCGGCTTGACGAACACCGGCAGACCGAGCCGCTCCCGCTCGCCGGCCGACAGGGTCCGCGTCTGCGGGCGCAGCACCACGAGCCTCCCGGCGGGCAGCCCGTCGGCCGCCAGGAGCTTCTTGGTGAACTCCTTGTCCATGCCGGCCGCGCTGGCGAACACCCCGGCGCCGACGTACGGGAGCCCGGCCATCTCGAGCAGGCCCTGGACGGTGCCGTCCTCGCCGAACGGGCCGTGCAGCACCGGGAACACGACGTCGACGCCCGCCAGCACCTCGCCCGCGCGGCCCGGGTCGAGCCGCAGCAGGCCGCCGCGGGTCGGGTCGCCGGGCAGCACGAGCGCGGTGGCGGTCGCGTCGACCTGTGGCAGCGCACGGTCCGTGATCCGCAGGGCGGCCGGGTCGTCCGTGCCGAGGACCCAGGCCCCGTCGGGCGCGATCCCGACCGGGACGACGTCGAACCGGTCCCGGTCGAGATGGGTCAGCACGCTGCCCGCGGAGACGCACGAGATCGCGTGCTCCGAGCTGCGCCCGCCGAAGACGACGGCCACCCGGATCCGGTCGGGCCGGGACGCGGACTCGCTCGCGGGCTCGCTCATGACCGGGGAGCGTAGGCGGGCGGGCCACCCACGGCGGCGCAGGCCCCGCCGAACCGGGCGTGCACCTCAGCGGTAGCGCTGCTCCAGCTCCTGCACCTCGGGCAGCCCGACGAGCGAGGTGAACTCGTCGAAGGCGGGCAGCCCGGGCAGCGCGGCCTTCGGGGTCCCGTCCTTGCGCAGCGTCTCCAGCAGCGCCCGGATCCCCGCGGTGGCCGCGAGCAGCGTGCCGATCGGGTAGATCACCAGCGCGAACCCGAGCTCGGTCATGCGCTCCAGGCTGAGCGGCGGCGTCTTCCCGCCCTCGGCCCAGTTGAACACGAGCGGGGCCACGCCGGCGAGCTCGCCCGCGATCCGCTCGATGTCCGCCTCCGCGGTGGGCGCCTCGACGAACAGCAGGTCCGCACCGGCGTCGCGGAACGCCTTCGCCCGCTCGATCGCCGGGTCCACTCCCTCGACGGCGACGGCGTCGGTGCGCGCGATGATCAGGAACTCCGGGTCGCGGCGGGCCTCGGTGGCGGCCCGGATCTTCCCGAGCATCTCCGGCAGCGGCACGATCTCCTTGCCGCTCATGTGGCCGCACTTCTTCGGCGTGACCTGGTCCTCGAGCTGGATCGCCGCGACGCCGGCCTGCTCGTAGGTCTGCACGGTGCGCAGGACGTTGATCGCGTTGCCGTAGCCCGTGTCGCCGTCGGCGATCACGGGCACGTCGACGGCCGCGACGAGGCGGCGGGCGTTGTCCGCCATCTCCGCCGCGCTGAGCAGGCCGACGTCCGGACGGCCGAGCAGGCCCGCCGTCGTCCCGAAACCGGTCATGTAGACGGCGTCGAAGCCGGCCTGCTCGACGAGCCGGGCGGACAGGGCGTCGTAGGCGCCGGGGGCGACGAGCGGGCCGGGCCCGGAGAGCAGGTCGCGCAGCCGCGCGCGGGGAGCCGTGGACAACAGGTCGGACATGCTCCGAGCGTCTCACGGTTTCGTGGGTGACCGGGTCCACACTGGGGACATGAGCGTGGATCTGGAGGCGGCCCGGCGGATCGTCGGGCAGGAGCACGGGCTCGCGTCGGTCACGGTGGTGCGGCAGGACGGCACCCCGCACTCGTCGCTCGTCAACGCCGGGGTGCTGGAGCACCCGCGGACGGGGGCGCCGGTCGTCGGCTACGTCACGTACGGCCCGGTCAAGCTGCGCAACCTGCGGGCGCGCCCGGCCACCTCGGTGCTGTGGCGGGCGGGCTGGCGCTGGGCGGCGGTCGACGGCACGAGCGAGCTGGTCGGGCCGGGCGACACCGATCCCGAGGAGCTGCGGCTGCTGTTGCGGGCGGTGTTCACCGCGGCCGGCGGCACCCACGACGACTGGGAGACCTACGACCGCGTGATGCGGGAGGAGGGCCGGGTCGCCGTTCTCGTCACCCCGACGAAGGCCTACGGCAACGCGTGATTCTCACGCAGCGTGCCCGGTCGACTCCACTGTGGGACATCACACCCACGATCGCGGAACTTTGCGCTCGACCGTGACGCGCCGAAACGGTTAGCCTGAGACAACTAATCGTCGTCCATGGGGAGGGCACGTGCCGGCCGAGCAGGCTGCCGTCATCGACCGTCCGGGGGAGATCCGCGACCCCGGCCCCGGTTACAAGTGGATCGCGCTGTCCAACACCACGTTGGGCATGCTCATGGCCACGATCAACTCGTCGATCGTGCTGATCGCGCTGCCCGACATCTTCCGCGGTATCGGGATCAACCCGCTGGAGTCGTCGAACACCAGCTACCTGCTGTGGATGATCATGGGCTTCCTGGTCGTCACAGCGGTGCTGGTGGTCGGCTTCGGCCGGCTCGGCGACATGTTCGGCCGGGTCAGGATGTACAACCTCGGCTTCGCGGTCTTCACCGTCTCGTCCATCCTGCTCGCCGTCACCTGGCAACAGGGCGACGCCGCCGCGATCTGGCTGATCGCCTGGCGCATCGTGCAGGGCGTCGGCGGCGCGTTCCTGATGGCGAACTCCAGCGCGATCCTCACCGACGCGTTCCCCGTCAACCAGCGCGGTCTCGCGCTGGGCATCAACGGCGTCGCCGCGATCGCCGGGTCGTTCCTCGGCCTCGTGATCGGCGGCCTGCTGGGCCCCGTGAACTGGCACCTGGTCTTCATCGTGTCGGTGCCCTTCGGCGTGTTCGGCACCTTCTGGGCCTACTACAAGCTGCACGACAACGGGCGCCGCGTGCGGGCGAAGATGGACTGGTGGGGCAACATCACCTTCGCGGTGGGCCTCATCGTGCTGCTGATCGGCATCACCTACGGCATCCAGCCCTACGGCGACAGCGTCATGGGTTGGGGCAGCCCGATGGTGCTCAGCTGCATCATCGGCGGCATCGTCGTGCTGGTGATCTTCGGGATCATCGAGACGAAGGTCGCGGCCCCGCTGTTCGAGCTCTCGCTCTTCCGCAACCGCCCGTTCACGCTCGGCAACCTGGCCAACCTGCTCGCCTCGCTCGGCCGCGGTGGCCTGCAGTTCGTGCTGATCATCTGGCTGCAGGGCATCTGGCTGCCGCAGCACGGCTACAGCTTCGAGCAGACCCCGCTGTGGGCGGGCATCTACATGCTCCCGCTGACGATCGGCTTCCTCGCCTCCGCGCCGCTGTCCGGCGTGCTGTCGGACAAGTGGGGCACGAAGTGGTTCACCACGGGCGGCATGGTGATCACGGCGATCAGCTTCATCCTGCTCGAGATCCTGCCGGTCAACTTCGACTACTGGGCCTTCGCGGTCATCCTGCTGGTCAACGGCATCGGCATGGGCCTGTTCGCCTCGCCGAACCGCGCCGAGATCATGAACAGCCTGCCGGCCAACGCCCGCGGCGCCGGCGCGGGCATGACGGCGACCTTCCAGAACGCCGCCATGGTGCTGTCCATCGGGTTCTTCTTCAGCCTGATGATCGCCGGCCTGTCCACGCACCTGCCGTCCGTCATGGAGAACGGCCTGCTGCAGAACGGCGTGCCGGCGGCCGACGCCTCGCGCATCGCCGAGCTCCCGCCGGTGGGCGTGCTGTTCGCGGCGTTCCTGGGCTACAACCCGATCCAGGAGCTGCTGGGCCCGGTCCTGCACCAGATCCCGCCGGCGCAGGCGGACTTCCTCACCGGCCGCAGCTTCTTCCCGAACCTGATCTCGCAGCCCTTCTCCGAGGGCCTCACCGCGGCCTTCTGGTTCGCCGTCGCGGCCTGCGTGGTCGCAGCCGTGGCGTCGCTGTTCACCGGCCGCCGGCAGACCTCGCCGACCCCCGAGACGGTCGGCGCGGAGCTGGCGGCCGAGGGCGGCGAGCTGGTCGACGCCGAGGGCTACTGGGCCGACACCGCGACCTCGCCGCTGCCCACGGCCCCCACGGTGGCCCCCACGGCGGCGGCTGCGACGGTCGGCACCTCCGCGCTCGCCGGGTTCGCCGGGGCGGCGGAGGCCGTCCCGGAGGCGGGCACCGTCGTCGGTGCGTTGCGCACCCCGCACGGCACGGCGATCCCGGGCGGCGTCGTGACCGTCACGGCGCCCGACGGACGGCAGGTCGGCCGCGCCGAGGTCGACCAGGGCGGCGCCTACGCCCTGCACGGCCTGCCCGGCGGCACGTACATGGTGGTCGCGACCGCGCCGGGCTTCCGGCCCGAGGTCGCCACCGTGGCGCTCAACGGCAAGGGCGCGTCGCAGGACTTCGACCTCAGCGGCGACGGCGCGGTGGGCGGCCTGGTCCGCGCGGGCGAGCACCCGGCCCCGCAGGTCTCCGTGCTCGCGCTCGACGGCACGGGCCGGCTCGTGGGTCGCACGGTCACCGGTGAGGACGGCCGCTTCCGCCTCGACGGCATCCCGGTCGGCACCACCACGGTCACCGCGACCCTGGCCGGGCACGAGCCCAAGGCCACCACGGTGCACGTGACCGCCGAGGGCGCGGCCCCCGTCGAGCTGGTGCTCGACGCCGGCGGCGGCCTGGGTGGCACCGTCACCGGCCCGGACGGGCGGCACCTGCCCAACGCGCTGGTCACCGTCGTCGACGGGGCGGGCGAGGTCGTCGCCACCGCCACCAGCGGGGCGGACGGCCGGTTCACGGTCCCGCGGGTCCTCCCGGGCACCTACACGGTGACCACCAGCGTGCACCTGCCCGCGGTCACGCAGGTGGAGCTTTCCGGGGCCGGCACCACGGACGTCGAGCTGCGGCTCGGGGCCGTGGGCGCGGCTGCCGCCGGTGCCGCCGGGGACACCCTTCCCACCCGGCACGGGGAACGGAACGCGCCGATCGCCGGGGACTGACCCTCGCAGGCACCGCCGGCCCGCATCCTCTCCGGATGCGGGCCGGCGGCGTACGGGAGCGGACCGGGTCTTGGGCGGGGTCGTGTCGTCGGAGCCGTTGGTCGGGCCTGCGCCTCTAGCGGGGCTGGGCCGTGAGCAGGACGGCATCGGGTTAGTCGGCGAGGATCGCCTCCACGTCGTGGGCGTTGAGCGCCTTCAGGTGGTCGGTGAGGACGTCGACGGGGGTGCGCGCCATGGCTCGCCTCTCGCTCCGGTGCGGGGGAACTCCCGAGCAGACTAACGACCGTTCGAGAGTCCTGTCAGCCCTTCCAGCACGGCGACGAGCACCGGCAGCGCTGCGGTGAACTCGGCGCGCGTGGGTCCGGCGTACCCGATGACGATTCCGCCCGGCGCCCCCGCACCCGCGTACCGTTCCAGCACCTCGAGCCCCACCCCGCGCTCCGCGGCGGCGTCCCGCACGGCTCGCGCGGCCACCGCGTCCGGCAGGGGGACGAGGACGTGCGCACCGGCCCGGTCGCCCCGCAGCGGCACCCCCGCGAGCGCCTCCACCAGCAGCCGGCGGCGCTCCCCCAGCTCGCGGCGCAGCCGGCGCAGGTGCCGGGCCAGGTCCCCGGAGGTGGCGAACGCCGTGAACACCCGCTGGCCCGCCGGCGCCGGTCGTGATCCTGTGCGTTCCCGCCGCTCGGCCACCGCGGCGCGCACCGCGGGCGGCGCGACCAGCCAGCCGACCCCGAGCGTCGGCGTGAGGATCTTGCTCGCGGTGCCGACGTGCGCCACGACGTCCGGGCCGAGCGCGGCGAGCAGCGGCAGCGGTGCGACGTCGTAGCGCAGCTCGCCGTCGTAGTCGTCCTCGATCACCAGCAGGCCCTCGGCGCGGGCGCGCTCGACCAGCGCGATCCGCCGCGCGGCCGGCATGCGCCCGCCGACCGGGAACTGGTGCGCCGGGGTGCAGTACACCGCGGCGAGGCCGGCGGGCAGGTCGTCGACCCGCAGCCCCTCGTCGTCGACCGGCACGCCGACGACCTCGAGCCCGGCCGCCGCCAGTGCGTCGGCCGCCCGCCGGTACCCCGGCTCCTCCACGGCGACGCGCGCGCCCTCCGGCAGCACTCGGGCCAGCTCGGCGATCGCGCCCGTGCTCCCGCCGGTGGCGAGGACCTCGTCGGGGCGCGCCACGAGCCCGCGGTGCCGCAGCAGGTGCTCGCCGACCGCCGCGCGGAACCCGGGCAATCCGGCGTAGCGGGGCAGCAGGTCGGGTTCGGGGTCCGCGGCCGCCCGCCAGGCGCGCCGCCAGGCCGCGCGGTCGAGGACCTCGGTGCAGGGCGTCCCGGGCTGCAGCTCGATCCGCGGCCGCGCGTCCGCGGGTTCGGGGCGTGGGTGGCGCGGACCGCGAGCCGGGCCGGCCGCCGGCACCGCGGTGACGAAGGTGCCCGCGCCGACCCGGCCCTCGACCCAGCCCTCGGCGAGCAGCTGGTCGTACGCGGCCGCCGTCACGGTGCGGCTGACGTGCAGGACCACGGCCAGCTCGCGGGTCGACGGCAGCCGGTCCCCCGCCCGGAGCGCGCCGCCCGAGGCCGCGGCGCGCAGGGCGTCGGCCAGCTGTGCCGCGAGGGGCTCGGGGCTCGAACGGTCGAGGTGCAGGGGCGGCAGCTCGGTCGTCGCGGTCATCGGGCACACGGCAGTGGCCTTCCGGATTCGAGGTGGAGTGGCCGTTCCAGGATGCCACCGCCGGTCCCAGACTCGGGTGCCGTGAGCACCGCCCTGTCCCCCACCCCGCGCAGCACCGTCGGCCGCCACCGCGAGCGCGGGGCCACCGACCGGTCCGCGTTGTACGACGTCCTCGACCACGGCCTCGTGTGCCACCTCGCCCTGGTCCGCGACGGCGCGCCCGTCGTGCTGCCCACCGGCTACGGCCGCATCGGCGACACCCTCTACGTGCACGGGTCGTCCGGCGCGCGGTGGTTGCGCCAGGACGGGATCCCGGCGTGCGCGACGGTCACGCACCTCGACGGCATCGTCTACGCCCGCTCGGTCTTCAGCTTCTCGATGAACTACCGCAGCGCCGTCGCGCACGGCACCGCACGGCTGGTCACCGAGGAGCCCGAGCGCACGGACGCGCTGCGCGCCATCGTCGAACACCTCGCGCCCGGCTCGTGGGACTACGCGCGCCCGCCGACGCGCCGCGAGCTCGCCGCCACCGCGGTGCTCGCGCTCGACCTCGACGAGGCCAGCGTGAAGGTCCGCACCGGTCCGCCCGCCGACGACCCGGAGGACGTCTCACCCGAGGTCTGGGCCGGCGTCGTCCCCCTGACCGGCGGTTTCGGCGCGCCCGTGCCCGACCCGCACGTCCCGGCCGGCGCCCCCGTCCCGCCGCACGTCACCGCCCGGTAGCGCGCTCCCCGACGCGCCCTGCAGTCAGGCCAGGCGAGCCGCGTGGGCCGCCACCGCCGCGCCCGTCCGGTGCGCGTCCCCCGTGGCCAGCAGGTCGAGCAGGGCGCCGCGCAGCACGGCGAGCGCCTCGGTGGCGGCGGGCTCGGGCAGCACCCGACCGAGGACCGCCAGCCAGTCCCGCACGGTCGCCGCGGCGAACCCCGCCCACGGCCCGTCGGGCTCGACGAGCGCGCGCCCGTACCCCTCGACCCACAGCCGCAGCAGGTCGCGGTGCGCGGGCGCGGCGAGCCACTCCCACAGCGCCCGCAGCAGGCCGGCGGCGTCGCCGGCGGGCAGGCCGGCGAGCAGGGTGAGCTCCGCCGCGCGGGCGCGCCCGAGCAGCGCCCGGACCAGCCCGTCCTTCGACCCGAAGAGGTAGAGCAGCACCCGCGGGCTGCTGCCGATCTCCTTGGCCAGCGGGCGCAGGGACAGGTCGGCGAGCCCGCGCCGCAGCACGTACGCGTACGCGGCCTCCAGCAGTTCCTCGCGCCGCGGCGAGCCGGCCCCTTGCCCTTCCACCGTCATCGCGTCATCCTGCACTGAAACACTCGTTTCAGTCGAGGAGGCGCGATGGTCCACGTCGAGATCCGCGAGATCGGCAGGCCGGGTGACCTCGGCTGGATCGTGGCCGCGCACGGCGAGCTCTACGCCGCCGAGTACGGCTGGGACACGAGCTTCGAGGCTCTCGTGGCGCGGATCCTGGCCGACTTCACCCCTGGTCCCCGGGAGCGCGGCTGGATCGCCGAGCTCGACGGTCGCCGGGTCGGCTGCGTGCTGTGCGTCCCGGGCGCCGACCCGGACACCGCCGTGCTGCGGATCCTGCTCGTGCACCCCGACGCCCGTGGGCACGGGCTCGGCCGCCGGCTCGTGGCCACGTGCGTGGGGTTCGCGCGGGAACAGGGCTACGCCACGCTGCGGCTCTGGACCAACGACGTGCTCGCCGCGGCCCGCCGTCTCTACCTCGACGCGGGGTTCCGGCTGGTCGCCGAGGAGCCGCACCACAGCTTCGGCGCGGACCTGATCGGGCAGGACTACGCGCTGTCCCTGGGGGTGGACGGTCACCCTCGGGTGGTCACGTAACCTCCGATCGTGTGAGCACGCCGCCCTATCCCGTGGCGCCCCGCCTCGCTCTCGTCGAGGAGCTCCACGGGCGCCCGGTCGCCGACCCGTACCGTTGGCTCGAGGATCCGGAGGACCCCCGCACCCGCGAATGGTCGGCGGCGCAGGACGAGCTCGCCCGCGGCCGGCTCGACGCCCTGCCCGGCCGCGAGGTCCTCGAGGCGCGGCTGCGCGAGCTGCTCTCCGCCGGCTCGATCTCGGTGCCGCTCTGGCGCGCGGGGCGGGCGTTCTTCTCCCGCCGCGAGCCCGGCCAGGAGCACGCGGTGGTGCACGTCCGCGAGCCGGACGGGAGCGAGCGGGCGCTGCTCGACCCGATCGCCCTCGACCCGACCGGCCTGACCACGCTCGACACCTGGGTACCCGACCTGGAGGGCAACCGGATCGCCTACCAGGTCTCGCACGGCGGCGACGAGCAGTCGGTCCTCTTCCTGCTCGACGTCGCGACCGGCGAGGTCGTCGAGGGCCCGATCGACCGCTGCCGCTACTCGTCGGTGGCCTGGCTGCCCGGCGGCGCCGAGTTCGTCTACGTGCGCAAGGTCGCCCCCGGCGAGGTCGAGGACGGCGAGGAGGACTTCCACCGCCGCGTCTGGCGGCACCGGGTCGGCACCCCGGACACCGAGGACGAGCTGGTCACCGGCCCGGGCCTCTACGAGGACCACACCTACTACGGCGTCCGGGTGTCCCGCGACGGCCGCTGGCTCGTCGTCACGGCCAACGTCGGCACCGCGCGCCGCGACAGCGTGTGGATCACCGAGCTGGCCGACGGGAAGACCCCGGACCTGGTCCCGATCCTCACCCAGGCCGACGACGTCCAGGCCACCTGCTGGGTCGAGCGCGACGGCCGCCTCTACATCCACACCACCGACGGGGCGCCGCGCTGGCGCCTCGCGGTCGCCGACCCGGCCACGCCGCAGCGCGAGCACTGGCGCGACCTCGTCCCCGAGGACCCCGGTTCGGTGCTGCAGGCCGTCCGCTGGCTCGAGCCCGCCCCGGGCAGCGGCGACGAGCCGCGGCTCGTCCTCGCCCGGGCCCGGCACGCCGTGGCCGAGCTGGCCCTGCACGCCGTCGACGGCACCCCGCACGGCGCGATCCCGCTGCCCGGCACCGGCTCGCTGACCGGCCTCACCGTCGCCGACCGGGACACCCCGGATCGCTACGGGCAGGTCTGGATCGGCTGGACGGACCTCGTCACGCCCCCGCAGCTGCACCGCTACGAGCGCGGCACCACCGTGCTCGAGGCCACCGCACCCGGCCAGGTCGAGCTGCCCGCCGTGCGCTCCGAGATGCGCGAGTTCACCTCGAAGGACGGCACCACCGTCCGGATGTTCGTGGTCACGCCGGTCGAGGGCGACGGCCCCTGGCCCGTCCTGATGACCGGCTACGGCGGCTTCTCGATCGCCCGTGAGCCCGCGTACACGTCGTCGGCGCTGGCCTGGGTCGCCTCCGGCGGCGCCTACGCGCTGGTCGGCCTGCGCGGCGGCAGCGAGGAGGGCGAGGCCTGGCACCTCGCCGGCAACCGCGCGCACAAGCAGAACGTGTTCGACGACTTCCACGCCGCCGGCGAGGCCCTGGTCGCCGCAGGCACCACGACACCGGCGCAGCTCGGCATCCAGGGCGGTTCCAACGGCGGGCTGCTCGTCGGGGCGGCGCTGACCCAGCGGCCGGACCTCTACGCCGCCGTCGTCTGCTCGGCACCGCTGCTGGACATGGTCCGCTACGAGCTGTTCTCCCTGGGCCGCACCTGGAACGACGAGTACGGCACCGCCGACGACCCCGAGCAGCTCGGCTGGCTGCTCTCCTACTCGCCCTACCACCACGTCCGCGAGGGTGTGGCGTACCCGGCCACCCTCTTCACCGTCTTCGAGTCGGACACCCGCGTCGACCCGCTGCACGCCCGCAAGATGTGCGCGGCGCTGCAGCACGCCACCTCCGGTGACCTGCTCGAGCGCCCCGTCCTGCTCCGCCGCGAGACCGACGTCGGGCACGGGGCGCGGTCGATCTCGCGCACCGTCGCGCTGTCCGTGGACACCCTGGCCTTCCTGGCCTTCCACACCGGTCTGGAGCTCACGTGACCCCTCTGCAGGACGCCGTCGACGCCCTGCCGCTGGCCGACCCGCCCGCCTGCGCCGCGCAGGCCGGGACCTGGTGCGCCCGCTTCTACCAGTGGACCAACAACGACTTCCTGGCCAGCTCGGCCGACGCAGTCGTCAACGGCACGATCAAGATCGTGCTGATCATCGTGATCGGGTTCGTGGCGCGGCACCTGCTGCACCGCGCGATCACGCGGGTGGTCGAGGGCGCGTCGAACGGGCGTCTGGGCAAGCTGCTCGGCAGGGCGCCCAAGCGGATCCGCACCACCCCGCTGGTCTCGCAGCGGCGCATCCAACGCACCCGCACCATCGGCTCGGTCCTGCGCTCGATCACCTCGGCCGTCATCCTGCTGATCGCCGCGGTGATGATCCTCGCCGAGTTCGGCGTGGCGCTCGGGCCGATCCTGGCCTCGGCCGGGATCGTCGGCGTCGCCGTCGGGTTCGGCGCGCAGAACCTGGTGCGGGACTTCCTGTCCGGCATGTTCATGCTGCTCGAGGACCAGTACGGCGTCGGGGACATCGTCGACCTCGGCGAGGCGAGCGGGACCGTCGAGGCGGTCGGGCTGCGCATCACCACGATCCGGGACCTGCAGGGCACGGTCTGGTACGTGCGCAACGGCGAGATCCTGCGCGTCGGCAACAAGAGCCAGGGGTACGCCGTGGCCGTGGTCGACCTGCCGCTCGCACACTCCGCCGACATGGCGGAGGTCTCCGAGCTGGCCGGGCGGGTGGCCGCGGAGCGCGTCGCCCGCGAGGACATCGCCGAGGACGTGCTGGAGGACCCGGAGGTCCTGGGCGTCGAGAAGGTCACCGCGGAGGGCGCCGTCCTACGGCTCACCGTCAAGGTCAACCCCGGCAAGCAGTGGGCCGTGCAGCGGGCGCTCAACGCCGCCATCACGGACGCGTTCGACGACGAGGGCGTCCCCCGGCCGACACCGCTCGGCCTGGGAGGGAGACTGGGCTCGTGACAGCGCCGCAGAACTTCTACGCCGAGGTGGGGGGCGAGAAGATCTTCCACCAGATCGTCCACCGCTTCTACGAGCAGGTGGCCGAGGACGAGATCCTCCGCCCGCTGTACCCGGAGGAGGACCTCGGTCCGGCCGAGGACCGGCTGCGGATGTTCCTCGAGCAGTACTGGGGCGGCCCTCGCACCTACTCGGAGCGGCGCGGCCACCCGCGCCTGCGGATGCGGCACTTCCCGTTCACGATCGGCCCGATCGAGCGCGACGCGTGGCTGCGCTGCATGCGCGTGGCCGTCGACGAGTCCGACCTCGACGAGGCCCACCGGGCCCAGCTCTGGCAGTACCTGGAGTACGCCGCCGCGAGCATGGTGAACTCCGGCTTCTAGGTAGGGCCAGGCGGGTCCGTTTGGCATGATGGTGTCCCGTGCGGCACGACGGGCAGTGGTGGGCGAAGGCCGTCGTCTACCAGGTCTACGTCCGCAGCTTCGCCGACTCCGACGGCGACGGGGTCGGTGACCTCGCCGGCGTCCGCAGCCGGCTCGGGTACCTCGAGCTCCTCGGCGTCGACGCCCTCGCGCTGGGCCCCGTCAACCCCTCACCCGGCGTCGACCACGGCTACGACGTGACCGACCCGCGGGAGGTCGACCCGCTGCTCGGCACCCTGGACGACCTCGACGGGCTGATCGCCGACGCGCACGCCCACGGCCTGCGGGTGGTCGTCGACGTGGTGCCCAACCACACGTCGGACCAGCACGAGTGGTTCCGGGCCGCGGTGTCGGCGGCCCCCGGGAGCCCGGAGCGGGCCCGCTACCACTTCCACCCGGGCAAGGGCGAGCGCGGCGAGCGGCCGCCGAACAACTGGCAGAGCGTGTTCGGTGGGCCGGCCTGGACGCGCCTCACCGTGACGGACGAGGACGGCACGAGCCGGCCGGACGAGTGGTACCTGCACCTGTTCGCCCCCGGCCAGCCGGACCTCGACTGGGAGAACCCCGAGGTCTGGGCGGACCTGGAGAAGACGCTGCGGTTCTGGTGCGACCGGGGCGTCGACGGGCTGCGGATCGACGTCGCGCACGGCATGGCCAAGGCCGCCGGGCTGCCCGACGACCGGCGGCAGCCGGGCTGGACCCCGGTCTCCGACGAGCTCACCGACCCGCGCTTCGACCAGGAGCCGGTGCACGACGTGCACCGGATGATCCGCGCGGTGCTCGACCACTACCCGGAGCGGATGGCCGTCGGCGAGGTCGGCACGGTGCGCGACGACGGCCGCTGGGCCGGCTACGTCCGCCGCGACGAGCTGCACCTCGCCGTCCACTCCGCGCTGCGCGACGCGGCCTTCGACGCCGGTGAGGTGCGCGAGGCCGTCGACCGCACGCTCGCGGCAGCCGGGTCCGCCGGGGTGCCGGCCGTGTGGATGCTCGCGAACCACGACCTGGTGCGCCCGGCGACGCGGTACGGGGAGGGTCCGCTCGGGCTCGCCCGGGCACGCGCGATGGCGCTCGTCGCCCTGGCGCTGCCCGGTACGGCCTACCTGTACCACGGCGACGAGCTGGGCCTGCCCGACGTCGAGGTCCCCGAAGAAGCGCGGCAGGACCCGGCCTGGGAGCTGTCCGGGCACACCGACCCCGGCCGCGACGGGGCCCGGGTGCCGCTGCCGTGGGAGGGCGGCCCGCCCGGCTACGGGTTCACCACCGGGACGCCCTGGCTCCCGGTGCCCGACGGGTTCGGGGCGCTCACCGCCGCCGAGCAGCTCGAGGACCCGGACTCCACGCTCTCGCTCTTCCGCCAGGCCCTGGAGCTGCGGCGCAGCCATCCCGCGTTCCACGGCGACGAGGTCGAGTGGTTCGGTGCGCCCGCGGGCTGCCTCGCCTTCCGCCGCACCGGGTCCACGCTCGTGTGCGCGCTCAACGCGGGCGACCGGGCCGTCCCACTCCCGCCGGGCGACGTCCTGCTCACCAGCGCGCCGCTCACGGACTGCGGCGAGCTCCCGCCGGACACCGCCGCCTGGCTCGCCTGATCCCGGTCGGCCGCTCAGGTCAGCAGGGGCAGCGCGGTCACCCGCCGCCGCACGACGGCGCCGAACCGGGCGTCGAGCCGCATCCACGAGCCCGTCGCGGAGACCCGCACGACCGGCTCCGGCCCTGCGCCCGCGCCGGTGTCGGCCCCGCCGAGGAACCCCATGCCGGACAGGGCGAACAGCGCCCGCATCGGCACGGAGACCTTCCCGGGGACGTCGCCGGAGACCGTCAGGACGGTCTGGTCGAGCAGCGAGGCGGGCGGCCCCATCGGCCCGCCGTGCTCCCGGGCCAGGGCCAGCCCGCGCTCGGTGAGCGCCTCCAGCTCCCGCGCGGGGACGTCCTCGAGCCGCGTCCAGCCCTCGTCCGGCGGCAGGGTGCCCGTCCAGAACCCGCCGGCGCCGCCGAGGTCCACCTCCTCCGACCGGTCGACGGCCAGGGCCGTGAGCAGCGCGGACCCCTGCACGGTGACGTCGTCCGGCGCCATCTCGGCGGCGACCGAGCGGGTGGCGAGCGCCTCGAACGGGGTCGGGGCCCAGGCCGTCACCCGGCCGCGCGCGGAGCGCAGCCGCACCGGCGCGGACTCGTCGAGGCGGACCAGCCGCGCGGTGAACGCGCCGAGGTCCGCGCGCTCCGCCGGGTCGGCGAACCGGAGGCTCACGACGCCGCCTCCGTGGACGCCGAGGACGCCGGTGCGGAACCGGCCGGCTCCGGCGCCCAGCGCAGCAGGAAGGCCCGCTCCTCGGCGGTGAGCCGCCGCGGCCGCTGCCCCGCCAGGTCGAACAGCGCCATCCGTGTCTCGGCCTCGATCGCGACCGGGTCGGACTCCGCCGGCCCCTCCCGCAGCACGTAGTCGATCGTGAACGACGCCGCCCGCACGTCCCGCACGGTCATCTCCACCCGCAGGTCGTGCGCCCGGTACGGGACCTGCCGGCGGTACTCCACGCCGAGCCCGGCCACCAGCAGCCCCGCCGCGAAGGTGTCGACGCCCTCGGCGGCGGCCGCGGTGAACATCAGGTCGATGCGCGCCTCCTCGAGGAGCGTGACCGCCCGGGCGTGGTTCAGGTGCCGGTAGGAGTCCTGGTCGGTCCAGCGCAGCGGGACCTGGGCGACGTAGCGGGCCACCCGTCCACCCTCTCACCCGCTCACGCGGCCCCGGCCAGCGCCTCCACCAGCGCCTCCGCCACCTCGACCGGCCGGGAGAGGGCGTTGAGGTGCCCGCCGGGCACCACCTGGACGTCGAGCCCCAACCGTTCGCGCGCCACCCGCCGTTGGAAGGCGAGGGGGAACAGGCGATCGTCGGCGCCGGCCAGCACGGTCGTCGGGACCTCGGGCCACGCCGCCAGCGGGAACGGCTCGGCGAACGAGCGGTCCGACTGGTTGCGCCCGCCCGCCGCCAGCTCGGTGCGCAGGTCCGCGGGCAGGTCGTGCAGGAAGTCCCGCTCGAGGTCGAAGCCGTCGTACCCCGCCTCCGTGCGGGCCTCGGCCTGCCCCGTGGCCTCCCACCACTGCCCGGCGCTCTCCCCCGGCGCCGGGATCATGGGGTTCACCAGCACGAGCCGCCGCGCCGGTACCGCCGCGCACACCAGGGGCCCGAGGAAGGCCCCCATCGACTGCCCTACGACGACCGGGTCCGGCCGGTCGCCGAGGGCCGCCAGGGCAAGGGCCGTGTACTCGGCCCATCCCAGCGTCTCGTCGTCCGCGGGCAGGTCGACGGCGACCGGCTCGTGGCCGCGCGCCGCCAGCTCCGGGACGACGCGGTGCCAGTACCGGGCCTCGCCGCCCGCGCCGGGCAGCAGCAGGAATGTCGTCACACGGGATGGACCGCCCCGGCGGCCCGGACTCATCGCTCCCGGCAGGCCGCCGCCACGGACCCGTGGAGCGCGAAGCTCCCGACCACGCGCAGGAGCTGCTCCTGCAGCGGATCGCCGGACAGCACCACGTGGAGCTCGCTGCCCCGGCGCTGCAGCGTCGCCTGGGCCTCGGCCAGGCGGCGCGCACCGCAGGCCGCGAGCAGCTCCACGCCGGTCAGGTCCACCACGACCCGATCGGCCGCGTGCGACTCGACCCACGAGCCCATCTCGAAGCAGTTCGTCAGGTCGATCTCACCGGACAGCAGCAGCAGCGCGAGCCACGGGACCGGACGCACGGCGCGCATCTCCAGCGGCGTGCCGCCGGGGTGTTCGCGCACGGACGGCAGGGCCACCACCTTCGCGTCGCGGTCGTCCACGAGGCCCCCTCCGCCGCGTTCGTGGCCCACCAGGCTACCGCGCGAGGCCCCGCAGTTGGCGGGAGACGACGGACAGGGTGGCCAGGTCGAGCTGCCCGGCGCCCGCGATCTCCTGCAGCGCCGCCCGCGCCCGGACCAGCCGCGACGCGTTCGCCCGCTCCCACTGCGCGATCGTCTCCGGAACCGGGGTGCCCGGCGCGGCCTCGCGCAGCGCGTCGAGGGTGATGGAGCGCAGCGACCCGTAGAGGTCGTCGCGCAGCGCGAGCCGGGCGAGCTGGTGCCAGCGGTCCCCGCGCGGCAGCGCGCTGACCGAGGTCAGCGCCACGTCGACACCGAGGTGGTCGCTGAGCGCGAAGTACGTGCGCGCCACCTCCTCCGGGTCCCGCGGTTCGCCGTCCCGCTCGGACAGCTCGATCAGCTCGACGACGTCGAGCAGCCCGAAGCCGTGCACCGCGGTCGCCGCGCGGCGGGCCAGCCTGTCCGGCACGCCCTCGTCGAGCAGCGCCGCGGTCCGGTTCTGCACGGCCTCCTTCTCCCGGCCCACGAGCAGGTCCGGGAGCCGGCGCCACAACGTGCGCACCTGCCCGGCGAAGCGGGCGGCCTCGGCGCCGACCGCCAGGGGCTGGGGGCGGTTGCTGAGGAACCAGCGGGAGGCACGGTCGAGCAGCCGGCGGGACTCCAGGATCAGCCGGTCGGCGACCTCGACCGGCAGGCCGGCCTCGCGGATCTGCCGCCAGTGCGCCCGGAGCGCGTACACGCCGGTGACGACGGCGTAGGCACGCACCGCATCCGAGGGTCCGGCGGCGGTCTCCTCGTTGATCCGGAAGGCGAAGGTGATCCCGGCGCCGTCGACCATCTCGTTGACCAGCAGCGTGCCGAGGATCTCGCGGTGCAGCGGGTGGCGGCGGATCGCGTCCGGGAAGCGCTCGCGCAGCGGGTGCGGGAAGTACTCCGGCAGCCGCGGCGCGAACGCCGCGCCCTCCAGCAGGTCGCTGTCGAGCAGCCGGCGCTTGAGGTCCAGCTTGACGTGCGCGAGCAGCGTCGAGAGCTCCGGTCCGGTCAGGCCCTCCCCGGACCGTTCGAGCGCCTGGAACCCGGCGGGCGTCGGCAGCACTTCCAGCGCCCGGTCCAGCCCGGTGCGCTCCTCGAGGTCCGCCACGACCCGGGCGTGCACGTTGGCCATCTCGCCGGAGTGGGAGCGCGCGACGCCGAGCACCGCGTTCTGGTCGGTGTTGTCGGCGAGGACGAGAGAGGCGACCTCGTCCGTCATTTCGGCGAGCAGCGCGTTGCGGCCCGGACGGTCCAGCTCGCCGATCGTGACCAGCCGGTCCAGCAGGATCTTGATGTTGACCTCGTGGTCGGAGCAGTCCACGCCGGCGGAGTTGTCGATCGCGTCGGTGTTGATCCGCCCGCCGTGGCGGGCGTACTCGATCCGGCCACGCTGGGTCAGCCCGAGGTTGCCGCCCTCGCCGACGACCTTGACCCGCAGCTCCCTACCGTCGACCCGGATGGCGTCGTTGGCCTTGTCCCCGGCGTCGGCGTGCGCCTCGGTGGACGCCTTGACGTAGGTGCCGATGCCGCCGTTCCACAGCAGGTCGGCCGGGGCGAGCAGGATCGCGCGGATCAGCTCGGGCGGGCTCAGCTTCACCACGTGGTCGGCCAGCCCCAGGGCCGCCCGCATCTCCGGCCCGACCGGCACCGCCTTCGCCGTGCGCGGCCAGACGCCGCCGCCGGGGCTGATCGCCTCCCGGTCGTAGTCGTCCCACGAGGACCGGGGCAGGTCGAACAGCCGGCGGCGCTCGGCGAACCCGCGGGCCGCGTCCGGATCCGGGTCCACGAACACGTGCCGGTGGTCGAACGCCGCGACCAGCCGGATGTGCTCGGAGAGCAGCATCCCGTTGCCGAACACGTCACCGGACATGTCCCCGACGCCGACCACGGTGAAGTCCTGGGTCTGGGTGTCGGTCCCGAGCTCGGAGAAGTGCCGCTTGACGCTCTCCCACGCGCCCCGGGCGGTGATGCCCATGGCCTTGTGGTCGTAGCCCACCGAGCCGCCCGAGGCGAACGCGTCGCCGAGCCAGAACCCGTAGCTCTCCGCGACCTCGTTGGCGACGTCGGAGAACCGCGCCGTGCCCTTGTCCGCGGCGACGACGAGGTAGGAGTCGTCGCCGTCGTGGCGCACGACGTCCGGCGGCGGCACGGTCTCGCCCCGCACCAGGTTGTCGGTGACGTCGAGCAGCCCGGAGACGAAGATCCGGTAGCAGGCCTCGACCTCCGCGGGGTCCGGTCGCGCCGCGCGCACCACGAACCCGCCCTTCGCGCCGACCGGCACGATCACGGCGTTCTTCACCATCTGTGCCTTGACCAGGCCCAGGATCTCGGTGCGGAAGTCCTGCGGACGGTCCGACCAGCGCAGCCCGCCGCGGGCGACCGACCCGAACCGCAGGTGCACACCCTCGGTCCGCGGCGAGTACACGAAGATCTCGAACCGTGGCCGGGGCGCCGGCATGTCCGGCACCGCGGCCGGGTCGATCTTGAACGAGCTGAACGGGCGGTCCCGGAACCAGTTCGTGCGCAGCGTCGCGACGATCATCGCCAGGAAGCCGCGCAGGATGCGGTCCGCGTCCAGCCCGGTGACCTGGTCGATCAGCGTGGTGACCTCGGTCAGTGCCTCCTCGGTGACCTTCGACCGGTTCTCCTCGGCCGGGTCGAAGCGGGCCCGGAACAGCTTCACCAGTCCGCGCGCGACGGCGGGCTGCGCCAGCAGGGTGTCCGCCATGTACTGCACCCCGAAGGTGCTCCCGACCTGCCGGGAGTAGCGGGCGTAGGAGCGCAGCAGCGCCGCCTCGCGCCAGTGCAGGCCCGCGTGCAGCACCAACGCCGAGAACCGGTCGGCCTCGGCGTCCCCGCCCCAGGTCGCCCGGAACGCCGCGCAGAAGTCCCGGTCGAGCTCGGCCTCGTCCCGCCCGGCGAGATCGGTGTCGGCGAACCCGGCGGCGTCGAGGCGCAGGCCGAAGTCGTAGAGCCAGCAGCGCCGGCCGTCGGGCCGGACGAACTCGGACGGGTGCTCGTCGACGACCTCCACGCCCAGGTGCTGCAGCACCGGCAGGATCCGGGTCAGCGACACCGGCTCGTCCAGGTAGATCGCCAGCCGGCGCTCCCCGTCCTCGTGGTGCAGCCGGACGTCGAACCCGCCCTCGGGCAGCGCCAGGATCCGCTTCAGGTCCTCCACCGCGCGGTCCGGCGCGGTGCCCGCCTTGTACGAGTCCGGGACGCCGGCGAGCAGGCCGGGGACCGTGGCCGCGCCGGGGCCGAGGCGGTCGACCAGCCGGTCGTCCCAGGTCCGGACGGCCTCGGTAAGGGCGTCGGTGAGCTCCTGGGAGTCCGGGTCGACCGGAGGCGCCGCGGGGTCGGTCTGCACCATGAAGTGCACGAGTGCGTACGGGGCCTCGGTGACACGCGCGGTGTAGTCGACGGTGCTGCCGCGCAGCCGGTCGCGCAGCACGTCGGCCATCGCCAGCCGGCTCGTCGTGGTGTAGCGGTCGCGCGGCAGGTAGACCAGACACGAGACGAACCGGTGGTGCGGGTCGCGGCGCAGGAACACCCGCACCGCGCGGCGTCCGGCCAGGCCGAGGACACCCACCGCGACGTCGTGCAGGTACTCGGTGGTCGCGCTGAACAGCTCCTCGCGCGGCAGGCCGGAGATCACCTCGAGCATCTGCTGCCCGGAGTACGACTCCAGCGGGAAGCCCGCCCGTCGGATCGCCCGGCGCACTCGGCGTGCGACGACCGGAATGTCCAGCACGCTCTCGTACATCCCCGGGACCGTGAGCATCCCGAGGAAACGGTGCTCGCCGGTGGGCGCGCCGTGCTGGTCGAAGGTGCGCAGGCCCACGTAGTACGGGTGCGCGGGGCGCAGCACCCGGCTGCGCATTCCGGCGCGGGTCAGGATCAGCAGCTCCTCGGCCCGGTCGGCCCCGCCGCGGTCGGGGACGAAGGCGCCGTTGTCGAGCGTGTCGCGGCGCAGGACGCCCAGGCCCGACGCGAGCTCGGGCCGCAGCCGCTCGCCGTCGATCCGGTAGTGGCGGTAGCCGAGGAAGGTGAAGTGGCCGTCGGCCAGCCAGCGGAGGAACTGGGCGGTCTCGTGCCGCTCGGAGCCGCGGTCGGTGCGGACGCCGCGGGGCACCAGCTCCTCGGCGAGCAGCTCGTCGGCGAGGGTGCGGATGCGGCGTTCCATCCGGTCGCCGTCCTCGACGATCTCCCGGACGTCGTGCAGCGTGTCGCGCAGCTCCTCGGCGAGGAGGTCGGGGTCCACCGCGGCGTTGAGGTCGAGGTGGATCCAGGACTCGGCGAACGTGCCGCGGGGCGGGTCCGCGGGATCGGCCTCGGGCAGGACCTCCTGCAGCTGCCCGGCGACGTCCCGCCGGACGACCACGATCGGGTGCAGCAGCCGTCGCACCTCCGCCCCGGCCCGGGACACCGCGGCCAGGGTCGATCCGACGAGGTAGGGCATGTCGTCGGTGACGATCCGGACCGCCGTGCCGTCGACCCGGACCAGCGGCTCGCCCACCAGGCGGCGCTCGGCCAGGGCCCGCTGCTCCGCCGCGACGACGTCCAGCGGGGGCAGCGGCGGGCCCTCGCTCTGGGCGGGCGCCCCGTCGGCGGGAGCGTGCCGCGCGTAGAGGGCGGTCAGGCCGCCCGGCTCGACGGCCGGCTCCGCGGCGGTGGTGTGCTCACGGGTCCGGCTCATTCTCGGCGACTCCGGGTCTTGCGAGGGCTGCTCGGGGCGGCGTCCACCCTAGCCCCCGATCGGCTGACCGCAGCGGCGACCCGAGCGCACTCCGGTCACTGTGAATGAGCGGCTGGTCGCAAGGGGTGAACGGCGCCGCGGGGGCTCGGGAGCCGTGACACCGCGTGGTCGACGTCGACGGTGCACCGGGCCACTCGGATCGGACGGCCCCGCTCGCCGCTCCGCGGTCACGGAGCGAAGCGGCCGGCGGCCATCGCGCCGGCGTGCACGGCGGCCCGCCGGCGCCGGCCGGCCGTCAGAGGCCGCGGTAGGCCGCCATGGCGCCCGCGAGGAGGTCACCGAGCCCGAGTGCCTCGGTGGGCGTCTCCTTCGTCGCCGCGCCCTCCTGCTCGGCTCCCCCGCCGTTCGCGGCCGGAGTGTCCGCCTTCGCGTCCGTGTCGCCCCCGGCCGGGCCGGAGCCCGGGCCGATCCCGTCCGCACCGGTGCCGTCGGCCCCGGGCCCGTGCTCGTCGGAGCCGGTCGTGCTGCCGCGCCCGTCCGCGGCAGGTGGCGGGGACGCGGCGGTCGCGGCAGAGGCCGAGGGGGGCGACGCCGGGCCGGCTCGGTCGCCCTCGTCGTCCGAGGCGCCGGTACCCTCCGAGCCCGGGGCTGCACCCGAACGTCGATGCCGACGCCCGCCGCTCCCCGGACGGACCGCCAGGTCCTCGAGCCGGAAGGTGCCGGCGCCCGTGCGTCCGTTCGTCGACCGTGCCGCGGGCGGCGGCGACGGCTCGATGTCCTGGATGAGCTGGACCCCGGTGGCGCCGTCCGTCCCGTGCACGGTGCCGCGCAGCCGCGCGCCGCGCAGCCCCGCGTCCCCGGTGACGCTGGAGGCCAGGTCCCGCAGCACGGGATGCAGCCACGCGGCGGTCTCGCTCCGGTCCCGCCCCGGCAGGTCGACACGCACGGTGCTCGGGTCCTCGGTGCGGACCCGGGCCCGGCTCGGCAGGTGCACACGCATCCGATCGGAGAGTCCCCGCAGCACGCGCTCGACGTCCGGCGAGCCGATCCGCCGATCCCCGTCCACGAAGTCGAGCACCACGGAGGTACCGAGGCCCTCGCCGTCGTTCCCGGCGCCACCGTCGTCGCCGCGTCCGCCGGCGGCCGCGGCGGCGGGAAGTGCACCCGACAAGGCGTCGGGCTTGCCCCAGACCCGGTCCAGCTCCGCGATCGCCGAGCGCAACCAGTCGTCCGCCGCCCGCGCCGCGGGCGACGGCGCGACGTCGCTCGAGGCCGCCCCGCTCGACCGAGCCGGCTCCTCGACCCGCGACGACCGCCCACCGCCCGAGAGGTCCGCACGCGGCGGGCTGCCGATGCCCCGGGATTCGTCCGTCCCCTCACGTCCGGGCGCCCCGGCACGGGCAGGCCCAGCGGGACGAGTCCGCTCGCCGCGGTGCGGCGACCCACCCGTAGGGCCCTCGGGACCGAGGCCCACCGTGGGGCGACCCGGCTCGTCACGCCCGGCCAGGCCGTTCGCCCGCCCCGGCTCACCCCCACCACCGGGCTCGCCTGCCCGGCCCGGCGCCTCCGTGCGACGTCGTTCGTCTCCGCGAGTCCGCTCGCCGGCGTTCGGGGGCCCGCTCGCGCGCCCCCCGCCCGGCGAGGTCGAACCCGCCTCGCCGGTCTGCGCCTCGGCGGCCTCCCGGGCCCGGCGCCGGGCGGCGCGGCCGCCGCCCTCGACCCCGGCGAGGAGGTCCGCCACCCGGCGTGCAGCGGCGCCGTCCTCGGCGGCGAGCCGGTCGGCCGAACGACGCGACCGGGACCGGGACCGGGACCGGGACCCGCCTACCGCGCCCGCAGCTCGGTCGTCGCCGTCCACGGCGCTCCCGGCGCGCGCAGACGCCTCGGCAGGCCACTCCTCGTCCTGCGTCGCGCTCTCCGCGCCGCCGGGGGTGCTCGCGTCCACGGCGGCTGCGCGAGCCCGTCGCGCAGCCCGGCCGGACACGGCCTCGGCGCCGGGATCGGCCGTGCTGCGGTCGCTCCGCGGCGCGGACGGGTCCCCGCCCCGCTGCTCCTCGCTCCCCTGGTCCCGACGTCCGGTGAAGTCGCGGACATACCCCCCGGCGGCTGCGCCGGCGCCGAGGTCGGGATCTCCGCCGACACGGTCCTCACGCCGGCCGACAGGCCGCCCGTCCGAGGTCTGCTGCGCCTCGGCCTTCTCCGGTCCGCCGGGTCCGAGCGGGTCGTCGGGCCGCGGCTCGTCCGGCGCGCCGTTGCGGCGGCGCCGGCCGACGGCGCCCGGCAGGTCGTCGCCGGCGCGTAGACGCGGCCAGGAAGCCGGCCGCCCGTCGTCGCTCCAGCGGCCCGAGGCCCGCAGCTCGGAGATCAGCGCGTCCCCGAGCAGGGCACCGTAGGTGGCGGCCTGCCGGTCCGGCTCCTCGATCGGGACCGCCGTCGCCGTGGCCCGCCGCCGCGGCTTCGCGGGCGTCTCCTGCGCGCTCCCGGGTTCGGCCACGGCGTCGTCCGACGCCTCCGAGGACTCGGCCGGACCACCGTCGAGCAGCTCCGGCCGGTCCCTGCCGCCCCGGTCACTCCCGAGCCCGGTCCCGGCGGCGCGACCGTTCGTTCCCGACTTCACCTCTCCGCGGCGCCCCGACTCCGTCGCATCGTCGATCGGGCTGCCCAGCGCACCGTGCGCACCGGACACGTCCGCGGTGCGCCGACCGCCGCTGGTGGGGGACGCCTCGGCAGCGCCGCGCCGACGGTGGTCGACGCCGTCGTCACGGGCGTCGAGAGTCGCCCCGGTGTCGGCCTTTCGCCGACGACCTGCCGTCGTCGCCGGCTCGTCGGCGGTCTCGCCGACGCCACGGCGCCGCCGACCGCCGCTCTCACCCTCGTCGCCGACGCCGCGACGTCGGCCCACAGGCCTGGGCTCGGCCAACGGGTCGGCGATCGTGCCGCTCCACGACGCAGGGACGATCCCCGCGTCGAGCCCGCCCAGCAACGCGTCGATCGCACTGGTCGCGCCTGCGGCTTCGGCAGTCGCACGGGCCGGGGGCGTTCCGTTCCGTGTGTCGCGGTCCGCGCCTGCCGGGCCGGAGGCAACGCCCGAGGAGATCGCCTGCGTGCTCCCCCCCGCGCCGGAGCGCGCCGTCGTCCCGACGCTCGCCGCGGCGCTTCCGTTGCTGCGCCCGCCGGTCGAGAGCCCGTCACCGACCAGCCGATCCGCGACGGCCGCAACCAGCTCACGGAACCGCCGCCCGCGCTCCACATCGCGGTGCTCCGCCTCGAGCCCGGCCCGGGTCGCGGCCAGAGCGGCGTCGAGCCGGCCCTGCTTCTCCGCGAGGTCCCCGAGCGCGACGCGACAGGCACCCTCGAGCCCGGGGCTGTCCACCGCCGCCGCGTACTCGGCCGCCTCGGACAGCGCCCTCTCGGCTGCCGCACCGTGGTCGGCGGTCGCCTGGGCGATGACGAGCCGCAGTTGCGCGGCCTGTCGGGTGGCCTTCGTGCCCGCCCGTGCCGCGGCGGCCTCCGCCACGGCGCGCGCCTCGCTCCCCCGACCTGCCTCGAGCAGCGCACCGAGGTGCTGCGCGGTGAGCGCGTCGACCAGATGGGGGGACACCGGATCGGGCGTCGCCCCGGCTGTCCCGAGCGCCTGCAGACCCTCGCGGGCGGCGTCGACCGCCTCGTCCGTACGGCCGCCTTCGCGCGCGACCGACGACCGGGCCAGCGCCACGGCCACGGAGGCGTGACCGGGCAGCAGACGTGCGTCCGCCCGAGCCGAGTCGAAGAGACCGCGCGCCTCCTCCGGCCGGCCGCCGCCGGCGCACCGCGCCAGGACGAGCCGCGCGTCGAACCGGGCCTCGGGCGATGCGTCCGCCCGCGCGAGGACCGCCTCGGCAAGTCGCCGGGCCAGCGCGACGTCGCCGTTGTCCCGGCACGCCGACGCGATCTCGACCAGGAGCCGCTGCCCGGCCGGACCGGCGAGCACGGCCGGGTCGACGTCCGACGCGTCCAGCGCCTCGAGAGCCTCGACGACGGCCGCCCGGCCGTCTCCCACCGCCGCGACGCCGTGCACCCGCCACCCGAGGGCGGTGAGCCACACCGCCGGGTCGCCGGGCCCCGCCGCGTCGGCGACGTGCCCGGCGAGCTCGGCCGTGAGATCCGGTCTGCTCCACCGCAGCGACGCGGCGACGCCGATCATCGCTGCCCCGGACATCTGGTCCCCGTCGTGCCGGACCGTTTCGGACATGCACCCTCCCGTGCACCCCGACTCCGGGGTCGCTCCCGCTGCAGCTCCGTGGCCTCAGGCCACCGGAGAGTGATAGCTCTCAGTCACGGGTCAGCTTACGGTGCGTCACACGGTGCGGTCGCGCGGCATCCGCTCCGAGGCGCTCGACCTTGTTCTTCTCGTACGCCTCGAAGTTGCCCTCGAACCAGAACCAGCTGGCCGGGTTCTCGTCCGTGCCCTCCCACGCGAGGATGTGGGTCACGACGCGGTCGAGGAACCAACGGTCGTGGGAGATCACCACGGCGCAGCCCGGGAACTGCTCCAGCGCGTTCTCCAGCGACCCCAGGGTCTCGACGTCCAGGTCGTTCGTCGGCTCGTCGAGCAGGATCAGGTTTCCGCCCAGCTTGAGCGTGAGGGCCAGGTTCAGCCGGTTCCGCTCACCACCGGACAGCACGCCGGCCGGCTTCTGCTGGTCCGGGCCCTTGAACCCGAACGCCGCGACGTAGGCCCGGGACGGCATCTCGGTCTGCCCGACGTGGATGTAGTCGAGCCCGTCGGACACGACCTCCCACACGTTCTTCTTCGGGTCGATGCCGGCACGGTTCTGGTCGACGTACGACAGCTTGACCGTGTCGCCGACCTTCACCTCGCCCGAGTCCGGCTTCTCCAGGCCGACGATGGTCTTGAACAGCGTGGTCTTGCCGACGCCGTTCGGCCCG
The DNA here is from genome assembly GCF_021283305.1 of Pseudonocardia kujensis. Classification (GTDB taxonomy): domain Bacteria; phylum Actinomycetota; class Actinomycetes; order Mycobacteriales; family Pseudonocardiaceae; genus Pseudonocardia; species Pseudonocardia kujensis. The sequence goes on from NZ_JAJSOK010000019.1 coordinate 114,563, forward strand.
ATGACGCCCACGATGCCGTTGCGAGGCAGCGAGAAGGACAGGTCCTTGATGAGCTGGCGCCCGTCGAAGCCCTTGTCCAGGTGCGAGACCTCGACGACGGTGTTGCCCAGGCGCGGGCCCGGCGGGATCTGGATCTCCTCGAAGTCCAGCTTGCGGTGCCGGTCCGCCTCGGCCGCCATCTCCTCGTAGCGGTCGAGCCGCGAGCGGCTCTTCGCCTGGCGGGCCTTGGGGTTGGAGCGGACCCAGGCCAGCTCCTCCTTCAGGCGCCGCTGCAGCTTCGCGTCCTTCTTGCCCTGGACGGCGAGCCGCTCCGCCTTCTTCTCCAGGTAGGTGGAGTAGTTGCCCTCGTAGGGGAAGGTGCGGCCGCGGTCCAGCTCGAGGATCCACTGCGCCACGTTGTCGAGGAAGTACCGGTCGTGGGTGACGGCCAGGACCGCGCCGGGGTAGGAGCTCAGGAACTGCTCCAACCACAGGACGCTCTCGGCGTCGAGGTGGTTGGTCGGCTCGTCGAGCAGTAGGAGGTCCGGCTTCGACAGCAGGAGCTTGCACAGCGCCACCCGTCGGCGCTCACCACCGGAGAGGTGGCTGACCTCCGCGTCCGCCGGCGGGCACCGCAGCGCGTCCATCGCCTGCTCGAGCTGGGAGTCGAGCTCCCAGGCGTCGGCGTGGTCGAGCTCCTCCTGGAGGGTGCCCATCTCCTCCATCAGCGCGTCCGAGTAGTCCGTCGCCATCTGCTCGGCGATCTGGTTGTACCGGTCGAGCTTCTGCTTGATCTCGCCGACGCCCTCCTCGACGTTCCCGAGGACGGTCTTCTCCTCGTTCAGCGCGGGCTCCTGCTGGAGGATGCCGACCGTCGCCCCGGGCGCCAGGAATGCCTCGCCGTTGTTGGGCTGGTCCAGCCCCGCCATGATCCGCAGCACGCTGGACTTGCCGGCGCCGTTCGGCCCCACGACACCGATCTTGGCCCCCGGGTAGAAGCTGATCGAGGCGTTGTCGAGGATGACCTTGTCGCCGTGCGCCTTGCGCACGTTCTTCATGGTGTAGATGAACTCCGCCACGCCCTCGATGGTAGTTCCGCCCCCGTCAGCCCCTCGCGGCCGGTACGGCCTCGGCCACCTGCCGGATCTGCTCGTCGTCCGGGGCGGGCCGTGGGCCGACGGCCACGTCGTCCGGGATCGCCGCCCCGTCGCCGGCCATCGGCATCCCGGCCTCCTCCACGAGGCTGCCGTCGGCGGTCCTCCGCACCCGCGTGACGACGGCCATCGTCGTGTTCAGGTCGGGGCCGACCGCATCGGCGACCAGCGTGACCGCCGTGCGGGTCCGCCCCTCCTGTTCGTAGTCCCGGACGTACAACCGGCCGTGGGCGATCACCGGGTCGCCCTTCGCGAACGATCCCTGCACGTTGCGCCCGAGGTGCCGGCGCCAGATGTCGACCGAGACGTAGGACGTCGACGACTCCTTCCACTGCCCGGTCGCACGGTCCATGTACCCGTGGTTGCAGGCCATCCGGAAGGAGACGACCTCGCGGCCGCCGCCCAGATCGCGTGTGACGGGGGCGTTCGTCAGCCGGCCCACCACGGTCGTCAGGATCTCGGTCATCGTTCTCGCTCCTCGTGTCGATCGATCCGATGCACCAAGCATGGGCCGGGAGCACGAGCTCGACGGGGCGAATGCCGATCCTGTGGACACAGGGATCGAGGTGAGGACGATTCCGCGGCGCCAGCGGCAGATACGACGAGATTTGTCGGTGGCAGGTGGTAGGAGCCCCTGCCCCGTCCGAGAACGCGAGAAGGCCCCGGAACCAGTGGTTCCGGGGCCTTCTCGATGTTTGATGTCGGCGGCGACCTACTCTCCCACACCCTGGCGAGTGCAGTACCATCGGCGCTGGAGGGCTTAGCTTCCGGGTTCGGGATGGGACCGGGCGTTCCCCCTCCGCAATGACCACCGACAACACTATTCACCTATCCCCGAAAAACCCGTTCCCGAAACCAGGAACAAACCCGGGGTCGAACACCAACCAGCCGCCCCGAAAACCGGGACACACTGGTTGTGTGCTCAGGGTCACACAGTGGATGCGAACAACATGTTGTGGCAAGCCCTCGGCCTATTAGTACCAGTCAACTCCACCCCTCACAGGGCTTCCATCTCTGGCCTATCAACCCAGTCGTCTACTGGGAGCCTTACCCACGCAAAGGTGGTGGGAGACCTCATCTTGGAACGAGCTTCCCGCTTAGATGCCTTCAGCGGTTATCCCTTCCGAACATAGCCAACCAGCCATGCACCTGGCGGTACAACTGGCACACCAGAGGTTCGTCCGTCCCGGTCCTCTCGTACTAGGGACAGCCTTCCGCAAGTCTCCTACGCGCGCGGCGGATAGGGACCGAACTGTCTCACGACGTTCTAAACCCAGCTCGCGTACCGCTTTAATGGGCGAACAGCCCAACCCTTGGGACCTACTCCAGCCCCAGGATGCGACGAGCCGACATCGAGGTGCCAAACCATGCCGTCGATATGGACTCTTGGGCAAGATCAGCCTGTTATCCCCGGGGTACCTTTTATCCGTTGAGCGACACCCCTTCCACCAGGAGGTGCCGGATCACTAGTCCCGACTTTCGTCCCTGCTCGACCCGTCGGTCTCACAGTCAAGCTCCCTTGTGCACTTACACTCAACACCTGATTGCCAACCAGGCTGAGGGAACCTTTGGGCGCCTCCGTTACCCTTTAGGAGGCAACCGCCCCAGTTAAACTACCCACCAGGCACTGTCCCTGAACCAGATCATGGCCCGAGGTTCAGACACCCAATTCGACCAGAGTGGTATTTCAACAACGACTCCACGACCACTAGCGTGACCGCTTCACAGTCTCCCACCTATCCTACACAAGCCGAACCGAGCACCAATACCAAGCTGTAGTAAAGGTCCCGGGGTCTTTCCGTCCTGCCGCGCGTAACGAGCATCTTTACTCGTAGTGCAATTTCGCCGAGTCTCTGGTCGAGACAGCGCCCAAGTCGTTACGCCATTCGTGCAGGTCGGAACTTACCCGACAAGGAATTTCGCTACCTTAGGATGGTTATAGTTACCACCGCCGTTTACTGGCGCTTAAATTCTCCGCTTCGCCGACGAATCGGCTAACAGGTCCTCTTAACGTTCCAGCACCGGGCAGGCGTCAGTCCGTATACATCGTCTTGCGACTTCGCACGGACCTGTGTTTTTAGTAAACAGTCGCTTGGGCCTGGTCTCTGCGACCGGCCACCCCTAGCCCGCAAGGAGCTTCAAGGCAACCGGCCCTCCTTCTCCCGAAGTTACGGAGGTATTTTGCCGAGTTCCTTAACCAGAGTTCACTCGATCGCCTCGGTATTCTCTACCTGACCACCTGTGTCGGTTTAGGGTACGGGCCGCAACAGCACTCGCTAGAGGCTTTTCTCGACAGCATGGGATCACCCTACTTCGCCTCAATCGGCTACGCATCACCTCTCACCCCCGCCATCAAAGGCAGACCCCCGGATTTACCTGGAGATCGGGCTACAGGCTTACACCACGACAACCACCGCGTGGCGAGGCTACCCTCCTGCGTCACCCCATCGCTTGCCTACTACCGAATCGGATCCCACGCTCCACCAAACCTTCTCGTCCCGAAGGACTCAAAGGCGGTTTCGGATGGTTAGCATCAACGACCTCAGCATGGACGCACTATCACGAGCACGGGAATATCAACCCGTTATCCATCGACTACGCCTGTCGGCCTCGCCTTAGGTCCCGGCTCACCCTGGGCGGAACAACCTGGCCCAGGAACCCTTGGTCATCCGGCGGCAGAGATTCTCACTCTGCATTCGCTACTCATGCCTGCATTCTCACTCGCACACCCTCCACCACTCGATCACTCGGCGGCTTCACCGGATGCACGACGCTCCCCTACCCAACAACACCACTACACAACCAGCTCACACCGGAAGCGGATGAATGTGTCATTGCCACGGCTTCGGCGGTGCGCTTGAGCCCCGCTACATTGTCGGCGCAGGACCACTTGACCAGTGAGCTATTACGCACTCTTTCAAGGGTGGCTGCTTCTAAGCCAACCTCCTGGTTGTCTCGGCGATCCCACATCCTTTCCCACTTAGCGCACGCTTAGGGGCCTTAGCCGGTGATCTGGGCTGTTTCCCTCTCGACTACGAAGCTTATCCCCCGCAGTCTCACTGCCGCGCTAACAGTACCGGCATTCGGAGTTTGGCTGACTTCAGTAAGCTTGTCGGCCCCCTAGGCCATCCAGTGCTCTACCTCCGGTACCCACCACACGACGCTGCACCTAAATGCATTTCGGGGAGAACCAGCTATCACGGAGTTTGATTGGCCTTTCACCCCTACCCACAGCTCATCCCCCAGGTTTTCAACCCTGGTGGGTTCGGGCCTCCACGACGTCTTACCGACGCTTCACCCTGGCCATGGGTAGATCACTCCGCTTCGGGTCTACACCCCGCGACTC
>NZ_JAJSOK010000001.1 GCF_021283305.1 Pseudonocardia kujensis
GTTCGACCCGGGCCTCCGCGACCTCGGCGCCCCGGCAGGACTTCACGGGGTACCGGGCCAGCCGGCTCACGAGGAGCGTCACCCTCCCGAGCCTAACCACCGGCGCGACGGCGCCCCGGGCGGCAGGATCGGGCCCGTGCGCGCGTTCGTGGCCCTGGTCCCGCCGCCGGAGGCGGTCGCGGAGCTGGTCGACGCGGTGGCGACCGTGCGGGGCGACCACCGCGGGGTCCGGTGGACGCCTCCGGAGCAGTGGCACCTGACACTCGCCTTCCTCGGCGAGGTCGACGGGGCGACGCTCGACGGGGTGGCGGCGGGCCTGGCCGCCGTCGCCGCCCGGGCCGCGCCGGTCGAGCTCGCGCTGGCCGGTGCGGGGCGGTTCGGGGAGCGGGTGCTGTGGACCGGGTTCGTCGGCGACACCGACGCGCTCGCCGCCCTCGCGGCGGGGGTGGCCGCGGCCGCCCGCGCCGCCGGCGTCGCCCTCGAGGACCGGGCCTTCCGCGCGCACCTGACGCTGGCCCGCGGCCGGGGCAGCGTGAGCCGGCTCGGACCGGCCGTGCGGGCGTTGTCCGGGTTCGCCGGACGGCCGTGGCGGGCCGAGACGCTGCGCCTGGTCCGCAGCCGCCCCGGCCCGCGCTACGACGATCTCGCCACCTGGCCGCTCGCCGGCGACCTCACCGACCGGTGAGCCGCTCCACCACCGGCGCCAGCTCCTCGGCGAACGCCTCGCTGACGGCCAGGTAGCTCACGCCCAGCTCGGCCCGGCGGCGTTCGAGCTCGGCGGCCATCTCGTCCGGCGTGCCGCGCAGCACCGCGAGGGTGTCCGGGTCGCGCAGCGCCTCCACCGCTCCGGGGCCCGCCCACCGCACCGCCCAGTCCGGGATCTCGTCGCCGACCACGAAGACGTTCATCGCGACCTCGAGGTCACGGCCGCCGGCGCGGGCCCGCAGATCCGCGGCCATGCGCTTCACCTCCGGCCTCGGGGTGGCGGGCCGTGCCGCGAGGGTGACGACGTCGGCCACCTCCGCGGCGAGGCCGAGGGCCTTCGGCCCGGACGCGGCCATCAGCACCGGGGTGTGCACCGGGGTCTCGGCACGGCCGTCGAGCTCGCGCAGCGCGGCGACGGCCGCCCGGACCTGTTCGAGCCGCTCGGCCGCGGTGCCCCACGGCATGCCGAGCGCCTCGGCCTCGGCGCGCGCGTCGGGCCGGCCGGTGCCGATGCCCAGGTCGAACCGGCCGTCGGTCAGCGCCGTCATCGTGTGCGCCTCCCAGGCGGTGGCGCGCGGCGTGCGCAGCGGTCCGGCCAGCACGAACGGGCAGACCCGCACGGTGGGCGCGGCCGCGGCGGCCGTCGCGAGCGCGGGCAGCGGGGCGTGCAGGTGCAGGTTGTCGGGGGTGAGCAGGGTCGAGTAGCCCAGCTCGGCGACCCGGCGGGCGCGAGCGGCCCAGGCCGTGCCCGGGCCCTGCGGCGCCGCGACGACCCCGAAGCGGAACGGCCGGCTCATCGGGTCACCTCGCCGTTGCGCGTCGCCGGCAGGGCCAGGGCGAACGCCACGAGCACGAGGACGCCACCGAACCGTCCGACCGGGATGAGCGGGTAGAGCACGTCCGTGAGCAGCGCGAACGTGCTGAGCGCGGCGAGGCCGCCGATCACCAGCGCGGCCCACGCGAGCCACCGCGGCACGAGCCGGCGGATCAGCGCCGGCACCCCCAGGCCGAGCAGCAGCAGGCCGAGTGGTGCCACGAAGCCGATCCCGCCCGTCGCGAACCAGAGCCAGGCGAGGGCGCGGGCCAGCGCGGCGTCGCCGAGGCCCGCGGTCTGCGCCGCGACCCAGCCGACGAGGCCGCTGAGGCTCAGCGCGCCGGCGGCCAGCACCGCGCCGGCGTAGCCCATGGACGGGCCGGGCGCGGAGACGCCGAGGCGGCGCAGCCGCCGCACCGCCGTTGCGGCGTAGACGACGAGCGGGAACGCCGAGCCGAGCAGCACCGCGGCCCCCACGGACAGCAGGGTGCCGTGGGCCGCCGTCCAGGCCAGCGCGGCCGCCGCGTCGGTGCCGGGCCGCGGGCCCGAGGCGCCGAGCACGGCGCCCGTGACGGTGAGCGCGGCGAAGGCGAGCGCCGGCACGAGGAGCGGCGGGCCGCCCTGGCGGTCGGGGCGCACGTCCGGCGGGCGGCGGGTGGTCGGGCGGGTGGACATGGTCATCGTTCCCCCTCGGATCCTTTACACGGAAGAATCGTTCACTTGTGTATACGGTTTGTCAAGGGATACGGTTCTGCCGTGATCGACCCGAGCGGCCCCGGTTCCGCCTTCCTGCTGGCCCAGCTGGGCGCCTTCGCCGCGGGCCGGTTCGCCGAGCGGATCGCGGAACTCGACCTGACCCCGCCGCAGACCGGGCTGCTGCGCGCGATCGCCGCCGAGCCGGGACAGTCGCAGCAGGCCCTCGCCCGGCTGCTCGGCACGCCACCCAGTCGGCTGGTCGCGCTGGTCGACGGGCTCGACGAGCGCGGCCTGGTCGAACGCCGCCGCAACCCCGACGACCGGCGCCTGCACGCCCTGTACGTCACCGCGGCCGGGGAGGCCCTGCTGCAGCGGGTCGCCGAGATCGGCCGCGCCCACGACGACGCGGTCTGCGGCCCGCTCGACACCGCCGACCGGGCCCGCCTGCGCGAGCTGCTCGCGCGGCTGGCCGACGCCCACGGCCTCACGCCGGGCGTCCACCCCGGTTACCGCCGTCTGTAGGTTCCCCGCCCGCGTGTGCCCCCGCCGACCTGCGGTGACAGGGTGTCGGGCATGAGTGATGCACCACCGGTGGCCGAGGAGCGCGCCGATCGCGGCTTCTTCGGCCAGCCGTCCCTGCTGTCCGCCCTGTTCGGGGTGGAGATGTGGGAGAGGTTCTCCTTCTACGGGATGCAGGGCATCCTGCTGATCTACCTGTACTACTCCGCCGAGCAGGGCGGCCTGGGGATCCCGGAGGCCACGGCCGCAGGCATCGTCGGGGCCTACGGCGGCCTGGTCTACCTGTCGACGATCGTCGGCACCTGGCTCGCCGACCGCGTGCTGGGCGCCGAACGGACCCTCTTCTCCGCCGCGATCGTGGTCATGGCCGGGCACATCGCGCTCGCGGTGATCCCGGGCCTGGCCGGGGTCGGTGTCGGCCTGGTGCTGGTCGCCCTCGGCAGCGGCGGCGTGAAGGGCAACGCGACGGCCCTCGTCGGCACCCTCTACGCCCCCGACGACGAGCGGCGTGACGCCGGGTTCTCCCTGTTCTACCTGGGCATCAACCTCGGGGCGCTGGTCGGTCCGCTGCTCACCGGGCTGCTGCAGTCCACGGCGGGCTTCCACTTCGGCTTCGGCCTCGCCGCGGTCGGCATGGCCGCCGGGTTGATCCAGTACGCGATCCGCCGGAAGAACCTGCCGGCGAAGGCGCACGAGATCCCGTCGCCGCTCGGCGGCGGGGAGCGCGTGCGCGCGCTCGTCGTCGCCGGCGTGGGGGTCGTGGTGATCCTGGTGCTCGCCCTCACCGGGGTCCTGAGCGCCGACCGCCTCGACCTCTCGGTGATCGTCGTGACCTGCGCCGCCGCGGTCGGCTACTTCGCCCTGATGCTCGGCAGCCGGCGGGTGACCCCCGTCGAGCGGCACCGGGTGCTCGCGTTCATCCCGCTGTGGATCGCCAGTGCGGCCTTCTGGTCGCTCTACCAGCAGCAGTTCACGGTGGTGACGATCTACTCGGACCAGCGGCTGGACCGGAACCTGTTCGGCTGGGAGTTCCCGGTGGCGTGGGTCCAGTCGATCAACCCGATCTTCATCATCGTGCTGTCCGGGGTGTTCGCCGCGCTCTGGACGAAGCTCGGCCCGCGGCAGCCGTCCACGCCGGTGAAGTTCGCGCTCGGCGTGGCGATCATGGGTGTGGCCTTCCTGCTGTTCCTGCCGATGGCCGGCGGAGGCCCCAACAGCGCCCCGCTGCTCGGCCTGATCGGGATCCTGTTCGTGTTCACGATCGCCGAGCTGATGATCTCTCCGGTCGGCCTGTCGATCTCGACCAAGCTCGCCCCGGAGGCCTTCCGCGCCCAGATGGTCGGGCTGTTCTTCCTGTCGATCGCACTGGGCACGGCCCTCTCGGGGGCCCTGGCAGGGTTCTACAGCGAGGACTCCGAGGGGGTCTACTTCGGGGTGCTCGGCGCCGTCGCGATCGTGGTCGGCGTGCTCGTCGCGCTGTCGACGCCGCTGCTCAAGCGGCTCATGGAGGGGATCCGATGACCGTTCGCTGGGGAATCGTCGGGCCGGGGCGCATCGCGCGGAAGGTGGCGGCGGACTTCGTCCACGTGCCCGACGCAGAGGTCGTGGCGGTCGCGTCCCGGTCGAAGGAGCGGGCGGCGGCGTTCGCGGCCGAGGTCGGGGCGGACACGGTGCACGACTCCTACCGGGCGATCGTCGAGGACCCGGGCGTCGACGTCCTCTACATCGCCACCCCGCACCCGCTGCACCGCGCGGTGGCCCTCGCCGGGCTCCGGGCCGGCAAGGCCCTGCTGGTCGAGAAGGCCTTCACCGTGACGCCCGAGGCGACCCGGGAGATCGCGGCCCTCGCCGCGGAGCGCGGCGTGTTCGTGATGGAGGCGATGTGGACGCGCTTCCAGCCCGCGATCGTCCGGCTGCGGGAACTGATCGCCGACGGGGCGATCGGCGACGTCATGGCCGTCCAGGCCGATCTCGGTGCCCAGCAGCCCAGCAGCCCCGACGACCGCTTCTACAACCCCGCGCTCGGCGGCGGCGCCCTGTTCGACCTGTCCGTCTACCCGATCTCGTTCGCCCAGATGGTGCTCGGCACCCCGGAGACGGTCACCGTGCACGGCTACATGGTCGAGGAGGGCGTCGACGTCGAGGAGGCGATCCTGCTCGGCTACCCCGAGGGTCGCAGCGCGACCCTCTTCGCCTCGCTGCGCTGCCAGTCCCCCGGCATGGCGCGGGTGGTGGGCACGGGCGGCTGGCTCGAGGTGCCGCCGCGCTTCCACCACCCCTCGCGCCTGCTCGTGCACCGCAACGGCCACGAACCGGAGGAGCTCCACCTCCCTGCGACCGGCGCCGGCTACTCGCACGAGATCGCCGAGGTCACGGAGGGTGTGAAGGCGGGGCTGGCCGAGAGCGCGGTGATGCCGCTGGCCGACACCGTGGCGGTGCAGGACATCATGGGCCGGGTCGCCGACCAGCTCGGCATGGCCGTCGCCGAGGGGCCCGCGGACCTCGAACAGTAGTTCGATCCACAGGTGTGGACGGACCTGTGGACAACTCGGTCGTGCACGGGAGGCGGTGCGGCAGCACCGCGCCCCGCGCACGGGGCCGCGTCAGCGCCGGCGGGTGCGGCGGGTGGCGGGCATGTCCATGCGGTCGCCGAGCATCGTCCGACAGACCCGGACCGCGTGGCCCCGCAGGTGCTCGTCGTCCGCGGCCCGGAGGGCGATCTCGTCGAGCAGGGACGCGAGGCCGAACGCGTACTCGGGATGCGTGAGGCCCGCGTAGCCGGCCTGGACGGCGTCGTGCCGCAGCCAGGCCGCGGCCCGGCCGATGATCTCCTGGTCCGCGCGCAGGGCGGCGTGACGGCGGCGCTCGTACGGATGCACCGGTTCCCCCGAGGGTCGTGCCGAACAAAGGACGTGGCCCGGGGGAAGCGGACCGGGGCACCACTCTGCCCCGTCCGCCCGCCCCGGGCCATCCCCCGCTCGGTCACACCACGAGCAGTACGGCCGCGGCCACCGTGAGCAGTGTCCGCACGGTGTGCGCGAGGTTCCACGGCCGCTCGAACCGTTCCCACGCCTCGGCGTCGGCGGCGGACCGGTCGAGCGCGGTGTTCAGCGGGATGTTGACGGCGACGGTGATCCCGTGCGCGCCCAGCACCGCGAGCAGCGCCCCGGCCACCACGAGCCAGGCGCCCGCGAGCGCCGCGAGGACCGCGGTGGCGACCGCGAGCAGCCCGGTGCCGACGAACAGCGTCCCGAACACCGGGTTCACGATCGCCCGGTTGATCGCCTGCATCGCGGCCGCCGCCTCCGGACCCGGCCGCCGATGCAGACCGGGCATGACCGCGACCGAGAAGGCCAGGAACAGCCCGCCCAGCAGCGCGGTCCCGATCGTCGTCCCAGGGACGAGAACCGTTGTGGTCATGCCGGCACCCCCAGCCCGTCGGCCCACGTCGCGACGGTCGTGGGCGTGGTCGCGTCGGTGGTGTGCGTCCAGCGTGCGGCCGCCGACCAGGACGAGGAACGGCCGAGGAGCCGGCTTCCGTGCTCGATCGTCCAGAACCACTGGACTCGTGCTCTCCTCCTCGTGACAGTGGTGCCGTGACGCTGCACCCGCCCTGGACCCCGTCCGACGCCGTCGGCGAGGCCCTGCACGTGCTGCGGATGAGCGGGACCTTCTACTGCCGCTCCGAGCTCGGTGCGCCCTGGGGCTTCACGCTGCCTGCGATGCCCGGCTGCCTCTGGTTCCACGTCGTGACCGCGGGTGGGTGCCTCCTGGAGGTGGGCGACGGCGTGCGCGAGCTCGGGGAGGGCGACCTCGTCCTGGTCCCGCGCGGCGAGGGGCACGTGCTGCGCAGCGACCCGGGGGCGGCGTCGCCGTCGATCCTCGCGATCCCGCACGACATGCCGGACTCGCGCTACGCGGTGCTCCGGCACGGCGGCGGCGGGACGCCCGCGACGATGGTCTGCGGCGCGGTCCGCTTCGACCATCCCGCCGCGCGCACGCTCGTCGGGCTGCTGCCGGACCTCATCCACGTGCCGGTCTCGCCGCTGACCGACCGGCTGCGGGACACCCTGCGGCTCATCGCCCTGGAGGTGGAGGAGCTGCGCCCCGGCGGCGAGGCCGTGATCACCCGGCTCGCCGACGTGCTGGTCATCCAGGCCATCCGGACGTGGATGGAGACCGACGCCGCGGCCCGCACCGGTTGGCTCGGCGCGCTGGCGGACCCGCAGGTCGGCCGGGCGCTGGCGCTGGTGCACCGGGACCCGGCACGGGACTGGTCGGTCGCCGCCCTGGCGGGTGAGGTCGCGATGTCCCGGTCGGCGTTCGCGGCCCGGTTCACCGCGCTGGTGGGCGAGCCCGCGATGGCCTACGTGACGCGCTGGCGGATGCACGTCGCGCTGGACCGGCTCGCCGGCGGCGACACGGTGGCCCGGATCGGTACGGACCTGGGCTACCGGTCCGAGGCGGCGTTCAGCCGGGCCTTCACCCGGGTGGTGGGGGAGCCGCCGAGCGCGGCGCGGCGGACCCTCGCGGCACGGCACGACCTGTCGCAGTGGGAGGCGGCGAGGTGACGAGCGCCCGCGCGGCCGGGCTCGCGAGCCAGGCCGCGGCCAGCGCGGACACCACCGCGAGCCCGGCGAGACCGGGGACGAAGCCGTGCCCGCCGCCCACGGCCGCGAGCAGCAGCGGGACGAAGAAGCCCAGGTAGGAGCAGGCGTAGAAGGTGCCGGTGAGGGCGCCGCGGGCGGCCGGGTCGGCCAGCCGGGCGACGAGCGTCAGGCCCGTCGCGAGGCAGATCCCGTAGGCCAGCCCGAGCAGGACCGAGACGGGCAGCACGAGCGGCCACACCCCGGCGACGTCGGCCACCAGCCCGAGGGCGATCCCCGCGGCGCCGAGGGCGAGGGCGATCGCGCCGGCCCACGTCGTCCCCAGGCGGCGGACCAGCGGCTGGACGACGACCCCGGTCCCCATGGTCAGCCCGGCCACGAGCCCGGTGACGGCCACGCCTATCCCGGGCATGACCGGCTCCAGCTCCAGCGGCAGCACGTTGACCGCGGTCGCGGCAAAGGCGAACACCCCGATCGCGATCGGCACGACCACCAGCCCGAACGCCCGCCCGGCCCCCGGCGGCACGCCGAGGTTCACCAACGGCCCGTCGCCGCGCCGCTGCTCGGGCGGCAGGGTCTCCGGCACCCGGGGGAGCAGCGCGAGCGCGGGCAGCATGAGGGCGACGTGCACCACGTACGGCAGCACCGCGGGTCCGGCCGCCCATTGGCCGAGCAGCCCGGACACCAGCGGGCCGAGGGCCCAGCCGCCGCCCAGCGCGACCGCGGTCAGCCGCGCGGCCCGCGCCCCGCCGTCGCCGGTCGCGGCCATCAGCTCGCCGAGCCAGGCCGTGCCGACGCTGAACACGACCCCCGACACCGCGCCCTGCAGGAACCGCCCCGCGAACAGCACCCAGGGCGCGACGGGGACGGCGAGGAAGGCCAGCGTGCTGAGCAGGGCCAACGCCACGAACGGGACGACGACCCGGCGCCGGCCGACCGCGTCGGACAGCGGCCCGGCGAGCAGCAGGGCGGGCACGAGCCCGGCGGCGTACACCCCGAAGGCGGTGGTCAGCGCGGTCGGTGAGAACCCGAGCGTCGCGCGGTAGTGCAGGAGCAGCGGTGTCGGGACGTTCGTGCCGTACGCGACGGCGAAGACCACGATCCACAGCGCGACCCACCCCGGCACCGCGCGACGTCCGCGTCCCCGCACCCGGGCACGGTAACCCGGCCGGGCTCCCGGCCGGGAGCCGTTCCGCCCGGACGGCGGTCGGACGTCAGCCGAGCCATTCCAGCCAGGCGGCACCGGGGTGCGCGCGGCCGAGGACCGTGCCGTGCCGGACGCCGTCGCGCACCGAGACCCGCCCGACCACCCCGAACACGCCACCTTCGCGGTTCTCCGCGATCCAGTGCTCCGGCACCTCGAGGCCCTGGACCGTGGTGCGGGCCTGCGGCCCCAGCGGGACCAACGGGTCGACCGAGACCCACTCGACGTCCCGGCCGGTGGCGACCAGCGCGTCGTCGAACGCGGCCAGCCGCTCCGGGCCGAGGAAGACGTGCACGTAGGTGTCGACGAGGCACACCAGCGCGTCCGGCGGCAGCCCTGCCACGACCTCGACCAGCGCGTCGACGACGTCGCCGCGCACGATCGGCGCGGGGTCGGCCAGCGCGAGTTGGGTCGCGGTGGCGAACCGGGACACGGCGCCGGCCTCGGGCGGCACGCAGGCGGCGAGCCAGGCGCGCGTGGCGGGGTCGGCCAGATCGTGCGGTTCCGCGTCGACGCCGACCCGCGCGGTGAGCACCGGCGGTTGCGGCGGGACCGGCGGCGGCGTGCCGCGGACCTCGCAGGACAGCTCGAGCGGGCCCGTCCCGCAGCGCAGCTCGGTGCCGTCCGGGAGCCGATAGCGGTAGGCATAGCGATCGGGACGCAGTCCCAACCCGGCCCCGGTGCCGAGATCGACGAGCGCGAGCGGGCGGGGATCCTCGGCGGCAACCGCGGCCAGCACGGGCAGCACGTCGAGGCACCGGGCCACCTCGGTCATCTGGTAGCGGTGGCCCGCGCACAGGCGCGCCAGCTCCTCCCGCTCGCCGCGGGCGAAGGCGGCCAGCGCGGGAACGAACCCGGCGTCCTGCTCGGGCTGTGGCGCGCCGGGCACCGGGAAGTAGCGGGCGAGCGCGCCGCCCTTCTCCGTGGCGAGCCGGCGGACGGCGGCGGACAGCAGCAGGGCGGGCTGGTGGTCGAGCGGCAGGTCGGCGGCGATCCCGAGCAGCACCTGGTCCTCGGCGATGCCGCGGAGCAGGGCGGCGGTGAGCCACCAGCTCGGCGGGGCGCCGGGCGCGGACCAGGCGTCGGCCACCGCCGTGGCCTGGGCGGCGACCTGCGCGGTCCGATCGATCACACGTCCGGGGTCGCGCGCGTCGCCCGGCTCGTTAGCGGGAGCGGCGCGCATCGCGTGCAGTCTCGATCTGAGACAGGGAGCGGACGTGTGATCCAGCACACTGGCGCGATGCGTGCGATGCAGGTGCTCCGGCTGGTCGTCCACGCGCGGAGCAGGCAGCCGGTGCTGGTGCTCGGCGAGGTCGACGGGGAGCGGTGCGTACCGGTCTTCCTGCGGCCGCAGCAGGCCGAGGTGATCGCGGTGGGCCCGCGCGAGGGCGGCGACCCGGCCGCCGCCGAGACCGCCCTCGTGCAGGACTTGCTGGTCCCGCTCGTCGGGGCGCTCGGGGCCCGGCTCACCGGCGCGGAGATCACCGACCTGGTCGACGGCGTCTACACCGCCGAGCTGGTGCTGCGCGACGAGGCCGCGGCCGAGGTGCGGGTGAAGGTCCGGCCGAGCGACGCGCTGGCCGTGGCGGTGCGGGAGGGGCTGGCGATCGGGGTCGCCGACGCCATCCTCGACGAGGTCGGGCAGGACACCTCCGAGGTGTTCCCCGACGGCGCCGACGCGCCCCCCGCCGAGCAGCTGCGGGAGTTCCGGGAGTTCCTCGACGACGTCACGCCGGACGACTTCCGGCGCTGAGCGAGCCTGCGGAGCGATCGTCGGCGCTGAGCGAGCCTGCGGAGCGATCGTCGGCGCCGGGCGAGCCTGCGGAGCGATCGTCGGCGCTGAGCGAGCCTGCGGAGCGATCGTCGGCGCCGAGCGGAGCCGGTGGCCGCTCGTCGTAGTCGGGCAGGTCGATCGCCTCGGCCTTCGCGAAGAACAGCTTCCGGGCGAGGCCGCGCAGCGGCCGGCTGACCATGAGCTTCATCGACCAGATGCGGTTGCGGATCGCGGCCCGGGTGTGCGGGGCGTAGCCGCGGATGCCGCCGGGCGGGAGGACCTGGCCCTGCATGACGTACGGGCGCATCCGCTCCTCGTACGCCGCGAAGGCCGCCTCGTGCGTGGCGTGCCGGCCCAGCTCGCCGGCCAGCACGTACGCGCCGACCAGGGCCAGGCTGGTGCCCATCCCGGTGAGGGGGCAGGGGGCGTAGCCGGCGTCGCCGACGAGGGCGACCCGGCCCGCGGTCCAGCGGTCCATGCGGACCTGCGCGACCAGGTCGAGGTAGAAGTCGTCGGCGGCGTGCATGGCGGCGACCAGCTGCGGGGCGACCCAGCCCATGCCGCGCATCCGATCGGCGACGATCGCGCGCTGGGCGTCGAGGTCGCGGCGGTCGTGGTCCAGCGGTGCGGAGAGGAACGAGAGCCCGACCTTGGCGCGGCCGGGCGTGCTGTCCGGGCGGGCCGACGCCACCCGGCCCGGCTCGTTGTACATCTCGTACCAGCCGTCGAGGCCGACCGGATCGGGCGCGGTGAACCAGGCCATGTAGCCGCCGACGGGGTGCACGAACTCCTCCTCCGGCCCGAAGGCCAGCCGCCGGATCCCCGAGTGCGGCCCGTCCGCGCCCACGACCAGGTCGAACGTGCGCGTGCCGCCGTCGGAGAAGGTGACGGCGACGCCCGCGGGGCCGTCGTCGAGCGCGGTCACGCGCAGGCCCCACAGGTACTGCGCGGAGGTCGCCTCGAGCAGGATCCGGGACAGGTCGCCGCGGAGGATCTCGTACTCGCTGACGATGCCGTCGCCGCCGAGGTCCGCGACTCGCATCTCGGCGAGGTGCCGGCCGTCGGCGTCGACGTACGCGACGCCCTCCTGGTCCACGCACGCGGCCCGCACGGCGGGCATGAGCCCCATCCGCTCGACGACGGTGCGGCCGGCCCCGCGCAGGTCGACGGTCTGGCCGCCGGGCCGTGGCCCGGGTGCGCTCTCGACGACGGTCACGGCGAAGCCGCGCCGCTGCAGCCAGAAGGCCAGGGCGGGGCCGGCGATGCCGGCCCCGGAGACGAGGACGGTGCGGGTCATGATTCCTACCTCTCGGTGCTGATGCGCCGAGGGTACGGCGTACGCAGGTGTTCTCGATGTCTCTGGCTGTGGATACGATCGGATGGACGAAAGCGCTCTAGTGCACCGGCGAGGTGCACCAGCAGTGCACTGGTGCGGGGAGGGCGCGTGGCGTACACGGACGTCGTCGAGGTGATCCGGGCCCGGATCACGGCCGGCGAGCTGGTTCCGGGCGACCGGATCCCGTCGACCCGGCAGATCGTGGCGGAGTTCGGTGTCGCGATGGCCACGGCGAGCAAGGTGATCGCGGCGCTGCGGCAGGAGGGGCTCGTCCGGGTGCTGCCCGGGGTCGGGACGGTCGTCGCGGGCGGTGCCGCGGCCCCGGAGCCCGAGCTGGGCCGCGGCCGCATCCTGCGCGCCGCGATCCGGATCGCCGACGGCGAGGGCATCGACGCGCTGTCCATGCGCCGGGTCGCCGCGGCGCTCGGTACCGGCACGATGTCGCTGTACCGGCACGTGCCCGGCAAGGAGGAGCTGCTCCTGCTCATGCGCGACGCGGCGTTCGGCGAGTTCCCGCTGCCCCCGGTCCCGCCGCCCGGCTGGCGGGCGCAGCTGGAGGTGTCCTCGCGCTCGTTGTGGGCGCTGTACCGCCGGCACCCCTGGGTGGCCCGCACGACGTCGATGACCCGGCCCTACGCCGGCCCGAACCAGATGCCGTACTCGGAGTGGAACCTGCGCGCCCTCACCGGCCTCGGCCTCGACGACCCGACGATCTTCCGGCTGCACCTGGCCCTGTTCGGCTACGTGCACGGCGCGGCCGCGAGCCTCGAGTCCGAGGCGCGGGAGGAGGCGGAGACGGGCGTGACGCTCTGGCAGTGGATCCGCGCCCGCGAGACCGAGAACCGCGCGGTCATGGAGTCCGGTTCCTTCCCGAACTCGGTGCGGGTGTTCCTGCACGCCGACACGGGCTTCGACCTCGACACGATCTTCGAGACGGGCCTGGCGAGAATGCTCGACGGCATCGCGGCCCTGACTGGCCGCACCGGAGAACGATGAGACGATTCGCGGCATGCTCCTCTAGCACGGCCACCCCGTCGGCGGAATAGACCGTCGGCACGATTCGATCACCGCGATTCGGGCCTTGTGCGGGCTGCCGGATCCGTTGTGGCCGAGAGGTGTGACCGCGGCATCCGGAGTAGTGGGGAGAAGTCCCGAAATCGGGGTTTGACAGCACAGTGAGCCGTCACGATCATACTCCTCGTTGGACTCTTCGCCCTTGTGCTCATTTTCCTCGCTCACCCCGAAGTCGTCGTCGCGCACTCGCCCCTGGAGACCGCACCGTGCCGAGCCAGTCGTCGCCGAGCGCCGCCGGCCGTACGGGAACGGGCGATTCCCCGGCGCCGCGGTCCCGTAGTCAGGAGGTCGCCGACTCGCCCTCGCTCATGGCGATCGTCTTCGTCGCGACGATCGGCGTGGTGCTCTACACGGTTTTCCTCTTCGATTTCTCCCATCGCGGGAATTGGGTTCCGTACCTGATGGTGCTGGTCGCCGAGTCCTTCATCGTGCTCCAGGCCGCGCTGGCGCTGTGGACGATCCTCTCCTGTGGCCACGACCCCCGCGACTACCGCTTCTACGACGCGCAACGCCGGCTGCACGGCCCGGGGGGCGAGGCCGGCCGCGACGTGCCGCCGCCCGACCGGCCGATGTTCCTCGGCGGTGCCGGGGCAACGGTCGACGTCTTCGTCACGACCTACGGCGAGTCCCTCGACGACATCCGGCGCACCGTGGTCGCCGCACTCGCGATGGAGGGGCGGCACACGACCTACGTCCTGGACGACGGCAGGACGGCCGGGGTGTTCGCGCTCGCGAGGGAGCTCGGCGCGGTCTACGTCGCGCGGACCGGCAACGACTACGCCAAGGCGGGGAACGTCAACCACGCACTGGGGCTGACCACCGGCGAGTTCTTCGTGATCCTGGACGCCGATTTCGTCGCGCAGCCCGATTTCCTCCGTCAGACCGTGCCCTTCTTCGCGGATCCGACCGTCGCCTTCGTGCAGACACCGCAGGTGTACGGCAACCTGAACAATCTGATCTCGCGCGGTGCGGGCTACATGCAGACCGTGTTCTACCGTTTCATGCAGCCGGGCAAGAACCGGTTCAACGCAGCCTTCTGCGTGGGCACCAACGTGGTGTTCCGACGCGCGGCCGTGGAGGAGATCGGCGGCATCTACCAGGAGTCCCAGTCCGAGGACGTCTGGACGTCGCTGAAGTTGCACGAGCGCGGCTGGCGGTCGGTGTACATCGCCACCGAACTCGCGGTCGGGCGGACCCCGGAGACCATCGAGACCTACACGAAACAGCAGTTGCGCTGGGCCACGGGCGGTTTCGAGATCCTGTTGCGCAGCAATCCGATGGGGCGCGGCCGCAGGCTGACCCTCGACCAGCGTCTGCAGTACTTCGGCACGGCCACCTTCTATCTGGTCGGGGTGGCGCCGCTGCTGCTGATCCTGGTGCCGCCGCTGCAGATCTACTTCGGGATCGGCCCCATCGACGCCGACGTTTCCGGGGCGACCTGGTTCTTCCACTACGCCGGCTTCTACTTCATGCAGGTCGTGGTCGCGCTCTACACCATCGGGTCGTTCCGGTGGGAGACGTTGATGCTGGCCACGGCGTCCTTCCCGATCTACACCCGGGCGTTCCTGAACGCCCTGCTGCGCCGGGAGCAGTCCTGGAGCGCGACCCATCGCTCGGGCGTCCGGAACTCGCCGTTCGACTTCATCGTCCCGCAGGTGCTGACCTTCGTGTTCCTGCTGCTGACCTCGGCGGTGGGGATCTGGCAGGCGCACGCGGACCGGACGGTCACGCTCGCCCTCGTCTGGAACGTCACCAACACCGTCGTTCTCGGCGCGTTCGTGGTCACGGCGATGCGCGAGGCCCGCGAGACCCGGGCCCTGAACCGCGCCGCACGCCGGCAGCTGCGCGACCGCGGGCGGGGGTGGACCGCGGAGGAGCCGGTGCCGGTGCCCCGGCAGGGCGGGGCCGACGTCCCGCGGTCGGCCGTCCACTCGTCGACGGCCCTGGCCCGGGCGGAGGACGCGGGATGACCTGGCGCGGCCGGTTCCGGCTCGGTCTCGGGATCCTCGGCGTCCTCGCGGTCACCGCGGTGCTGACCATGGTGCTGAACGCCCGCAACGGGGTCGTCGAGAGCCGTTCGGCCGCGCTGGCCGCCGAGACGTACCCGGTGGGCACCGACTACGGCGGCACGCTGGTGACGCAGCTCGTGCGGATCGGCGACCAGGTCGCGGTCGGCCAGCCGATGTTCGAGCTGCGCAGCAGCGCGGTGCAGCGCGACCTCGCCCAGCGGCTCGTCGACACCAGCGCCCTGCCCTACGAGCTGCGTCCCGACGGCACGCTCGTCCTCACCGCGAGCGACGCCGGCCGGGTGGCCTCCCTCGCCTACCCGCTCGGCTCGTTCGTGCCGGCGAACAGCACGATCGCGACCGTGCAGCGGGCGGGCTCGCTGTACGTCGAGGGCGAGTTCGTGCTCACGGCCCAGGACTACGCGCGGTTGCCCCCCGACGCGACGCTCGAGGTGCTCCTGCCGTCGAACCGGTCCGTCGACGCGCAGGTGCGGCGCATCCGGGTGCAGACCGAGGACGGGCAGGCGCGCACCGAGGTGGAGGCGTACAGCGACCAGCTCGGCGACGCCACCGCCGACGGGCTGTTCGCGGTGGGCACCCCGGTCACGGCGACCCTGCACCTGCGCAACGACGGCGTCGTCACAGACGCCACGACGTGGGTGCTCCGCGAGGTCGGCGTCGTCACCGACGCCGCGACCTCGGTGCTCCGCCGGATGGGCCTCGACGCGTGAGGAACCGGTCCGCGCTCCCCGTGCTGGTGGTCCTGCTCGTCCTCGCCGGCTGCACGGGCAGCACGCCGGCCCCTGCGGAGCAGGTGGACCGCAGCGACCCCGCGCTCGCCGCGGCCGTGGCCGCGCTGCCGCAGCGCAGCGTCGGGAGCGCGCCCGCGCTGCGGCTGGCCGGCGGACTGGTGCCGCCGACGAACCGGTGGTTCTCCGGGCTGGTGTTCCCCGCCGCCGCGCAACCGGTCTTCCCGCTGCCGCTGTCGGTCGGCGTGCGCGACGACGGGTTCGCGATCGGCCTGCCGGAGGTCACCCCGACCGCGACGACGATCTTCGGCAGTCACCGGCCCGCGCTCGACCTGGGCCTCGGGACCGCCCGCATGCTGGTCGTGCGGTACGACGACCTCACCGTGACCGTCGCGTTCCTCGACGAGAGCGGCGCCGAGCGCGGCCGCGTGCTCCTGGCGCGCGGCTCCCCGTACGTGCGCTACACGGCCACGGTCGAGCAGCGGATCACGCTCGACCCGGCGCCGCAGGCCGGGGCCGTCGAGAGGCTCGGGCAGCGGTACGGGTTCGTGGCCGGCGACGGCGCCGAGGTCGAGGGCGACGGCGCGCGGCTGCCGGCTCGGGGATGGGTCACGCTGTTCGCCGTCCCGCCGGGTGGCGACGCCGCCCTCCTCGCCGGGCACGCCTCCGTCGCGGTGCTCGGCGGCCAGGCCACGCACCGGATCATGGGCGACCGGGTCGTGACCACCCTCGACTACCGCACCGACGGCGGCGACACCCTCGTCGGTGCGATGCCGCACCAGGACTCCGGGCCCGGCTGCACGGCCGGCACCTACCCGACGATCTACGGGCCGCTGTCGCTGTGCGCCGGGACCGCGCTCACGCTCGCGGACCCGCTGGTGGCGCCGTCGGACGGGCTCGACCTCTCCGGGTTGTCCGACGCCGACCGGGTCGCCGTCGCCGCGGCGGTGCAGGCGGACGCCGCGACCACGTCCTTCACGGCCTCCGACACCTACGCCGCCGGCAAGGAGCTCGCCCGGGCGGCGAACCTGCTGCGCCTGGCCGAGCAGCTCGGCCTGGACGAGCCCGAGAGCCGGCTGCGCGCCGCGCTCGCCGCCGAGCTGCGCCGCTGGGCCGAGCCGGACGGGTGCGCGCACCGGGACACGCACTGCTTCGTCTACGACCCGGTGCTGCGCGGGGTCGTCGGCCTGGGCGTCGCGTTCGGCTCCGAGCAGTTCAACGACCACCAGTTCCACTACGGCTACTTCCTCTACGCCGCGGCGGTCGCGGCCCGCCAGGACCCGGGCCTGGCCGCCGCCCTCGCGCCCGTGACGGACCTGCTGGCCGCCGACATCGGGGCCGGCCGGAGGACCGCGGAGTTCCCGCGGGGCCGGGCCTTCGACGAGTACGCCGGGCATTCCTGGGCGTCGGGCTTCAGCCCGTTCGCCGACGGCAACAACCAGGAGTCGAGCTCGGAGGCCGTGGCCGCCTACAACGGCCTCGCCCTGTGGGCGCAGGTCCGCGGCGACGCGCCGTTGCGGGAGCGGGCTGTCGTGCTCCTGAGCCGCGAGGCGGCCGCGGCCACCCGGTACTACGTCGCGCCGCCGCTGCGCTCCGCGGAGTTCGACGGGTTCGCCCACCGCGTCGTCGCGATCAACTGGGGCGGCAAGCGCGACTACGCGACCTGGTTCAGCCCCGCCCCGGGAGCGGTCCTGGGCATCCAGCTGATCCCCATGTCGCCCGTCGCGGGTTACCTCGCGGGTGACGCCGACCGCATCCGCACCGACGTGGCCGAGGCGGCGCCGGCGGGCTTCGACGTCCCGTTCGGCGACTACCTGGTGATGTACCTGGCCCTGGCCGACCCGGCCGCGGCCCGGGCGGCGGCGGCCGGGTTGCCGGCGTCGGCGGTCGACGCCGGCAACTCCCGCGCGTACCTGCTGGCCTGGACCTTCTCCCGCCGGCTCCCGTGACGGTCAGGCGGCGGCAGGCTCGGGCTCGGGCTCGTCGAACTGGGTCCGGTAGAGCTCGGCGTAGCGGCCGGACCCGGCGAGGAGCCGTTCGTGCGTGCCGCGCTCCACGATCCGCCCCTGCTCCACGACGAGGATCTGGTCGGCGTCGCGCACCGTGGAGAGCCGGTGGGCGATGACCAGCGCGGTCCGCCCGTCGAGCGCCTCGGCCAGCGCGGCCTGCACCGCGGCCTCGGAGGTCGAGTCGAGGCTGGCCGTGGCCTCGTCGAGCACCACGATCCTGGGCCTCGCCAGCAGCAGCCGCGCGATCGTCAGCCGTTGCCGCTCGCCGCCGGAGAGGCGGTAGCCCCGCTCGCCGACCACCGTGTCCAGCCCGTCCGGCAGGGCCGCGACCAGCGCACCCAGCCGGGCCCGGCGCAGCGCCGCCCACAGCTCGTCCTCGCTCGCCCCCGGCGCCGCGAGCAGCAGGTTCGCGCGGATCGTGTCGTGGAAGAGGTGGCCGTCCTGGGTCACGAACCCGACGTCGCCGTGCAGGTCCGCGGCCCGCAGCTCCCGTACGTCGACGCCGCCGACCGACACCGCGCCGCCGTCGACGTCGTAGAGCCGGGCGAGCAGCTGCGCGATCGTCGACTTGCCGGCCCCGGAGCTGCCGACGAGCGCGGTCAGCGACCCGGCCGGGACGGTGAACGAGATGTCGTGCAGCACGGTGTCGCCGCCGCGGGCGTCGAGCGTCGCGACCTCCTCCAGCGAGGCCAGCGACACGCGCGCCGCGGCCGGGTAGGCGAAGTCGACGTGGTCGAACCGGACGTCGAGCGGTCCCGCCGGCAGGGCACGCGGCTCCCCGGGGTCCTGGATGGCCGGCTCCAGGTCGAGCACCTCGAACACCCGCTCGAAGCTGACGACCGCGCCCATCGCCTCGACCCGCGCCCCCGCGAGCGCGGTCAGCGGCGCGTAGAGCCTGGTCAGCAGCATCGCGAGGGACACGACGGCGCCCGGCGCGAGCAGCCCGCCCAGCGCCAGCCCGCCGCCGACGCCGTAGACCAGCGCGAGCGCCAGGGCCGAGACCAGCGTCAACGCCGTGACGAACACCCACTGCACCATCGCCGACCGCACACCGATGTCGCGCACCCGGCCGGCCCGCGCGGCGAACTCCGCCGACTCCTCCGCGGGCCGCCCGAAGAGCTTGACGAGCGTGGCGCCGGGCGCCGAGAACCGCTCGGTCATCTGGGTGCTCATCGCGGCGTTGTGGTCCGCCGCCTCGCGCTGCAGCCGCGCCAGCCGCGAGCCCATCCGCCGGGCCGGCAGCACGAACACCGGCAGCAGGAGGAGGGCGAGCAGGGTGACCTGCCACGAGATGCTCAGCATCACCGCGAGCGTGAGCATCAGCGTCACGGCGTTGCCGACGACCCCGGACAGGGTGTCGCTGAAGGCCCGCTGCGCGCCCAGCACGTCGTTGTTCAGCCGGCTGACCAGCGCGCCCGTGCGGGTGCGGGTGAAGAACGCGACGGGCATGCGCTGCACGTGGTCGAACACCGCGGTGCGCAGCTGCAGGATCAGGCCCTCGCCGATGGTCGCGGAGAACCAGCGGGTGAACAGGCCGAGCGCGGCCTCGGCGACCGCGACCGCGGCGATCAGCCCGGCCAGCCCGGCGACGACCCGCAACCCCTCCCGGGCGTCGATCGCGTCGACCACCCGCCCGGCCAGCAGCGGCGTGACGACGGTCAGCACCGCCCCCGCCACGCTGAGCAGCACGAACGCGGTGATCCGCCGCCGGTGGGGCCGGGCGAACCCCGCGATCCGCCGCAGGGTGACGGGCACGGGCGCCCGCGTCTCCTCCCGCTCGCGGGAGGCGGTGCGCAGGGCACTCCAGGTGTTCACGTCCATGCGGCGACGGTAAAACCTGAAGTGAACTACAGGTCAAGCTGGACCGGGCGGCCCCGCCGGGCGAGACTGGGGGACCCGATCCCCCAGGAGGTCGCAATGACGCGACGGGACGTCGAGTTCGACGCCGAGGGCACCACCCTGCGCGGCTGGTTCTACCGCGGGGAGGGTGCGACCGGGCGCGCCCCGACGATCGTGATGGCCCACGGCTTCTCGGCCGTGAAGGAGATGTACCTCGACGCGTTCGCCGAGGTCTTCGCGGCCGCCGGGCTCAACGCGCTGGTCTTCGACAACCGCAACTTCGGGGCCAGCGACGGCGAGCCCCGCCAGGAGATCGACCCGATCGCCCAGGTCCGCGACTACCGGCACGCGATCACCTACGCCGGCACCCTCGACGAGGTCGACGCCACCCGCATCGGTGTGTGGGGCTCGAGCTACTCCGGGGGGCACGCGCTGGTGGTCGGCGCGATCGACCGGCGGGTCAAGGCCGTGGTCGCGCAGGTGCCGCTGATCAGCGGCTCGAAGAACATCGCCGAGCTGGTCCGCGCGGACTTCCGGGCCGGGTTCCGGGAGATGTTCGACGCCGACCGCGTCGCCCGGTACGCCGGCGACCCGCCGGCCATGGTGCCCGTGGTCGCCGAGGACCCGCTGGCCCCCTCGGCGCTCCCGACGCCGGACTCGTGGACCTGGTTCACCGAGACCGGCAAGCTGCGTGCCCCCGCCTGGCGGAACGAGGTGACGCTGCGGACCGTCGAGATGCTCGGCGAGTACGAGCCCGAGGCGTACATCGCCCGGATCAGCCCGACCCCGCTGCTCATGGTCGTCGCGCGGCAGGACCACCTCACCCCCGCCCACCTGGCCATCGACGCCTACGAGAAGGCCCGCGAGCCCAAGGCGCTGGAGATCCTCCCGGGCGGCCACTTCGACGCCTACGTGAAGGACGTCGACCTCGCCGCCCCGCTGGCGCGGGACTGGTTCGTCCGTCACCTCGCCTGACGGCCACACGCTCACCGGTTCCGTGCAGCCAGGCGGCGGGAACGACCGCAGCTGCACGGAACCGGCGATCAGCGACGTCAGGCGGCCTTGTCCGCCGCCTTCTCGGCGGCGGCGATGACGTTGCGGAAGAGCATGGCGACCGTGGTGGGGCCCACCCCGCCGACCCGCGGGGTGATCGCGCCCGCGACCTCGGCGCAGGACTCGTCGACGTCCGGGAGCAGCTTCTTCCCGGAGTACCGCACCCCGCCGCCGATCACGGTCGCGCCGGGCTTCACGTGCTCGGGCTGGATGATGCCGGGCACGCCGGCCGCGGCGATGAGGATCTCCGCGCGCCTGGTATACCGGTCCCAGTCCGGCACCCCGGTGTGCACCACGGTGACCGCGGCGTTGGCGGTGGGCCGCTTCTGCGCGAGCAGCATCGCGAGCGGGCGGCCGAGGGTGGCGCCGCGGCCGAGGATGACGACCTCGCGGCCGGAGACCGGGATCTCGTGGAAGGCCAGCAGCTCCTCGATGCCCGCGGGCGTGCAGGGCAGCGGGCCGGGCAGGCCGACGGCGAGGCGCCCCATGTTCATCGGGTGCATGCCGTCGACGTCCATGTCCGGGTCGAGCTCGGCCAACGCGGCGTCGTAGTCCAGGTGGCCCGGGATCGGGTACTGGATCAGCAGGCCGTGCACCGCGGGGTCGTCGTTGTAGCCGCGGATGGCCGCGACCAGCTGCTCCTGCGTGGTGTCCTGCGGCAGGTGCGTGTGCGGCGAGTCGATGCCGAGCTCGGCGGCCTGCTTCTGCTTGATGCGGATGTAGCCGGCGGAGGCGTCGTCGTCGCCGACGAGGATCGTGGCCAGGCTGGGCGTCACGCCGCGGGCGCGCAGTGCGTCCGCCCGGGCGGTGACGTCGGCCAGGACCCGCTCGGCGACGGGCTTGCCGGGTAGCAGTCGTGCGGTCATGGGTTCCCTCGTGACGCGGGGGCCCAGGCGGTCGACCCCCGCGGACGTCAGCTCCCCGATGGTCGTTGCCATCCTCGGTATGCCGCCAGTCGCGCGTTCGCCGTGATTGTTCCACGCGGGTCCCGGGCGACGTCCACTCGTGGCCACTGCTCGCGAAGTGGCCCTTGGTGATCAGGCCACCTCGTCGGAGCATGGGACCGTGGATCTCCGCCCGCTCCCCGTCACGCACCGCCCGTTCCGCAGGCTCCCGCAGCTGCTCGCCGGCCTCGCGCTGTACGGCACCTCGATGGCGATGCAGGTCCGCGGGGCGCTCGGGCTCAACCCGTGGGACGTCCTGCACCAGGGGCTGTCGACCCGCCTGCCGCTGAGCTTCGGGCTGATCACGGCGATCACCGGGGTCGTGGTGCTGCTGCTGTGGATCCCGCTGCGGCAGCGACCCGGCATCGGGACCGTGGCCAACGTCGTCGTGATCGCCTTCGCCGTCGACGCCGCCCTGGCGCTGATCCCCGAGGCCCACACGTGGCCGGCGCGGGTGGGCCTGATGGCCGGCGGGATCGTGCTCAACGGCGTGGCCTCCGCCGCCTACATCGGCGCCCGGCTCGGTCCGGGGCCGCGGGACGGGCTGATGACGGGGATCGCCGCCCGCACCGGCCGGTCGATCCGGCTGGTGCGGACGGCGATCGAGGTCGTGGTGCTCGTGACCGGCTGGCTGCTCGGCGGCACCGCCGGGATCGGGACGGTGCTCTACGCGCTGGCGATCGGGCCGCTCACGCAGGCGTTCCTCCCGCTGTTCCGGGTGCCGACCCCCGCCCCTTCTGCGCCCGCCGCACGTACCAGCCGTTCCACACCATGAGCGCGGCGAAGGCCGCGATCCACAGTGCCTCGGTGGCGCCGACCGAGACGTCCACCGGCAGCAGGTAGACCAGCGGGATCCGGATGATCGACTCGGCGATCAGGCCCACGCCCCACACCGTGGAGGCGAGCCGGTGCCCGTGCCGGACGCGCGGGTCCGTCGCGTAGGCCTCGGCGGCCGCCGCGGCCTTCGACGGGGCGAAGCTCTCCAGCGCCGCGAGGGTCAGCGGCCGGCGCCCGCGGATCGCGGTCACGAGGAACACGACGCCGACGGACGCGGTGATCAGCGAGTTCCGCAGCAGCAGCGTGCGGGGGTCGCCGGTGGCGAAGGCCAGCACGAAGCCGATGCCGTAGACGAGCAGCATCACCATGGCGAAGGCGTTGAACCGGCGCTGGCGCACGGCGGACCAGAGGATGCGCAGGGCCGCGATCCCGGATGCGGCCAGCAGGGCGACCCAGTCCGAGGCGCCCAGCAGGTGCAGGGCGTAGTAGGCGGCGATCGGGAGGCCGACGTCGAACACCAGGCCGCGGAACATCACCCGCGGCGAGGGGATCTCGGGACGGGACGGGGCGGCGGCCATGGCGGTCATCGAACCTCCTGGGAGGGCAGGTCGGCGTCGGGGATCCACGAGCCGTGGAAGCCGGCGGGCACCCCGCGGGGCAGCGTCACCCGCGCGACGGGGGTGCCGGCGACGTCGGTCGCGTCGAGCACCAGCAGCTCCGAGGCCTTCCCGTCGCGGGTGGTGGTGATCGAGAGCAGCCAGCCGTCGGCCTCGCCGCGGCCCGGCGCCCCGGACGGGACGAACACGGCCTCGCCGGCCACGACGTCCGGCCCGAGGCCGTGGCTCGCGACGGTGCCGCGCTCGGCGTCGTGCTGGAGGATCCCGGCGGTGTCGGACACGGCGTACAGGTACCGGTTGGGCCGGCCGACCCGCTCGTCGTCGACGGTGGGGAACTCCAGGCCCTCCTCGGAGAGCTGCGCCTGGGCGACGGTCCCGTCGGCCGGGTCGATCGTCCAGCGGTGCAGGGTCGCGACGCCGGCCGCCGCGGCCTTCGCCGCGTGCCCGGACGGGCTCGGCCCGATCGCCTCCCAGGTGGCCGTGATGGCGTCGCGGGTGTAGCGGGCGACGTCGAGCACGATCCGGCCCGCCGCGTCCTCGTGGGCATTGCCGACGTGGAAGACGTAACAGGGCTCGATCTCGAACCACCGCACCTCGCCGGGGCGGTCGAGCGGCATGACGCCGAGCCGGGCGCCGTAGCCGTCGTCCCAGCCGTAGGGCAGGCCGGGCCGCATCCGGAACGTCATCGGCAGGTCGAGGAACACGGCGTGCCGGGCGGTGACGGCGAAGTCGTGCATCATCGTCGGCCCGGCGACCGGCACCTCGGCGCTCTCCACGAGCTCGCCGCCGGCCGAGAGCCGGTGGTAGGTGAGGTACGGGGGCAGCGGTGAGTAGCCGAAGAAGTGCAGGTCCCCGGTGACCGGGTCCGTCTTGGGATGCGCGGTCATCGCCGTGGTGAGGCGGCCGGCGAAGGCGTCCGGCCCGACGGTGTCGAGCTCCGGCGTCACGACGTACGGGAAGCCGTTCTCCACCAGGGCCAGGATCCGGCCGCCGTGCTCGATCACGTGCGTGTTGGCGTGGACGGCCGTGCGGTCGAAGGTGCCGTCGGGCCGCAGGAAGGGCCTGCCCTCCAGCGCGCCCGTGCGCACCCACCGGTTGCGGTACCACTCGGCGCGGCCCTCGCGCAGTCGGATGCCGTGCAGCATCCCGTGGCCCGCGAACCAGTGGCCGGGGTTCTCGCCCGGCAGCGGGTTCGGCCCGTTCCGGAGGTACCGGCCCGTGAGCTCCGGTGGGAGCGTTCCCGTGACGGGCAGGTCGACGGCCTCGATCTCGTCCGGCACCGGGGCGAGGTGGCCCTGCAGGTAGAGCGGCGTCTCCGTCGTCGTCATGGGGAGAACGGTGCACCCTGTACCCGATACATGTCAATAGTGACATGTCGTGTTCGACAGGTAGGCTGGGCGCATGTCGCTGTCGCACGCACTGCTGGGTCTGCTCTCCGTCCACCCCCGGAGCGGGTACGAGCTGACCAAGGCCTTCGAGCGCGACCTGGGCCGGTACGCCTGGCAGGCGGGCCACACGAGCATCTACCCGGAGCTGAACCGGATGGCGGAGGCCGGCCTGGTCGAGGTCACGCACGAGGGCGCCCGCGGTGCACGGACCTACGACGTCACCCCGGCGGGCCGTGAGGAGCTGCGCACCTGGCTGCTCACCCCGCCGAAGCAGGCCAAGGTCCGCAACGAGCAGGTGCTGCGGATGTTCCTGCTCTCCGCACTGGAGCCGGCCGACGCGCTCGTCGTGCTCCACCGGATCGCCGAGGCCACCGACCAGGGCGTCACCGACCTGCGGAAGGTCCGGGAGGAGCACGCCGAGGCGCCGGTGACGGGCGCGGACGGGTTCGGCCAGCTGGCGGCGGAGTTCGGGCTGCGGCAGTACGAGGCGGTCCGCGACTGGGCCCGGTGGGCGATCGAGCGCCTGGAGCGCGAGCAGGGGGCCTGAGGGCGTCCGAGAACGCCGACGGCCCCGGCGCGGGCCGGGGCCGTCGGTGTCGAGCGGTACGGGGTCAGGCCACCGCGGGGCGCTCGTCGAGCAGTTCCGGCTCGGCCGCGGCGACGGGCGTGGGCCCCTCGTCGATGTCCCCCAGCGACCACGGCCGGACGACGGTCAGCAGCACGGTCAGCGCGAGGACCTGCGCGCCGGCGATCGTCAGGCCCATGGCCAGGGCGTCGTTGCCGAGCAGGCCGACAACCGGCGAGGTCAGAGCGCCGACGCCGAACTGGACCGCACCGAGCAGGGCCGCCGCGGTCCCGGCGCGCTCGCCGTGCCGGGAGAGCGCGAGGGCCGGGGCGTTGGGCAGCGCGAGCCCGACCGAGGCCAGCACCGCCCACAGCGGCACGAGCACCCCGACGAGCCCGCCGGTCCCGGTGCCGGCGAGCACGGCCAGCACGGCCGCGGCGACGGTCCCGGAGACGCTGGCCACGAGCAGCAGCTGCCGCGGCTCGAAGCGGCGCAGCAGCGCCGCGTTGGCCTGCGTCGCGCCGATCAGGAAGACCGCGCCGGCGCCGAACAGCAGGCCGAACTGCTGGGCGTCGAGCCCGAACTGCTCCTGGAACACGAAGCTCGACCCGGAGACGTAGCCGAACATGCCGGCCATGGCGAACCCGGCGACCAGGATCAGGCCGACGAACGCCCGGTCACGCAGGAGCGTGCCGTAGGCCCTCAACGTGGGCCCGACGGCGGCGCTGCGGCGGCGCTCCGGCGGAAGCGTCTCGCCCAGGGCGAAGAACAGCACGCCCAGGATGACCAGGCCGTACCCGGCGAGCGCGACGAACACGCCCCGCCAGTCCGCGACCCGCAGCAGCTCGCCGCCCAGGGTCGGCGCGAGCACCGGGGCGGCGCCCATGACGAGCATCAGCCGCGAGAGCAGGGTGGCCGCGGCACGGCCGGTGAACAGGTCGCGGACCACGGCCATGGCGACGACCGCGCCCGCGGCGGACCCGACGCCCTGCAGCACGCGCAGGACGCCGAGCACGGCGATGGTCGGGGCCACCACGATCAGCAGCGAGGCGAGCACGTGCAGCGCGGTGCCGATCAGGAGCGGCTTGCGACGGCCGACGGCGTCGGCCAGCGGGCCGATGAAGAGCTGGCCGAGCGCCAGGCCGATCAGCGTGCCGGTCAGCGTGAGCTGCACGGTCGACGAGGTCGTCGCGAACTCGGTCACGATGCCCGGCAGTGCGGGCAGGTACATGTCGATGGTGAGCGGGCCGAGCGCGATCAGGGCGCCCAGCAGCAGGGCGGTGCGCGCGCGACCCGGCGTGGCGGGCGCCGTGGCGCGCGCGGGGGTCGCTGGTGGTGTGGGCAACGGCGGGGCCTTCCTCGTACTCACGGGTCCGGATCGCCCGGCGTCGTCGCTCGGTCGAAGTTCGTACCCGCCGGTGGTGTTCCGGGTGGTTCAAGGCCGGATGCCCGGCGTGCTGTTCCGGTTCCCCGATCAGGTGTGCCGTGGGTCACGTACTCACGAGTAGCTAGGCTCGGCCCATGCGCAGCGAGGCACGTACCGTTCGCACCCCGGACGGCCTGGACCTGGCCGTCCACGTCGCCGGGCCGGAGGGCGGCCCGGTCGTCGTCGCGGTGCACGGCTACCCCGACGACCACACGGTGTGGGACGGCGTCGTCCCCCTGCTGGCCGACACCTTCCGCGTCGTGACCTACGACGTCCGCGGCGCGGGTGCGTCGCAGGCCCCGGCGGACCGCGAGGGGTACCGGGTCGAACGGCTCGCGGCCGATCTCGTCGCGGTGCTCGACGCCGTGGCCCCCGACCGGCCGGTGCACCTGCTCGCCCACGACTGGGGCTCGATCCAGGGCTGGCACGCCGTGACCGATCCGGCGCTGCGGGCGCGGTTCGCCTCCTACACGTCGATCTCCGGCCCCGGCCTGGCGCACATCGGTGCCTTCGGCCGAAGCGCGCGCCTGCGCGACCGGCTCCGGCAGCTGCGTCGCTCCTGGTACGTCGGGTTCTTCCAGCTGCCGGTGCTGCCCGAGCTGCTCTGGCGCTCCGGGCTGGCCGGCGGGCTCGTCGCCCGCCGGGAGGGAATCCCGCGGCCGGTCGTGCGCGACGCCGTGCGCGGGCTCGAGCTCTACCGCGCCAACCTCGGCCGGGGCGGCGGGGAGCGCCGCACCGAGGTGCCGGTGCAGGTCCTGGCCCCGTCCGGGGACCGGTACGTCACCCCGGTGCTGCAGGCGAGCGCGGAGCGGTTCGTCGCGGACTTCCGGTTCCGGACGGTGGCCGGCGGGCACTGGCTGCCGCGCAGCCGCCCGGAGGTGGTGGCGCGGTGCGTGCGGGAGCAGGTCGACGCGGTGTCCGGCGAGCGGGCGGTCCCGCGGCGGGCGCCGGGCCGGTGGACCGACCGCGTCGTGCTGGTGACCGGCGCGGGCAGCGGCATCGGCCGGGCGGTGGCGCGCGGCTTCGCCCGGCGCGGCGCGGTCGTCGTCGCGGCGGACAAGGAGCTCTCGACGGCGCGGCAGACGGCCTTCGAGACCGGCGGGCACGCCTACCAGGTCGACGTCGCCGACCCCGACGCCATGGCCGCCTTCGCCGACCGGGTGTGCGCCGAGGTCGGCGTGCCCGACGTCGTGGTCAACAACGCCGGCATCGCGGTCTCGGGCCCGTTCCTCGCCCACGAGCCCGCGGACTGGCGGGCGATCGTCGACGTCAACCTGATGGGCGTGGTGCACGGCTGCCGGCTCTTCGCCGCCCGGATGCGCGAGCGCGGCGAGGGCGGGCACCTGGTCAACGTGGCCTCCGCGGCCGCGTTCACGCCGACGACCTTCCTGCCCGCCTACTGCACCACCAAGTCCGCGGTGCTGATGTTGTCGGAGTGCCTGCGCGCCGAGCTGGCGGGCGACGACATCGGCGTCACCGCCCTGTGCCCCGGCTTCCTGCCCACGGACATCGGCGGCTCGGCACGTTTCGTGGGGGTCGACGACGCGACCGCGGCCCAGCGGCGCCGCTCCACCGACCGGCTGCTCAAGCGGCGTCCGTACTCGTTGGACAAGGTGGCCGACGCGGTGATCGGCGCCGTCGAGGCGAACCGCCCGATCCAGCTGCTCACAGTGGAGAGCCGGACCGCCTACGCACTGTCCAAGGTGGCTCCCGCCGCCCTCCGCCGCGTCGCCCGCCTCCCCGCCCCGAGCTGACGCCGCATTATGGTTCCACAACGCGCGAAAACCGGCTCCAGATTCGCAGTATGGTTCCATAACGCCTGCAAAAGGGCTCGAAAACCGCAATATGGTTCCATAATGCGCGCCGGGTAGGTTCTGCTCGTGCGCGTCGACGACCTCACCACGCCCGCGTTGCTCGTCGAGCGCGGGGTCCTGCGCCGCAACCTCGACACCATGAGCGCCGCGCTCCCCGGCGCCCGGCTGCGCCCGCACGTCAAGGCGCACAAGTGCACGTCGCTGGCCCGCTGGCAGCGCGACAACGGTCATCCCGGCTTCACCTGCGCCACGATCCGCGAGTGCGAGGTCATGGCCGAGCACGGCCTGGGCGGCGACCTGTTCCTGGCCAACGAGGTCGTCGACGCGTCCCGGCTCGGCAAGCTGGTCCGCGACGGCGCCCGGATCACGCTGGCCGTCGACTCCCGGGAGACGATCGCGGCGGCCTTGCGCGGCAACGTCCTCGAGGTGGTGATCGACGTCAACGTCGGCCTGCCGCGCTGCGGCTGCCCGCCGGAGAAGGCCGGTGAGCTGGCCGATCTGGCCCGGCGCAACGGTCTCGAGGTGCGCGGGGTGATGGGCTACGAGGGCCACCTGATGATGGCCCAGCCCGCCGAGGAACGGCGCCGGCTCGTGCGCGAGGCGATGGAGAAGCTCGCGGCCGCGGCCCGCGACGTCGGCGGCGAGCTCGTGAGCGCCGGCGGCACCGGCACCTACGACGTCAACGAGTGGGCCACGGAGATCCAGGCCGGCTCGTACGCGCTGATGGACAGCGCCTATACCCAGCTCGGGCACCCGTTCGAGCAGGCGCTGTTCGTGCTGGGCACGGTGATCTCGGTGTCGGCGGAGTGGGCGGTCGTCGACGTCGGGCTCAAGGCGCTGGGCATGGACCACGGCAACCCGACGATCCCCGGCGCCCACGTCTGGTTCTGCTCCGACGAGCACACCACCTTCGCCCCCGGCGACCTGCGGCTGCGGGTGGGCGACCGGATCCGGGTGGTGCCCGCCCACGTCGACCCGACCGTCGCGCTGCACGAGGCGATGTGGCTGGTCGACGGCGAGCAGGTCGCCGAACGCTGGGCCGTGGACATGCGAGGCTGGTGACCGTGCTGGTCCCGCGGCTGCGTCCCTTCACCTCCACGATCTTCGCGGAGATCACCCAGCTCGCCGTGCGCACCGGCGCGATCAACCTGGGGCAGGGCTTCCCCGACACGGACGGGCCGCCCTCCTTGCTGGCCGACGCCGCCGCGGCGATCACCGAGGGCGGGTTCAACCAGTACCCGCCGGCGCCTGGGCTGCCGGCGCTGCGCGAGGCGGTGGCGGCGCACCAGGAGCGCTTCTACTCCCTCGACGCCGGGGACGTGCTGGTCACCACGGGGGCCACCGAGGCGATCGCCTCCGCGGTGATCGCGCTCTGCGGGCCCGGGGACGAGGTCGTCGTCTTCGAGCCGTACTACGACTCGTACCCCGCGGTGATCGCGATGGCCGGGGCCACCCGTCGGACCGTCCCGCTGCGCGCCCCGGACTTCCTGCCCGACCCGGCCGAGCTGCGCGCGGCGTTCGGGCCGCGGACGCGGGCGGTGCTGGTCAACACCCCGCACAATCCCACCGGCGCGGTGTTCGGCCCGGACACGCTGCGTGCGATCGGGGACCTCGCGATCGCGCACGACGCCGTGGTGATCACCGACGAGGTCTACGAGCACATGACCTTCGGGGCCGACCACGTGCCGATGGCGACGCTGCCGGGCATGGGCGAGCGCACCCTCACGGTCTCGAGCGCGGGCAAGACCTTCTCGGTGACGGGCTGGAAGATCGGCTGGGTGCACGGGCCGGCCGAGCTCGTCGCGGCCGTCCGGGCGGTGAAGCAGTTCCTGACCTTCGCCGGCGGCGCACCGTTCCAGCCCGCCGTCGCGAACGCGCTGGCCCTGCCCGACGCGGTGTTCGCGGCGATCTCCGGCGCCCTCCGGCCGAAGCGTGACCTGCTGACCGAGGGCCTGCGCGAGGCCGGGATGCGGGTGTTCGAGCCCGGCGGCACGTACTTCGTGGTCGCCGACCTCGCCCCGCTGGGCGTGACCGACGCCGCCGCCTACGCCCGCGCCATGCCCGAGCGCCTCGGTGTGGCCGCGGTGCCGGTCAGCGTGTTCTGCGACGACCCGCATCTCGCCCCGACCCTGCTGCGCTTCGCCTTCTGCAAGCGGGACGAGGTGCTCCGCGAGGCGGTCACCCGCATGCATCGCACGATGGCGCCATGACGCACCTCGAGTAGGTCAGAGAAGTGCAGTATGGCTCCATAACGCGCCCAGACCAGGGCCTGAAGCGCAGTGTGGCTCCATAACGCGCCCAGACCAGGGCCTGGAGCGCAGTAGGGAGCCCTACTGCGCTCAGCTCCCAACGCGCTCGGCCGGGTTGCGGGAGTTCGGGGCGGTGACCGAGCCCTTCATGAGGAAGCCGCCGACGACCAGCACCTCGCCGGAACCGCACCGTCGTGGCTTGCCGAAAGACGTGTCCGGGCTCACGCAGGCGTGATGATCCCGGTTCACGCTCGCTCGAGGCGGACGACGACCCATTTCGAGGTAGGGGTGCCGGATTCGAGAGCCTGGGAGTCGAGGGGAACGAGGGGGTTGGTCTCGGGGTAGTAGGCGGCGACGCAGCCCTTGGGGGTGTCGTAGGAGACGAGCCGGAAGTTCTCCGCCCGCCGCTCGATCCCGTCGTCCCATTCGGAGACGAGGTGGACGTGGTCGCCGTCGCGGTACCCGAGCTCGGCGAGGTCGTCGGGGGAGATGAACACGACGCGGCGGCCGGAGCGGATGCCGCGGTAGCGGTCGTCGAGGCCGTAGACGGTGGTGTTGAACTGGTCGTGGCTGCGCAGGGTCTGCAGCACGAGCCGGCCTGCGGGTACGGACTGGACCTGCAGGGGGCTGACGGTGAACACGGCCTTGCCCTGCGCGGTGGGGAAGGTGCGGGTGTCGCGGGGCGGGTGCGGGAGGGTGAACCCGCCGCGGCGGCTGATCTTCTCGTCGTAGGCCTCGCAGCCGGGCACGACCCGGCCGATGCGCTCGCGGATGCGGGCGTAGTCGGTGGCGAACTCGGCCCACGGGATGCCGTACCGGTCACCCAGGGTCGCGTGCGCGATGCCGCAGAGGATGTCGACCTCGGAGCGCAGCAGGGGGCCGGCGGGGGTGGCGCGGCCGCGGGAGGCGTGCACCGCGGACATCGAGTCCTCGACGGTGACGCGTTGGACCAACCCGCCGGTGCGGTCCTGCTCGGTGCGCCCGAGGGTAGGCAGGACGAGGGCGTCGTGGCCGGCGGTGAGATGGCTGCGGTTGAGCTTGGTGGAGATCTGCACGGTCAGCGCGGCGGAGCGCAGCGCGGCCTCGGTGACGTGGGTGTCGGACATGGCGGCGGCGAAGTTGCCGCCCAGCCCGATGAACACCTTCGCCTGCCCGTCGCGCAGGGCGCGGACCGCGGCGGCGGCGTCGTGGCCGTGTGCGCGCGGGGGTTCGAAGCCGAACTCGGCGCCGAGGGCGTCGAGGAAGGTGTCGGGGGCCTTCTCCCAGATGCCCATGGTGCGGTCGCCCTGGACGTTGGAGTGCCCGCGGACCGGGCAGAGCCCCGCGCCGGGCTTGCCGATCATGCCCTGGAGCAGGGCGACGTTGACGAACTCACAGATCGTGGCGACGGCGTTGCGGTGCTGGGTGATGCCCATGGCCCAGCAGTTCACGATCCGCTGCGAGGTCGCGAACAGCTCCGCCACGGCCTCGATCTGCGCCCACTCGAGGCCGGTGGCGGCGAGCACGGCGTCCCGGTCGAGCTCGCGGATGTGGGCGGCCCAGGCGTCGAACCCGACGGTGTGGCGGGCGACGAAGTCCCGGTCCACGGCGCCGCGCTCGAGCAGCAGGTGGCCGATGGCCTGCCAGAGGGCGAGGTCGCCGCCCGAGCGGATCTGCAGGTAGGTGTCGGCGAGTCCGGTGCCGCGCCCGGTCAGCCCCTTCGGGGTCTGCGGGTTGTCGAAGCGCAGCAGCCCGGCCTCGCGCAGCGGGTTGATCGCCAGGATCTTCGCGCCGTTCTGCTTGGCGATCTCCAGCGCGGAGAGCATGCGCGGGTGGTTCGTGCCCGGGTTCTGCCCGGAGATCACGATCAGGTCGGCCTCGTGGATGTCCTGGAGGGACACCGAGCCCTTGCCGATGCCGATGGTGCGGGCCAGCCCGACCGAGGTGGACTCGTGGCACATGTTCGAGCAGTCCGGCAGGTTGTTGGTGCCGAACGCGCGGGCGAAGAGCTGGTAGACGAACGCGGCCTCGTTGGAGGCGCGCCCGGAGGTGTAGAACAGCGCCTCGTCCGGCGAGTCCAAGGCCTGCAGGTGCTCGGCGACCAGCGCGAACGCCGCGTCCCAGGAGATCGGCTCGTAGTGGTCGGCGCCGGCCCGGCGGACCATCGGCTCGGTGAGCCGGCCCTGCTTCTCCAGCCAGTGGTCCGACTGCCGGGCCAGCTCGGAGATCGGGTGCGCGGCGAAGAACGCCGCGTCGACGCGGGCGCGCTGACCCTCCCACGAGACGGCCTTGGCGCCGTTCTCGCAGAACTCCGCGGTGTGCCGGTGATCGGTCGGGTCGGGCCAGGCACACGACATGCAGTCGAAGCCGTCGACCTGGTTGAGCGTCAACAGGTTCCGCGCGGACTTCACCGGGCCCATCTGCCGCAGCGCCCGCGCCATCGACACCCGCACCGCCTTCAGCCCCGCCGCGTGGGTGGCCGGGCGGCCCACCCGCAGCCGGGACTCCTCGGCATCGACACGGGCATCCACGTCGGCGCCGAGGTCGGCGCCGACATGGATGCCGAGGTCGGCACCGGCACCGGGTGTGACGTCGGGGGTGGTGGACACGGGGGAACCTCCGGGGAGCGTGCGGGCCGGTGGGGACCCGGCCTAGCCGAGTCTAGTTCGACGTCTCAGAGCAGGACGAGGAGCGCGACCACGAGCAGCAGCACGCAGAACCCGAGGAGGGCGGCGAGCACCACGCCCGGGCGCTCCAGCGGCGACCGCAGCCGGGTCCAGCCCAGGCCCGCGGCGGCGTCGTCGACGATCCGGTGGCCCTCGGCGCCCGCCGCGTCGGCGGCCTCGGGGCGGCGGCCGAAGCCGGTGAGAAGCGAGCGCCGGTCGCCGGGCTCCTCCGGTGCCCCGGGCACGGCGACCCGGGCGTCGGTGACCCGGTAGGTGCCGCCGGCCGCGTCGAGCACGACCCGGTGGGTCAGGGTCTCCGGACGGCGGCGGCCGCGTGCCCCGGGCGGGCTCAGGACCTCGGCGACCAGCTCGAACCCGTCGGCCGTGGCGTGGACCGCGTACGGCGTGCCCTTCGCCGCCCTGCGGACGCGGGCGAGCAGGGCCGCGGGATCGTGCGCCATGGTCCGAGCCTGCCCGTTCAGGCCGCGGGGGAGGCGTCGGCCCCGGTCCGGCCGCAGGCGGCCAGCATGTCGAGCCCGAGGCCCAGCTCCGTGGCCAGCGCGGCGACCGTGAAGAACGCCGGGGTGGGGATCCGCCCGGTCTCGATCTTGCGCAGCGTCTCGGGCGAGATGTCCGCGGCCGCGGCGACGTCGCCGATGCTGCGGTCGCCCCGGGCGGCGCGCAGCAGGGCGCCCAGCCGCTCGCCGCGCTCGCGGTCCTCGGGGGTCAGGGGGACGCGGACCATCCCGTCATACTAATACCGGTATAGTTATCGAACGTGATCGAGCTGAAGACGCCCGGGGAGATCGACGCGATCGACGCCGCCGGGTCCGTGGTCGCCCGCATCCTCGCCGCGGTCCGCGAGCGGGCGGCGCCCGGTGTCCGGCCGAGCGAGCTGGACGCGCTGGCCGCCGACATGATCGCCGAGGCCGGGGCCGTGTCGAGCTTCCGCGGCTACCACCCGCGCTGGGCGCCCGGGCCGTACCCCGGGGTGCTCTGCGTCAGCGTGAACGACGCGGTGGTGCACGGGATCCCGTCGCGCACGAAGCTCCGCGAGGGCGACCTGCTCAGCGTCGACTTCGCCGTCCACCTCGACGGCTGGTGCGCCGACGCCGCCTTCAGCGTGGTCGTCGGGAGCGGGGACCCGGCTGACGAGAAGCTGATCGCCACCACCGAGGCGGCCCTCGAGGCGGGCATCGCCGCGGCGCAGCCGGGCGTGCAGATGGGCGACGTCGGGCATGCGATCGGGCAGGTCGCGCGCGGCGCGGGGTACGGGATGCTCGCCGACCACGGCGGCCACGGCGTCGGCCGGTCCATGCACGAGGAGCCGCACGTGCCGAACGAGGCCAAGCCGCGCCGCGGCCTGCGGCTGCGCCCGGGCCTCGTGATCGCGATCGAGCCGATGCTGCACGCCGGTGGCAAGGACGCCTACCGGCACGACCGGGACGGCTGGACCATCCGCACCGCCGACGGCAGCCGCGCCGCGCACGCCGAGCACACCATCGCCATCACCGAGAACGGCCCGCGGATCCTCACCCTCCCCTGAGCGAGTCGGCACCTTCCGGCCACCGAACCGCGCACCCCGGGACATCCCGGAATGTGGGGTTCGGTCGCGGGAAGTGCCGACCCGCGGGAGCAGGGTCGGTTGCGGAGGCCGGTCAGTCGCGGGTGAGGCCGTCGGCGAGCAGGCCCACGCCGATCCCGGCGAGCCAGACGTCCTTGGCGATGCCCAGGCCCTGCTGGCTCGGCCACACGCTGCCCGGCCGGCGCATGCCCGGGACCCGGAAGTAGAGGCCGAGCAGGCCGCCCGCGAACGCGGTGAGCAGTGCCCCGCCGACCGCCGCGGGGACGAACGGGGTGAGCAGCGCGACGCCGGTGGCGATCTCCCCCGCCGCGAGCGCCTTCGTGAACTGCTCCTGCGGGATCCGCTTGAGGAACGGGTAGGCGGTGGTCGCCATGCCGTACACGCCCGCGGCCTGCTCCGGGCCGGCCTTCCACTTCTCCAGGCCGGAGTGGAGCACGAAACCGCCGCTGCTGATCCGTCCGGGCAGCTCCCGGAGCTTCGCCAACGCCATGCCCGGACGCTAACACAAGTGGGGAACACTCCCCGTTTCGTCGGTTACGGTGTGCGGCGTGACACTGCGCGCCGACGCCGAGCGCAACCGCCGCGCCCTCGTGGCGGCCGCCCGCGCCGTGTTCGGGGAACAGGGGCTGCAGGCGCCGTTCGACGAGATCGCCCGCCGCGCCGGGGTCGGCAACGCCACGCTCTACCGCCGCTTCCCCACCCGGCGCGCCCTGGTCGCGGCCGTGTTCGCGGAGCGGATGGCGGACTTCGCCCGGGCCGCCGAGGAAGCGCTCGCCGAGCCCGACCCGTGGACCGGGTTCCGGACCTACGTGCTCACGGTGCTGCGCATGCAGGCCGCCGACCGGGGCCTCGCCGACCTGCTCACGCTGAGCGTTCCCGCCGAGCCCGACCTGGAGGCCCTGCGCGCCCGGGTCCAGGCCGGGCTGGCCGGGCTGGTGGACCGGGCGCAGCGCTCGGGCGACCTGCGCGCGGACGTCACGCCCGAGGACCTGCCGCTGCTCCTCATGGCCAACGCCGGGCTGGTCCACCGCACCGCCGAGGCGGCGCCGCACGCGTGGGAGCGGTTCGCCGCCTTCGTGCTCGACGGGCTGCGCGCCCCCGCCGCGTCGGCCCCGGCCCCGCCCGGTCCGTCCCGGGAGGCCCTGGCGCAGTCGATGCGGGCGGGCGCGGCGCGCCTGGGGTGCGTCGAGTGACGGCGCCGCTCCCGCTCTGGTCCGGCGGGTGACCGCTCGTGCAGGATGCGTGGCGTGTCCGACGTCGTGCAGTTCACCCCGCAGACCACCGAGGCGATCGCCCGCGCCCGCCAGCACTCGCTCGGCGACCTGTTGCGCCGCACCGCGTTGCGCTACCCGGACAAGCTCGCGGTGGTCGCGGGCGGGCGCCGGGCGAGCTTCGCCGAGTTCGACACCGCCGTGAACCGCTGCGCGAACAACCTGGCCGCCAAGGGCCTGACCAAGGGCGACCGGCTGGCGCTGCTGTCGCACAACTCCTGGCAGTTCGCCGTGCTCGCCTTCGCCACCGCCCGGCTCGGGGTGGTGCTGGTGCCGGTGAACTTCATGCTGAACGCCGAGGAGATCGCGTTCATCCTCGGCCACTCCGGTGCCTCGGGCATGGTCACCGAGGACGCGCTGGCCCCGACCGCGGAGAAGGCGCTCGCCTCGGCCGGGCTCACCGGCGGGGTGCGCGGGTGGATCTCGCTCTCGGGTGCGGCTCCGACCGGTGACTGGGAGGACGTCGACACCTGGATCGACTCGGGCCCGGACGCCCCGCCCGAGGTCCTGGTGGCCGACGACGACCCGCTGCGGCTGATGTACACCTCGGGCACCGAGTCGCGGCCCAAGGGCGTGATGCTGTCGTCGAAGTCGCTGATCAGTCAGTACGTGTCCTGCGCGATCGACGGCGGGATGAGCGTCGACGACGTCGAGGTCCACACCCTGCCGATGTACCACTGCGCGCAGCTGGACTGCTTCTTCTCCGT
Organism: Pseudonocardia kujensis; assembly: GCF_021283305.1. Taxonomy (GTDB): domain Bacteria; phylum Actinomycetota; class Actinomycetes; order Mycobacteriales; family Pseudonocardiaceae; genus Pseudonocardia; species Pseudonocardia kujensis. Next base: position 36,374 of record NZ_JAJSOK010000001.1, read on the forward strand.
CGACGTCTACCTGGGCGCCACCTCGATCATCCTGCCGAACCCGGAGCCGGCTCGGCTGCTCGAGACGATCGAGCGCGAGAAGGTCACCAAGCTGTTCTGCCCGCCCACGGTGTGGATCTCGCTGCTGCGCCACCCGGACTTCGACACCCGCGACCTGTCCAGCCTGCGCAAGGGCTACTACGGCGCCTCGGCGATGCCGGTGGAGGTGCTCAAGGAGCTGTCCCGGCGGCTGCCCGACGTGCAGTTCTGGAACTTCTACGGCCAGACCGAGATGTCGCCGCTGGCCACGATCCTGCGCCCGCACGAGCAGCTGCCGCACGCCGGCTCGGCCGGCCGCGCATCGCTCAACGTCGAGACCCGCGTGGTCGACGACGAGGACAACGAGGTCCCGCCGGGCGTGGTCGGCGAGATCGTGCACCGGTCCCCGCACGCCGCGTCGGGTTACTACAACGACGAGGAGAAGACCGCCGCGGCGTTCCGGAACGGCTGGTTCCACTCCGGGGACCTGGGCGTGGTCGACGCCGACGGCTACCTCGCCGTCGTCGACCGGAAGAAGGACATGATCAAGACCGGCGGGGAGAACGTCGCCTCCCGCGAGGTCGAGGAGGCCCTGTACCTGCTCGAGGGCGTGGCCGAGGTGGCGGTGTTCGGCATCAGCCACCCGCACTGGATCGAGGCGGTGACCGCGGTCGTCGTGCCGAAGCAGGGGGTGGAGCTCACGCGCGAGCAGGTCGACGCGCACGCCCGGGAGGTCCTCGCCGGGTACAAGCGGCCCAAGTACGTGGTGTTCGCCGAGGCCCTGCCGAAGAACCCCAGCGGCAAGATCCTCAAGAAGGACCTGAGGGTACAGCACGCCGACCTGGCAAACGAGGTCTAGCGAACGATCGTTCAGCCCGCTACAAACGGGGCATGCGCAGCGCGGCGACGGTGGTGTGACGTGTACCCGGGGACGTGGGCGAAGGAGCGGCCGGACCATCCGGCCACGATCATGACCGGCGGTCCGCTGGACGGCCGGGTGCAGACCTACGGCGAGCTGGACGAGCGCTCGATCCGGCTCGCCCGGGTCTTCGCCGAGACCGGTCTGACCCGGGGTGACCACGTCGCCGTCGTCCTGGAGAACCGGCCGGAGGTCTTCGAGGCGTACTGGGCGGCGGTCCGGTCGGGCCTGATCGTCACCGCCGTGAACAGCCACCTCACGCCGGCCGAGGTCGCGTACATCGTGGACGACTGCGACGCCCGGGTGCTCGTGGTCTCGGCGAACCTGCCGGGGATCGCCGAGGGCGTGGTCGCGGACACGCCCAGGGTGCGCCGGCGGCTCGCCGTCGGCGGCGCGGTCCCCGGCCACGAGGACTACGAGGCGGCGCTGGCCGCGGTGTCCGCCGATCCGCTCGACGACGAGCCGGTCGGCATGGACATGCTCTACTCCTCCGGCACCACCGGCCGTCCGAAGGGGATCACCCGGGAGCTGCCGGAGCGCCGGGTGCACGAGCCCGGCGACGCGATGCTGGAGATCTTCGCCCCCGTCTACGGCTTCGACCGGGACACCGTCTACTACTCGCCCGCGCCGCAGTACCACTCCGCGCCGCTGCGGTTCGGCGCGATGACCCACGCGGTCGGCGGCACGCTGGTGGTCGCGGAGCGGTTCCGGCCGGAGCAGGCGCTCGCGGACATCGAGAAGTACCGGGTCACGCACAGCCAGTGGGTGCCCACGATGTTCGTCCGGATGCTGAAGCTCGACGACGAGGTCCGCGCCCGCTACGACCTGTCCTCGCTGAAGGTCGCGGTGCACGCGGCGGCGCCGTGCCCGGTCGAGGTCAAGCGCAGGATGATCGAGTGGTGGGGCCCGGTGCTCCAGGAGTACTACAGCTCCACCGAGTCCCCCGGGCAGACCCGGATCACGTCCGAGGAGTGGCTGCGGCACCCCGGCTCGGTCGGCCGCGCGACCGTCGGGATCCTGCACGTCTGCGGGGAGGACGGGAAGGAGGTCGGGCCGGGCGAGGTCGGCACCGTCTACTTCGAGACCGACCGGCCGCTGTTCGTCTACCACAACGACCAGGACAAGACCGCGGACTCGCGGCACCCGGAGCACCCGGACTGGGCCACGACCGGCGACCTCGGGTACGTCGACGAGGACGGCTGGCTCTACCTCACCGACCGCAAGGCCTTCATGATCATTTCGGGCGGGGTGAACATCTACCCGCAGGAGATCGAGGACGCGCTGGCCCTGCACCCAGCGGTGCGGGACGTCGGGGTGATCGGGATCCCGGACGAGGAGATGGGCGAGCAGGTCAAGGCCGTCGTCGAGACCGCCGAGGGCGCGGTTCCGGGCCCGGAGCTCGAGAAGGAGATCCTGGAGTTCGTCCGGGGCCGGATCGCGCACTACAAGTGCCCGCGCACGGTGGACTTCACCGACGCCCTGCCCCGCACGCCCACGGGCAAGCTCGTCAAGCGGCGGATCGTGGAGCGCTACCGCTGACCGGGTTCACGGCAGGGGTGGCGCCCACTCGCTGAGGAGGTCGGCGAGGTCGTCCAGGCCGGTGAGGGAGAGGTCGCCGCGCAGGCCGCGCAACGCGGCGGTGCGGGCGCCGGCGGCCCGTCCCGCCGCCAGCCCGGGCTCGGTGTCCTCGACGACCAGGCACGCCGCGGGATCCACGCCGAGCGCCTTCGCGGCGCGGAGGTAGCCCTCCGGGTCGGGCTTGCCGGCGGAGATGTCCTCGCTGGTCACGAGCACCGTGGGTGGGGTGATGCCGGCCGCGCGCAGCCGGACGTCGGTCAGCCGGCGGTCGGCGCTGGTGACGACGGCCCAGGGCAGCCCGAGGACGTCGAGCAGGCCGAGCAGGCGACGCGCGCCGGGGATCTCGCGGACGTCGTCGAGGTCGGTGTACTGCAGCTCGAGCTGGCGGGCGGCCGCCGCGGCGACGCCCGCCTCGTCCAGGTCGGGCCGGGCCTCGCGCACCGTGGGCGCCGACGGGCGGCCGTGCGCCACGGCGAGCACGGCCTCCGGATCCGCGCCGTACTCGGCCGACCAGGTCCGCCACGCCCGCTCCACCGCGCCGTCGGAGTCGACGAGCGTGCCGTCCATGTCGAACAGCACCGCCCGCAGATCGTCCAGGTCCATGCCCGCACGGTATCCGGGGTGGACGCCCGGGCGGTGGGGTCCGGTCGGTGGCGTCGAGAAGGAGCTGAGGGCTGGATCGGGCCGCGCAGCGAGCCCTGAGCTCCTGATCACGGGAGAAGCCCGGCGGAATAGGGGGAGGGGGTATGTGGTTCTGCCCGGCGAAGGGAGGCTGCGATGGAGAACGCACTGATCTACCGCCTGGCCGAGGGGAGCCTGGAGGCCGGACGGCCGCTGGAGGCCCTCGAGCTGCTGGCCCCGTTGGTCGACGAGCTGCGCGACACCGCGGCCGGGGCCCTGCTCCTCGGGCGGGCGTACTACCGGTCCGCGCAGCTGCGCCGGGCCGAGGAGACGCTGACCCGGGCCGTCGCGCTCGCGCCGAGCGACCCGTACGCCCGGTACCTGCTCGGGCGCACGCTGCAGCGGCAGAGCCGGCACGCCGACGCCCTGCCGCACCTGCGGCTGGCCGCCGCGCAGGACCCGGCCTACGCCGAGGACCGCGACGCCTGTGCCGCGCGCCTGGCGGGCTGATCGTCCGGTGGTCGACGAACGGCGCTCCCGCTCACCGAGGTGAGGGGAGCGCCGTTCGTGTCCTCGGGCAGGTTCAGGGAACGCGAAGCTGGTCCGGAACCTGTGCGTTGCCGGTGTCCTGCCCGGTGGTGGGCGCCGTGGTCCGGGTGGTCGGGGCCGGCTGAGTGCGGGTCGGGCGGGTGCGGGTGGTCGGCGGAACCGTGGTGGGTGCCGGGGCGACCGTGGTGGTGGGAGCCGGGTTGGGGGTCGCGACCGGCTCCACCGGGGCGACGGGGACCACGACCCGGGCGGGGGCCCGGGTGGTCGTGGTGACAGGAGCCTTGGTGGTGGTCCGGGGTGCGGCCTCGGCGATCTGCTCCGGCGGCGGGGCGATCTCGTTCGTGTCGACCGTGTCACTCGCCTCGGCGGGGCTGGCGCCGCCGAGCAGCGGGATCTCCATCAGCGGTCCCCGGTTGCCGGCGGCCAGGCTGATCCCGACGACCGCGAGGAACACGACGCACACCGCGACCACGCTGTACACGCCGAACTTGATGCCGCGGGTGCGGCGCCCGCGCTCGTCGACGAACACCGGGCGCACCGAGGCGATGGCCGTGGTGGCGTCGACCGGGGACTCGGCCGCCAGCTCCGCCTGCCGCCGGGCCGAGATCGCCGTGGTCGCCTCGACCGCAGGCGCGCCGGCGTGCGCGGTGGCGGCGGGGTCGACGGGCCCGGCGACGGCGGTCGCATCCCACGCCTGCGCCGCCCCGACCCGGGTCGCGGCGGCGTCCCACCCGCCGACGCGGGTCGCGTCGGCCTCCCATGTCGGGGCCTGCCCGACGCGGGTGGCGTCGTCCTCCCGGGCCGGCCCGTCGGCCCGCCCGGACCGGTCGGAACCGGCCGGCCACCCGGGCGTGCCCAGCGGCGGGGCCGGGGAACCCAGCGGCGCGTCGTCCAGGTCGTCGAGCGGTCGGCGGGGAGCCGGGACGGAGCGCAGGGCGCGCGTCTCGTCGTCGATCATGGGGTGACGTCCTCCGGGGGAGCGAGGCCCGCGCTCACGTCGCGGGTTGTCCGGATGAAGGCGAAGCGGGTCTGGGGGATCCCGCTGCACGCGTAGGACGCGGTGGCGGTGCCGGGGCAGTCGCCGTTGTCGCGTCCCACGGACCACAGGCCGACGGCGCCGATGCCGCGGTCTCGGGCGACCCCGACGACGCGCGCGGCGTCGGCGAGGGTGGTGACCGGACCCGTGTCGTTCCGGCCGAGCATGAGGGTCACGCCGGTTCGCGACGGGTCGCGGCCCAGCTGTCCGACGATCGTGTCCGTGGCCCGGAGCATCGCTCCCGACCAGTCGCCCTCGTCGGGGAAGTTCATGACCATCGCGTTGACCCGGGCGTCGACGCCGTGGGCCGCCACCGTGCGGGCCAGGTCGAGCGCGGCAGGCGTGAGGCCCTGGGCGGCGTCGTGCACCGGCAGGGTCAGCGTGACGTCGATGCCCTGGAGCAGGCCGAGCGCGCCCGCGACCTTCTCCGCGTCGATCCCGGTCTCCACGTCGACGTCGAGCCGCGTGGCGCCGACCGACGCCAGGGCGGCGCGGTAGGCCCCGGCCAGTGCGCCGGCGTCCGTGCAGGTGTTCTCGAGGTAGGTGCCGGTCGCCCCGCCGGTGGCCACCGTGACCTGCTCGAGCGAGCGGGCCGCCTCGACCACGACGGGGTCGGTGATCGGCGTCTCGCCGCCCCAGGACGGGGTGCAGCTCCCGTCCGCCGACAGCACGAAGGCGAGGACCGCCGAGCGGACCCCGGTCTGCGCGACCATGTCGGGCAGCGGCGAGGGACGCAGCGAGACGTCGACGTACGGCAGCACCTCGGGCGCCACCTTCGGCGGCGGCGGAGCCGGGTCAGCCGTGGGGGCGCTGCACGCGAGCAGCGCGGCGCCTAGGGCGAGCGGCAGCGCGAACAGCGCGACCGACCGCCGGCGCACGCGAGATCGCCGCATGGGGCGTCCTCCACCGGATGGACCAACAGGGAGCGGGCGACGGCTACTCCACGCGGCTTCGGGGAGCCGCACGGGCGCAACCGCCGTGCTACTCGTCCATCGAAAGAGTGATGAGGACCGTTACGGCATCGAGCGACGTGTGACGCTCAGCCCTCGGAGGCAACCCCGGCTCAGCCCACCATCTCCGGCACCGACGCCGTGGCGCCGCTCTCCGCGGCCGGGTCCTCCAGCAGCGGGCAGGCGATCCAGCCCTCGGGGATGCCGAAGCCGTCCACCAGCAGCCGCGCGTGCGGCCGCAGCTCGGCGCACAGCGCGTTGACCGCGGCGACCACGGAGCGGGTCTCGGCCGCGGTCAGCCGCCCGTGCTCGAGGTACCAGGCGCGGTCCCGCTCGACCGTCGCGAGCGCGTGCAGGTCGCACACCGTCTCCAGCAGCGCCTTCACCGCCGGGTCCGCGGTCCGTTCGATCCCGGCGACGAACGCGTCGAACACCAGGACGTCGACGTGGGCACGGGCGGCGTCGAGCAGGTGGTCCTGCGCGGCGTTGAAGATGCCGAACTGGTCCGCGCCCTTCTTCAGCGCCGGCCGCAGCCGCCGCGCGACACCCGCGAGCAGGTGCTCGGCCCGGTCCGCGAGCAGCCGGCGCTGCTCGGCGCGGTCCCGCGGGCGGAAACCGCGGCCGGGGAGCCGCCGCGGCAGCTTGTTGACGCCGGTCCGCTCCGCAGCGGCGTCGAGGGCCTGGCTGCCGACGAATCGGGCCAGCCCGAGCGGCGAGAGCTTCTGCACACCCTTGCCGTAGTCCGCGAGCAGGTTCTTGGCGAGCAGCTGGAGCAGGACGGTGTTGTCGCCCTCGAAGGTGGTGAAGACGTCCGTGTCCGCCTTGAGCTGCGGGAGCAGGTTCTCCGAGAGGTACCCGGCGCCGCCGCACGCCTCGCGGCAGGTCTGGATGGTGTGCGTGGCGTGCCAGGTGCCGATCGCCTTGATGCCCGCGGCCCGGCTCTCCAGGTCGCGTTGCGCCTTCTCGTCCGGCTGGGCCCCCTGCTGATCGGTCCCGGGCGCCTGCAGCCGGTGCATCTCGGCGACCAGGTCGTCCTGGGCGAACTGCAGCGCGTAGGTGGTGGCCAGGGCAGGCAGCAGCTTCCGCTGGTGGGCGCGGTAGTCGAGGATCGCGGTCTCCTGCCCGGTGCCCGGGTCGGCGAACTGGCGGCGGCGCTCGCCGTAGCGGACCGCCAGGGCCAGGGCCTTCTGCGACGCACTGCCGGCACCGCCCGCCACGCTGATCCGGCCGCGCACCAGCGTGCCGAGCATGGTGAAGAAGCGGCGGCCCTCGTTCTCGATCGAGCTGGTGTAGGTGCCGTCGGCCGAGACGTCGGCGAACCGGTTGAGCAGGGCCTCGCGCGGCACGCGCACGGAGTGGAAGGTGAGCCGCCCGTTGTCGACGCCGTTGAGCCCGGCCTTGTGCCCGCAGTCGCCGATCTCGACGCCGGGCATCGCGGCGCCGGCGTCGTCGCGGATCGGGACCAGGAAGGCGTGCACGCCGTGGGTCTCCCCGCGCGTGACGAGCTGGGCGAACACGACCGCCATCCGGCCGTCGCGTGCCGCGTTGCCGATGTAGTCCTTGCGCGCCCCCGGTTCCGGGGTGTCGATCACGAACTCCTCGGCGACCGGGTCGTAGGTGGCCGTGGTGCGCAGGTGCTGGACGTCGGACCCGTGGCCGGTCTCGGTCATGGCGAAGCAGCCCAGCAGCTCGCCGTCCATGATCTGCCGCAGGTGGCGCTCGTGGTGCCGCCGGGTGCCGAGGACCTGCACGGCGCCGCCGAACAGGCCCCACTGCACCCCGGCCTTGACCAGCAGGGACAGGTCGCCGTAGCCGAGCGCCTGGAACGCGGTGACGACGCCGCCGACGTCGCCCTTGCCGCCGTAGTCGGGCGAGAAGCCCGTGTGCGGCTGACCGGTGGCGGCGAGCTCGTGGACGAGCTCGAGGACCTTCGCCCGGTACTCCTCGCGCGACAGGTCGGGGTCGACCGGCCGGAACCGGGACATCTGCTCCCGGACCGAGCTCCGGACGTCGGCCCAGCGGCCGTCGAGGGTGGAGCGGAGCGCGTCCACGGACGGGGTCATGCGGTGCCTCCTGCGGTGCCGGTGCTCGCGTCGCGGGCGGCGCGAGGTGAGGTCGCCAGGCCGGCGAGTCCGGTCCAGGCGAGATCGGTGAGACGGGCGGTGAGCTCGTCGCGGGTGATGCCGGTGGGGCGGGCGAGCCAGTCGTCGGCGGCCCCGCGGACCATCCCGACGAGGGCGTGGCCCCACGTGCGCGCGGCCGACGCGCCGGGCAGGTGTGCCTCCATGGCCTCGGCGACCTGGTCGCCGATCACGGTCACCAGGTCGGTGACGGGGTCGGCGCCGGCGACCACGGCGCCGAGGAGCGGGCGCTGTACCACGAACCGGTACACCTCGCGGTCGGACTCGATCAGCCGGAGGTACGCGTCGATGCCCGCGGCGACGGTGGCGTGCGGGCCGGCGCCCTCGGCCAGCGCCCGGTCGGTCGCCCGCCGGATCTGCCCGGTCAGCACGCGCGCGACCGCGTGGCAGACCGCCGTGTACAGCCCCGCCCGGTCCCGGAAGTGCCGGTAGACGGCGGTCTTCGAGGTGCCCGCGGCGGCCGCGATCTCGTCCATCCCGACACCGGCCCCGTGCTGCCGGATCGCCGCGACGGTGGTACCGACGAGCTCGGCACGGCGCTGTTCGCGGTGGGCGTCCCACCGGGAGTCGCGCCGGTCCCGGGCCACGTCGACGGGCGGCTGCGCGAGCTCCGCCTCCGACTTCATGAAACCGACGGTACCCGGTACTGTGGGTTCTGGCTACTCGTGGGTAATGCCCGCGAGCACTGCAGGGCCCATCCGCACAGGAGGGCTCATCCGCACAGGAGGGAACGCCATGCCGTCCACACCGCGGCGCGCCGCCGTCATCGGGGGCAACCGGATCCCGTTCGCGCGCGCCAACGGTCGCTATGCCCGCGCCTCGAACCTGGACATGCTCACCACCACGCTCGACGGGCTGGTGGCCCGCCACGGGCTGGCGGGCGAGCGGTTGGGCGAGGTGGTCGCCGGTGCCGTGCTCAAGCACTCCCGCGACTTCAACCTCACCCGCGAAGCGGTGCTCGGCTCGCGGCTGGCCCCGTCCACCCCGGCCTACGACGTGCAGCAGGCCTGCGGCACCGGCCTCGAGGCCGCGATCCTCGTGGCGAACAAGATCGCGCTGGGGCAGATCGAGAGCGGTGTCGCGGGCGGGGTCGACACCGCGAGCGACGCCCCGATCGCCGTCAACGAGGACCTGCGCAGGGTGCTCGTCGCGATCAACGGCGCGCGGACGGTGCAGCAGCGGGTGAAGCTGCTGGCCAAGCTGCGGCCGGGGCAGATCGTCCCGGACATCCCGCGCAACTCCGAGCCGCGTACCGGCCTGTCCATGGGGGAGCACGCGGCGATCACGGCGAAGGAGTGGGGCGTCTCCCGCGAGGCGCAGGACGAGCTGGCCGCGGCCAGCCACCGCAACCTCGCCGCCGCCTACGAGCGGGGGTTCCTCGACGATCTGGTCACCCCGTACCTGGGCCTGACCCGCGACGACAACCTGCGCCCGGACTCGTCGGTCGAGAAGCTGGCGAAGCTCAAGCCCGTGTTCGGGACGCAGTTCGGCGACGACGCCACGATGACCGCGGGCAACTCGACCCCGCTGACCGACGGCGCCGCGCTGGCCCTGCTCGGCTCGGACGAGTGGGCCGCCGCGCACAAGCTGCCGGTGCTGGCCCACTTCGTCGACGCCGAGACCGCCGCCGTCGACTATGTGCACGGGCGGGACGGGCTGCTCACCGCGCCGGTCTACGCCGTGCCACGGCTGCTCGAACGCAACGGCCTCACCCTGCAGGACTTCGACTTCTACGAGATCCACGAGGCCTTCGCCTCCACGGTGCTGGCCACCCTCAAGGCCTGGGAGGACGTCGAGTTCGCCAAGGACCGGCTCGGGCTCGACGCCCCGCTCGGCCCGATCGACCGGTCGCGGCTCAACGTCACGGGCTCGTCGCTCGCGGCCGGACACCCGTTCGCCGCGACCGGCGGCCGGATCGTCGCCACCCTGGCGAAGCTGCTGCACGAGAAGGGCACCGGGGAGGGCGGGCGGAAGGCCCGCGGGCTGATCTCGATCTGCGCCGCCGGCGGCCAGGGCGTCGTCGCGATCCTCGAGGCGGCCTGACATGACGACCGACGCACTCTCTCCCACGGAGGAGACATGAGCACCGACGACGCACTCGTTCCCGCGGAGGAGACATGAGCACCGACCGCTTCCGGGACCTCTCCAACACCGCCCTCGCCGGGCGCCTCGGCGTGCCGCGGGTGCCGCTGCTGCGCCGCTACGAACCCGGCCAGCCGCTCCTGCCCGGGCCGGCGCTCGTCACCTCGGTCGGGGCCGGCCGCTTCGCGAAGCCGATCGCGGCGCTGGTCGAGGAGTCCGGCCAGCAGGTGCTCGATGCGGTGGGGGAGCAGAAGCTCGCCGCGGTCGTCGTCGACCTGACGGCCGCCACCACGCTCGACGACCTCGCCGCGGCCCGTGCGATCCTCACCCCGGCCGTGCGGAAGCTGGCCCCGTCGGGGCGGCTGCTGCTGCTCGGCCCGGACCCGGCCGAGGCCTCGGCCGGTGCGCGGGTCGAGGCCGCCGCCACCGCCCAGGCGCTCGACGGTCTGGTCCGCACCATCGCCAAGGAGCTGCGGGCGGGGGCGACCGCGAACCTGCTGGTCGTCGCGGCCGAGGCACCGCCCGCGGCCGTCGACAGCGCGGTCCGGTTCTTCCTGTCCGCCCGCTCGGCCTACGTCGACGGGCAGGTCGTCCGGGTCGGGGTGCCCGTCGGGTCGCCCCGGGACCCCGGTGCGATGGACAGCCCGACGCTGCCGGAGAAGCCGCTGGCGGGGCGGGTCGCGGTGGTCACGGGCGCGGCGCGGGGGATCGGCGCGGCGATCGCCGACACCCTGGCGCGGGACGGCGCCACGCTCGTGGTGGTCGACATCCCGGCGGCCGGGGAGAACCTGGCGAAGGTCGCCAACCGGACCGGCGGCACCGCCCTGCAGCTCGACATCACCGCGGCCGACGCCCCGGAGCGGTTGATCGCGCACCTGACCCAGCGCCACGGCCGCCTCGACCTGTTGGTGCACAACGCCGGCATCACCCGGGACAAGCTGCTCGCCAACATGGACCCGGACCGATGGAAGGCCGTGCTCGACGTCAACCTGCGGGCCCAGCTGCGGATCACCGAGGCGCTGCTCGCCGAGGGCACGCTGCTGCAGGACGGCTCGCGGATCGTCTGCGTGTCCTCGCAGAGCGGCATCGGCGGGAACCGCGGACAGGCGAACTACGTCGCGTCCAAGGCCGGGATCATCGGCATGGTCCGGGCGCTCGCTCCCGTCGTCGCCGAGAAGGGGGTGACGATCAACGCGGTCGCGCCCGGCTTCATCGAGACCGAGATGACCGCGACGATGCCGCTCGGCACCCGAGAGGCCGGCCGCCGGGTCAACTCGCTGCGCCAGGGTGGGCTCCCGGTCGACGTGGCCGAGACGATCGGGTGGCTCGGCCAGGCCGAGTCCGGAGGCGTGAACGGGCAGGTCGTGCGGGTGTGCGGCCAGTCGATGCTGGGGGCGTGATGATCGGTCTCTACGCGAAGGCGGCCGTCGCCGCGGTCCTGCCCGGCCGTGCGCGGTCCTTGCCGGACACGGTCCTCGAGCGGTCGGTCACGCCGGAGGTCGGCCACCTCGCCGACTACGCGCGGGTGTGCGGGTTCCCGCTCGGCGACGCGCTGCCGCTCACGTACCCGCACGTCCTGGCCTTCCCGCTGCAGGTCGAGCTGATGGCGGGCCGGTCCTTCCCGCTGCCGCTGCCCGGTCTCGTGCACGTCGCGAACCGGATCAGGGTGCACCGGGCGATCGCGCCCGACGAGCGGCTCGAGGTCCGGGTGCGGGCGGAGCGGTTCGCCGCGCACCCGCGCGGGGCGCAGGTGGACCTCGTGGCCGAGGTGTCGGTCGACGGCGTCCGGGTGTGGGACGGGCGCAGCACCTACCTGGCCCGCGGGGCACAGGCGCCCACCGGACTCGCGGGCGAGCTGCCTGACCTGCCGGAGGTCGACGGGCCCGCCGCGGCGGTCTGGCAGGTGCCGGCGGACACCGGACGGCGGTACGCCGCGGTCAGCGGCGACGTCAACCCGATCCACCTGAACCCGGTGACGGCCAGGGCCTTCGGCTTCCCGCGGGCGATCGCCCACGGGATGTGGTCGGCCGCCCGGGCCCTCGCCGCGCTGCAGGGCCGGGTGCCCGAGGCCGCGACCTACGAGGTCGGCTTCCGCAAGCCGCTGCTCCTGCCGTCCACGGCGGAGCTGGTGACCGAGCAGGCGAAGGAGGGCTGGGACCTCGCCGTCCGCGGTCGGAAGGGCGCGGTGCACCTGAGCGGGACGGTCCGCCGTGTCTGAGCCGCTCCCCCGTTCGGCCTAGACTCCGCCCATGACGGACCGTCAGCTGCGGCCCGGCGGCTTCGTGCTGGGGCTGCCGCTCCGGCTGCTGCTCAGCGTCGCGGTGGTCCTCGCGAACTTCGGCGGGGCGGCCGTGGTGTTCGTGCTGGCGGCATGGGTGGTCCCGGACGGGCGGGTGGCCGACCCCGGGCAGGTCCGGCTGGTCAACATCGCCGTGTTCGCGGGGTACCTGGTCGCCGTCACGCCGCTGGGGCTGGCGGTCGGCCGGGCGCTGTTCCGGCTCCGCGGCCGCAGCGCGCGGGTCGACCCGGCCCGGCGCGCCCGGCGCCTGGTGCTCTACGGGCCGCTGCGCCTCGTGGTGGTGCTCGCCTTCCTGTGGGCCGGTGCGGTGGTGCTGTTCGGGCTGCTCAACCTGCAGTTCTCCGCCCGGCTCGCCTTCTCGGTCGCAGCGACGATCACGATCGGCGGGATCGCCACCTGCTCGCTGTCCTACCTGCTCGGCGAGCGGATCCTGCGCGGGCCCGCGTCGGTCGTCCTGGCCGGTGTGCCGCCGCGCAGCCGGGCACTGCCGGGGGTGCTGCTGCGCCCCGTGCTGTTCTGGGCGCTGGGCACGGCGGTGCCGGTGTTCGGCCTGCTGCTCGCCGGTGCCGCCGCGTTGATGTTCCGGGACGTCAGCGTGGACCGGCTGGCCGTGATGATCCTCGGGATCGGCGCCGCGGCCCTCTTCGCCGGCCTGCTCACCACGATCGGCTCCGCCCGCTCGACCGCGGACCCGGTGATCGCGGTGCGCCGCGCGATGCAGCGGGTGGAGAAGGGCGAGCTCGACGTCTCCGTCCCCGTCTACGACCACACCGAGCTCGGCCGGTTGCAGGCCGGGTTCAACACGATGGTCGAGGGACTCCGCGAGCGGGAGCGGATCCGGGACCTGTTCGGCCGGCACGTCGGGGAGGAGGTCGCGCGCGCCGCCGCTGCGTCCGACGACGTCGAGCTCGGCGGCGAGGTCCGGTGCGTCGCCGTGCTGTTCGTCGACCTCGTGGGGTCCACCACGATGGCCACCGAGCGCCCGCCCTCCGAGGTCGTCGAGGTGCTCAACGCGTTCTTCGCGGTCGTCGTCGGCGTCGTGGAGGAGCACGGCGGCTGGATCAACAAGTTCGAGGGCGACGCCGCGCTCGCCGTGTTCGGCGCGCCGGCCTCCCTCGACGACCCGGCCGGGTGCGCCCTGGCGGCCGCCCGGGCGTTGGCCGAGCGGCTGGCGGAGGAGATGCCGGAGCTCGCGGCGGGGATCGGCGTCTCCGCGGGCGACGCCGTGGCCGGCAACGTCGGCGACCCGCGGCGCTACGAGTACACCGTGATCGGCGACCCGGTGAACGAGGCCGCCCGGCTCACCGACCTGGCCAAGTCCCGCGGCGGGATCGCGGCCTCCGGCGCGGCCGTGGCACTGGCGGACCCGGAGGAGGCGCGCCGCTGGGAGCTCGGGGAGCCCGTGGTGCTGCGCGGGCGCGGGGTGCCCACGGACATCGCCGTCCCGCGCAGCTCCGAACCGGCCGTCCGGGCCGACTGATCCTCACGGGTCGTCGCCGGGCCGGAGGCGACCCGTGAGCGCGTCAGCCGGTGTTCTTCATCCCGGCCGCGATGCCGTTGATGGTGAGCAGCAGGGCACGCTCGAGGTCGGTGTCCTTCGCGCCGTCCTCCTCGCCCCGCCGCCGGCGCTGGTCCAGCAGCTCGACCTGCAGGTGGTGCAGCGGCTCGAGGTAGCCGTTGCGCACCGCGAGGGTGTTGCGCAGGACCGGGTGCCGGTGGAGCAGCACCGGACCGCCGGTCAGCGCCAGCACCTCGCGCAGCGTGCGCCCGTGCTCGGCCCGGATCAGCTCGAACAGCCCCTGCTGGCCGGGTTCGACGAGCGTCGAGACGTAGTAGGAGGCGATCCGCAGGTCCGTCTTGGCCAGGGTCATCTCGACGTTGCCGAGCAGGTTCGCGAAGAAGGCCCACTCGCGCATCTCGTCGAGGACCTTCCCGTACCCCGCGTCGCGCGCCGCCTTCAGCCCGCTGCCCAGGCCGTACCAGCCGGGGACGACCATCCGGGTCTGCGTCCAGCCGAAGACCCAGGGGATCGCCCGCAGGTCGTCGAGCGAGGGGGTGCCCTTGCCCGGGCGCTTCGACGGCCGGGAGCCCACGTTGAGCCGGCCCAGCTCGTCGACCGGGGTGGCCGCGGTGAAGAACTCCGGCAGCGCCGGGTCGCCGACCAGCTCGCGGTAGGCCTTCTTGCCGGCCTCGGACACGCAGGTCATGACCTCGTCCCAGCGGGCCAGGGTCTCGTCCGGCCAGCGGGAGGCCTTGTGCAGCACGCTCGCGTCGAGCATCGAGGCGAGCAGGATCTCCAGGTTGTCGTGGGCCAGCGTGGGCAGCGAGTACTTGTCGGAGATGACCTCGCCCTGCTCGGTGAGCTTCATCGTGGCGTCGACCGAGCCGTAGGGCGTCGACGCGATGGCCTCGCCCGCCGGCCCGCCGCCGCGGCCCACCGACCCGCCGCGGCCGTGGAAGAGCCGCAGCCGCACGCCGTGCTTCGCGGCGACGTCGCGGAGCTGCCGCTGGGCCCGGTGGATCTCCCACTGCGAGCTGGTGATGCCGGCGCCCTTGTTGGAGTCCGAGTAGCCCAGCATGATCTCCTGCAGGTCGCCGCGGTTGCGCACCTGCTGCCGGTAGCCCGGGTCGGACAGCAGGCCCTCGAGCAGGGGGCCCGCCTGGGACAGCTCCTCGACGGTCTCGAACAGCGGGACCAGGTCCACCGAGGAGCGCGGGTTCGTCCGCAGCTCCACCATGTACGACTCGCGGGCGAGGACGGCGACGGCGAGCAGGTCGTCGACGTCGCGGGCCATCGACACGATGTAGGTCCGGGCGACCTCCGGCCCGAACTCGTGCTGGACCGTGTGCAGCATGTCGAAGGTGGCGATCACCTGCGCCGCCGCCTCGGGCACGCCGTAGTGCCGGCGGACCAGCGGGCGGTGCCCCTGCAGCTCCTGCGACAGCAGCGCGCGGCGCTCCTCGCGGGTCAGCTCGGCGTAGGGCTTGTCGAGCTCGCCCAGCTCGTCGTAGATCGCGCCGAGCGCGTCGTGGTGCTTCTGGCTGTGCTCGCGGATGTCCAGCTCGGCCAGGTGCAGCCCGAGCGCGCGGGCCGCGCGCAGCGCGCGGGCGAGGGTGCCGTCGGCGATCCGGCCGCCGAGGTGCCCCCGCAGCGAGCGGTCCAGCACACCCAGGTCGGCGACGTAGTCCGCGACGCCCAGGTAGTCCCGCCCGGCGACGTGGGCGCCCCGGTTCGCGATCCGGGCGCGGGTGTTCTCCAGCCGGGCCTGGACGTAGCTCAGGTGCAGCCGGTAGGGCTCGTGGGCGTTGAGCCGGATGAACCGGTCGTGGACCTCGGGGAGCGCGCGCCGGTCGCGGGCCAGTGTGCCGCGCAGCTCCTCGGACACGCCCATCACCCGGGTGGAGATCGACAGCTCCTGGATCAGCTGCTCCACGAGCGCGCCGTGGATCTTGAGCGCGCGGTCCGAGTAGAGCTCCAGGACCTCGCGGGTCACCTCGGGCGTGACGTTCGGGTTGCCGTCCCGGTCGCCCCCGACCCAACAGCCCAGGCTCAACGGCCGCGAGTCCGGCGGGACCTCGAAGCCGTGTGCGCGCACCTCGGCCTCGAACTCCCCGACCAGGTCCGGGACGGTGCCGGTGCCGAGCTGCTCCATGAACCAGGCGACCCCGCGGGCCTCGTCGGTCACGGTCGGCTTGCCCGGCCGGATCTCGTCGGTCTGCCAGAGCAGGTCGACGAGGGCGCCCAGCTCGTCGTCCGACGCGCCGTGGTCGAGGCCCTCGGCCACCCGCCGCAGGACGGCCAGCACGGACTGCCTCGAGGACTCGGTCGGGTGCGCCGTGAACACCGGCCGCAGCTGCGCCCGGGCCAGGACCTCCTGCACCGCGCCGCGGTCCGCCTCGGCGGCCAGCCGCTCCAGCACCGTGTGCAGCGGGCGGCGGTCGGTGGGGCGCAGGCTGCGCAGCTCGCGGGAGCGGTGCAGCTGCTCGGCCACGTTGGCCAGCTGGAAGTACTGCGAGAAGGCCCGGGCCAGGACGACGGCGGTGCCGGTGTCGAGGCCGGAGAGCCGGCGGGTGACGGCGTCCGGGTCGCCGCCCTCCCCGCCCGCCTCCCGGGCGAGCTTGCGGACCTCCTCCACCAGCTCCAGCACCTCGTCGCCGGCCTGCAGCGCGACGGTCCGGCCGAGCATCGTCGAGAGCCTGCGGATGTCGGCGCGCAGGGCGCTGTGCTCGGTCTCGGAGACGACGCCGGAGTGGGCGGCCAGGGAGTCCGGGGCGAGGAGTTCGGTGCGGTGGGCGCTCGCGGTCACCGTGGAGGGGCTCCGTTCACGAGGTGTCGGGCCGCTCGCGGCAGCGGGAACGGCGGGGCTGCCCGCCATCGTCGCGCTTGCGCGCGAGCAGGGCCATCGCTGGGAGAGGCCGTAACCCGCCGTTGACATCTCGCCGGACACGGCGGTGGGGGGGGGGGGGGGGGGGGGCGGGGACCGGGCGGGGCGCGGTGGGGGGGGCCGGAGCCCCACCCACCGCGCACGGGCGGCGGGGCCGCAGATCAGCTGGGGACGGCGTCCAGGTCGGTGGCGAGCAGCTCGGACAGCGCGTCGAGCGAGGACTCGCCCTCGGCGTCGTCGGAGCTGGTCAGGACGACCTCCTCACCGGAGGCCACGCCGAGCCCCAGCACCGAGAGGATGCTGCGGGCGTCGACCGGGCCGCGGTCGCCCGCGGCGATGGTGACCTTCGCGGGCTGCTGCCCGGCGGCCTTGCAGAACAGGTTGGCGGGACGGGCGTGCAGCCCGACGGACGATCCGACCTTGACGCGGCGCTCGGCCATGACGATCTCTCCTTCGACGATCAGGCGTGGGCGGCGGCGCGGGGCGCCGACGGGGACTCGGTGGTGGCGGCGGCCTTCTTCTTCTGGCCCACCGACTTGAGGACGATCACGATCGCGGCGGAGACGAGCGTCCCGGCGACGATCGCCACCAGGTAGCCGAACGGGTTGCCGATCAGCGGGACCACGAAGATGCCGCCGTGCGGGGCCCGCAGCGTGGAGCCGAACGCCATCGACAGGGCACCGGTCACGGCGGACCCGGCCATGAGCGACGGGATGACGCGCAGCGGGTCGGCGGCGGCGAACGGGATCGCACCCTCGGTGATGAAGGAGGCCCCGAGCAACCAGGCGGCCCGGCCGTTCTCCCGCTCGGCCTCGGTGAACAGCTTCTTGCGGACGGTGGTGGCCAGCGCCATGGCCAGCGGCGGGGTCATCCCCGCGGCCATCACCGAGGCCATGATCAGCAGCGCGGTCTGGGAGTTGGTGGACAGCCCGGCGACGGCGAAGGCGTAGGCGGCCTTGTTCACCGGACCACCCATGTCGAAGGCCATCATCAGGCCGAGCAGGGCGCCGAGCAGGATCGCGTTGCTGCCCGACAGGCCGTTGAGCCAGGTCGTGAGGCCGGTCGTGACGGCGGCGAGCGGCTGCCCGATCACCACGAACATGATCCCGCCGATGATCGCCGTGCCGACCAGGGGCAGCACCAGCACCGGCATGATCCCGGCGATCGCCCTGGGGGCCTTCCACTTCTTCATCCAGAAGACGAGGCCACCGGCGAGCAGACCGGAGGCGAGACCGCCGATGAACCCGGCGTGGACCTCGACGGCGACCAGGCCGCCGACGAAGCCGGGCACGAGCGCGGGCCGGTCGGCGATCGCGTAGGCGATGAAGCCGGACAGCACCGGGACGAGCAGCCCGAAGGCCAGCGAACCGAGCTGGAACAGCAGCGCCGCCCAGCTGGTGTGCGAGGTCCAGGAGAAGCTCTGGGTGACCGAGGGCGCGTCGGAGATCTGGTAGCCGCCGAGGGCGAAGCCCAGGGCGATCAGCAGGCCGCCCGCGGCCACGAACGGGATGACGTACGAGACGCCGGTCATCAGCCAGCCGCGGACCTTCGACCCGACGCCCGGACCGCTCTGCTTGACGGCGAGCTGTGTCTCGGCGGCTGCGGCGGCCGAGCCGGCGGCGCCGCCCTTCGGGGCCGCCTCGGCGGCGGCGACGGCCTGCTCGATCAGGCCGGGAGCGCCGCCGATCGCCTTCTTCACCCCGGCGGTCACCGTGGGCAGGTGGACGAAGCGGTCCTTGTCCCGGACCTCGACGTCGGCCGCGAGGATGATCGCGTCGGCCTCGGCGAGCTGCTCCGGGGTGAACGGGGTGGAGCCGGCCGAGCCCTGCGTCTCGACGACGATCTCGTGCCCGGCCTCCTCCGCCGCGACCTCGAGGGCCTCGGCGGCCATGTAGGTGTGCGCGATGCCCGTCGGGCACGCGGTGACGGCCAGCAGCTTCACGCCCCGACCTCCTTCCGGATGTACTCGGCCACGTGACCGGGGTCGGTCGCGCCGAGGAGCTCGTCCTTGAACGCCTTGCGGACCAGCCGGCGGGCCAGCGCGGCCAGCACGGTCATGTGGTCGGTGTCGCCGCCCTCCGGAGCGGCGATCATGAAGACGAGCCGGGCCGGCCCGTCCTCGGCGCCGAAGTCGACGCCCGCGGTGCTGCGCCCGAAGGCGAGGCTCGGCACGGTGACGGCGGCGGACCGGCAGTGCGGGATGCCGATCCCGCCCTCCAGCCCGGTCGGCATCTGCTGCTCGCGGGCCTCGATGTCGGCGAGGAACTGCGTCAGGTCGGTGACCCGGCCCGCCTTCTGCAGCCGCTCGGCCAGCGCCCCGACCGCGGCACGGCGGTTCGCGGACGGGAGGTCGAGGTCGACGAGATCGGCGGTGATCAGGGCGGACTGCTCGGTCATGCGGCATCTCCGGTGAGGACGAGATCGGCGTGCGGGATCCCGACGCGGACGTCGGCGAGCGGGAGCTCGTGGGGTCCGGGCATCTCGCTGCCCGGCAGGCGGCATGCCGCGGCCCCGTAGGCCACGGCGCGGGCGAGGGCGTCCGGCCCGGCGCCCCCGGCGGCCAGGAACCCGGCCAGGGTGGCGTCGCCGGCGCCGACCGTGCTGCGCACGGTCACGGGCGGGGTGGCGGCGTGGTACTCGCCGGACTCCTCGACCAGCACGGCGCCGCCCGCGCCCAGGCTGACCAGGACCGCGCCGACACCGGCGGCGCGGAGCTCACGGGCCGCGGCGAGGACGTCGCCGAGGCTGACGAGGGGCCTGCCGACCAGCTCGGCCAGCTCCTCGTGGTTGGGTTTGACCAGGTCCGGCCGCGCCGCGACGGCGGCGGCGAGCGGGGCCCCGCTGGTGTCCACGGCGGTACGGGTACCCGCCCGCCGGACGAGGGTCGCATGGAAGTCCACCGGCATGCCCTCGGGCAGCGACCCGCAGGTCACCAGCCAGTCGGCACCACGGGCGCGGGCCACGGCCTGCTCGGTGACCTCCTCGACCTCCTCGGCCGTCAGCACCGGGCCGCTCTCGTTGATCTTCGTCGTGGTGCCGTCCGGCTCCACGAGCGTGATGTTGGAGCGGGTGGCGCCGTGGATCGGCACGGTGACGGCGGGGACGCCCAGGGCGTCGAGCAGGCCGTTGAGCCGCCCGCCCGGGGCGCGGCCCGAGGGCAGCACCGCGAGGGCGTCGACGCCGGCGAGGGTGAGGGCGCGGGCGACGTTCACGCCCTTGCCGCCCGGGTCCAGCCGCCCGGACAGGGCGCGGTGCACCTCGCCACGGACCAGCCGGGCCAGCTCGACGGTCCGGTCCAGGCTGGGGTTGGGGGTGATGGTGACGATCATGGCTTCACCTCCTCGTGAAGTCGGGGCGGGTGGGTCAGGCCCGGACGACCCGCGGACCCGCGGCCTCGATGGCGGCGGTGGCGGCGTCGTCGAGCCCGGTGTCGGTGACCACGGCGTCGACCTGGTCGAGCCGCGCGAAGCGGACGAACTGGTCGGTGCCGTACTTCGCGGCGTCGGCCACCACGACGGCACGACGGGCGGCGGCGATCATGGCGCGCTTGGCGGCGGCCTCGGCCGGGTCGGGCGTGGTCAGCCCGCGCTCCGCGGAGAAGCCGTTGGTGCCCACGAACGCGACGTCGACGGTGAGGGTGGCCAGGGTGTCGGTCATCCAGTCGTCGACGGCCGCCATGGTGGTGCCGCGGACGCGACCGCCGAGCAGTCGCAGCACGACGTTGGGCCGCGCGGCGAGCATCGAGGCGATCGGCAGCGAGTTGGTGACGACGGTCAGCTCGCGGTCGGTCGGCAGGACCGAGGCGATCCGGGCGGTGGTGGTGCCCGCGTCGAGCAGGACGGTCAGGCAGCCCTCGAGCTCGGCGAGCGCGGCCTTGGCGATGCGCTCCTTCTCCGGGCCGGCCACGGCGTCGCGCTGGCCGATGGCGGGCTCGAAGTCGAGGCGGTCGGCGGGGATGGCGCCGCCGTGCACCCGGCGGACGAGCCCCTGACGCTCGAGGGTGCCGAGGTCACGGCGGATCGTCTCCGGCGTGACCAGCAGCTCCTCGGCCACGGCACCGACGTCGACCCGCCCCGCGTCGCGGGTACGGGTGAGCAACCACTGCTGACGCTCCGCTGCGTACATCTTCGTTCGCTCCCGAGTCGGTGCCCGAATCTGCTTGCTTGTTTCCGAGTATGTGGGTTTTACTGGTGTTCGTCAACGGGTCACGCCGAAGTCATCCGAACGGATCGAGGGAGTTCGCAATGCAGCTGAACGGCATCCCTGCCAGTCCCGGGCGTGCGGGAGGGCGCGTCGTGCGCGTCGCCGACGCCCCCGGCGAGCCCCCGGTCGGGCCGGTTCCCACCGATCCGGACATCGAAGCGGGCAGGATCGGACCCGCCGTGGCGCTCGTCTCGGCCCGCCTGCAGGCGCGCGCCGACGCGGCCGCGGGCGACGCGAAGGACGTCCTCGAGGCGACGATCACGATGGTCGGCGACCCCGCGCTGCTGGAGAACGCCGAGAACCTGGTGCGCGAGGGCGGCCGGCCGGCGCCGCGCGCGGTCTGGGAGGCCGCGAACACCTTCGCCGACATGCTCGCCGGCCTGGGCGGCTACATGGGCGAGCGGGCGACCGACGTCCGCGACGTCCGGGACCGGATCGTCGCCGAGCTCCAGGGCCTGCCCGCGCCGGGCGTGGCCGACCTGGCCGAGCCCGCCGTCCTCGTCGCCGCCGACCTCGCGCCCGCCGACACCGCCGGCCTGCGCCCGGGCATCGCGCTGGCGCTGGTGACCGAGCAGGGCGGGCCGACCAGCCACACCGCGATCCTCGCCCGCTCGCTCGGCATCCCCGCCGTCGTCGGGTGTGCCGGGGCGCGCGGGCTCGCCGACGGCGGGTACGTCGTGGTCGACGGCACCACCGGATCCGTCGACGAGGTCGGCTCGGCCGCGGAGGCGGCCGTGATCGTCGACGCGGTCGAGGCGGTGGAGTGGGACGGCACCGGCCGGACCGCCGACGGGCACCTCGTCCCGCTGCTGGCCAACGTCGGCGACGCCGAGGGCGCCGTGGCCGCGGCCGAGCGCCGGGCGCAGGGCGTGGGCCTGTTCCGGACCGAGCTCGCCTTCCTGTCCGCGGCCGAGGAGCCCTCGGAGAGGCGCCAGCGCGAGGTCTACGACGGCGTGCTGGGCGCCTTCGCCGGCAAGCCGGTCACGGCCCGGACACTCGACGCCGGCGCCGACAAGCCGTTGCCCTTCCTGACCCTCGACGGCGAGCCCAACCCGGCGCTGGGCGTGCGCGGCCTGCGGATCGCGCGGGTGCCCGGGATCGGGGCCGACGTCCTGGAGCGTCAGCTCGCCGGGCTGGCCGCGGCGGCGAAGGAGACCGGCGCGGAGCTGAAGGTGATGGCGCCCATGGTCGCCACGGCCGAGGAGGCGCGGTTCTTCGTGCAGCGCTGCCGGGCGCACGGGATCACCAGCGCGGGCGTGATGATCGAGATCCCGGCGGCCGTACTGGTCGCGCGGGAGATCATGGCCGAGGTGGACTTCGTGTCCGTGGGCACCAACGACCTGGCCCAGTACCTGTTCGCCGCGGACCGCCAGTCCGGCCCGGTCGCCGCACTCAACGACCCGTGGCAGCCCGCGCTGCTCCGGCTGGTCCGGATGCTCGGCGAGGCCTCCGCGGAGACCGGGGTGCCGGTCGGGGTGTGCGGCGAGGCCGCCGCCGATCCCGCGCTCGCGCCGGTGCTGGTGGGCCTGGGCGTCGCGACGCTCTCGATGGGCTCCGGCGCGCTCGCCGCCGTCGGCGCCGCGCTCGCCGGGCTCACCCTGGAGGAGTGCCGGGCGAGGGCGGCCGCCGCCTGCGCCGCGTCCGACCCGACGGCCGCGCGCCAGGCCGTCCGTCCCTGATCGGGCGGTCCTCGCGCACGAGCGGGATCAGCGCGGGTGCTTGCGCGGGCGGCCGGGACGGCGCTTCACGGGCACGACCACGCCCTCCTGGAAGATCTCGCCGCCCCACACGCCCCACGGCTCGCGCCGGCGCAGCGCCCCGGCCAGGCATCCGGCCCGCATGGGGCAGCCCCGGCACGCGGCCTTGGCGCGGTCGAGGTCGGCGGGGTCGTCGGCGAACCACAGCCCGGCGCCGGGTCCGTGGCAGGGCAGCTCGGCGGCGGGGAGATCCGCGGGCCCGGCTGCCCTCCCCTCGGCAGCCGGCCCCGCGAGCACGCCCGCGATCGTCCTCACTTCCGTGCACCCCCACGATCGCCGGACCTCCGGCCCCCCGGCCGGAGTTGCCACTGCGCCCCTCGCCCTCCCCCCGGCCGGTGGGACCGGGCGCGCACTCGTCGAACGACGCCTCCCGGACGGTCCACCGGCCACCGCACTCGGTGACGAGGGGCGCAGCAGCACGGGGACCACCCTGCCGCCTGTCGCCCGTGCGCGGATCCGGAGAAAATCCCCATCCGGCTCACCGGATCCCCTAGGGGTTCCGGCCGCGGATCCCTGTTGTGTCGCGTGCCCACCTCTCTCTGACTCCGTCGGGCGGCCAGATGTGACGGTCCTGGCCGGAGAAGTCGTCGCGCGGTCTCCGGCCGGCGAACACGGGAGGTCGTCGGAGCGCGGCACGGGCGATAGCGTCGCCGGCATGGTCGATCACGACGCTCCTCCCGTCGCCCTCGTCACCGGCGGGGGCAGCGGGATCGGGCGCGCCACCGTGGCCCGGCTGCGTGCCGCGGGCTGGTCGGTGCTGCTCGCCGACCTCAACCCGGAGACCGGCCCGCGCGCGGCCGCCGAGCTCGGCGCGGCCTTCGAGCGGGTCGACGTGGCGGAGGAGGCGCAGGTCGAGGCGGCGGTCGCGCGGTGCGTCGCCGAGTACGGCCGGCTCGACGCCGTGGTCAACAACGCCGGCGTGGGCGGGGCGTTCGGCGCGCTCACCGACATCGACGTCGCCGACTGGGACTACACCTTCGCGGTGCTGGCCCGGGGCGTGTTCCTCGGCGTCAAGCACGGGGCACGCGCGATGCGGGCGGCCGGGCGCGGCGGGGCGATCGTCAACGTCGCCTCGATCGCGGCCTACGGCGGCGGGGCCGGGCCGCAGGCCTACTCCGCGGCCAAGGCGGCGGTGCTGAACCTGACCCGGGTCGCGGCCGCCGAGCTGGCGGAAGACCGGATCCGGGTCAACGCGGTCTGCCCCGGCGTGATCGCGACGCCGCTGGTCGGCCGGGATCCGGCGCGCGCGCTCGACGGGGTGCAGCCGTGGCCGGAGGTGGGCCGGCCCGAGGACGTCGCCGAGGTGATCGCCTTCCTCTGCGACGACGGGGCGCGGTTCGTGACCGGCGAGGAGATCACGGTCGACGGCGGGCTCACCGCTGCCGGCCCGCGCATCCACGCGGCCTACGGCGGCGACCCCCGCGCCCGCGGCCTGACCGGAGTGAACCGCGGGACGACGGGCGAACCCCCGACCATCCGCTCCGGTCCGGACGGACGTCGAACGCCGTAGCGCCGAGGTGATCGCCGTCGGCTGCGGCGCCGGCTGCGCGGGTAGCCGTGAGCGCAGCGGACGCGAAGGACGCCGGACGGGCATCGTCCCCGCGCTCGCATGATCGCTGTCTGCGTGCAGAGACTGTTCCGCGAGGAGCCTCGAGCGCGCAGCGGATCGGCGATCGTGGTCCGTCCTCGGCGCCGTCCGCTGCTGGAGCGCCGGCGGTTCAGAGCCGATCACCATGTCCGCGGCCGGCGCGCCCGCGGCCGCACGGTCACCGCCGGGTGGCACGGCGGAGCGCAGAGGAACACCTCGGCTGTGGCTGGTGGGTGAAAGGCCGACGCCGGTGAGCGTCGGCGGGCTCAGGCGGTGACCGCCGCCTGCCCCAGCGCTTCGGTGAGCAGCGCGCGGACGTGCGCGCTCTCGGCGGTGTAGTAGATGTACGTGCCCTCGCGGCGGCCCTCGACGAGGCCGGCGAGCCGCAGCTTGGCCAGGTGCTGGCTCACCGCCGTGGGGGCCGCGCCGACCAGCTCCGCGAGGCAGGCCACCGAGGTCTCGCCCTGCAGCAGGGCCCAGAGGATCTTGATCCGGGTGGGGTCGGCGAGCAGTCGCAGCGAGTCGGCCGCCCGGCGGACCTCCTGCTCGGACGGCATCGCGAAGTCGGGGATGCCCTCGTGCACGCCGCGAGTCTAGCGAACATCTGAGCGACCGTGCAGGTGTTCGGCTCACTCTCCGTCTGGGTGCGTATCTTCGTGCATGCGCAGGTATGTTCTCAGGCATGCTGTCCCTGCCCGAGGTGCGGAGCGCCGCGCTGGCCCTGCTCTTCTTCGCCGCCGCCGTGCCCGCCGACCTGCTCGGGGCGCCGTGGCCGCTCGTCGCCCTGCTCTACGCGGCCTGCTACGTCACGGGCGGATGGGAACCGGCCTGGTCCGGCCTGCGGGCGCTGCGCGAGCGGACCCTCGACGTCGACCTGCTGATGATCGTCGCGGCCCTCGGCGCCGCCGCGATCGGCCAGCATCTCGACGGGGCGCTGCTGATCGTCATCTTCGCGAGCTCGGGCGCCTTGGAGGCGGTGATGACCGCCCGCACCCGCGCGAGCATCACCGGCCTCCTCGACCTGGCGCCGGAGACCGCCCGCCGGCTCGTCGACGGTCGGGAGGAGCAGGTCCGGGCAGCCGACCTCGTGGTCGGGGACGAGGTCGTCGTGCGGCCGGGCGAGAAGATCCCCGCCGACGGCACGGTCCGCGACGGCGCCACCGAGGTCGACGCCTCCACCCTCACCGGCGAGCCGCTGCCGGTGCGCCGCGGTCCCGGCGACCGGGTCTTCGCAGGCACGCTCAACGGCACCGGGACGGTGCGCGTGCGGGTCGGGCGGGACCCGGCGGAGACGGTGGTGGCCGGGATCGCCGCGCAGGTCGAGCGCGCGGCCGAGACGAAGTCGCGCCGGCAGCTGTTCGTCGAGCGGGTCGAGCAGCGCTACTCGGTGGTGGTCGTGGTGGCCGCCCTCGTGCTGCTGGTCGTGCCGCTGCTCGCCGGCGCCGACTTCCGGGAGACCCTGCTCCGCGCCATGACCTTCATGATCGTCGCGTCGCCCTGCGCGGTGGTGCTCGCGACGATGCCGCCGCTGCTCGCGGCGGTCGCGGTCGCGGGCCGGCGGGGGGTGCTGCTCAAGGACGCCGGCGTGGTCGAGGCGCTGGCGGAGGTCGACGCGGTCGCCCTGGACAAGACCGGCACCGTCACCCGTGGCCGCCCGGAGGTCCGCGCCGTCGAGCCCCACGACGGCCGCTCCGCCGACGAGCTGCTCGCCCTCGCCGCCGCGGTGGAGGAGGGCTCGGAGCACGTGCTGGGCCGCGCGGTCGTCGCCGAGGCCCGCCGCCGTGCCCTGCGCCTCCCCGGGGTCCGCGACTTCGCCGCGCTGCCCGGCGAGGGCGTGCGGGCGGTGCTGGTGCCCGTCGTGACCGAGGGGGAGGCGGGCTCGTCCTTCGAGGAAGGGAGCCCGGGGGCCGTCGTCACGGTCGGTCGGCCGACCGGCGGCGAGGTGCGGGAGCGGGTCGCCGCGGTGGAGCGCGAGGGCCACACCGCGGTCGTGGTCCGCGTCGACGACGTCCCGGTCGGGCTGCTCGTCCTGGCCGACGAGGTCCGCCCCGGCGCCGCCGGGGCGATCGCGGCCGTCGCGCGGGCCGTCGCCCCGCCCGTCCTGCTCACCGGCGACGCCGCGGGGCCGGCCCGACTGGTCGGCCAGCGGATCGGGGTCGACGCGGTCCGGGCCGGGCTGCTGCCCGCCGACAAGGCCGCGGCCGTCGAGGAGCTCGAGCGCGGCGGCCGGCGCGTGCTCGCCGCCGGCGACGGCCTCAACGACGCCCCGCTGCTGGCGACCGCGCACGTCGGGCTGGCCGTCGGCGAGGGCGCCGGCACGCTGTCGGTCGAGGCGGCGGACGGCGTGCTGCTGCGGGACCCGCTCGGCGCCCTCGCCCCGCTGGCCGGGCTGGCCCGCCGCGCCCGCCGGATCGCGCGGGCCAACCTGGCGTTCGCCGCGGCCGTCATCGCCGGGCTGGTGACCTGGGACCTGGTCGGGACCCTGCCGCTGGCCCTGGGGGTGGCCGGACACGAGCTGTCCACGGTGCTCGTGTGCCTGAACGGGCTGCGCCTGCTGCTGCGGCCGGGTTGGCCGGGGTCAGAGCGCGGTGAGCGCCGTGAGCGCCATGCGGCGGAGCAGCCCGGCGACCTCGTCGGGAGCCGCGCGTGACCCGCTGTGCGGGGTCGAGTTGAGCAGGCCGAACGTGCCGTGCGCGGCCACCCGGGCGGCGTCGGGGTCGAGCCCGGGGTGCAGCCGGCGCAGCGTGTCGACCCAGATCTCGACGTAGGTGCGCTGCAGCCGCCGCACCCGGCGTCGGTCGCCCTCGGGCAGGTTGTCGAGGTCGCGGTCCTGCACCACGATCAGCTCCGGCTCGCGCAGCGCGAAGTCCAGCTGGAAGTCGACGAGCGCGGCCAGCACCTCGTCCGGGTCGCCCGTCGCCCGCTCGCGCCCGCCCGCGAGCAGTCGCTCGCTGATGTCCACGAGCAGCTCGGCGAGCAGCGCCTCCTTGCCCGGGAAGTGCCGGTAGAGCGCCGGCCCGCTGACCCCGACGGCGGCCCCCAGCTCGGCGATGCTCACCCCGTGGAAGCCGTGCCGGGCGAAGAGGACGGCGGCGGTGCGGAGGATCTGCTCCCGCCGGGAGGGTGCGTTGTCGACCCGCGGCGCCGCCATCGGGCCAGCGTAGCGCCTCCGGGTTAACGTCCGCTAACCACTCGCGCCGAAGGGCCCCGTCCCGCACGCCCACGTCTCAGCCCCGGCACAGGACGCGCCACCTACCCTGGTCCGCATGGCCCGCGACCCGGACCCGGACCCCGCCGCGGGGTCCGGTGCTGCCCGGGAGCGGTCGTCGGGCCCGTTCGGCGGGCTGCGGGACCGGCTGCGCGCACGGCTCGGCGTCCGGACGACCACGGCACTGGCCGCGGCGCTCACCGTCGGGGTCGTGCTGCTGGTGGCCGGGGCGATCCTGGTCCTCGGGCTGAACGCGCTGCTGCGGATGCAGCTGGTCAACACCGCCACGCAGCAGGCGACCCAGCTCGGGGAGCGGGTGGCGGCGAACTTCGCCGACACCGAGGACGTCAAGCGCAACGCCATCCAGGCCACCGGGAAGCGGTCCGACCTCGTCGAGGTGGTCACCGACTACAACAACGACCCCGAGCAGCCGCCGGACGTGCAGAACATCGGGTCCTCCGACCCGTTGCCGCAGTACCCGCTGATGACGGACGTGCGCGCCGAGCCGCACGACGTCGAGGTCGTCCACTCCACCTGGATCACCCTGGACGACGGCAGGCACGAGGAGGTGCTGGTCGTCGCGAAGGGCTACGAGTTCCCGCCGACCGGCCAGCCCTTCTGGGTCCTCGCCGCCCAGCCCCTGGACTTCCTGCACCGGGCCGTGGACACCGTCCTGGCGATGGTGCTGGTCGGCATCCCGGTGCTGGTGGTGCTGGTCGGCGGCTTCACCTACTTCTTCGCGGGCCGCGCCCTGCGCCCGGTCGAGGCCATGCGTGCGCGGGTCGCCCGCATGTCCGACCGGGACCTCGGCACCCGCGTGCCGGTCCCGCCGGCGCGCGACGAGGTGGGGCGCCTCGCCGAGACGATGAACCAGATGCTCGGCCGGTTGGAGAGCGCGCAGACCACCCAGCGCCGGTTCGTCGCCGACGCCAGCCACGAGCTGCGCAGCCCGCTCGCGACGATCGCGTCGGGGCTGGAGCTGCTGTCCGGGACGGTCGACGAGGCCGACGCGTCGACCGTGAAGACCCTGCGCGGCGAGGCGAGCCGCCTCGACCGGCTGGTCGACGGGCTGCTCCTGCTCGCCCGTTCCGACGAGCGTGGGCTGCAGCCGAAGCGCGAGGACGTCGACCTCGACGAGATCGTGGAGGCCGAGCGCGGCCGTCCGTCCGACGTCGGCGGGGTGGCCCCGGAGGTGCGCGCCGAGCCCGTCCGGGTCTCCGGGGACCGCGCGCAGCTGGTCCGGGCGGTGCGGAACCTGGTCGACAACGCGCGCCGGCACGCCGACTCGCGGGTGCTGGTCACGCTCCGGGCCGAGGGCCCCGACGCGGTGGTCGACGTCGCGGACGACGGCCCCGGCGTCCCGCCCGAGGACCGCGGCCGCGTCTTCGAGCGGTTCGTGCGGCTCGACGAGGCCCGCGCCCGGTCGGACGGCGGCGCGGGGCTCGGGCTCGCGATCGTCCGGGAGATCGTCGCCGTGCACCACGGCGGCGTCGAGGTGCTCGACTCGCCGCTCGGCGGCGCGCTGTTCCGGCTGCGCCTGCCCCGTGCCGAGACCCCGGGCGAGCCCGGCCCGGAGAACCCGCCCGACACCCCCGACGTTCCCGGGGCGCCCGACGCCGGCGAGCTCCGGGACGACCGCCCGACCGGCCCGCTGCCCCTCCTCACCCCGCCGGCCGCCGAGCGGGGGGCCGCGCCGGGGCAGGGTGAGCCGGACACCCGGCCGGTCCCCACCGGCCCGCGCCCGTCGCCCGCCCCGCGGGAGCAGGAGACCGTGCCGGTGTCGCGGGAGCAGGAGACCGCGCCGCTGCCCCGCCCGTCGCCGGTCCCGCGCGGCCGCGAGGCGGCCGAGCCGGCCCGGTCGGCGGCGCCGGTCCCGATCCGGCTCGGCGACGCCCTCTCGCCGGCGGACGTCAACCCGACGGCACCGATCCCGGTCGTCCGGCCCCCGGCGCGCTGATCAGGTCGGCTCCACCATCCGGTAGCCCACGCCCCGCAGCGTCTCGATCGTCTGGGTGCCGAAGGGGGCGTCGATCTTCTTGCGGACGTACCCCACGTAGACCTCGACGACGTTGACCTCGCCCTCGTAGTGGGCGTCCCAGACCGCGCGCAGGATGTCGGTCTTCGTCACGACCTCGCCGGCGTGTCGCATGAGGTGCTCGAGCACCCCGAACTCGCGCGGGGTCAGGGTGATCTCGGCGTCGCCGCGGTGCACCCGGTGCCGGGCCGGGTCGAGCGTGAGGTCGCCGACGGACAGCACGGTGGGTCGGGCGTCGCCGGCGCGACGCTGCAGAGCGCGCAGCCGGGCCAGCAGCACGACGAACGAGAAGGGCTTGGTGAGGTAGTCGTCGGCCCCGAGGTCGAACGCGTCGGCCTCGTCGTACTCGCCGTCCTTCGCGGTGAGCATGAGCACCGGGGTCCACACGCCGGCGGCCCGCAGCCGCTGCAGGATCCGGTACCCGGACAGCCCGGGGAGCATGATGTCGAGGATGACGACGTCGTATCCCCCCTGGACCGCGGCGTCCAGGCCCGCGGGGCCGTCGTGCCGGACCTCGACCGCGTGGCCCTCGCGGGCCAGCCCGCGGCGGACCATCTCGGCCAGCGGGCGCTCGTCCTCCACCAGCAGCAGGCGCACGAGGAGCACCGTAGGGGCCGCGGCTGTGACGTTCCTGAGGGGACCGGCACGGTCACATCGGCGGGGACTGGCGCTTCGTGTTAACGAGCGCTAACCTCGTTAACGATCGCTAACCGATCCGACGAGGGACGGCAGATGCAGGAAGTGGCGAGGCGGGCCGGGGCGACAGCCCCGGTGCTGGGCAGCAGGGTCGATCCGGGTGCCGAGCAGTTCGCGCGGAACGCGGAGTCGCACCGCTCGCTGGTGGCGGATCTGAACGCGCAGCTGGCGGCGGCGCGTCTGGGGGGCCCGGAGCGGTCGCGGCAGCGGCACGTGGAGCGGGGCAAGTTGTTGCCGCGGGACCGGGTGGACTCGTTGGTGGACCCGGGGTCGCCGTTCCTGGAGCTCTCGCCGTTGGCGGCGCACGGGCTCTACGGCGGGGACGCGCCGGCCGCGGGGATGATCACCGGGGTGGGGCGGGTCGCGGGCCGGGAGTGCGTGATCGTGGCCAACGACGCCACGGTCAAGGGCGGCACCTACTACCCGATGACGGTGAAGAAGCACCTGCGCGCGCAGGAGGTGGCGCTGCACAACCGGCTGCCGTGCGTGTACCTGGTGGACTCGGGTGGGGCGTACCTGCCGGCGCAGGACGAGGTGTTCCCGGACCGGGAGCACTTCGGGCGGATCTTCTACAACCAGGCGCAGATGTCGGGCAAGGGCATCCCGCAGATCGCGGCGGTGCTGGGCTCGTGCACCGCGGGCGGGGCGTACGTGCCGGCGATGTCGGACGAGGCGGTGATCGTCCGCAACCAGGGGACGATCTTCCTGGGCGGGCCGCCGCTGGTGAAGGCGGCGACCGGCGAGGTGGTCACGGCCGAGGAGCTGGGCGGCGGGGACCTGCACTCGAAGATCTCCGGGGTGACCGACCACCTCGCGAACGACGACGCGCACGCGCTGCGGATCGTCCGCTCGATCGTGGGGACGCTCGGCCCCCGGGTGGCGCCGCCGTGGGAGCGGATCGCGACCGAGGAGCCGGTGGTGGACCCGGCGGAGCTGTACGGGGCGGTGCCCACGGACTCCCGGATCCCCTACGACGTGCGCGAGGTGATCGCGCGGGTCGTGGACGGGTCGCGCTTCGGAGAGTTCAAGGCCGAGTACGGCACCACGCTGGTCACCGGCTTCGCCCACATCCACGGCCACCCGGTGGGGATCATCGCGAACAACGGGATCCTGTTCTCCGAGTCGGCCATGAAGGGCGCGCACTTCATCGAGCTGTGCGACCAGCGCGGGGTCCCGTTGGTGTTCCTGCAGAACATCACCGGGTTCATGGTCGGGCGCGAGTACGAGGCCGGCGGGATCGCGCGCAACGGCGCGAAGCTGGTCACCGCGGTGGCCTCGACCCGGGTGCCGAAGCTGACCGTGGTCATCGGCGGCTCGTTCGGCGCGGGGAACTACGCAATGTGCGGGCGGGCGTACTCGCCGCGGTTGCTGTTCATGTGGCCCAACGCCCGGATCTCGGTCATGGGCGGCGAGCAGGCCGCGACGGTGCTCGGCACGGTCGGGTCGGGTGCGGGCAACGGGGACGCGGCGGCGCAGGAGGAGCTCAAGGAGCGGATCCGCGCCCAGTACGAGACGCAGGGCCATCCCTACTACTCCACCGCCCGGATCTGGGACGACGGCGTGATCGACCCCGCCGACACCCGCACGGTCCTGGGCCTGTCGCTGTCGATCGCCGCGAACGCCCCGCTGGGCGAGCCGGCCTTCGGCGTCTTCCGGATGTGAGCAGCATGTTCTCGACAGTTCTGGTGGCCAACCGCGGGGAGATCGCGGTCCGGGTCATTCGCACCCTGCGCGCCCTGGGCATCCGGTCGGTGGCGGTGTACTCCGACGCCGACGCGGACGCCCCGCACGTGGCCGCGGCGGACGTGGCGGTGCGGCTCGGCCCGGCCGCCGCGTCCGAGTCCTACCTCGCGATCGACACGGTGATCGAGGCGGCGAAGGCCACCGGGGCGCAGGCGATCCACCCCGGCTACGGCTTCCTGAGTGAGAACACCGCGTTCGCCGCGGCGTGCGAGGCGGCGGGGATCGTGTTCGTCGGCCCGCCGTCGAGCGCGATCGAGGCGATGGGCGACAAGATCCGCGCCAAGCAGACCGTCGCGAAGGCCGGCGTGCCGGTCGTGCCCGGGTCCGACGGCGTCGGGCTCTCCGACGCCGACCTGGCCCTGGCGGCGGAGCAGGTCGGGTTCCCGGTGCTGCTCAAGCCTTCGGCCGGGGGCGGCGGGAAGGGCATGCGCGAGGTCCACCGCGCCGGTGAGAACGGCAGGGACCTCGCCGACGCGATCGCCTCGGCCCGCCGTGAAGCCAAGAGCTCGTTCGGCGACGACACCCTGCTGGTCGAGCGGCTGATCACCACCCCGCGCCACATCGAGATCCAGGTGCTGGCCGACGCCTGTGGCAACGTGGTGCACCTGGGCGAGCGGGAGTGCTCGCTGCAGCGCCGGCACCAGAAGATCGTCGAGGAGGCGCCCTCGCCGCTGCTCACCCCCGCGCAGCGCGAGGCGATGGGCCGCGCGGCCTGCGAGGCCGCCCGGGCCTGCGGCTATGTGGGCGCGGGCACGGTGGAGTTCATCGTCGGCGGCGACTCCGGGGCGGGTGGGGAAGAACTCGAGTTCTTCTTCATGGAGATGAACACCCGGCTGCAGGTCGAGCACCCGGTGACCGAACAGGTCTACGGCGTCGACCTGGTCGAGGCGCAGCTGCGGGTGGCCGCGGGCGAGCGGGCGCCGTGGCCGGCCGAGCTGGCGCCGCGCGGGCACGCGATCGAGGTCCGGGTCTACGCCGAGGACCCGGCTGCGGGCTTCCTGCCCACCGGCGGGCGGATCCTGGCCCTGCGCGAACCGACCGGGCTGCCCGGCGTGCGGGTCGACTCCGGGGTCGCGGCGGGCGGGGTCGTCGGCTCGGACTACGACCCGATGCTGTCGAAGATCATCGCCCACGGGGCGGACCGGTCCGAGGCGCTGCGCCGCCTCGACGCCGCGCTGGGCGAGACGGTGCTGCTCGGGCTGGGCACCAACATCGGGTTCCTGCGCGCGCTGCTGGCCGACCCGGACGTGCGCGCGGGGAACCTCGACACCGGACTGGTGGGGCGCCGGCTCGACGCGCTGACCGCCCACGACCTGCCGGCCGACGTCGTCGGGGTGGCGACCGGGCTGGCCCTGCTCGACCTCGAGCCCGCGGGGTCGGGCGCGGCCGGGGTCGTCGACCCGTTCGACATCCCCGGCGGCTGGCGGATCGGCGGCCCGGCCTGGACCACCCGGCGCCTGGTCGTCGCCGGGCACGACCCGGTCGAGGTCCGCACCCGCGGCCGCGCCGCCGACGCCGAGCTCTCGGTCGACGGTGGTGAGCCCTTCCGCACCTGCACCCGGCGGGCGGGCACCGGCGTCACGCACTCGCAGGCCGGGGTGACCCGGCAGTACGCGGTGGCCCGGGACGAGGCCGGGGTGCACTGGATCGGACGCGACGGCCTGGCCTGGGCCGTGCGCGAACAGGAGGCCCTCGAGGCCGCGGCCGAACAGGACGCCGCCGGGGCGGGCGGGCCCGTGCTCTCCCCGATGCCCGGCACCGTGACCGTCGTCGAGGTCACCGAGGGCCAGCAGGTCACGGCCGGGCAGACGCTCGTCGTGGTCGAGGCCATGAAGATGGAACACGTGCTCACCGCCCCCGTCGACGGCACGGTCCGCGAGCTGCGGGCCCGCCCCGGCGGGACGGTCGCCAAGGACGCCGTCCTCCTCGTCGTCCGGACGGACACGGAGGCGGACACAGGAGGAGACACCGATGGATCTTGAGCTGTCCGAGGAGCACGCGGCACTGCGGGCGACCGTCGAGGACTTCGCGCAGAAGGAGGTCGCCCCGGTCATCGGGGAGTTCTACGAGCGCGGCGAGTTCCCGTACGACCTCGTGCGCAAGATGGGCGCGATGGGCCTGTTCGGGCTGCCGGTCGCCGAGGAGCACGGCGGCATGGGCGGCGACTACTTCGCCCTCTGCCTGGCCCTCGAGGAGCTGGCCCGGGTCGACTCCTCCGTCGCGATCACCCTGGAGGCGGGCGTCTCGCTGGGTGCCATGCCGATCAACCGGTTCGGTACCGACGAACAGAAGGCGAAGTGGCTGCCGCAGCTCGCCGCGGGCGAGAAGCTCGGCGCGTTCGGCCTGACCGAGCCCGGCGGCGGCTCCGACGCCGGCGCCACCCGCACCACCGCCAAGCTCGACGGGGACGAGTGGGTGATCAACGGGTCGAAGTGCTTCATCACCAACTCGGGGACCGACATCACCGAGATCGTCACGGTCACGGCGGTGACCGGCGAGCGGGACGGCAAGAAGGAGATCTCCGCGATCGTCGTCCCGTCCGGCACGCCCGGGTTCACGGTGAGCGAGAAGTACTCCAAGGTCGGCTGGTCGGCGTCGGACACCCGGGAGCTGTTCTTCGACGACGTCCGCGTGCCCGCGGAGAACCTGCTCGGCGAGCGCGGCCGCGGCTACGCCCAGTTCCTGTCCATCCTGGACGAGGGGCGCGTCGCGATCGCCGCGCTGTCGGTCGGGCTGGCGCAGGGCTGCGTCGACGAGTCGCTGCGCTACGCCCACGAGCGCGAGGCCTTCGGCCACCCGATCGGCCACTACCAGGCGATCCAGTTCAAGATCGCCGACATGGAGGTGCGGGCGCACACGGCGCGGCTGGCCTACTACGCGGCGGCGGCGAAGATGCTCAAGGGCGAGCCGTTCAAGAAGGAGGCCGCCATCGCGAAGCTGGTGTCCTCCGACGCCGCGATGGACAACGCCCGGGACGCCACGCAGATCTTCGGCGGCTACGGCTTCATGAACGAGTACCCGGTCGGCCGCTTCTACCGGGACGCGAAGATCCTGGAGATCGGCGAGGGGACCTCCGAGGTCCAGCGCATGTTGATCGCCCGCCACCTGGGTCTGTAGGAGCGTGTCCGGGACGCGGTAGGTTGCCCTCGCGCCGGGCCCGCAGCAGGGCCCGGCGGACCGGGGGAGGAGCCGACGTGGCCAGCTGGACCGATCTGGTGTCCTACGTGCGGGTGCGGTACGAGGTGATGCGCTCGACCGACACCGAGCTGTGGTTCAACCTGCCGACCACGGAGGAGCGCACCCAGCTGGTGGTCGTCCGCAGCGTGACCGGCGAGGACGACCTCCCGTGGGCGCAGATCGCCTCGCCCGTGGGGAAGCTCGGCGACCTCGACCTGTCCACCCTGCTGGCGAAGGCCGGCGAGTCGGTGGTCGGTGGCGTGGCGTCGCAGGACGGGGTGGTGGTGTTCCGCCACTCCATCCCGCTGCACGAGGGCGAGGTGACCGCCTTCGACCGGCCCTTCCAGCTCGTCGTCAAGGTCGCGGACCAGCTCGAGGAGCTGTTGACCGGCCGCGACGAGAACTGAGGAACCCGGGAGGTCAGCCCGCGGGCAACGGCTCCAGCGCCTGCTCGACCACGGTGCGTAGGCGGGCCAGCAGCTGATCGGCCTCGGCCCAGGTGAGGGCCCCCGTGGCGACGCCACCGCGGATCTCCTCGGCCACGGCCCGCGCGAAGCGGGTCGACCACTCGTGTCGCTGCTGACCGTCCGTCATCGGGACAGTGTGGTCTGTGCCACTCGTCACCCCTGATCCGGGGGTCACCCCTGCCCAGCGAGTGACCAGGCGTCCCACCGGCGACTCCCCGGGTGAACGCGCGGTGCCGCCCGGGGGCGCGGGAGCGGCGGCGCGGTGACCCAGCGTGGTCAGCGGGCGTCCAGCAGGCCGGGGACCGAGGAGACCGAGCGGAGCTCGCTCAACGTGGGATGGCCCTGGGCGAGCAGCGCGACGTCCGTGCCCTCGGCGGGGACCTCGTCCGGCTCGGAGATCGTGGTCAGCAGCGTGCCCGGACCGCCGTCGACCCCGGACTCGTGCGCCACGCGGACCTGCACGGAGCCGAAGTGGGCCAGCGCGGCCTCGCGCAGCGGGCCCAGCTCGGCCGCCGGACGGTCCGGGACGTTGAGCGAGAGCACGGTGCCCCGCGGCCGGCCGAGCAGCAGCTCGAGCACCTCCGGCAGGAGCGCGACCACCGAGTCCCAGTGCGCGCCGTCGCGGCCGTGCAGGCCGCAGTCCAGCGACGTGGCCAGCCCCGACCAGCCCTTGAGGGCGCCGGTGAGCACCGCCCCGACCGTCCCCGAGTGGATGACCGCGTGCCCGACGTTGGCGCCGACGTTGATCCCGGACAGCACGATGTCGGGCCGGGGGTCGAACCAGCCGTCCCCGGCTGCGTGCACGATGAACGCGGGGTGCGCCTCCACCGAGAACGCCGGGACCTGCTCGAGGCCGGGCAGGACCTGCGGGTGCACCTTCACCCGGCGGCCCTCGGCCACGGCGGAGACCGACGCGCCCACCCCCGTCGAGTCGACGTGCGGTGCCGCCACGGTGACGTCGAGGCCTGCCTCCAGCGCGCCGCGGGCGAGGGCGTGGAGGCCGGGGGAGGCGATGCCGTCGTCGTTCGTGATCAGGGCGCGCACGTCGACGACAGTAATTCAGCCGTGGAGCGCGCCCTGCACGCGTCGGGTACGTCCTCGGACCGCTCGCGAGCTCACGCTGCACGCCACGCGCGCCTGCCCGCTGTGGCTCGCTGGAGCTGTCGGCGACGGGCGCGACCGTCACGACTGCCGACGCCGCGGTCGGCCACGCCACGCCGTCCGGCGTTCGCCTTCCGGAGCGAGCTCGGCGGGACGCCCGGGGTTCCTGCGCCGGAGCCAGCTAGTTGAGGTGGGCCAGGAGCGAGCGCGCGATGCGGTGCAGGCGTTCCGCCTGTTCCGGCGGGGCCGTACCGCCGGCCAGGTAGGTGGTGATCAGCCGGGCGCCCTCGTCCCAGCGGGCCTGCGCGCCCAGCACCTCGCCGAGCTCGACGAGCCGCTCCTCGTCCGGCCGCACGGCCAGCCGCATCCGCAGCACCCACTCGCGGTCCGCCGGGCCGCCGCGGGTCCGGTACACGGCCCGCAGGTTCTCGAGCATCCGCACCAGGATGTCCCGGGTGGACGTGCGGGGGAGCAGCTCGGAGCCGAACGGCGCGGCCGAGCCCGTCACGGCCCGGAACCGCTCCTCGCAGCCGGCGCGGTCCAGCCGCCGGCCGCCGTCGAACACGTCGAGGTACTGCTCGGTGTCGGCCACCCGCACCAGGAAGTGCCCCGGCATCCCGATTCCCTCCAGCCGGATCCCGGCCCGCCGGGCGACCTCGATCGCGACCACCGCCAGCGTGATCGGAATGCCGGTGCGGCGGGTGAGCACCTGCGGCAGCAGGGAGTTGCGCGGGTCGGTGTAGTCGGTGCTGTTCCCGGTGAAGCCCTCCTCGACGAAGAGCCGGCGCACCAGGTCCGGCACGGACCCGACGCCCTCGGCCAGCCGGTCCAGCTCGGCGAGCCACGGGGCGGGGTCGAGGTCCGGGTCGGCGCCCGCCGCCACGGCCAGGGCCGCCTCGTCGAGCGCCGGCTCGGGCCGGGTGACGAGCGCGACGAACCGGGCCACCGGCCCCGCCGGCTCCACGGCTCAGCCCGCCCCTCGACCCGGCTCGGCCAGCAGCCGGACCGTGGTGCCGGCGGCGTCGCTCCACACCTGCAGGACGTCGCTGAGCTCGGAGGCGAGCCACAGCCCGCGGCCGCGCGAGCCGGCGGCGGGCGGCGCCACCATGCCGGGGAACGGCACGGCCATCCGGCCGACGTCGTGCACCTCGGCCACCAGCCCGTCCCGCGCCCACAGCCGCAGCCGCCCGTGGCCGGGGCCGTGCTCGACGCTGTTCGTGGCGATCTCGTTGACCGCGAGGACGAGGTCCGCGGAGCGCTCGCGGTCGAGGCCTGCCACCGGCGCGGTCTCGGCGACCAGCCGCCGGGCGGCCGGGAGCGTGTCGAGCGTGACCTCCAGCTCGGCGAGGGGTGGACCGAGGTCCGCCGGCGGGGGCGGCGGGTACTCGGCGACGAGCTCCCCCGGGTCGCGCTGGGAGCCCGTCGGCAGGCTCCGCCCGTCCACCCGCAGCGCGGGGTGCGAGGCCCGGAGGAGGAGGTCCAGGTCGTCGTCGGCCCGGCAGGGGCAGAGCATGGTCACCGGCAGGCCGGCGAGCGCCACGTTGAGGGCGGCGTCGAGCCGGATCCAGTGCGCCAGGCCCACGCCCGGCAGATCGAGGTGCTGGGCGATCACGGTGGTGCGTGCCTCGGGGCGCGGGTTGCGGCGGGACAGCCGCGCCCAGCGGCTGGCGACGGTGAAGGCCGGGACCCGGTGCACCTCCGCGGGGTCGCGCCACTCGACGTCGACGGCGGCGGACCCGAGGACGGACTCCAGGGCGGCGCGGTTCGGCCCGTCGAGGACGGCGACGACCCGGCCGCCGTGGCGGAGGGCCTCGTCGACGGGTGCCTGCAGCTCGCGGGCCAGGAGCGCGGGCTCACGGTAGGGAATGCCCTCGTGGACCATCCCGTCGGGCCGCGCCCTGGCCGCGCCCTGGACCGTCCCCTGGTCCATGCCCTGCCCCCACCCCCGGTCGACCATCCGACAGCGCAGAGTAGTGCGCGGGCCCGCTGCACGCCGAACGGAGCAGTACCTGTCGCGGAGCGTGTGGGGACGAACACGACGCGCGCGGTCGGGAACGGCGGGCGTCGCCTGCGGGACCCCCAGGCGGAAACGGTACGGAATCGAGACGATCTCGGTATTCTTCCCAGAGCGTCGAGGTTCCGGGCCACCGCCCGGAATGGGCAGGCGGTGATGTGACCTGAAAGCGGCCCGACGATGGCTCGGACGGGTGGCTGATGTGACGAGGCCGACGCAGCCGCAGGTGACGAGCACGTCGAGGACTCTGGGACGCGCCGCACGATCGAGTGCGATTCCCCGGCCACGCCGTCACGGAATGCGATGGTCATGGCTTTCCCGTCGATTCCGGAGAAAAACCTCGAACCCGTGCCGTCGTTGTCCGCCCGGAGTGCGATCGGCCCGTCGCCCGGCGGGAAGTCTCGATCCGCGGGTGGCGAGGAGGTGGGTGCATGACGGCGGAGCTCACCGACCCCGCGCGCTCGCCCGACCCCGGCGCGTCGGCCGTGCACCTGCTCGACGTCGCCTCCGCCTCCGCGCTGCTCCGCCGCCCGGGCCGGGAGGACCTGCCCACCGCCGTCGGGTGGGGGGTGCTGGTGCTGCCGGTGTTCGGCGCCGACCCCGAGCTGAGCGTCGAGTTCGGGGACCAGCCCGACCCCGGTCCCGAGGGCGACCCCGGCGCCGGGGCGGAGCTCGGGGACGGGGCCCCGTCCGGTCCCCGATGGCTCGCCTGCGCCGACCTGCGCCGGGTGCGGCACGACGTCGTGACGGTCCGCGGGCTCCTGCGTGCCGGTCCGGCGCTGGCGGCCCCGGCGGAGGTGCCGCCGCCCCCGGAGGGTGCGGCGCACCGGGTGCAGGGCGTGTTCCGCATGCGGCCGCTACCCGGCCGGAGGATCGAGATCCGGCTGGCCGCGGCCCTCGCCCCGGCGGGCGGGGTCGAGCCCGGGGCGGGTGCACCGGCCCGCCTGGAGCTGCGCGGCACGTTCGCGCGCTGACCGCGTCCGGGTCCGCCGTGGGGTCGGCCACGCACACCGTCGGCACCCCCTCCGATGTGGCAGGGTTGCGAGCGGGAACCAGGCAGGTACGGCACGCACTTCACGAGGTGGTTCGATGCGCGTCTTCAACGGTGTGGACGAGATCCGCGGGGCCAAGGGCACTCGGCTCGGGGAGTCCGGGTGGGTCACGGTCGAGCAGAAGCACATCGACCAGTTCGCCGAGGCCACGGGCGATCACCAGTGGATCCACGTCGACGCGAAGAAGGCCGCCGACGGGCCGTTCGGCAAGACCATCGCGCACGGCTTCCTCAGCCTGTCGCTGCTGCCGGTGCTGGTGAAGGACGTCTACTCGATCGAGGGCGTCCGGATGGGCATCAACTACGGCCTGAACAAGGTGCGGTTCACCGCGCCGGTGCCCGTGGACAGCAAGGTCCGCGGGGTCGTCGAGCTCGTCGACGTCGAGGACACCAAGGACGGCGCCGTGCAGCTGACCACCAAGGTCACGGTGGAGCTGGAGGGGTCGGAGCGACCCGCGGTCGTCGCCGAGTGGCTGACCCGCCAGTACGTCTGAGCGGAGAAGGAGGGACATCATGCGCGACGCGGTGATCTGCGAGCCGCTGCGGACCCCGGTCGGGGGTTTCGGCGGGTCGCTGCGGGACGTGCCGGTGAAGACGCTGGCGTCGACCGTGATCGCGGCGCTGATGGAGCGCACGGGGCTGCCGCCGGAGTCGGTGGACGACGTGCTGCTGGGCAACTGCTATCCCACGATGGACTCGCCGGCGCTGGGCCGGGTGGCCGCGCTGGACGCGGGGCTGCCGGTCACGGCGTCGGGGCTGCAGATCGACCGGCGCTGCGGGTCGGGCCTGCAGGCGGTGCTCTACGCCGCGATGCAGGTGCAGACCGGGGCCGGCGAGGTGGTGCTGGCCGGTGGCGCGGAGTCGATGTCCAACGCCGCCTTCTACTCCACCGCGATGCGGTGGGGCGCCAAGGGCGGGCCGGGCGTCATGCTGCACGACTCGCTCGCGCGGGGCCGCGTGACGGCGGGCGGGGACCACCACCCGGTGCCCGGCGGGATGATCGAGACCGCGGAGAACCTGCGCAAGGAGTACTCGATCCCGCGTGAGGAGCAGGACGAGTTCTCCGTCAGGTCGCACCAGCGGGCGGCGGCGGCACAGGCCGAGGGCCGGTTCGCCGAGGAGATCGTGCCGGTCACGGTGAAGGGCCGTAAGGGCGACACCGTGGTCGAGGCCGACGAGCACATCCGGCCGGACTCGAGCGTGGAGACGCTGGCCACGCTGCGCCCGATCATGGGCAAGCAGGACCCCGGGGCCACGGTGACCGCGGGCAACGCGTCGGGACAGAACGACGGCGCCGCGATCTGCATCGTCACCAGCCCGGAGAAGGCCGCCGAGCTGGGCCTGCGCCCGCTGGTCAGGCTGGTCTCCTGGGGCGTGGGCGGCGTTGCGCCCAAGACGATGGGCATCGGCCCGGTCCCGGCCGTGGCGAAGGCACTGGACCAGGCCGAGGTGGCGCTCAAGGACGTCGACCTGATCGAGCTGAACGAGGCGTTCGCCGCGCAGGTGCTGGCCTGCACCCGGGAGTGGGGGTTCACCCCGTCGGACTTCGACCGGATGAACGTCAACGGCTCGGGCATCTCGCTGGGCCACCCGGTCGGCGCGACCGGCGGCCGGATCCTGGCCACCCTGGCCCGGGAGATGGTGCGCCGCGACGCCCGCTTCGGCCTGGAGACGATGTGCATCGGCGGCGGGCAGGGCCTCGCCGCACTCTTCGAGCGCGTCTGAGGTGTCCGTGGGCCTCGACCCCCACGACCCCGGTTCGCCCGGGGTGGACGAGGCGGACGAGCTGGGCACCCAGCTCGTCCGCCTCATCCGGCTGGTCGACCGCGCGCAGGCGCACTACCAGGCGGCGAACGCCGACGCCGTGGACCGTTCGGCGTACCTACTGCTGGTGCACCTCGTGAAGGACGGGCCGCGCCGCACGGGCGCGCTCGCCGAGGCGGTGCACTCCGACCCCTCGACCGTGAGCCGGCAGGTCGCGCAGCTCGTGCGGCTGGGCTACGTGGTGCGCACCCCGGACCCGGAGGACGGGCGTGCCTTCCTCGTCGCCGCGACGGACGAGGGCGAGCGGGTGTTCGCGGAGAACCGGCGGCTGCGCAACGAGCGCATCGCCGCCATCATGGCCGACTGGTCGCCGGAGGAGCGCTCGGCGCTCACCCGGCTGCTCGGCCGGTTCACGACCGGCATGGAGGAGCAGTGGTCGCGGCCCAGAGGCCGCGACCCGCCACTCCCGACCCGCCGGGATCAGTGCTCGGCGGACTCGCCCTCGGCCGCCTCGGCCTCGGCGGCCACGCGCGCCCGCTCCCACGAGGCCTTGATCTCGCGCTCCGCGTCGGCGCGGCCGACCCACGAGGCACCCTCGACGCTCTTGCCCGGCTCGAGGGTCTTGTAGATCTCGAAGAAGTGCTGGATCTCCGCCCGGTCGAACTCGGGCAGGTGGTGGATGTCGCGCAGGTGCTCCTGGCGCGGGTCGTCGGCCGGGACGCAGAGGACCTTGTCGTCGCCGCCCTTCTCGTCCTTCATCCGGAACATGCCGATCGCCCGGGACCGGATGAGGCAGCCGGGGAAGGTCGGCTCCTGCACGAGGACCAGCGCGTCGAGCGGGTCCCCGTCCTCGCCGAGGGTGTCCTCGATGAAGCCGTAGTCCGCCGGGTACTGGGTGGCGGTGAACAGGGTCCGGTCGAGGCGGAGCCGGCCGGTCTTGTGGTCCACCTCGTACTTGTTCCGGCCGCCCTTGGGGATCTCGATGAGAACGTCGAAGTCCACGGGATGCTCCTTGTGGTCGGTCGTGCTGTAGGTCGTGACTCGTGCAGGCCGCGACGGTCGACGGCGCGGCGCCTACCTCTAGTGTGGGGGACCGCGTCGCGCCGGTCGTGACCGGCCGGGGCCGGGACGGGCGTGGGCGCCGCCGGTGTCAGTGGTCGGAGGGAGCGGTGGGCAGGTGGGACTGGGCCGCCGGATCGGCGACACCCTGAGGCTGCCGACGAAGCCGGGACGCATCGTCCTCGTGGTGCTCGTCGTCCTGGCGCTCGCGGCCGGAGCGGGTGGCGCGGTGGCCGTCCAGGCCCCGAATGTGCTGTCCGACCTGGGGCTCACCAGTGCGGCACGCGCCGAGAAGGATCTTCCCGCCCCGGTTCCCGAGCTCACCGGGCTGCGCGCCGACGCGCCCGTCCCGAGCGCCGCGGGGCTCGGCTCGGTGCTCGACCCGCTCGCCTCGTCGAGCGCGCTCGGCGACTTCGCCGGTGTCGTCGTCGACCCGTCCGCGCAGGCCGGCGCCGCACCGCTGTGGCAGCAATCACCGCAGGAGCCTCTCGTTCCGGGCAGTACCGGCAAGCTCCTGACGGCCTCGGCCGCCCTGCTGACCCTGAACGCGACGGACCGGTTCGCCACCCGCGCGGTCGCGGGCGCCGAGCCGGGGCAGGTCGTGCTCGTCGGCGGCGGCGACCCCACCCTCACCGCCCTGCCCCAGGGCCGCACCGGCATCTACCCCGAGCCCGCCCGGCTCGACGACCTGGTCGCCGCCGTGCAGAAGGCGATGAACGGGCAGAAGGTCACCTCGGTCGTCGTCGACACGAGCACCTGGACCGGGCCGGTGCTCGCGCCCGGCTGGGACCCGGCGGACATCCCGGGCGGGAACGTCGCGCCGATCATGCCGCTGACGCTCGACGGCGGCCGGCTCGACCCCGCGCAGCTGGACGGGGCCCGCACGACCACCCCGGCGGTCGACGCGGGCGAGGCCTTCGCGAAGAAGCTCGGCCTGTCGGCCTCCGCGGTCAGCGAGGGGAGGGCCCCGGCGAACGCGAAGCAGCTCGGCCAGGTCTACTCGGCGCCGATGTCGTCGCTGGTCGAGACCCTGATGACCACCTCGGACAACGTCCTCGCCGAGAGCCTGGCCCGGGCCGTCGCACTGACCCGGGACGCCGATCCGTCCTTCGCGGGCGCCTCGCAGCAGGTCCTGGCCGCGCTGTCGCAGGCCGGGTTCGACGTCACCGGAGCCCACATGGTCGACGGCAGCGGGCTCTCCACGGAGGACCGGGTGCCGCCGCGGCTGCTCGGCGCGCTCCTGGCCGCGGCGGCCGCGCCGACGAGCCCCGGGCAGGGTCCGGAGTTCCTGCGCCCGATCGTGTCCGGGCTGCCGGTCGCGGGGGGCGACGGCACCCTGGAGGACCGCTTCGACACCGGGACGGCCTCCGCGGGCCGCGGCGTGGTGCGGGCGAAGACCGGCACCCTCACCGGGGTGAGCGCGCTGGCGGGCGTGGTCACGGACGTCGACGGCCGGCTGCTGGTCTTCGCGCTGATGTCGAACGGCCCGTCCCCGGCCACCGTGCGGCCGCGGCTGGACACCATCGCGGCCACGCTGAGCCGCTGCGG
Source organism: Pseudonocardia kujensis (assembly GCF_021283305.1). GTDB lineage: Bacteria > Actinomycetota > Actinomycetes > Mycobacteriales > Pseudonocardiaceae > Pseudonocardia > Pseudonocardia kujensis. The sequence continues at coordinate 80,363 of NZ_JAJSOK010000001.1, forward strand.
CTGCCGCTGACTCCCGCGTAGCGTGGCGGAGGTGAACGCCCCGACCGACGTGACCGACCGCGACACCGTGCCCGGCCTGCCGGTGAACTGGGGCCTCGCCAGGCGCACGGCCGCCCGCCTGGTGCCCGCCGGTCCGCCCGTGAGCGCCGCCGTCGCCACGGAGCTGGTCGAGCGGCTGCGCAAGGACGCGGCGGTGGCGGAGGGGCACGTCCGGGCCGTGACCGGGCTGGGCGAGGGCCTGCCCCTGCTGCCCGCCGACGTCGTCGACCGGCCGGCGTGGGCGGCCGCGGCCGTCGACGGGATGGCCGAGCTCACCGCGGGCGCCCGGCTGCCGCGCACCGCGCGGGCGGCCCGGGCGGTCACCTCCACGACCTCCGGCCTGCAGATCGGCGGCGTGCTCGCCTTCGTCGGCGCCCGCGTGCTCGGCCAGTACGACCCGTTCGGCGGGCCCGCGAAGGACGGCCGGCTGCTGCTCGTCGCGCCCAACGTCTACGCCGCGCAGCAGGCCCTCGACGTCCCGTCCGAGGACTTCGGGCTGTGGGTCTGCCTGCACGAGGCCACGCATCGGCTGCAGTTCACGGCCGTGCCCTGGCTGCGCGAGCACTTCGCTGCCGAGGTCGGGCGGTTCCTGTCGATGAGCACGGCCAACGGCAGCGCGATGCTCGAGCGGCTGCCGGAGGCGATCCGGGCCTTCAAGGAGGCCAAGGGGGACTCGCTCGCGCTGGTCGAGCTGCTCCAGGGCCCCGAGCAGCGCGCGGTGCTGGACCGGTTGATCGCGCTCACCACGCTCCTGGAGGGGCACGCGGACCACGTGATGGACGCGGCCGGCCCCGAGGTCGTCCCCACGGTGGAGACCATCCGGGCGCGGTTCACGGTGCGCCGCCGCGGCGGGGGGATCATCGACCGGGTGCTGCGCGCGCTGCTCGGCGTGGAGGCCAAGGTCAAGCAGTACGCCGTGGGCTCGGCCTTCACCAAGCAGGTGGTGCGGGAGGCCGGCATGGAGGGCTTCAACAAGGTCTGGAACTCGCCGAACACGCTGCCCACCCGCACGGAGCTCGCCGCGCCGGAGCAGTGGCTCACCCGCGTGGCGTGAGACCGCACTATGGAGCCATGACGCTCGATTCGAGCCCTCTTGTGCGCGTTATGGAACCATAATGCGAATTCCTGGGCTCGTTCAGCGCGTTATGGAGCCATGGTGCACGCGATGAACGAGGTCCGGCAGGCGGTGCGGGGGGCGCTCGGGCGGCTGCCCGACGACGTCCGCCGCGCCCCGCTCGTCGTCGGGTGCTCCGGCGGGGCGGACTCGCTGGCCCTGGTGCTGGCCGCGCAGGCCGAGCGGCCCGGCGAGGTCTGCGCCACGATCGTCGACCACCGGTTGCAGGAGGGGTCCGGGGAGCGCTCGCGCGCCCTCGCCGAGGCGCTGCGCGCGCGCGGGATCGAGGCCCGGGTGCACCCCGTGACCGTCGAGGGCCCGGGCGGCACCGAGGCGGCCGCGCGCCGCGCCCGATACGCCGCCCTGGCGGCCGCGCGCCCGCACCCGTGCTCGCCGGTCCTGCTCGGGCACACCCTCGACGACCAGGCCGAGACGGTGCTGCTCGGCCTCGGCCGGGGCTCCGGCGCGCGCTCGCTCGCCGGTATGCGGGAGTGGGACGCGCCGTGGCTGCGCCCGCTGCTCGGCGTGCGCCGGACCCGGGTCCGGGAGGCCTGCGCCGGCGGTCCCGTGCCCTGGGAGGACCCGCACAACTCCGACCCGCGGTTCCGCCGCTCCCGGCTGCGTGCCGAGGTCCTCCCGCTGCTCGACGACGTGCTGGCCGGTGGCGTCGCCGAGGCCCTGGCCCGCACCGCGGCCCAGCTCCGCGAGGACGACGAGGCGCTGGCGATATGGGCGCGGCGGGTGCATGAGGAGGCACGCGACGGGAACACCCTCAGGGTCGACGTCCTCCTCGGGGTCCCCGCCGCGGTCCGCAGGCGGGTGCTGCGCGAGTGGCTCCTCGAGCGTGGCGCGACCGCGGTCACCGATGCGCACCTGCGCGCCGCCGACGCCCTCGTCGGCGCGTGGCGGGGGCAGGGCGGTCCGCGGTTGCCCGGCGGGTTGGACGTCGTCCGCGAGCATGGAAGGCTCGTACCCGCACGGCCGGGCTGAGTTCGGCCCGCGCCCGCAGAACGACCGCCGAGCGAGAGGGCCACACCCCGTGTACGACGAGGACATCGCGTCCGTCCTGGTCACCGAGCAGCAGATCGGCGAGAAGACCGCCGAGCTCGCCGAGCAGATCGGCAAGGACTACGCCGACGTGACCGGTTCCGGCGGCCGCGACTCCGACCTCCTGCTCGTGGGCGTCCTCAAGGGCGCCGTGATGTTCATGACCGACTTCGCCCGGGCCGTGCCGCTGCCGGTGCAGCTGGAGTTCATGGCGGTCAGTTCCTACGGCTCGTCGACCTCGTCGTCGGGCGTGGTGCGGATCCTCAAGGACCTCGACCGCGACATCGCGGGCCGGCACGTGCTGATCGTCGAGGACATCATTGACTCCGGGCTCACGCTGACGTGGCTGCTCAAGAACCTGGAGTCGCGCCAGCCCGCCTCGCTCGAGGTGGTCACGCTGCTCCGCAAGCCCGACGCGGTGAAGGTCGAGGTGCCCGTGAAGTACGTGGGCTTCGACATCCCCAACGAGTTCGTCGTCGGGTACGGGCTGGACTACGGCGAGCGTTACCGGGACCTGCCCTACATCGGCACGCTCGACCCGTCCGTCTACGCCTGAGGGCCCCGGCTCAGGAGTTCGCGCCCACCGGCGGTCCCGCCGGCGGGGCGAGGTCCTCCGGGGCCACCCCGGCCGGGGTCGACGTGAAGGGCACCGTGCCGTCGACCAGCGAGAGGTCGCCGAGCTCCCCGTGGGTGTTGGCGTAGGCCAGCACCCGGGACAGGTCGGAGACGCCGTTGCTGACCGGCAGCGGGGCGAGGTTCAGCGTGGACAGCAGGCCGATCGCGCGGCCGGAGGCGTCGAGGAACGCGCTGCCGGAGTCGCCGGGGACGCCCGGGCTGACCGTGTAGACCGTGTGCCCCCAGCCGCTGCCGACGTCGCCGGCGCTGACCCCCGCCTTGGGGCTGAGCGCGCTCACGCCGCCGCGGAGCGGTGAGTTGCCGTAGCTGAAGGTCTGCGCGCCGGCCGGCAGCCCGCCCGTCGCGACGCCGGTGGGCCCGCCGAACCACGGCACGGTCGGGTTCGTGACGGCCACGGCCTCCGGCGGCAGCTTGACCAGCCCGAAGTCGTTGAAAGCGCAGGTGTCGGGGTCGGTCTCGCCCTGGCGCTGCATGGTGACCCAGGAGCTGTAGACCATCGTCCCGGTCGCGGTGAAGCCGCGGTCGCCGCGGACGGTCACCGCCGTGCCGACGGGCATCGTGGCCGATGTGCACCCGTCCGTCTCGGTGGACTCGCCGGTCCCGGCGCAGTGCGCGGCCTGTCCGAGGTAGACCGTGCCGTCGCCGCCGCGGAAGACGAAGTTGCTGGTGCAGGTGCCGCCGCCCTGCGTGGTGGTGCTCACCCCGGGGTGCACCGCCGCGCCGTCCCGGGACGCCCAGGCCGGCGCGGGCGCGGCGGCCGGGGCCGCCAGCGCCGGGCGCGCGCTCGCGGTCGAGGGCAGGAACAAGGCCGCGGCGGCCACCCCGGCCACCGCCCCGGCGACCGCCGCCCGCCGGGCCCACGAGCCCGGCCCCCGCACCGCACGACCCGACCGCAAACGCATCCGCCACCCCTTGCTTTCCCGACCTGCCGTGACCGCCCGCCACGATTCGGCCCCGCGTGTACCCGCCGCCAGGGTCCAACGACACCTCGGCCCCCCGGATACCCCACCATCCCGTGAACGTCCGCGGCGAGGCGGGTGGCCGGTTCGGTGCGGTCCCGAGACGGGTCCGAGACCCCGGGGGCGCGACGGGCCCGGGGCCTGCGGCGACGGCCGGGAACACCACCCGGGTGTCGATCGTTGACCTGGCACGATCACCCCGCCGGCCCGCGCCCGGCGCGGTGGCGCGTCCTCGGCCGGCGGAAGCTATCCTGGCGGATCAGGCCGGTCGGCGCGTCGCCGCCAGCGCGGGACCGGAAAGCACACTCGGGAAGGTGAAGGCCACCAGGGCCGAAGCTGCATGGACCGCAAGCGCCTGCTCCGCAACCCCTTGATCTGGATCCTCGTCGTGGTCCTGGTCTATTTCGCGTTCTCCGTGCTCTTCGACGACACCCGCGGCTACACGCAGGTCCCGACCTCCACGGCGCTGCAGCAGATCGACGCGCGGAACGTGGCCGACGCGACGATCGAGGACAAGGAGCAGCGGCTCCGGCTCGACCTGAACAACCCGGTCGACGGCAGCACGAAGATCATCACGCAGTACCCCGCGGCGTCGTCGAACGCGGTGTTCACGAAGCTGCAGGACGCCGGGGTCGCGAACTACAACACGATCGTGCGGCAGGACTCGTTCCTGACCACGATGCTGATCTACCTGATCCCGCTGGGCCTGGTGCTCCTCGTCCTGTTCTGGATGATGAACAACGCCCAGGGCGGCGGGAACCGGGTCATGTCCTTCGGCAAGTCGAAGGCCAAGCAGCTGTCCAAGGACATGCCCAAGACCACCTTCGCCGACGTCGCCGGTGCGGACGAGGCGGTCGAGGAGCTCTACGAGATCAAGGACTTCCTGCAGAACCCCGGCCGCTACCAGGCGCTCGGCGCGAAGATCCCGAAGGGCGTGCTGCTCTACGGCCCGCCCGGCACGGGCAAGACGCTGCTGGCCCGTGCGGTCGCCGGCGAGGCGGGCGTGCCGTTCTACACGATCTCCGGCTCGGACTTCGTCGAGATGTTCGTCGGTGTCGGCGCCTCCCGCGTGCGGGACCTGTTCGAGCAGGCCAAGCAGAACTCGCCCTGCATCATCTTCGTCGACGAGATCGACGCGGTGGGCCGTCAGCGCGGCGCGGGCCTCGGCGGCGGGCACGACGAGCGCGAGCAGACCCTGAACCAGCTCCTCGTGGAGATGGACGGGTTCGACGCGCGCGGCGGCATCATCCTCATCGCGGCCACCAACCGCCCGGACATCCTCGACCCGGCGCTGCTGCGCCCGGGCCGCTTCGACCGGCAGATCCCGGTCGGCGCGCCCGACCTGGCCGGCCGCAAGGCGATCCTGGCCGTGCACTCGAAGGGCAAGCCCTTCGCGAACGACGTGGACTTCGACGGGCTGGCCAAGCGCACCGTCGGGATGTCCGGCGCCGACCTGGCCAACGTGATCAACGAGGCCGCGTTGCTCACCGCCCGCGAGAACGGGTCGCTGATCAACGGCGCGGCCCTGGAGGAGTCGGTCGACCGCGTGGTCGGCGGCCCCCGGCGCAAGGGTAAGATCATCTCCGAGCAGGAGAAGAAGATCACCGCCTACCACGAGGGCGGGCACGCGCTGGCCGCGTGGGCGATGCCGGACCTCGAGCCGGTGTACAAGCTCACGATCCTGCCGCGCGGGCGCACCGGTGGGCACGCGCTCGTCGTCCCCGAGGACGACAAGGGCCTGATGACGCGCTCGGAGATGATCGCGCGGCTGGTCTTCGCCATGGGCGGGCGCTCGGCGGAGGAGCTCGTGTTCCACGAGCCGACCACCGGCGCGTCGTCGGACATCGACCAGGCCACCAAGATCGCCCGGGCGATGGTGACCGAGTACGGCATGAGCGCCCGGCTCGGCGCGGTCCGCTACGGCCGCGAGCAGGGCGACCCGTTCCTCGGCCGGTCGATGGGCAACCAGGCGGACTACTCGCTCGAGGTCGCCCACGAGATCGACGAGGAGGTGCGCAAGCTCATCGAGGCCGCGCACACCGAGGCGTGGGAGATCCTCAACACCTACCGGGACGTCCTGGACAACCTGGTCGTCGAGCTCCTGGACAAGGAGACGCTGACCCGCCGGGACCTGGAGCGGATCTTCGGCGACGTCGAGAAGCGCCCGCGGATCACCGCGTTCAACGACTTCGGCGAGCGCACCCCGTCGGACAAGCCGCCGATCAAGACGCGCGCCGAGCTGGCCCACGAGCGCGGCGAGGCCTGGCCGCCGGAGACCGAGCGCGAGCCGACCCCGGTCGGGTCGTACCCGGGCGGCAGCCGCGGCGTCCCGTCGCCGGGCCCGAACGGCGGGCCCGGGCCGCTGCCCAACCCCGGCCCGAACGGCGGTTACCCGGGCGGGTTCCCGTCCGAGGCGGCCCCGGGGCACGGGTCGCAGGGCAACGGCGCGCACGCGCAGGGCAACGGCGCGGCGAACGGCCGCGGCCAGGTCCCCCAGGCCGCCGGCGGCTACCAGGCGCAGCAGCCCCCGTACGCCGTCGCACCGAACTACGGCGCCCCGCCGGACTGGCGGCCCGCGACCACCCCGGCCGGGCAGGCCTGGCCGCCGTCGAACTGGGCCCCCCACCAGGGTGACCAGGCGGCGCAGGGACACGGCCCCGGTTACGGTCGGGAGCAGCACGAGCAGGCCTCCTCGGACCAGCCGACCCAGCAGCTCGGGCAGCAGGAGCCGCCCGCCCGGCGTCCGGCTGCCGAAGGCCCGGAGGCGCCGGGCCCGCAGGGCCCCGACGCAGGGAGCAGGAACTGAGCACCGGAACCACCGACGGCGAGGCCCCGGCCTACACGGCCGCGGAGCGCAAGGCCGCGGCGGGCGTCGACCACGCGCGCGCCGAGGCCGCGGTCCGCGAGCTGCTGATCGCGCTGGGGGAGGACCCCGACCGCGAGGGCCTGCGGGACACCCCCGGTCGCGTCGCGCGCGCCTACGAGGAGATCTTCGCCGGGCTGTACGTCGACCCGGCCATGGTCCTCGAGCGGACGTTCGACGAGGGCCACGGGGAACTCGTGCTCGTCAAGGACATCCCGCTGTACAGCACCTGCGAGCACCACCTCGTGCCCTTCCACGGGGTCGCGCACGTCGGGTACATCCCCTCCGTCGAGGGTCGCGTCACCGGGCTGTCGAAGATCGCGCGCGTGGTCGACCTGTACGCGAAGCGCCCGCAGGTGCAGGAACGGCTGACCGGGCAGGTCGCCGACGCGCTGGTCCGCAAGCTGGACCCGCGCGGCGTGATCGTCGTGATCGACGCCGAGCACCTGTGCATGGCGATGCGCGGCATCCGCAAGCCGGGCTCGCGCACGACCACCTCCGCCGTCCGGGGGCTCTTCCAGACCTCGCCGTCCTCGCGCGCGGAGGCGCTGTCGCTGATCCGGGGCACCTGATGGCGGACCGGCTGGAGGGTCGCGTCCCGCATCCCGGCCGCTGCGTCGTGATGGGCATCCTCAACGTCACCCCGGACTCGTTCTCCGACGGCGGCCGCTACCTGGACCGCGAGCACGCCGTCGCGCACGGGGTGGCCATGCGCGACGCCGGGGCCGACCTCGTCGACGTCGGCGGCGAGTCCACGCGGCCGGGTGCCGGTCGGGTCGACCCCCCCACCGAGCGGGACCGGGTGGTCCCGGTAATCCGCGAGCTGGTCGCCGAGGGCGTCCGGGTCAGCGTCGACACCACCCGCGCCTCGGTGGCCGAGGCCGCGGTCGAGGCCGGCGCGATCGTGGTCAACGACGTGTCCGGGGGACTCGCCGACCCGCACATGGCAGCCGCGGTCGCGGCGCTGCGGGTGCCGTGGATCCTGATGCACTGGCGCGGACACAGCGACCGGATGCAGGAGCTGGCCTCGTACGAGGACGTCATCGGCGAGGTGCGGCAGGAGCTCGTCGCCAGGGCCGACGCGGCCGTCATGGCCGGGGTCGACCCGGACCGGCTGATCCTCGACCCCGGGCTCGGCTTCGCGAAGACGGCCGCGCACAACTGGGCGTTGCTGCGCCGGCTGGACGTGCTGGTCGCGCTGGGCTTCCCGGTTCTGGTCGGGGCCTCGCGCAAGCGCTTCCTCGGCCAGCTGTTGGCCGACGCCGAGGGGAAGGTGCGCCCGCCGGCCGGGCGCGACGCGGCCACCGCCGCCGTCAGCGCCCTCGCCGCGCACGCGGGCGCCTGGGGCGTCCGGGTGCACGACGTCGAGTCGACGATGGACGCCGTGGCCGTCAGCACCGCGTACCGGCTCGGCGCCTCGCGCGCCCGCACGGGCCCCTGGCTGGGGGAGCCCCCGGCATGAGCGGGCCCGACGGCGTTCCCGACACGGACCGCATCGAGCTGCGGGGGCTGCGGGTGCGGGGCCACCACGGTGTGTTCGAGCACGAGAAGCGGGACGGGCAGGACTTCGTCGTCGACGTGGTGCTGTGGCTGGACCTGCGGGAGGCCGCGGCCACGGACGATCTCACCAGGACCGTGCACTACGGCGAGCTGGCCGAACGGGCCGCGGCGATCGTCGCGGGCGAGCCCCGGGACCTCATCGAGACGGTCTCCGCGGAGATCGCCGACGCCGTCATGGAGGACGAGCGCGTGCAGGCCGTCGAGGTCACCCTGCACAAGCCGAACGCCCCCATTCCGCTCGACTTCGCCGACGTCGCGGTGGTCGCCCGCCGCTCCCGCCGCGTGGGCGGGCCGGGCCGGGTGATCCCGGCGTGAGCCGCGCGGTGCTGTCGCTGGGTTCGAACCTGGGGGACCGGTTCGGCCACCTGCGCGGTGCCGTCGCCGGGTTCGGTGCGGCGGTGGTCGCCGCGTCCCCGGTCTACGAGACCGCGCCGTGGGGCGGTGTCGAGCAGCCGGACTTCCTCAACGCGGTCCTGATCGTCGAGGACCCGGTCGTGGACCACTGGGGGTGGCTGCGGCGCGGACAGGAGCTGGAGCAGGCCGCCGAGCGGGTCCGCGAGGTCCGGTGGGGCCCGCGCACCCTCGACGTCGACGTCGTCACGGTCGACGGGGTGACCAGCGAGAATCCCGAGCTGCTGCTGCCGCACCCGGGCACCGCGGAGCGGGCCACGGTGCTGATCCCGTGGCTCGACGTGGAGCCCGACGCGGTGCTGCCCGGGCACGGGCCCGTCGCCGACCTCCTCGCCGCGCTGCCCGCGGGCGAGGCGGAGACGGTGCGGCCCCGGCCGGACCTGGTCCTGCGGTGAGGGCGGTCCTGTGGTGACGGCGGTCCTGCGGTGAAGGCGGTCCGGTCCCGTGACCTGCTCGTCGCCTTCCTCGGCGCCGGGATCGTGGCGCACCTGATCGTCAGCCTGACCTACGGCACGCTGCCCTCCTTCCCCGCGCCCGCGGGGATCACGCTCGGCGTGCTCGGAGTGGCCGAGGCCGTCGCGGGCTGGATCCTCAAGGGACGCGTGGAGCGCCGGCGCGGGAGCAGGCCGGTCGAGCCCCTGGTCGCGGCGCGGGCGGTGCTGGTGGCGCAGGCCTCGGCGGTCGGCGGGGCGCTCGTCGGCGGGCTCTGGGCCGGCCTGCTGGTCTACGTGCTGCCGCGGGCCTCGACGATCACCGCGGCGGCGTCGGACACCACGGCCGCGGTGATCGGGCTCGTGTGTGCGCTCGTGCTGGTCGGCGGCGCGCTCTGGCTCGAACGGTGCTGCCGCACCCCCGACGACCCGGACGAGCAGCGCCGGGACGGCGGCTCCGGAGGTGGGGCGGCCACCCGCTAGGGGGCGCCCGTCGGATGATCCGTCAGACGCCCCCAGGGGCGTCCGGACGCGCGGGGCGCCCGACCGAGGGCGTGGTGACCGCCGGTGGATGTCGGTGGCTGAAAGTAGGCTCGCGGCCATGGCCTACCCCGTCCCGACCGGACGTCCGCCCGCGGAGCCGACCACGCGGCACACCCACGCCGCGCGGCGCAAGGGCGTGCTGCTGCCGGTCGTCGGCCTGGTGGCGCTGGGGGTCTGCGGGCTCGTGGTGCTGGGCCTGGTGGGCAACTCGGTCGGCCCCGGCGGGGTGCTGGTCGGGGCGCTGTGCGCGCTGCTGCCGGTCGGCCCGGTCGTCGCGACCTTCCTGTGGATCGACCGGTGGGAGCCCGAGCCGCCGCGGATGCTGCTGATCGCGTTCCTCTGGGGCGCCTGTTTCGCGGCGCTGTCCGCGCTGCTCATCAACTCGAGCGCGGCCCTGGCGGTCGACGCCCTGCTCGGCCGCGGCAACGGCGACGTCCTGGGGTCGGTGGTGATCGCCCCGTTCGTCGAGGAGGCGCTCAAGGGCGCCTTCCTCGTCGGGCTGCTGGTGTGGCGGCGCCGGGAGTTCGACGGGATCGTCGACGGGATCGTCTACGCGGGCCTGGTCGCCGCGGGGTTCGCCTTCACCGAGAACATCCTCTACATCGGACGCGCCTTCGCCGAGGACGCGATGGCCGGGCAGAGCGGCGGCGTGCTCGCCGTGCTGCTGCTGCGCGGGGTGTTCTCGCCCTTCGCGCACCCGCTGTTCACGGCCATGACGGGCATCGGCGCCGGGATCGCCGCGGCCACCCGCAGCACCACGGTGCGCGTGCTCGCGGTGCTCGCCGGCTACCTGGTCGCGGTGCTGTTGCACGCGCTGTGGAACGGGGCCGCGTCGGTCCTCGGCGGTACGGGCTTCGTGCAGGTCTACGTCGTGATCATGGTGCCGCTGTTCATCGGGCTGGCGGTCGTCGTGATCTGGCAGCGGCGGCGCGAGGCGAGGACGGTCGCCGAGCAGCTGCCGTCGTTCGCGCAGGCCGGGTGGATCGCGTGGAGCGAGGTGCCGCTGCTCGGCAACCTCGCGCAGCGGCGGGGCTGGCGCCGGGCCGTCCGGCAGCGGTCGGGCCCGCACGCCGCCCGTGCGGTCGCCGACTACCAGGCCGCCGTCACCGAGCTGGCCTTCCTGCGGGCGCGCATCGCGCGCGGGGCGGTGCGGGACAGCGCCGCCGAGCTGGAGCACGAGCGGCTGCGCGCCCTGGCCAAGGCCCGCGCCCGGGCCCTCGGCATGCCCGACGCCCTCACCGCCGCCTGGGGCAACCAGCACCCGCCGGGCTGGACCCCGCCGCCCGCACCCGCACCCGGCTGGGCTCCCGTCCCGCAGGGGTACGGACCGCCCTCCCAGGGCTACGTCACGCCGGGCCACGGCCAGCCCTCGCCCGGCCACGGTCCCCCCGGCCCCGGTCAGGGCCCCCCGCCGACCTACGGCGCCCCGGGCCTGCCCCGGCACGGTCAGCAGCCGCCCCCCGGCGCCCCGCCGGGATGGGGCCCGCCGGCCCAGCGCTGATCAGCAGGGCAGGAGCAGCCACGACCGGCGTCCCGAGCAGCGGCATCTCCCCGGGGAACCCGGTCCGCGATCGAGTGTGAGCGGCGTGAGCTGCGCGAACCCACGACATCGACGATCTCCCGCACGCTGCGCCGCCACGGAACCCCCGTCCGCCTCACCGCGTCGTGACGTGCACGGGAGCGGTGTGTGAGCCGCCCGGCCCGGTGAAGCCCGTCACGCGCCCTCCCCGGGAGGGGCCGCGCCCGCCTACCCTCGTGCCCGTCGTCGCCGATCGATGTCGACCACAACGTCCGGTACCCCTGGTGGACTGGAACGGAGCAGGAGCGCGTGATGAGTGCTGGCCGGCCTGCCCGGCTGGCCGTCGGAGTGGTCTCCGCCGGCCGCGTCGGAGCCGTCCTGGGTGCAGCCTGGGACGCGGTGGGGCACCGGGTCGTGGCGACCTCCGGGGTGTCCCGGGCGTCCGTGCACCGCGCCGAGACCCTCCTGCCCGACGCCCCGCTGCTCGCCCCGGACGAGGTGATCCGCGCGGCGGACCTCGCCCTCCTCGCCGTCCCGGACGACGTGCTGCCCGGTCTCGTCCGCGGTCTCGCCGCCTCGGGTGCCTTCCGCCCCGGCCAGATCGTGGTCCACACCGCCGGCGCGCACGGCGCCGACGTGCTCGAGCCGGCGGCCGAGCACGGGGTCCTGCCGCTCGCCCTGCACCCGGTCATGACGTTCACCGGCCGCCCCGAGGACGTCCAGCGTCTCACCGGGTGCTGCATCGCGGTGACGGCCCGGGCGGACGACGAGGCCGCCTGGAACGTGGGCGAGGCCCTGGTCCTGGAGCTGGGCGCCGAGCCGGTCCGGGTGCCCGAGGAGCTCCGCCCGCTCTACCACGCCGCCCTCGCCCACGGCGCGAACCACCTGGTCACGCTCGTGCGGGACTGTGCCGAGCTCCTCGACAAGGCCGTCCTGCGGGCCGGGTCGGCGGTCGGCTCCGCGGGCTCGCCCTCCGCGGAGCGGCTGATCGGCCCGCTGCTCTCCGCCGCGCTGGACAACGCGCTGCGCCACGGCGACCGGGCGCTGACCGGGCCGGTGGCCCGGGGCGACGTCGGCACCGTGCGCACCCACCTCCGCGAGCTCGACCGCGTCGATCCCGAGCTCGCCGACACCTACCGCAGCCTCGCCCGCCGCACCGCGCACCGCGCGACGCAGGGCGGGCTGCTGCCCGACCACGCGGCGGACGAGGTCCGCGCCGCCCTCGACGACTCGGAGGAGCACCGGTGACCGCACCCGCCCGCACCCGCAACGGCTACGCCCGCGGCCGCCTGACCGTGCACGACGACCCGGCCAGGCTGACCCCGGTCACCCGCGCGCTGCGCGCGGCCGGGCGCAAGGTCGTGCTCGTGCCGACGATGGGCGCACTGCACGAGGGTCACCGCGAGCTCATCCGGCACGCCCGGTCGGTACCGGGCAACGTCGTCCCGGTCGTCAGCATCTTCGTGAACCCGCTGCAGTTCGGGCCGAACGAGGACCTGGAGCGCTACCCCCGGCCGCTCGAGCGCGATCTCGACGCGTGCCGCGAGGAGGGCGTCGAACTGGTCTTCACGCCGTCGGTCGACCACATGTACCCGCCGGGCTCGGACACCCGGATCGGCGCCGGCGCGCTCGGCGCCGACCTCGAGGGCGGGCCGCGGCCGGGGCACTTCGACGGGATGCTGACCGTCGTCGCGAAGCTCTTCCACATCGTGGGGCCCGACGTCGCGCTGTTCGGCGAGAAGGACTACCAGCAGCTCACGCTGGTCAAGAAGATGGTGCGCGACCTGGACTTCCCGCTGTCGGTGGTGGGCGTGCCGACCGTCCGCGAGCCCGACGGGCTGGCGCTGTCCTCGCGCAACGTCTACCTCTCCGCCGACGAGCGCACCCGCGCCGTCACGCTCTCCCGCGCGCTGCGCGAGGGCGCCGCCGTGTCGGCCTACGGGCCCGCGGCCGTCCTGGAACGGGCCCGCGCGGTCCTCGACGCCGAACCGGCGCTGCAGGTCGAGTACCTGGAGCTGCGCGACGCCGACACCCTCGGCGAACCGGTCGACGGCGGGCGCGCCCGGCTGCTCGTCGCCGCCCGGATCGGCACCACCCGCCTGATCGACAACGTCGCCGTCCAACTCTGAGGGACTGTCCGATGGATCACCGATCGTCCCGCGCCGCCCCGGGCGGCGGCCCTCGTCGTCGACACGTCCGAATACGCCCGGTATGAGGACGCGCCTCCGCCTCGCGGTGCATCCACCTGGAACGCCGCGGAACCGACCGTTGACCCATCGGACAGCCCCAGGGAGCTCCCCGTGCTGCGCACCATGATGACCTCGAAGATCCACCGCGCCACGGTGACCCAGGCCGACCTGCACTACGTCGGCTCGGTGACCGTCGACCGCGACCTCATGGAGGCCGCGGACCTGCTGGAGGGCGAGCAGGTCGCGATCGTCGACATCACGAACGGGGCCCGGCTCGAGACGTACGTGATCCCCGGGGAGCGGGGCAGCGGCGTCATCGGCATCAACGGCGCGGCCGCGCACCTGGTGCACCCCGGCGACCTCGTCATCCTGATCGCCTACGGCCAGCTCGACGAGGCCGAGCTGCTCACCTACTCGCCGCGCGTGGTGTTCGTCGACGAGCACAACCGGATCGTCGAGCAGGGGTCGGACCCGGCCCACGCCCCCGAAGGGTCCGGGCTGCTGTCCGGCTCGCGCTAGCGATGCTGCTCTGCGTCGACATCGGCAACACCCAGATCGCGCTGGGTGTGTACGAGGGCGAGCTCCTCGTCCGGGACTGGCGGATGCGCACCGACCCGCGGATCACCGCCGACGAGCTGGAGGTCGCGGTCGGCGCGATGCTCGGCGAGTACGCCCCGCGGGTCGACGGCGTGGCGGCACTGTCCACGGTGCCGTCGCTGCTGCGGGAACTGCGGCTGATGCTGGAGCGCCGCGCGGCGCGGATGCCGACCGTCGTCGTCGGGCCCGGGGTGCGGACGGGCGTGCCGCTGCTGGTCGACAACCCCCGCGAGGTGGGCGCGGACCGCGTGGTGAACACGCTCGCCGCGCATCACCGGCACGCCACCGCCTGCATCGTCGTCGACTTCGGGACCTCGACGAACATCGACGTGGTCTCGGCCAAGGGGGAGTTCCTCGGCGGTGCGCTGGCCCCCGGCATCGAGATCTCGATGGACGCGCTCGCCCAGCGTGCCGCCGCGCTGCGCACCGTGGAGCTCGTGCCGCCCCGCTCGGTCATCGGCAAGAACACGGTGGAGTGCCTGCAGTCCGGTGTGCTCTACGGCTTCGCCGGCCAGGTCGACGGCCTGGTGCGCCGGATCATCGGCGAGCTCGGCCCCGGCGCGGGCCCGGTCACGGTGCTGGGCACCGGCGGCCTCGCGCCGCTGATGAAGGGCATCTCGGACACCATCAGCGAGTACGCGCCGGACCTCACCCTCGAGGGCCTGCGGCTCACCTACGAGCGCAACGCCCGCCCGGCCGCGTCCGCCGACGGTGCGGGGGGCCCGCGGGCGGACACCGCGCGGACGGCCCGCGGTACCGCCGTCTAGCCTTACCGGGCGTGACCGACGAGCCGCGCACCCCCGCCGACGACCTGCCCGAGCAGATGCAGGTGCGCGCGAAGAAGCGCACGGAGATGCTGGAGGCGGGCGTCGACCCGTATCCCGTCCTCGTGCCGCGCACCCACACGCTCCGCGCCGTGCGCGAGGCGCACCCCGACCTGCCGGCGGACACCGCGACCGGCGAGATCGTGACCGTCGTCGGGCGGGTCATGTTCCTCCGCAACACCGGCAAGCTCTGCTTCGCCCAGCTCACCGAGGGGGACGGTACGGAGCTGCAGGCCATGCTGAGCCTCGCGAAGGTGGGGGCGGACGAGCTGACCCGTTGGAAGGCGCAGGTCGACCTGGGCGACCACGTGGCCGTCACCGGTGAGGTCATCACCTCGCGGCGCGGTGAGCTGTCCGTGATGGCGGACTCGTGGGAGATGGTGGCCAAGGCGATCCGCCCGCTGCCCAACGCGCACAGCGACCTGTCCGAGGAGACCCGCGTCCGGCAGCGCTACGTGGACCTGATCATGCGCCCGCAGGCGCGCGAGATGGTCCGCACGCGCTCCACCGTGCTGCGCACCCTGCGCCGGGAGTTCGAGGCCCGCGACTACGTCGAGGTCGAGACGCCGATGCTGCAGCTGCTGCACGGCGGGGCGACGGCGCGCCCGTTCGTCACGCACGCGAACGCCATCGACACCGACCTGTATCTGCGGATCGCGCCCGAGCTGTTCCTCAAGCGGGCGGTCGTCGGCGGCATCGAGCGCGTTTTCGAGCTCAACCGCGTCTTCCGCAACGAGGGCATCGACTCGACCCATTCACCCGAGTTCGCGATGCTCGAGGCCTACCAGGCCTATGCCACCTACGACGACATGGCCGTTCTGACCCGCGAGCTGATCCAGCAATGTGTACGGGCCGTGTTCGGTTCCACCGTCGTGCGTCACGCGGACGGGTCGGAACACGATCTCGGTGGCGAGTGGCGGTCGATCACGCTACACGAATCGGTCTCGGCCGCGGTGTCCGAATCCGTGACGCCGGACACGTCCGCCGAGGAACTGCGCAAGATCGCCGCCACCCACGACGTGGCGCTGCAGGATTCGTGGGGTGCCGGTGAAATCGTGCTGGAGCTGTTCGAGAAGCTCGTCGAGCACACGCTGCAGGAACCGACGTTCGTCCGCGACTACCCGGTCGAGGTCCGCCCGCTGACCCGCCAGCACCGCGACGACCCGCGCCTCGCCGAGTCCTGGGACCTCATCGTCTTCGGCCACGAGCTGGCCACGGCCTACTCCGAGCTGGTGGACCCCGTGGAACAGCGCACGCGGCTGCACGCCCAGTCGCTGCTGGCCGCCAAGGGCGACCCCGAGGCCATGCAGCTCGACGAGGACTTCCTGAGGGCCATGGAGTACGGAATGCCGCCGACCGGCGGCATGGGAATGGGCGTCGACCGCCTGCTCATGACGCTGACCGGCGTCGGAATCCGCGAGACGATCCTCTTCCCGCTCGTCCGCCGGGAGCTATAACCCGTTCCAGATTCCGACGCGGTATCGGCCCCTGCTCGACAGGCCTTCGGTAATCACGTTATATTTCCTCGACGGCGCGGCCGTTCATTCAGAGGAACTATTCGAACCAGGAGGCTGCGGCGGTGGCGCAGATCCGCGAGATCAAGCTGATCGACGACCTCGACGGCGACAAGGCCGACGAGACCGTCGAGTTCGGCATCGACGGTAAGAGCTACGAGATCGACCTGTCGACGGCGAACGCGAGCAAGTTGCGGGACGCCCTGGCGTCCTACGTGGGTGCGGCCCGGCGGGCCTCCGGGCGGCGCCGCGGCGGTGGCGGATCGTCGCCCGGCGGCACGAACCGGCGGCCGTCGATCGACCGCGAGCAGAACCCGGCCATCCGCGACTGGGCCCGCAAGCGCGGGATGAAGGTGTCCGACCGCGGCCGCATCCCGGCCGAGGTCCTGGAGGCCTACCACCAGGAGAACTGAGCGAGGCACCGCACGAGGGCCGGCCGGGCACGTCCCGGCCGGCCTTCTGCCGTCCGGGAGCAAGGGTTGCCTCACCTCGCTCCCGGCGTAGCGTGGATCGAAAGACCCACGCTTCCGGAGGTATGCCCCGTGCCACGCCGCATGACCACCCTCGAGGTCGCGCGCACCGAGCGGATCGGCCCGCACATGGTGCGCGTCGTGGCCGCCGGGCCCGAGCTCGCGTCGTTCCCCGACACCCCGTTCACGGACCGTTACGTGAAGATCCTGTTTCCGGTCCCGGGCGTCGAGTACGGCGAGCCGCTCGACATCGAGGCCGTCCGGCGGGACCACCCGCGCGAGGAGTGGCCGCGCCTGCGGACGTACACGGTGCGCGCGTTCGACCCCGCGGCGGGCGAGCTGACCATCGACTTCGTGCACCACGGCGACAGCGGCCTGGCGGGCCCGTGGGCGGCCGCCGCGCGTCCCGGCGACACACTGCGGCTGCTCGGCCCCGGCGGGGCGTACGCGCCCGACGCGGAGGCCGACTGGCACCTGCTCGTCGGCGACGAGGCCGCGCTGCCGGCGATCGGCGCGGCGCTGGAGCGGATCCCCGCCGGCAGGCCGGTGCACGTGATCGTCCAGGTGGAGGACGAGGCCGACCGCCAGGACCTGCCGTGCGCCGGTGACCTGCGGCTGCAGTGGCTGTACCGGGCCGGTGCGCCCGACGGCGGCGCGGGTGCGCTCCTCGAGGCGGTCCGGGCGCTGGAGTTCCCGGCCGGCCGGGTGCACGCGTTCGTCCACGGGGAGGCGGCCGAGGTCCGCGAGGTCCGCCGGCACCTGCTGCGCGAGCGCGGCGTCGACCGGGAGGCGCTGTCCGTGTCCGGCTACTGGCGGCGCGGCCGGGACGAGGAGGGCTTCCGGGTCTACAAGCAGGAGCAGGCCCGGCTGGAGGAGGCCGAACGGGCCGGCTCGCCCGCCTCGGTCTGACGATCTTCGCAGGTCGGCGGCGGCCTGACCGTTCGCCCAGGGCTGAACGCCCGCAGACGGGGAATGGACGCCGAGGTCACACCGTTGTGTCGGCACAGGTACGTACCGTGCGCGTTACGCGGGGCCGCGGCGGAGGCGCCGACCGGTCGGCGACCGATACAGTGGTATGGGGCGTCCGCGGCGCAGTGTCACAGGGATGCTGGACGCGTCGCACGTGTGGGCGCAGCAGGCAAGGAGTGCGAATGTTCGAGAGGTTCACCGACCGAGCAAGGCGTGTTGTCGTCCTGGCGCAGGAAGAGGCCAGGATGCTCAACCACAACTACATCGGCACCGAGCACATCCTCCTTGGCCTGATCCACGAGGGCGAGGGTGTGGCCGCGAAGGCGCTCGAGTCGCTCGGGATCGCCCTGGAGGGCGTGCGGCAGCAGGTCGAGGAGATCATCGGCCAGGGCCAGCAGGCGCCGTCGGGACACATCCCGTTCACGCCTCGGGCGAAGAAGGTGCTGGAGCTGTCGCTGCGCGAGGCGCTGCAGCTCGGCCACAACTACATCGGCACCGAGCACATCCTGCTCGGCCTGATCCGCGAGGGCGAGGGCGTCGCGGCGCAGGTCCTGGTCAAGCTGGGAGCCGACCTCAACCGCGTCCGTCAGCAGGTCCTCCAGCTGCTGTCCGGCTACCAGGGCAAGGAGCCCGCCGAGGCCTCCACCGGCCGCGGCGAGGGCACCCCCTCGTCCTCCCTCGTGCTCGACCAGTTCGGTCGCAACCTCACCCAGCAGGCCCGCGAGGGCAAGCTGGACCCGGTCATCGGCCGGGAGAAGGAGATCGAGCGGGTCATGCAGGTCCTCTCCCGGAGGACCAAGAACAACCCCGTCCTCATCGGCGAGCCCGGCGTCGGCAAGACCGCCGTCGTCGAGGGACTGGCCCAGGGCATCGTCAAGGGCGAGGTCCCGGAGACGCTGAAGGACAAGCAGCTCTACACACTCGACCTGGGCTCGCTGGTCGCGGGCTCCCGCTACCGCGGTGACTTCGAGGAGCGCCTCAAGAAGGTGCTCAAGGAGATCCGCACCCGCGGCGACATCATCCTGTTCATCGACGAGATCCACACCCTGGTGGGTGCGGGTGCCGCCGAGGGCGCGATCGACGCCGCCTCGATCCTGAAGCCGATGCTGGCCCGTGGCGAGCTGCAGACCATCGGCGCCACCACGCTCGACGAGTACCGCAAGTACGTCGAGAAGGACCCGGCCCTGGAGCGCCGCTTCCAGCCGATCCAGGTGGGCGAGCCGAGCGTCACGCACACCATCGAGATCCTCAAGGGCCTCCGCGACCGCTACGAGGCGCACCACCGGGTCACCATCACCGACCCGGCCCTGGTCGCCGCGGCCACGCTGGCCGACCGGTACATCTCCGACCGCTACCTGCCGGACAAGGCGATCGACCTGATCGACGAGGCCGGCGCCCGGATGCGCATCCGCCGGATGACCGCGCCGCCGGACCTGCGGGAGTTCGACGAGAAGATCGCGAACGTCCGCCGGGACAAGGAGTCCGCGATCGACGCGCAGGACTTCGAGCGCGCCGCGCACCTGCGGGACTCCGAGAAGCAGCTGCTCGGCCAGAAGTCGGAGCGCGAGAAGCAGTGGAAGTCCGGTGACCTGGACGTCGTCGCCGAGGTCGACGACGAGCAGATCGCCGAGGTCCTCGCGAACTGGACCGGCATCCCCGTCTTCAAGCTGACCGAGGAGGAGACCTCCCGGCTGCTCAAGATGGAGGACGAGCTCCACAAGCGGATCATCGGGCAGGAGGAGGCCGTCAAGTCGGTCGCGCAGGCGATCCGCCGCACGCGTGCCGGCCTGAAGGACCCGAAGCGCCCGTCCGGCTCGTTCATCTTCGCCGGCCCGTCCGGTGTCGGTAAGACCGAGCTGTCCAAGGCGCTGGCGAACTTCCTGTTCGGCGAGGACGACGCGCTCATCCAGATCGACATGGGCGAGTTCCACGACCGCTACACCGCCTCGCGGCTCTTCGGTGCCCCTCCCGGGTACGTCGGCTACGAGGAGGGCGGTCAGCTCACCGAGAAGGTGCGCCGCAAGCCGTTCTCGGTCGTGCTGTTCGACGAGATCGAGAAGGCCCACCAGGAGATCTACAACACGCTCCTGCAGGTCCTGGAGGACGGCCGCCTGACGGACGGCCAGGGCCGCACGGTGGACTTCAAGAACACGGTGCTGATCTTCACCTCGAACCTGGGCACCCAGGACATCTCGAAGGCCGTCGGGCTCGGCTTCGCGCAGAGCAACGACGAGCAGTCGAACTACGAGCGCATGAAGACCAAGGTCAACGACGAGCTGAAGAAGCACTTCCGCCCGGAGTTCCTGAACCGTATCGACGACATCATCGTCTTCCACCAGCTCACCCAGCCGCAGATCATCTCCATGGTCGACCTGATGATCACGCGGGTGGAGAAGGCCCTGGCCAACAAGGACATGGCCATCGAGCTCACGGACGCCGCCAAGGGCCTGCTGGCCCGCCGCGGGTTCGACCCGGTGCTGGGCGCCCGGCCGCTGCGCCGGACCATCCAGCGGGAGATCGAGGACCAGCTGTCCGAGAAGATCCTGTTCGGCGAGGTCGAGCCGGGCCAGATCGTGATCGTCGACGTCGAGGGCATCGACGACTCCGTGCCCGAGGGCAACCCGGCGCACGACGACAAGGCGACGTTCACCTTCCGCGGTGAGCCCCGCCCGGCCGCGGGCGTCCCGGACGCCCCGCCGGTCGACCTGGCCGCCGGTGGCGGCGAGGAGTAGGACCAGCACGAAGTGCAGCGGCCCGCCTTCCTTCGGGGAGGCGGGCCGCGGCCGTGCTCGGCCCCTTCCCGGGCGTCGGGCTGTGGGCTCCCCGCGCGTCTCGGGGGCTGTGGGCTCCCGCGAGTCGGGCTGTGGGCTCCCGCGCGTCGGGCTGTGGGCTCCCGCGCGTCGGGAGTTCCGGACATCGCGCGCGGTCGCCGTCAGCGGCGGGGCCGTCCCACCGCGGCTACCGTGGCGCGCATGAGCTCGGTCCGTGCCGTCCCGGAGACCGAGCTGATGTCGGGGGAGCTGCTCTCCGCCGACGACGCCTGGCACACCGTCCGCCGCTACGGCCTGCGCCATCTCCTCGTCACGGGGTTCGTGCGCTTCCGGTACGGCGACGGCTTCTCCCATGCCCGCGCCTTCGCGTTGCAGCTCGCACTGGCCGCGGTGCCGCTCGTCATCGCCGGAGCCGGACTGGCCACCGCACTCGGCGCGGAGTCCTTCTCCGAGGTGGTCGCCCGGACCGTCGTCGCGATCTCGCCCGGCACGAGCGACCAGCTCGTCGGGCAGGCCGTCGAGGGCGAGGTCGAGGGCGAGGAACGCGGCGAGGTCGTCGTCGGCCTCGCGCTGCTCACCGCCTTCCTCGCGGCCACCTCGGCATTCGCGCAGCTGGAGCGCGGGGCCAACCGGATCTACGGCACCGAGCGGGACAGACCGGCGTTGCGCAAGTACGGTCGCGCCGCGGTACTCACGGCGACCGCAGGCGTCGCGATGGCGGTCGGCCTCCTGCTCATCGTCGCGGGCGAGCCCTTCGGCGAGGCGATGGAGCAGGTCTACCGCTGGGGCGACGTCGCCGAGGAGGTCTGGGACGTCGTCCGCTGGCCCGCCGGCCTCGTGGCCCTGGTCGTGGCGGTGACGGCGTTGCTCCGCTTCGCCCCGCGGCGCCGGCAGCCGGGCCTCAGCTGGCTCGTCGTCGGCGGCACGGTCACGGTCGTCGTGTGGCTCGCGGGCTCGGGGCTGCTCGCCGGGTACGTGGTGCTCGGGGAGAACTTCGACGAGACGTACGGCCCGCTGACGGCGATCATGGCGCTGCTGCTGTGGGCGAACGTCACCGGCATCGCGCTGTTGGCCGGCTTCGCGCTCGCGGCGCAGCTCGAGGCCGTTCGGGCGGGCCAGGGCGACCCACGCCTGCCCGACACCGACGACGACGGCATCCCCGACCACGTCGACGAGGCCCCGGGCTCCCCGGCCCGCTGAGCGGGCGTCGCGCAGCAGAGCGCCGCCCGTTCGCGCGACTTCGCCGACTCAGTGCCCCGGAACTGGCGACTCGCGCTACCGGAACTGCCGACTCGCGCTACCGGGACTGGCGACTCGCGGGAGCTCATGGCCCGACTCACGGGGTTCGGGGCTCAGCCGCGACGTTGGGGCGGGGGCCACTCCTGCGCCCGGGTGCGGGGCTGGGGGTTGCCCCGCCGGCGCTGGACCTGCTCCTGCGAGGCTCCCTGCCGGTCCTGCGGGGCTCCTCCTTGCCGGTCCTGCGGGCTCCCCTGCCACTCCGGCGGGCGTCCCGGCGGTCCCTGCGGGCCTTCGTGTCGCTGGCCTTCGTGCCGTTCCTGCGGGCCCGCGTGCCACTCCTGCGGACCGGCGGCCCGGACCTGGGTCGGCCGGGGGCGGGGGCCGGGGACGGTGCTCGTCCGCGAGGCGGCGTGGTCTCCGAGCCGCGCGCCGCCGGGCACCGGGGCCGGCGCACCCTGCCGCGGCACCACCGGCATCACCTCGGTCGCCGGCAGCTCGGCGATCCGCCGGGCGGTGGCCTCGGCGAGCGTCCGCGGCCGCAGGACGGGACCCTGGCGCACGGCGTCGTCGGCCTTCTTCCGCCGGGCCGCCGCGGCGCGCTTCCCGCCCGGCAGGATCTGCAGCGGCCGCCGGGCGGCCAGGTCCTCGACCCAGCCGAAGCACGCCACCCCGATCACGATGATCACCACGGAGGTCAGGACCAGCCAGCCGCTGGAGTCCGGGAGGCCGAGCCGGTCGTTGGCCCAGGCCGCGACGTCGATGGCCGGGTTGTTGAGCAGGTAGATGGTGATCGCCCGCGCGTTGACCACGGAGATCAGCCGGCCGAGCCCGGGCACCTTGTCGACCCAGCCCATGGCCGGGTTGACCCGCAACACCAGCAGCACGAACCCGGTCGAGACCAGGGCCTGTGCCATGGGGATCTCGTTGAGGTCGAGTCCCGCCTCCGCCGACGGGTGCCCGACGGCCCAGAACATGCCCGCTGCGATGCCGGCCGCGGCCAGCCCGAACAGGGCGGGCAGCGGGAGCTTGCGGATCATGCCCTCGCGATGCGCGAAGCCGAGCATCCAGCAGGCACCGAAGGTCACGAAGTCGAGCAGGCCGGCGCCCAGCCCGCTGGCGTCGGACAGGGGCGACCCGAGCAGGCCGTCGCCGACGACGAGGGCGAGCGGGACCAGCACGCTGATCACCGGGCTCTTCCGGAAGGCCTTGAGCATCAGCGGCGTGAGCAGCACGAACCACAGGTAGGCGCGCAGGTACCAGAGCACCTCGACGGTGTCGAAGCCCCACTCGCTGCCCGGCGGGTCCATGATCGGGAACACCCAGAAGATCAGGTCGCTCCACGGGACGCCGTTGCCGGGGCTGTCGGCCTCGGCGCCCTCGGACGCCCAGCCCTGCCAGACCATGAGCGGCACGAAGATCACGGCCATCAGCCACAGCGGCGGCAGGAGGCGGCGGATCCGCTGCCCGATGACGTCGATCGCCGGCGTCTTCCGCATCGACTGGACCATCAGCGACCCGCCCAGCGCGAACATCACACCCATGGACGGGAAGACGATCGACAGCCAGCCGAGCCCGAGCGCGTGGTAGACGACCACGCGGACCAGCGCGAGCCCGCGCAGCGTGTCGAGCCACCGCTCCCGGCCCCGCGGTCGCGCGACGGGGGCGGGGAGCGGTGACCCGGGTTCGGCGCCGGCCCGGGGCGCGGGCACCGGGGCCACGGCGGTGGGGACCGGGCCGGGCACGGCCGGCATGCTGGGGAACGACGGGTGGCGCCCGGCCGTTCCCGCGGGCGGGACCGGTGCGGGGGAGGCCTGCGGCGAGACGAGCGCGTCGACCGCGCCGGTGCGCTTGAGCTTCTGCCAGCGCACCCGGACGCCGCTGATGGCGCTCACGACGGACTGCACGAGCACCACGTACATCAGCTGCCGGTAGACGAACTGCTGCACCGGCAGCACCCACAGCGCGCCCTTGGGTTCGCCGTCGACGTGGAAGGCGTAGATGCCGCCCGCGACCTGCAGCCCCATCATCAGCGTCCAGAGCAGCAGCGTGGTCGCCGGGTCCTCGAACAGCAGCCCGTAGAGCAGGAAGATGTCGACCAGCGGCGCCGAGAGCGGCAGCATGATCTGGAACAGCATCACGTGGGCCAGGCCCAGCCAGCCGAACGAGCCGGGCTCGCGCACCGCCCGCCGGTGCTTCCAGATGGCCTGCATGGTCCCGTAGCTCCACCGGTACCGCTGCCGCCAGAGCTGGCCCGCGGTGGCGGGCGCCTCGGTCCAGGCCAGCGCGCGGTCCTCGAACACGACCTTCCACCCGGCCCGGCCCAGGGCGATGGTGAGGTCGGTGTCCTCGGCGAGGGTGTCCTCGGACAGCCCGCCGACCTCGCGCAGCGCCTCCTTGCGGAAGGCGCCGGCGGCGCCGGGGATCGTGGTGATCGACGACGTCGTGTCCTGCACGCGGCGGTCGATCCCGAAGCCCACCACGTACTCGACGTGCTGCAGCCGGCCGATCAGGGTGTCGGTGTTGGCGACCTTGACGTTGCCCGCGACCGCGCCCACCCGCGGGTCGGCGAAGGGCTGGGCGAGGTGGCGCACGGTGTCCGGCTCGAAGACGGTGTCGCCGTCCATCATCACGACGACCTCGTACCGCGCGTTCGCCGTGCCCGTGTTGAGCGCGGCCGGCTTGCCGGCGTTGAGCTGCCGGATCACCCGGACGTTCGGCAGGTTCAGCGACTCGACGAGCTCGGCGGTGCCGTCGGACGAGCCGTCGTCGACGACGATCACCTCGAGCGGATGGTCGTTCGCGAGGATCGACCGCACGGTCGCCTCGATGTTCTTCGACTCGTTGTACGCCGGGACGATCACCGAGACGGGCTGGGTGTACGTCGGCCCCCAGGCCCAGTTCGGGTCGCGGCGGCGCTTGTCGTGCCTGCGCGCGGCGACGACCATCAGCACCAGCCGCAGGACGACCAGGGCCGCGACCCCCGCCAGCAGCCAGCGGGCGGCGTCGGAGACCCACCAGGCCGCGCCGATGACGCCGAGCAGCAGCTTGCCGAGCAGGACGTCCGTGCTGCTCGCCGCCGGCGCAGGCGGCAGGTTCATCGCCTCCTCGACGGTCTTGAACGTGTAGCCGGAGGCCTGCAGCTGGGGGATCAGCTTGTCGAGCGCCGCGATGGTCTGGGTCCGGTCACCGCCGGAGTCGTGCAGCAGGATGGTGCCGCCGGCGCCGTCCTTCGGCGTGGCGTTGCGGACGATCTGGTCGACCCCGGGCCGCTTCCAGTCCTCGCCGTCGACGTCCGTCAGCACGGTCAGGTAGCCCATGGCCCCGACCCGCTTGACGGTCTCGTAGTCGACGTTGTCCAGTGCCCCGGCGCTGGAGGAGTACGGCGGCCGCATGAGGTAGCTCGAGGTGCCGGTGGCTCCCTGGATCACGAGCTGGGCCTCGGCCATCTCGCGCTCCACCCGCCAGGCGGGCGACGTGCCGAGGTCGGGGTGCGAGAAGGAGTGGACGCCCAGCTCGCCGCCCGAGTCGTGGATCTCCTTCACCAGCTCGGGATAGCGGCTGGCCATCGAGCCGACGACGAAGAAGGTGCCCGGCACGTTGTGCTTGCGCAGGATCGAGAGGACCTGCGGTGTCCACGTGGGGTCGGGCCCGTCGTCGAAGGTGAGGACGACCGTGCCTCGCGGGATGCTCGTCGACCGCACCGGCTCGTGCTGGCCGTCGATGATCGGGCCGCCCGTGAGGATGTCCTCGGGCACCTGGTCCGAGGAGACCGCCTCGTGGGCGCCGACCGCATCGTTGCCGATCTTGCCGGCGGTCAGGCCGCAGACGACGAGCACGACGAGGAATGCGGCGAGGAGCGAACCGACCAGCAGCCACGACGGCGCGGGCCGGACCGTCGCACGAGGGCGGGGCACGGCGAACCTTTCCCGACAGGGGGGAGCGCCGCGCCGGCGGGGTCCGGGCAGCGGCCTGTCATTCGGCTCTCGACCGCCCGGCGCGCTCTGTTACAGGCCGTGACCTGAATCCCGTCCCGGCTGGGCCGAGCAGGTGAGTACTGCTACTCCGATCTGAGGCGGAGCAGGGTAGGAAAAGGGCAAATCAGTCGCCGCGCTGGCGCGCCCTCGACCGGTGCGGGTCCAGGCCGGCCAGGGTCCGGCGCGGGTCCCCGGCGGGGAGCAGCATCGCGAGCCGTTCCCGCACCTCCTCGTCCGTCCGCCCGTCCTCGGTGCGCGCGTAGGACCACAGCGCCTCGGCGTCCCCGCTGCGCAGCACGAGCGACCGGACCGCGACGGCGAGGGCGTCCCGCTCCTCGCGGACGGCGGGGGTCTCGGAGGCGGGCAGGAGCTCGCCCCGGTGCAGGTCGGCGGCCTCGCGGGCGCGGCCGTGGCGCAGCGCCTCGCGGAGGGTGAGGAAGTCGGCGTCGACGGCGGCCTGGAGCCGGTAGGGCTGCGTGCGGATGATCCCGGCGTCGAGCTGCACCCGCAGCCGGTGCATCTCCGCCCGCACCGTGACGGACTTGCCGGCGTCGCCGTAGAGGGCCGTGGCGAGCCGGTCCGCGGTGAGGCCCTCCGGGTGCAGCGCCAGCAGCGTGAGCAGCTCGGCGTGCCGCGACGAGAGCCGGACCGCCCGGCCGTCGAGCCGTGCGACCGGGCGTTCGGCCCCGAGGAAGCGCAGCGCCAGCGAGGGCCTGCGGCGTGCACCGGGGCGGTGCAGGCGCAGCAGGTAGCCCTCCGCCAGCTGCTCCAGGACGCCCTCCCCGCGGGCGCCCAGTGTGACCCTCATCCCGTCGGTGGGGTCGAGGCCGAGGTCGACCCGCTCGGCGAGCCAGCCGTCGGGCTGGGCGGCGAGGACGCGCCCGCGCGGGCTCAGGAGCGCGCCGGGCTCGTCCCGGAGACCGACCAGGTGCGGCAGGTTCCGGACGAGCAGCCGCTCGTCGCGCACCGCGATCCGCGTCTCCAGGTGCTTCTCGGCCAGTTTCGCGGCCGCGCCGACCAGGGCGAGCGTGGTCGGGTGGAAGGTGCGGGCGGGCCCGGTGATGTCGACGACCCCGACCATCTCGCCCGAGTCGGGGTCGTGGATCGGGGCCGCCGCGCAGGTCCACGCGTGGTAGGTGCGGACGTGGTGCTCGGACGAGTGGATGCGCAACGCCCGGTCCTCGGCCAGGGCGGTGCCCATGGCGTTGGTGCCGATGGCGTCCTCGCTCCAGCGGGTGCCCTCGACGAGCCCGACCCCCTCGGCGCGGCGCAGCACGTCCTGGTGGCCCTCGCGCCACAGGATGTGTCCCTGGGCGTCCGTGACGATCATCATGTGCATCGCCTCGTCGGCGATCTGCAGCAACGTGTCCCGCAGGAGCGGCAGCACCTCGGCCAACGGGTGACCGGCGCGCACGTCGGCGACCTCGCGGTGCTCGAAGACGTGCGGCGGCGACCCGTGGTCGGGGTCGACCCTGGCCGCCTGCGAGCGGCGCCACGAGTCGGACACCAGATCACGGATCTGCTCGCTCATGTCAGCCCTCCGCCGACGTCGTCGTCCCGCTCGATCGTCCTCCCACCTACGAGGACAGGCAACCCAAAGCCGTCTCCGCCCGTTCGGACTGTCCGATCGGAGGGGTCCGCATCTGCGTGCAACGCGGCTGCAACCCCTGCCTTCCTAGTGTCCGCCCTCACGAGCTGGACCCAATGTTGTGGAAGGACGGACATGGCCAAGTACGCCAACCCCGGGCAGCCGGACAGCGTCGTCAGCTTCAAGCCGCGCTACGACCATTTCATCGGCGGCGAGTACGTGGCCCCTGCGAAGGGTCAGTATTTCGAGAACCCGACGCCGATCACGGGGCAGACCTTCACCGAGGTGGCCCGCGGCACGGCTGAGGACGTCGAGAAGGCCCTGGACGCGGCGCACGCCGCCGCCCCGGCGTGGGGGAAGACCTCCGCGGCCGAGCGCGCGAACATCCTCAACAAGATGGCCGACCGGATCGAGGCGAACCTCGAGAAGATCGCCATCGCCGAGTCGTGGGAGAACGGCAAGGCCTGCCGCGAGACGCTGGCCGCCGACATCCCGCTCGCGATCGACCACCTCCGCTACTTCGCCGGCGCCGTGCGCGGCCAGGAGGGTGGCATCTCGGAGATCGACGACAACACGATCGCCTACCACTTCCACGAGCCGCTCGGTGTCGTCGGCCAGATCATCCCGTGGAACTTCCCGATCCTGATGGCGATCTGGAAGCTGGCGCCCGCCCTCGCGGCCGGCAACGCGGTCGTCCTCAAGCCGGCCGAGCAGACCCCGGCGTCGATCCACGTGCTGCTCGAGACGGTCGCCGACCTGCTGCCCCCGGGCGTGGTCAACATCGTCAACGGCTTCGGTGTCGAGGCGGGCAAGCCGCTGGCCTCGTCGAACCGCATCCGCAAGATCGCCTTCACCGGTGAGACCACGACCGGCCGGCTGATCATGCAGTACGCGTCCGAGAACCTGATCCCGGTCACCCTCGAGCTGGGTGGCAAGAGCCCCAACATCTTCTTCGACGACGTCGCCTCGGCCAACGACGCCTTCTACGACAAGGCGCTCGAGGGCTTCGCGATGTTCGCCCTCAACCAGGGCGAGGTGTGCACCTGCCCGTCCCGCGCGCTGATCCAGGGCGGAATCTACGAGGAGTTCCTGCAGCAGGCCGTCAAGCGGACCGAGCAGATCAAGCAGGGGCACCCGCTCGACACCGACACGATGATCGGTGCCCAGGCGTCGAACGACCAGTTCGAGAAGATCCTGAGCTACATCGACATCGGCCGCCAGGAGGGCGCGAAGGTCCTCACCGGTGGCGAGAAGGCCGACCTCGGTGGCGAGCTGTCCGGCGGCTACTACATCCAGCCGACGGTCTTCGAGGGCACCAACACCATGCGGATCTTCCAGGAGGAGATCTTCGGCCCGGTGGTGTCCGTCGCGCGCTTCAGCGACTACGACGAGGCCATCAAGGTCGCCAACGACACCCTGTACGGCCTGGGTGCGGGCGTCTGGTCCCGCAACGGCAACACCGCGTACCGCGCGGGTCGCGACATCCAGGCGGGTCGCGTGTGGGTGAACAACTACCACGCGTACCCGGCGCACGCGGCCTTCGGCGGCTACAAGCAGTCCGGCATCGGGCGCGAGAACCACAAGATGATGCTCGACCACTACCAGCAGACCAAGAACATGCTGGTCAGCTACTCCGAGAACGCCCAGGGCTTCTTCTGATGGGTGATTCCGCCGCCGACGTGGTCGAGGTCGGGGGTTCCGGCACCGAACGGGTCGCACTGACGCCCGCGGCGGCGGAACTCCTCGTCAAGCTCACCGACGTCCACGGTCCATTGATGTTCCACCAGTCCGGCGGGTGCTGCGACGGCAGTGCACCGATGTGCTACCCGGACGGGGACTTCAAGATCGGCGGGCAGGACGTCCACCTGGGCGACCTGCGCGTCGAGGGCCTGGAGAAGCCGGTCGGCTTCTACATGTCGGCCTCGCAGTACGAGTACTGGAAGCACACGCACCTCACCGTCGACGTGGTGAAGGGGCGTGGGAGCGGATTCTCGGTCGAGGCGCCGGAGGGTGTCCGGTTCCTGATCCGCTCCCGCCTGTTCACCGACGAGGAGTACGAGAAGCTCGAGTCCGAGCTCTGACCGGCCGCATCAGGGAGCCGTGACGCCCCGCCCGGACGCAGGCGGGTCCGGCGTCACGGCTCCCTGAAGCCGTCCACGGCCCGGTCCAGGGCCTGCAGGGTCGCCGCCGCCGGGGCGGGGATGCCCACCCCGCGGCCGTGCCGGACCTGCGGCTCGCGGACGTTGATCCTCACCAGTGCGCCCGTCGCCGCGCTCGCCAGCTCGGCCTCGCGGCGCACGGTGGGCACGGCCGTGCCCGCCCCGATCTCGACGACCGCGAGCTCGCGCCGGTGCGCCCTGATCCACTCGTGCAGGTTCTGCAGGACGGGCCCGGAGCGGGCCGGGTCCCACTCCCAGTCGCCGAACATGAGGATGTTCGGCCTGGCCAGGGCCCCGCACGCGGGGCAGCTCGGGAGCGGCTCCCGCGCCCGCATCGTCTCCTCGTCGATCTCGGGGACGGGGCCGGCCGGCCAGATCTCCTGCCCGCAGCCGGCGAGGCACTGCAGGTGGTGGATCGAGCCGTGCACCTCGGCGACGTCGTGGGACGCGGAGAACCCGGCGACCTGGAACTGCCCGTCCACGTTCGAGGTGAACACCCGCACCGGCATCCGGTCCGCCCACCGGCGCAGCACGGCGAACCCGGCGTGCGGCACCGTCCGCCGGTACAGCGCGAGCCGGTGGCCGTAGAAGCCCCAGGCCAGCGCCGGGTCGTCGGCGAAGTGGACCGGGTCGGCCAGCTCCTCGAACCGCAGGCCCAGGCGCGCGTACGGCGGGTACGCCCGCCAGAAGCCCTCGGTGCCGCGGAAGTCCGGCAGCCCGGAGTCGACGCCCATACCGGCGCCCGCGCAGACGAGCCGGGCGCCGGCGCCGCGGAGCAGCTGCGCGGCCTCCTCCACTGGGCTCAGCACCGGGCGTTCGCTCTGCGGGCTGCGCTCAGAGATCGACGACCTCGAACTCGAGCAGGTCCGCGCCGCTGGCGACCGGCTTGCCACCCGCATCGGGGGCACGCTGCCCGGCGTGCGCCTCGACGGCCGGGCCGGTGCGCCACGCCTCGAACGCCTCGTCCGACTCCCAGGTGGTGACGACGAAGTAGCGGTCGTCCCCCTTCACCGGGCGGAGCAGCTGGAAGCCGAGGAAACCCGGCTGGTTGTCCACCGCGTGCTTGCGGTTGGCGAAGCGCTTCTCGAGCTCGGGGCCCGCGTTCTCGGGCACGTGGATTGCGTTGATCTTCACTACGGCCATGCGCCCACGTTAGCCTCACCGGCGATGCCGGGGCGGCGACCGGTGCGGACGTCCGACGGGACTTCCGCGTGGTCGTCGAGTTCGGGGGTGTGGGTCCGCCCGTCCTGCTGCTGCACGGGCCGAGGGGCGGGCCACGACCTGGTGGCCCGTGCCCGCCGGCCGGACGCGCGAGGCCCGGTGGACCGACCTCGACGCCGTCCGCTGTCCCGCGCTGCCGGCCGGAGTCCGAAGAGTCCGTCGCCCGCCGGGGCAGGCGGCGACGATGGCGGAGCGGCTCGGGGCCGGGGTTGGGTGCCGCCCGGAACGGGACATCTGGTGCGCGCCGACGAGAAGGAGTTCCTCGCCGTCGTCGACCCCTTTCTCGCCCGATGTCGGTGACGCCCGGATCGGCTGCCACACAGCGTTTTCGGCCGGTCTCGTCCCGTCGCCCGTTCCGCACCTTGCTCCGAACGGCGGTTCCTGAATTACGTACCTGCGGGTCACGGCCATTTTGATCATTGTTTCCGCAGCTCACACAGATTGTGGTCGCCGAATGTGACCTCGGTGTACCGCATCGTCACCGGCTTGCTGAGACACACTCAGAAATGGCCTTGTGGCCCGAGTCGGCGCTGTGCAAGCCTCTGCCCACTCCATTCGGGAGCCGCGAATCCGCCGGGGCGCAGGCGAATTCCGGGTACAACGTCGAGAGCTGCGCGCCGCCGGCCAACCCGCCGACGCGGGGTCCCGGGTCGCCGAGCCGGGACACCGGTGGGGGACGCGCCCGAGGTGTGGGGATGTACCAGGAGCGGAGAAGCGTCCTGGCCGCGGACGACCCGCCCGCGGCGGAACCGGACCGGGCCGGGGGGCCCGGGGACCGGATCGACGAGCTGGTCGCGCCGGCCCGGCGGGGGGACGAGCGCGCGCTGACGGAGCTGCTCGAGCTGGTGCGGCCGCTCGTGCTGCGCTACTGCGAGAACCGGCTGCACGGATCGGCCGTGTCGGCCGAGGACGTCACGCAGGAGGTCTGCATCGCCCTCCTGCGGTCGTTGCCCACCTACCGCGACCGCGGACGGCCCTTCCTCGCGTTCGTGCACACGGTGGCGAGCCACCGGATCGCGAGCGCGTGCACCACGGCGGTCCGCACGCACGAGCGGGCGGTGGCCGACCCGCCGGAACCGGGTGGCGGCTGCGAACGCCGCGACCAGCCGGAGCTCAACGCCCTCGACCGCGCGGCCGCCGCCGAGGTCGACCGGCTGTTGCGCCGGTTGCCCGGCCGGGCACGGGAGATC
Organism: Pseudonocardia kujensis; assembly: GCF_021283305.1. GTDB lineage: Bacteria > Actinomycetota > Actinomycetes > Mycobacteriales > Pseudonocardiaceae > Pseudonocardia > Pseudonocardia kujensis. The sequence goes on from NZ_JAJSOK010000001.1 coordinate 112,190, forward strand.
CTGCTCATGCGGGTGGTGTGGGGGCTGTCGGTGCGCGAGACGGCCGAACACCTGGCGCTGAAACCGGAGTCGGTACGGCTGCACCAGCACCGCGCCCTCCAGGCGCTGCGCCGGATGCTCGCGGGCTCGACCTGGCAGCTCCGGCCGGAAGCGGGCTGATCCGGCCCATGACCCCCGACGGCAACGGCACGCCTGCCGGCCGCCGGCCCCTCGACGAGGAGCCCGCGGCGGGCGGGTGCTGCCCGCGTGCCCCGGACCCGGTCGACCTCTCCGCCATCCTCGCCGACGACGCCCTGCTCGACGCCCTGGGCCGGCACGCCCTTCCCGAGGACCGGATCCGCGAGTGCTACGGCTCGGACCCGGTCCTGGACCTGCTGCTGGAGTGGCGCGGTGTGCGGCGCGGCGACGCGGCGCCGCCCGAGGAGGAAGCGCCCGCCGCCGAACCGCCCCTCGCCCCGGCGCGACCGCCGGCCGAGGAGGCCCGCCGCGCGCGCCGGCTCCCGATGGCCGCCGCCGCGGCGCTCGTGGTCGGCTGCCTGCTCGGCGCGGGGCTGGGCCAGGGGCCCGGGACGCTCGCCGTCGGGTCGGCGGACGCCGCCCGCATGGTCGACGCGCGGCTCGACCGGGCCGCGGCCGAGCTGGCGATCGGGGACCGCGACGGCGCCCGCGTCCAGCTCGCGGGTGCGCGGCGGATGCTGCTCGGGGTCCGTACCGAGGACGGCCGCGACGCCCTGAGCGCCCGACACGAGTCCCTGGCCCGCGCGGCCACCGGACCGAACACCGCCCAGCCGGATCCGGTCGCTCCGGACCGGTCGGCGCCCCCCGCCACCCACGCGCAGGACGACGCCCCGCCCCCGAGGACAGCCGGTCGTTCGACGCCCACCTCCGTGAACCCGCAGCCGAGCCCTGCTCCCCTCCAGGGCCGGTCGCAGCCGGACCCTGCTCCGGCCCAGGGGATGCCGGAGCAGTCCGGCGACGCCAACCGGCAGCACTCGGCGGCCCCGGGTGGGCGCCCGGTGACGTACAGCGGCGCCCGGCAGCGCCCCGACCACACCGACTCGAACCGCGCCGACTCGAACCGCGCCGACTCGAACCGCGCCGACTCGAACCGCGCCGACTCGAACCGCGCCGCGACCGGCCCCGCTCCGCAGCCGGAGGCCCGCCAGACGGGCCGGGCTCCGCGGACGCACGACGAGGCTCCGCAGGCACACGACGCGACTCGCGGGGCCTCGACCGACGCACCGGGCCCGGCACGACGGGCGCGACGCGACCACGGCCGGTCCGCAGACGCGTCCCGAGGCCCGCGACACCACGGCGACCGCCCCGCAGGCCTCTCCCGACGTCCGCGACCGGTCCGGGGACGGGACGAGGACCCGCGCGTCTGCCTCGGACGCCCGTTCGGACCAGCCCGGCGGCACCGCCCGCGACGAGCACGGGTCGCTCCCGTCCGGCGGTCGGTCCGGGGAGTCCGACCGGGCGCGTGGGGACGACTCCTGGTCGGGGCGGCACGACGACCGCTCCGGAGAGTCCCGTTCCCGGTCGTCCGCGCACCGGACGCCGTCGACCGAGCGCGACGCCGTGGACCGGAGCGCTACCGACTCCTCGTCGCGCCGCGGCGAGGACCGGGTGAGCGACCGGCACGACGACCGCTCCTCGTGGCGCTCCGACGAGCAGCGCCGGGGCCCCGACGCCACCCGCGGCCGCGACGCCGGACGGACCGCGGCGGCGGACGGTCGTTCCGACGCGGGCCGCGGTGTCTCGACGCAGCAGGAGCGGCGGGCCGGCGGGGCTCGCGACCGGGCCTCGTGGTCGAACGGGTCGCGGCACCGCGACGACGGGGGGCGGGAACGGGCCGCCCGGAGCGCCCCCGGCCGGCAGTCCGACGTCCGTTCCGGCTCGGACCGTCGCTCCGGCCCGGACTCCGGGTCCCGTTCGGACGGTCGATCCGGTTCGGACGCCCGGTCCCGGGTTGACCGCTCCGGTTCGGACACGCGCTCCGAATCCGGGAACGGCTCGGGGAACCGCTCCGAGAGCCGCTCCGGCACGAGCTCCCACGGCAGCACCCGGTCCGACTCCGGTGGCCGGGAGCAGCGTGGCGGCTCCGGTGGCCGCGAGCAGCACGGCGACTCCGGACGGGGGCGCAGCAGCTCGGGCGACTCGGGCAGCGAGGGCTCCGGTGACTCCGCCGGCGCCCAGGAGGAGCCCGCCGGCGACGCGGTCACCGACGACGGCGGGCCCGATGTCACGGACCCGGCCGCCGGGCCCGGCCGCCGCGGGGACGAGGGGTCCCGCGACGGCACGGACCCGGCGACGGGGTGGCGGCAGGCCTGACCCCCGAACCTCCGCTGCTCCTTCCGGGTGAGAAGGAGCGATGCCTGCAACGGGCGACCGGTGGGCCCGGCTGTTTCTCGGTCCTCTCGTCCGAGGGGACACCATCCGAAGTGGAGCCGGGCACACGTCCGAGAAGGACGGCTCCACAGCAGGGGGAGGAATACGACCATGGGTGATTGGGGCGGCCACGACTGGGGTGGCTGGGGAGACGACGACGACTCCGGCCACTGGGGCCACTGGGGCAACGACGACGACGATTGGGGCGGCTGGGGCCACGACTGGGGTGGCTGCGACTGACCGTGAGTGAGTGATCCGACGGCGGCGGTCCCGTTCCGCGGGGCCGCCGCCTTCTCGCCCCAGGAGGTGGCCGGGTGCGCGACGTGCTGCGGTCGCTGGTGAGGCCCACCCCGTCCGAGGAGGCCGGGTTGGTCGACGCCGCGCCCGCGGTCGCCGTGCGCGAGATCTTCCGCCGGTTCGGTCCGGACGCGCGCCCCTTCCGGCGCCGGATGGCGGTCGTGCTCGTGCTCGTGGTCGTGACCCCGTTCCTCGACGCCGCCGTCGTCTGGCTGTTCAAGCTGCTGATCGACGACGTCCTCGCCCCACGGAACTTCGCCGCCTTCCCCCCGCTCGCGGCGTACTACCTGGGCCTCACGATCGCGATCGGCCTCCTCGGCGTCTTCACGACCTACCTCACCGCCTGGATCGGCGAGCACTTCCTGCACCGTTTGCGCGTGCGCGTCTTCAGCCACGTGCAGACGCTCTCGCTCGGCTTCTTCGACCGGCGCCGGCTCGGCGACACCCTCAGCCGGCTGACCGGTGACCTGTCGCAGATCGAGAGCCTCGTGCTCTCCGGCGTCACGCGGGTGGCGTCCTCGCTCGTGACCATCGCGGTGTTCAGCGCCGTGCTGTTCTACCTGAACTGGCAGCTGGCGCTGGTCGCGCTCGCCGCGGTCCCGCTGTTCGGCCTGGTGGCGAAGTGGTACTCGGCGCGGATCCGGCACGCCTCCCGGCAGGTGCGCCAGTGGTCGGGCGGCATCAGCGCCGTCACCGAGGAGAGCCTCGGCAACGCGATGCTGATCCAGGCGTACGGCGGCGAGCGGACCGAGGTGCGGCGCTTCGCCCGGCAGAGCAAGGGGGCCATCGAGGCGGTCCTGCGCATGACCCGGCTGCGCGCGATGTACTCGCCGTCGGTGCGGACCGTCGAGGTGGTCGGCGTGATGGCGATCATGGGCGTCGGCATCTGGCAGCTGAGCGCGAACCACCTCACCCTCGGTGGCCTGCTCGCGTTCCTGGTCTACCTCTCGCAGCTGTTCTCCCCGGTGCGCGGCCTGAGCGGCTACTCGAACTCGGTGTACTCGGCCGCCGCCGCCGCCGAGCGGATCATCGAGCTGCTCGACCAGCGGACGTCCGTGCCGGCCCCGGAGCACCCCGTGCGGCTGGCGCGCCCCGGGCCCGGCCCCACCCCGGTCCGCCGGGTGCGTGGCGAGCTGCGGCTGGAGGAGGTCGGCTTCCGCTACCCGGAGAAGACCGTCGACGTGCTCGACGACGTGTCCGTCACGGTCCCGGTCGGCGGCACCACGGCCCTCGTCGGCGCCAGCGGGGCCGGCAAGACCACCATGGTCAAGCTGCTGCTGCGCTTCTACGACCCGACCCGGGGCCGGATCCTGCTCGACGACCGCGACCTGCGCGACCTCGATCCGTCGGACCTGCGCGCGAACATCGCCGTGGTGCTCCAGGAGACCCTGCTGCTCGACGGCACGATCGCCGAGAACATCCTGGCCGGCCGGCCCGACGCGAGCCGGGAGGACCTGGTGCGCGCGGCGCGGGCCGCCGACGTCGACGACTTCGTCGACGCCCTGCCCGAGGGCTTCGAGACCCGCGTCGGGCAGCGGGGCCGCCTGCTCTCCGGCGGCCAGCGGCAGCGGATCGCCGTGGCCCGCGCGATGATCCGCGACGCGCCCGTCCTGCTCCTCGACGAGCCGACGACCAGCCTCGACGCCGAGTCCGCCGAGCGGGTGCTCGGCCCGATGCGCCGGTTGATGGCCGGCCGCACCACGATCGTCATCTCGCACAACCTGCTCACGGTCACCGACGCCGACCAGATCCTCTACCTCGAGGGCGGCCGGGTGACCGAGGCCGGCACCCACGCTGAGCTGCTCGCCCGGGACCGGCGCTACGCCCAGCTGTACCGGCTGCACCACGACTCCGCACCGGTTCCCCTCGACCTCGCGGCCCGCCGGGCCGGCAGCGGGGTCCGCGACAGGAAGGCGGCACGATGAGGATCGTCTGTGTCGGCGGGGGCCCCGCCGCCCTGTACTTCGCCATCTCGGCCAAGCGGCGCGACGCCGGCCACGAGATCACCGTGCTGGAGAAGGACCCGCGCGGGGCGACGTACGGCTGGGGTGTCGTCTGTCACGACGCGCTGCTCGACCGCCTCTACCGCAACGACCGCGAGTCCGCCCGGGCGATCACGGCGCGGTCCCACCTCTGGCAGGAACAGGAGGTGCACCTGCGGGGCGGGGAGGTCGGGTACCTGCCCGGGTACGGCTTCAGCGTCCCGCGGGCGGGGTTGCTGGACGTGCTCGCCAACCGCGCGACCGACCTCGGCGTCGAGGTCCGCTACGAGGCCCCGGTCCCGGACGCCGCGCTGGCCGACGGCACGTTCGACGCCGGCGAGCTGGCCGCTGATCTCGTCGTCGTGGCCGACGGGGCGCGCAGCCGGCTGCGCGACCACGTGGCCGACGACTACGGCACGACCCTGCGGACCGGACGCAACCCCTACATCTGGCTCGGCACCCGCAAGGTCTTCGCCAGCTTCACCTTCGCCTTCGAGGAGACCCACGCCGGCTGGGTCTGGTGCTACGGCTACCCGACCTCCGCGGGGGTGAGCACCTTCATCGTCGAGTGCTCGCCGGAGACCTTCGCCGGCCTCGGCCTCGACACCCTGCCGCACGAGGACGGCATCGAGATGCTGCAGAAGATCTTCGCGCACACGCTCGACGGGCAGGCGCTGATCAGCAGCTCCCGCGGCCGGCCCTCCCCGTGGCTGCGGTTCCTCGAGGTGCGCAACGAGACCTGGCGGCACGCCAACACGGTCCTGCTCGGCGACGCCGCGCACACGACCCACTACACGATGGGCCAGGGCACCCGGTTCGCGATGATGGACGCGGTCATGCTGGCGCAGGCCCTGCAGGAGCAGCCGTCGCTCTCGGCGGCGCTCGGCACGTTCGACCGCAAGGGCCGCGAGGCCCTGCGCACCGCCCAGGCCCTGGCCCGGACCGGGTCCGCCTGGTTCGAGAGCGTCGACCGCTACCTGGACCGCGACGCCGTGGAGTTCGCCTACGCCCTGTCCTACCGGTCGGGGATGCAGCCGCCCTGGCGCTACCAGTGGCACATCGCCACCCAGTTCAGGCCGGTGCGCAAGGGGCGCAGGCTGGTGCACAGCGGGCGCCGCTGGTGGCGGGCCCGCAAGCGGGGCGAGCAGGCCTTCGTGCCGCGCGGGCTGCTGCGCGCGAGCTGAGCGCGCTCGGGCGGGGCCGCCCGACCGGGCCCGCTCAGCTCAGGCGAACAGCGGCTCGCTCGACCCGTCCCGGGTGTCCGCGATCTCCACGCCCTCGATCGACGCCCGGACCGGGCGGACGGGGTGCAGGAGCGTGAACGCGTCGGCCGGCCGCTCGTGCGCCAGCACGACGTGCGGGAGCCACGCCCCGGGCAGGTAGGAGCCGAAGGGCGAGCGGACCTTGCCCGCCAGCGCGTCGTGCACCGCGCTGTGCACGGCGAGCAGCTCGGTGTCGACGATCGCGGAGAGCACCAGGTCGTCGTCGTGGCCTGCGACCGAGCCGAGCGTCGGCAGCCACAGCGAGGGCAGGCTGAGCCCGCGCAGCGCCTCGGTGAGCTCGACGCGCGCGGCGGCGGGGATCTGCGCGGCGGCCGCGAAGGTGACGGTCGGGACCTCGTGCGGAACGCGCAGGCCCTCGGCGGCGAGCCGGGCGCGGAGCTCCACCACACGCTCCTCGGCGGCCATGTCGAGCCGGAAGCGGACGATCTGCGCCATCGAGCTCCTCGTACCCAGTGACCTTCGGGCGGTCAGTCTGTCGTATGCGCGGCCGTGCCGCCCAGCGCGAAGCGGCCGTCCGGGGTCTGTTCCGCCAGGCCGTCCACCAGCAGGGAGTCCAGACAGCGGTCCCGCTGCGCCCCGTCGGACCACGCGGCGTCGAGCGCGGTCTTGGCCACCGGGTGCTCGGCGCCGCGCAGTACGTCCAACAGCCTGCCCCGCACCTGGCGGTCCGTCCCCGCGTAACCCTGGACCGGACGGCGGGGCCCGGTGTAGTCCGGTCGCCCGGCCGTGACCCAGGCGCACCCGTCCTGGACCGGGCACACCGCGCACCGCGGGGACCGGGCCGTGCACACCACGGCCCCGAGCTCCATCAGGGCGGCGGAGACGACGGCGGCCTCCGCGTGGTCCGCGGGCAGGAGGGCGTCGACGTCGGCCAGGTCGGTCTTCACGCGTGCGGGGCCGGCGTCGCCCGCGCCGTGGACCGCCCGCGCGACCACCCGCCGGACGTTGGTGTCGACGACCGGAGCGCGCAGCCCGTAGCCGAAGGCGGCGACGGCCCGGGCGGTGTAGCTGCCGACGCCCGGCAGTGCCTCCAGCGCCACGACGTCCGAGGGCACCTGGTCGCCGTGCTCGTCCGCGATGGCCTGGGCCGCGGCGTGCAGCCGCATCGCCCGGCGCGGGTATCCCAGCTTCCCCCAGGCGCGGACGACCTCGGCGCGGGACTCGACGGCCAGCGCCGAGGGCACCGGCCACTGCTCCATCCACCGCAGCCACACGGGCTCGACGCGCGACACGGGCGTCTGCTGCAGCATGAACTCGCTGACCAGCACGCCCCAGGGCGTGGTCCCCGGCCGCCGCCAGGGCAGATCGCGGGCGTGCGCCCGGAACCACTCCGCCGTGCGTGCGCCGAGCCAGGAGGCGGGGCGGGGCAGCACGGAGGTCACGCCGCGATCGTCGCACCGCCGGTCCGCGGGCCGCGCGACCGGGTGGGTGATCGCCCGATACGGTCCCCCACACCGGTGGATCGGGCGCGCCGCGCCGCGCGAGGTCCTGCGACGTGTAGTAATCACGGATCTACTCTGCGTGACATGTGGGAGCCGGTCGGACCGCTGCCCGCGCACGTCTACTGGAAACGGCGCTGGCTGGCGCTGCTGTCCGTCATCGGCTTCTTCGTCGTCGTCGGGTTCTCCGTCGCCGCGCTCACCCGCCCCACCTACGAGGCCGGCCCGATCGACGAGGCCACGAACCGCGCGGCCAACAGCTCCGCCCTGCCGCCCGGGTCGGCGTCCGGCTCCGGCTCCGCCGGGTCCGCTTCGGCGTCGGCCGCGGCGCCGTGGACCGGCGCCTCTCTCGACCCGACGACCGGCACCCCGTCGGCCGTGCCCGGCACCTCCACCGACGCGCCGCTGTCGGCCACGGGAGTGCCGCTGGGGACGTCCGCCCCCGGCACGACGACCTCGGACGGCAGCCACGCCGGCGCGCTCGTCGAGGGCGCACCGGCGAGCACCACCGACGAGTCGAAGCGTCCCGACGACACCCCGCGTGCCTCGGTGCCCGTACCGCCGACCGAGCCCGCGCCGCCGACCGGCCCGCCGCCCTGCACGAACGACATGATCGCGGTCGGCGCGGAGATCGACGCGCCGCAGCACAGGGTCGGCGACCGGCCGGAGCTGCGACTCACCGTGGTCAACGTCAGCAACCAGGCCTGCGTGCGCGACCTGGACGGCGCACTGCAGGAGATCGTGGTCTGGGACCGCCCGATCAGGACCCGGCTGTGGTCGAGCAACGACTGCGTGAACCCGTCCACACAGGACCTGCGCACGCTGGTGCCCGGTCAGCCGGTGGCCTTCGAGGTGACGTGGTCGGGGCTGTCGTCGAACCCCGGCTGCACCGCCGCGCGCACCCGGCTGCCCGCCGGTGACTACACCCTGCTGACCCGGGTCGCCGACAAGATCAGCGGCCCGACGTACTTCACGCTGACGCCCGCCTGATCCGCGCCAGCACCTGGGACACGTCCGAGACCTCGGTGACCTTCATCCCGGTCCCGGTGCCCGCGTCGCTGTCCGGCGGCACCAGCGCGTGCGTGAAGCCGAGCCGGGCGGCCTCGGCCAGCCGCCGGCGCACCCCGGAGACCCGGCGCACCTCGCCGGCGAGCCCCAGCTCACCGAGGACCACGAGGTCCGGCGGGAGGGCGACGTCGTTCTTCGCGGAGGCCACGGCCATCGCCAGGGCCAGGTCCGCGGCCGGCTCGGTGACCTTCATCCCGCCGACCGTGGCCGTGTAGACCTCGGAGTCCTGCAGCCGCACCCGGCCGCGGCGCTCCAGGATCGCCAGCAGCATGGCCACCCGCGAGCTGTCCAGCCCGCTCACGGCCCGCCGCGGCGTGGGCATCGACGAGGAGGCGACGAGCGCCTGGACCTCGGCCAGCAGGGGGCGCCGCCCGTCCATGACGACGGTGACCGCGGTGCCCGGCACGACCGACGCCCGGGTGGCCCCGAACCGGGCGAGGAACAGCCCGGAGGGGTCCGGCAGGCCGACGATGCCCTCGTCCCGCAGCTCGAAGCAGCCGACCTCGTCCGCCGGCCCGAAGCGGTTCTTCACGCCGCGGACCATCCGCAGGGTGGAGTGCTTGTCGCCCTCGAACGCCAGCACCACGTCGACGAGGTGCTCGAGCACCCGCGGCCCGGCGATGTTGCCGTCCTTCGTCACGTGCCCGACGAGCAGCACGGGCAGCCCGCGCTCCTTCGCCAGGGCGGTGAGCGCCACGGTGACCGCCCGGGTCTGCGTGACGCCGCCGGGCGAGCCGTCGACCTCCGGCGAGGTCATGGTCTGCACCGAGTCGACGATCAGCAGGTCGGGCCGCAGCGCGTCGACGTGCCCGAGGATCGACGAGAGGTCGGACTCCGCGGCCAGGAACAGCCGGTCGTGCAGGGCGCCGGTGCGCTCGGCGCGCAGCCGGACCTGGCCCGCGGACTCCTCGCCGGTGACGTAGAGGACCGAGCCGCCGCCCAGGGAGGCCGCGGCCTTCGCCGCCACCTCCAGCAGGAGCGTGGACTTGCCCACACCGGGCTCACCGGCGAGCAGGACCACCGCGCCGGGGACCAGCCCGCCGCCCAGCACGCGGTCCAGCTCGTCGACCCCGGAGGGCCGGGCCCGGGCGGAGTCGAGGGCGACCTCGGCGATCGGGCGGGCCGGGGTGCTCGGCGCCCCCGCCGCGACCCGGCGCAGCCCGCCCCCGGCGGTGGCCGCACGGACGGGCTCGGCCTGCTCGGTCAGCGTGCCCCAGGCCTGGCAGCCGGGGCAGCGCCCGACCCACTGCGCGGCGCGGTGACCGCACTCGCTGCAGACGTAGGAGCTACGGGCGGCGCGCGTCCTCGTGGTCATGGCCGGTCGGCCCCGGTCGACGCGCCGGGCTGGCCCGGGCTCAGTGGCCGCCCTCGGCGGCGCCCTCGGCCGGAGCCTCGTCCTGGCGCGGCGTGGTCGGGTTCGCCACCGGCAGGTCGACGGTCAGCGGGCCGGCCTTCTCGAAGACGAGCGTGAGCGGGTAAGTGCGGCCGGCCACGATGTCGTCCCGCAGGCCGGCGATCTCCACGGTGACCCGCTTGGCGCCCGGGATGGCGGCGACGTCGCCCTCCTCGCCCGAGACGAGCGGCAGCTGCGGGGCGAGGGTCTGCTCGCCGGTGACGACGACCTGGGTGCCGGCCGCGCTGGAGGCCGAGACGAGCCGGTCGGCCGCGCCGCCGTCGTTCACGATCACCATCTCGACGAGGGCCTGGCCGCCCTTCCGGTAGACCGCCCCGGTCGGCGCGAGGCCGGTCGGCCAGGCGATCTCGGCGTTGCGCACGGCCACGTCGCCCACCACGCCGCCGGTCCCGCCGACCGCCGCGACCTGCTCGGAGGTCTGCGCGAGCTGGCCCGCACCGCAGCCGGACAGCAGAAGGGCGCCCAGGGCGGCCGTGCCGGCGGCCAGGACCTTCCACGCGCCCGGGCGCGTGGCGGAGCGTCGGGGGGAGGTCGCGCGGCTCACGGTTCGGGTGTCCTTCCTGACGGCCGGTCGTGCGGGTGCAGCCTAGTCGCCGGGTCCGACAGTCCCTGCACTCGGCTCTCGTGGCGTGCTCCCGTGCACCCCCGCGTACCCGCGTCTGCACGTTTTACGCCCGTTGTCAACCCCGTGACCTGCGACGATGGGCCCTCCCGTCGCAACGGGGACGGGTCGGGCGTGTTAACCTGGGTGCAGCGAAAGGGGCCAGAGGACACATGGTTTTCAAGGTCGGAGAGACCGTCGTCTACCCGCACCACGGTGCCGCTCTCATCGAGGCGATCGAGACCAGGACGATCAAGGGCGAGGAGCGCAAGTACCTCGTCCTGAAGGTCGCCCAGGGAGATCTGACGGTTCGCGTTCCCGCCGAGAACGCAGAGGTCGTGGGCGTTCGCGATGTCGTGGGCCAGGAGGGTCTGGACCGGGTGTTCGAGGTGCTGCGCACCCCGCACACCGAGGAGCCCACCAACTGGTCGCGCCGGTACAAGGCGAACCTGGAGAAGCTCGCGTCGGGCGACGTGAACAAGGTGGCCGAGGTCGTCCGCGACCTCTGGCGCCGGGAGAAGGACCGCGGGCTCTCCGCGGGCGAGAAGCGGATGCTGGCGAAGGCCCGGCAGATCCTGGTCAGCGAGCTCGCGCTGGCCGAGGGCACGGACGAGGAGCGGGCCGAGGCCCTGCTCGACGAGGTGCTGGCCACCACCAACGCCTGACCCGCCCCGCGATCGGCACGGTACGGCCCCATGCTGCCCACGGCCCGGCCGGTGCACGCGTCGCCGCGGAGCATGCGGTGAGCGTCGCGGCGGTCGTGCCCGCGGCCGGCACGGGCACCCGCCTGGGCGCGGGTGTGCCCAAGGCCTTCGTGCCGCTGGCCGGCGTGCCGATCGTGGTCCGGGCCGTCGACGGGCTGCTGGCGTCCGGCGCGGTCGACGAGGTGCTCGTCGCCGTGCCGGCCGAACTGGTCGACCACGCGCGGGCGCTGCTCGCCGGCCGCCCCGTCACCGTCCTGGTGGGGGGCGGCGAACGCACGGCATCGGTGCGCCTCGCGCTCGACGTCCTGTCCGGTCCCCACGGCGGTGAACGACGGGGAGGACCCGCAGGTGACGGGCCGCCCGAGGTCGTGCTGGTGCACGACGCCGCCCGCCCGCTGACGCCGCCCGCGCTGGTCGCCGCGGTGGTGGCGGAGGTGCGGGCCGGTCACCCCGCGGTCGTACCCGCTCTCCCGCTGGCCGACACGGTGAAGCGGGTGGGTCCCGCCGCCGCGGTCGAGGCCACCGTCGACCGGTCCGAGCTGCGTGCCGCCCAGACCCCGCAGGGCTTCGCCTGGGAGACGCTGCGCGCGGCCTACGCGGAGTCCGGTGTGGACGCGGTCGCCACGGACGACGCCGGCCTGGTCGAGCGGGTCGGCGAGCGGGTCGTCACCGTGCCCGGCGACCCCGCCGCGTTCAAGGTGACCACGCCCTGGGACCTGCGGATCGCGGAACTGCTGCTGGAGGAGAAGGCGTGAGAACCGGGATCGGCACGGACGTGCACCCCGTCGAGCCCGGCCGGCCCTGCTGGGTCGCCGGGCTGTGGTGGGAGGGCGTCGACGGCTGCGCCGGCCACTCGGACGGCGACGTCGCCTGCCACGCCCTCTGCGATGCCCTGCTCTCCGCCGCCGGCCTCGGCGACCTCGGCGCGGTGTTCGGCACCGGCCGCCCCGAATGGTCGGGCGCGAGCGGCGTCGCGCTCCTCGCCGAGGTCCACCGGCTGGTCACCGCCGAGGGCTGGCGGGTGGGCAACGCCGCGGTGCAGGTGATCGGCAACCACCCGAAGATCGGCACCCGCCGGGACGAGGCCCAGAAGGTGCTGTCGGAGGTCGTCGGCGGGCCGGTCTCGGTCTCCGGCACCACCACGGACGGGCTCGGGCTGACCGGCCGCGGCGAGGGCATCGCCGCGATCGCGACCGCACTTCTCCTCCCCGCCACCGACTGAGCCGACGGCGCCCCGGCTCACCCGGTCCGAGCCGCAGCGCCGACCGTCGGGGGGAGCTCTCACTCGGCGAACATCGCCTTCGTCCGCTCCTCGACCTCCTCGGGGGTCAGGTCCTCGGTCCGTTGCGCGACCATCCACTGGTGGCCGAACGGGTCGGTGAGCCGGCCGCCGCGCTCGCCGTAGGGCTGGTCGGCGATCGGGAACCGCACGGTCGCCCCGCCCCTCTCCATGGCCGCGCCCACGGCGTCGGCGTCGGCGACGTAGAGGGCGAGGATCGCCGAGCCGCCGCCGTCCGGCGGAGCGGGGTCGTAGTCGTCGCCGTCCTTGACCGCCCACACCACGTCCCCGGCCCGGAGCAGGGCGTGGACGACGTTCCCCTCCGGCGTCGCGTACCGCTCGACGAGCTCCGCGCCGAACGCCTCGCGGTAGAACGCGATCGCCGCGTCGGCGCCCCGGACGGGGAGGCGGGGGTACAGCTGCTCGATGCGTGTCATGCCGCCCAGCGTGCCGGGACGGCCGCCCGGCGTCTTGGAGGAATGTGATGCAGCCCTGCCGCGGTCCCCGGACCAGCGCGTCCGTACCCTGGGGAGGGTGAGCGTCCGACTCTTCGACACCCTGACCAGGACGCAGCGGGACTTCGTGCCGCTGCGGGCCGGAGCCGTGTCGATGTACGTCTGTGGCGCCACGGTGCAGGGGCTGCCCCACATCGGGCACGTCCGCAGCTCGCTGAACTACGACGTGCTGCGCCGCTGGCTGGGACATGCGGAGCCGGGCCGCGAGGGTCTCGACGTCACGTTGGTCCGGAACGTCACCGACATCGACGACAAGATCCTGCGCAAGGCGGCCGAGGCCGGCAGGCCCTGGTGGGAGTGGGCCGCGACGCACGAGCGGGCCTTCTCCGCGGCGTACGAGGCGCTGGGCTGCCTGCCGGCGTCGCTCGAGCCGCGGGCCACCGGGCACGTCACGCAGATGGTCACCTACATCGACCGGCTGATCGAGGGCGGGCACGCCTACGCCGCGGGTGGGGACGTCTACTTCGCCGTCCGCACGTTCCCGGACTACGGGCGGCTGTCGGGCCAGAAGGTCGACGACGTCGCACAGGGCGAGGGCGACCAGAACGCCAAGCGGGACCCGCTCGACTTCACGCTGTGGAAGGCCGCCAAGCCGGGCGAGCCGTCGTGGCCCACCCCGTGGGGGCCGGGCCGGCCGGGCTGGCACCTCGAGTGCTCCGCGATGGCCACCACCTACCTGGGGCCGGAGTTCGACATCCACGGTGGCGGCCTCGACCTGGTGTTCCCGCACCACGAGAACGAGCGCGCCCAGTCCTGCGCGGTGGGGGACCGGTTCGCGCGGTACTGGCTGCACAACGCATGGGTCACCATGGGCGGCGAGAAGATGTCGAAGTCGCTCGGCAACACGCTGGCGATCGACGCGCTGCTGCAGCGGGTCCGCGGCGTCGAGCTGCGCTACTACCTCGTCGGCCCGCACTACCGGTCGGCGATCGAGTACTCCGACGCCGCGTTGTCCGAGGCCGTCGCGGCGTTCCGGCGGATCGAGTCGTTCCTGCACCGCACCGGCGAGCGGGCCGGCGCGCCCGGCGTCGCCGATCGGGTGCCGGCGGAGTTCGCCGCCGCGCTCGACGACGACCTGGGCACGCCCGGCGGCCTCGCCGTGCTGCACACCACGGTCCGCGAGGGGAACGCCGCGCTCGACTCCGGGGACAGGAAGGCGGCGACCGCGGCGGCCGAGTCCGTGCGCGCGATGGCCGCCGTGCTCGGCGTCGACCCGCTCGACCCGCGGTGGCGCGGAGGCGACCGGGGCGACGAGGCCGCGCTCGGCGCACTGACCGCGCTCGTCGAGGAGCTGCTGGAGCGCCGCCAGGCCGCCCGCAAGGCGAAGGACTTCGCCGAGGCGGACGCGCTGCGCGACCGGCTGCTCGCGGCGGGCATCGCCGTCGAGGACGGCGCCGACGGCCCCACGTGGTCGCTCAAGAACGCCTGAACCAAGAGACAGGGAACATGGCCGGCAACTCCAAGCGCCGCGGTGCGGTGCGCAAGGATGGCACGAAGAAGGGCGCCGTCGTCGGCTCCGGGGGCCAGCGCCGCCGCGGGCTCGAGGGCAAGGGCCCGACGCCCCCCGCGTCCGCACGCAAGGGGCACCCGGCCCAGCGCCGGGCGGCGGCGAAGGACCGCCGGGCCGCGGCGGGTACCCGCGGGCGCCGCCCCCAGGACGGCGACATCCCCGAGACCGTACTCGGCCGCAACCCCGTGCTGGAGTGCCTGCGCGCCGGGGTCCCGGCCACGGCGCTGCGGGTGGTCGTCGGCGCGACGTCGGACGAGCGGGTGGCCGAGTCGGTGCACCTCGCCGCCGACGCCGGGCTGTCGATCCTCGAGGTCGAGCGCGGCGAGCTGGACCGGATCTCCGGCGGTGCGCTGCACCAGGGCGTCGCGCTGCAGATCCCCTCCTACGAGTACGCGCACCCGGACGAGCTGCTGGAGGCGGCGTCGGAGTCCGGGCAGCCGGCCCTGATCGTCGCCCTCGACGGCGTCACGGACCCGCGCAACCTGGGCGCGGTCGTGCGCTCGGTGAGCGCCTTCGGCGGGCACGGCGTGGTCGTGCCGCAGCGCCGCTCGGCGGGGATGACGGCGGTCGCCTGGCGGACCTCGGCGGGCACGGCCGCTCGGCTGCCGGTCGCCCGCGCCACCAACCTCACCCGGACCCTGCGCGAGTACGCGCAGACCGGGCTGATGGTGGCCGGTCTCGACGCCGAGGGCGACGTCTCGCTCGACGAGTTCGACCTGGCCACCGACCCGCTGGTGATCGTCACCGGCTCGGAGGGCAAGGGCCTGTCCCGGCTCGTCCGCGAGTCCTGCGACGTCACGGTCTCGATCCCGATGGCCCGCGAGGTCGAGTCGCTCAACGCCTCGGTCGCCACGGGTGTGGTGCTGGCCGAGGTCGCGCGTCGCCGCCGCCAGGCCTGAGGCCGGAGCGTCCTCGGGGCCTGCCGGCGCGCAGCACTGCCCGTGCTCCGCGCTGTGCGCGGCGGGCTGATCGTCCACACTGTGCGCGTGAGCAGGAACGACACCGCGGAGACCCTCCCGTGGATGCGCGCGGGCACCGAGCACCTGCTCGCCGTGGTCGAGGGGATCCCCGACGACGAGCTGGGCGTCCCCAGCGCGCTCCCCGGCTGGACCCGCGCCCATGTGGTGGCTCACGTGGCGCGCAACGCCGAGGCCCTGGTCCGGCTCGCGACCTGGGCCCGCACCGGCGTCGAGACGCCGATGTACCCGAGCCCCGAGGCCCGCGCCGCGGAGATCGAGGAGACGTCCGGCCGGCCGCCGGAGGTCCTGCGCGCCGAGCTCGCCTCGACCGCGCGGGAGCTCGACGAGGCGCTCGGCGCGCTCACCCCGGAGCACTGGGAGGCGACGATCCGCAACGCCCAGGGCCGGGAGATCCCGGCGACCGAGATCCCCTTCCTGCGGATCCGCGAGGTCTGGGTCCACGCGGCCGACCTCGGCACGGGTGCGTCGCTCACGGACCTGCCCGCCGGGGTCGTCGACCTCCTGCTCGACGACGTCGCGGCCACCCTGTCCGGTCGGGAGGGCTGCCCCACCCTGCTGCTCGCCCCGACCGACCGCGAGCGGGTGTGGCAGCTGGGCGATCCGGGCGCGACCCCAGCGCCGGTCGCGTCGAGCCCGGGCGAGTCGATCCCGGCCGAGTCGGCGCCCCTGGGTGAGCGGGAGACCACAAAGGCGCCGGCCGTGGACATCGTCGGCTGGCTGACGGGGCGGGCCCCGGCGAGCGTGCTCCCGGGGACCCCGCCCGAGCTGCCGCGCTGGCTCTGACCGCGGCTCAGGCGGTGCGCACGCGCCCCCGGACCCGGCCCACGAGCCGGCAGACCAGGTAGGCCAGGAACGCGATCGTGGCGACGTAGCCCGAGATGGGCAGGCCCGGCGCCAGGCTCAGGAAGGTGCCGCCGAGCAGGGCGAGCTCCGCGATCCCGATCGCCAGCAGCGTGGCGGCCAGCGGGTTCGAGGTGACGCGCGCGGCCGCCGCGCCCGGGATGATCGTGACCGAGAGGACGAGGATGGCGCCGACGATCGGCACCGCCAGCGCCGTCGTCAGGGCGACGAGGACCGCGAAGAGCGGCGACAGCAGGCGCGTCGGCACCCCGCGGGCCACGGCGACGTCCGGGTCGGCGCTCGCGAAGAGCAGCGGCCGGTACACCACCGCCAGGATCGCCAGCACCACGATCGTCACAATGACGAGAACGGCGATGTTGCTGGAGTCGACGGACACGATCGAGCCCGTGAGCAGGCCGAACTTGTTCGACGCCCGGCCCTCGTAGAGCGCCAGCAGCAGCACGCCGAGGCCCAGGCCGAAGGCCAGCACGACGCCGATCACGGAGTCCCGCTCGCGCTGGCGCAGGCCGAGCACACCGAACACCAGCCCGGCGACCACCGCCCCGACGACCGCCCCGACGCTCACCGAGATCCCGACGAGCAGGGCCGCGGCCCCGCCGGTGAAGGCGAGCTCGGCCGTGCCGTGCACCGCGAACCCCATGCCGCGGGCGACGACGAGCGGGGCCAACGCGCCCGCCACCAGGCCGAGCAGGGCGGCGGCGAGGAAGGCGTTCTGCACGAACGGCAGGCCCAGCAGCTCGCCGACGCCCTCGAACCCGAACAGCCTGCTCACGTCACCGACTCCAGCGCGTCGTGGTGGACGTGCTGGTCCTCGGCGCCGACGACCACGAGCCGGCCCTGCACCCGCACGACCTCGACGTCCGTGCGGTACAGCGCGGAGAGCGTGGCCGACGTCATCACCTCGTCCGGCGTGCCGACCCGGAACCGGCCGCCGACCAGGTAGAGGACCCGGTCGACGAGCGGCAGCACCGGGTTGATCTCGTGTGTGACGAACACGACCGCGGTGTCCGCGGCCCTGCGGCGCTCGTCGATCAGCCTGCTCACCGTGCGCTGGTGGGCGAGGTCGAGGGAGAGCAGCGGCTCATCGCAGAGCAGCACGCGCGGGTCGCCGACCAGCGCCTGGGCCACGCGCAGGCGCTGCTGCTCGCCGCCGGAGAGCCGGCCGACCGGGGAGCGGGCGTACGAGGTCGCGCCCACCGCCTCGAGCGCCGCGGCCACCTTCCGTCGCCGCTCCGCGCGCCCCCGCAGGCCGGGGCCGAAGCGGTGCCCGTCGAGCCCGAGCCCGACGAGGTCGGCGCCGCGCAACGGCATGTCCTCGGCCAGGGCCTTCTGCTGCGGGATGTACCCGATGCCGCCCGCACCGCGGCGGGCCGGCCCGCCCGCGATCCGGACCTCCCCGGCGTCGAGCTGCTGGAGGCCGAGCAGCACGCGCAGCAGGGTGGTCTTCCCCGAGCCGTTGGGCCCCAGGACCGCGAGGAACTCGCCGGGCCGCACGTCGAGGTCCAGGCCCTCCCACAGCACCCGCTTGCCGAACGCGACCCGCGCACCGCGCAGCGCCACCGCCGCGGTGGTGGTCGACGACGCGGAGGACGCTGCCGAGGACCTCTCGGCGGACCCTGCGGGGGGCGTCGGGGTCATGACCTCATTGTTCACGCCGCTGCGCTCAGGGCGCCCGCCAGGGCGTCGAGTTGGGTGCCCTGCCAGGCGACGTAGGAGTGGACGCCCTCGGGCAGCGTCTCGCTGACCTCGACCACGGGCAGCCCCTTCGCCTTCGCGGCCTCCTCGACCTTCCGGGTCGACGGGCTCTCGGTCTGGCTGTTGGCCACCACCGCCTTCACCGGGTCCGGCCCGTCGACGACCTGCAGGGTCGAGGCCAGCACCGCCGCCGCCGGATCGGTGCCCTCCTCGACGGCGGCGCTGAACGCCTCGGGCGTGGCGTTCTGCAGGCCGGCGGCCTCGGTCAGGTACAGCGGCACGGGCTCGGTGACCGCGATCCGCTGCCCGGAGTGCGCGGCCTTGATCGTGTCGACCTTCTGCTGCAGCCCGTCGAGGTCGGCCCCGAACCTCTGGGCGTTCGCGGTGTAGGTCCCCGCGTTGCCCGGGTCGGCCGTGCCGAGGTCCTTCGCGATCTCGTCGGCGACCTTCCGCACGGTCGGCAGGCTGTACCAGACGTGTTCGTTGAACTCGCCGTGGTCGTGGCCGTCCCCGTCCGTGTGCCCGGCCTCGGGGGCCCCGGGCAGGCCGGAGAGCTGCACGGCGTCGATCACCGGGGCCTTCGTGCCGGAGGACTCGACGAGCCGGGAGGCGAAGTCGTCGTAGCCGCCGCCGTTGACCACGACGAGCGCGGCCCGGGCGACGTTCGCGGCGTCGGCGGGCGTGGACTCGTACTCGTGCGGGTCGGCGTCGGGCGAGTCGATCAACGAGGTGACCTGCACGAGGTCGCCGCCGACGGCCGAGGCGATGCTGCCGTACACGTCGGTCGAGGCGACCACGGCGACCTTCCCGTCCGTGGCGGACGCCGGTGCTGACCCGGTTCCGCCGGCGTCGGATCCCGCGCCGCAGGCGGTGAGGGACAGCAGACCGGCGGCCGCGAGGAAGGTGGTGGCGAGGCGCGTTCTCATCGTGGGTCGTGCTCCGTATCAGGCTGTGCGCATGCTTTTATTGAAAACCGTTGTCACTTCACTCTAGCGGGTGGTGGTGAGCCGGGCTACCGGGTGCCCACCGTGGGCGGCTACCTTTCGTGACATGACCGGTTCACCCCACGTCAGGCGGCCCGCGACGCTCGCGTCGCTCGCCGCGGAGCTGGGCGTGTCCCGTACCACCGTCTCCAACGCCTACAACCGCCCCGACCAGCTCTCCGCGCCGCTGCGGGAGAAGGTCCTCGAGGCCGCGCGGCGGCTCGGGTACCCGGGCCCCGACCCGGTGGCGCGCTCGCTGCGCACCCGGCGCGCCGGCGCCGTGGGCCTGCTGCTCACCGAGGCGCTCTCCTACGCCTTCCGCGACCCGGTGGCCACGGGCTTCCTCGAGGGGCTGGCGCTGGCGTGCGAGCAGGCCGGGCAGGGGCTGCTGCTCGTGCCGGTCAGCCCCGAGCACGCCGACGTGGCCGCCGTGCACCAGGCGGGCGTCGACGGCTTCGTCGTCTACTCCGTCAGCGAGGACGACCCGCACTTCCGCGCCGTGCTGGAACGCCCGGTGCCCACGGTCGTGTGCGACCAGCCCGTCGGCGTCGAGGGCGTCGACCGGGTCAGCGTCGCCGATCGCGAGGGCATGCGCGCGCTCGGTGCGCACCTCACCGCGCTGGGGCACCGCAAGATCGGCGTGCTCTGCATGCGGCTCGGCCCGCAGCGGCACGACGGGCCGGCCGACCTCGTCCGGCAGGAGAACACCTCGTACCCCGTGCAGCGCGAGCGCATCGGCGGGATCCGCGACGCGCTCGTCGACGCGGGCGTCGACGGGGCCGCGGTGCCGGTCGTCGAGCGGTTCGAGCACAGCCCGGAGGCCGGGGCGTCGGCCGCGCGCGAGCTGCTGGCCTCGCACCCCGACGTCACCGCGCTCGTCTGCACCTCCGACGTGCTGGCGATCGGCGCGCTGCAGCACGCGGTCGAGGCCGGGATCCCGGTGCCGGACCGGCTCACCGTCACCGGGTTCGACGGCGTGCCGGAGGCCGAACGGGTCGGCCTGACGACCGTGCGGCAGCCCGTGCGCCGCAAGGGGCAGGTGGCGGGCGAGCTGCTGCTGCAGCGCGGCGAGCGCAACAAGCCGAAGCAGATCGTGCTGCCCACCGAGCTCGTCGTCGGCGCGACCAGCGGCCCGGCCACGCAGACGGAGAAGTTCTTCTCGGGCTGGTGACCGCCCCGCGCCGACGGTCCGCTCAGGCCGTCGGACCTGCGACGTCGTCCGGCCGGAGCTCGGCCGTCACCGCACGGGCGAGGGCGGCGACGTCCTGGCCCGGCCCGGGCGCGACGTTCCCCTCCAGGATCAGCGACGCCAGCCCGTGCACCAGCGACCGCGCGGCCAGCCGCCGCGCCCGGTCGCGCCCCTCGCCCGCCAGCACCGTCGCCGCGCGCGCCCGGGCCGGACCCGCCACATCTTGCCCGTGACGAGTCAGCGGCGGGCGCGGGCGAGCGTCCGCAGCACGACCGTGACCGCCTCCGGGTCGGCGACGCGGTGCTCCGCGGCCGTGTCCCCCTCGCCGACCTTCACCCCGACGTCGCCGGGGCGCAGGCGGGTGAACACGGACTCGTCCGTGACGTCGTCCCCGGCGAAGAACACGGCGTCGGCGCCGAGCCGTTCGCGGAGCAGATCGACCGCGGAACCCTTGCTGACCTGCAGGACGGCAAGGTCGATGACCGCCTTGCCCTCCGTGGAGTCCACGCCCTCCCACGTGCCGGGCCCGGCCCGCACGGCGTCGAGCACCCGGGTGCCGACCTCCGGCGCGGCGTTGCGCACGTGCACCGCGACCCCGGCCGGCTTGTGCTCCAGGGTCACGCCGACCTCGCCCTCGACCAGGTCGACGAGGGCGAGGGTGAGCTTCTCCTTGAGGTCCTGCTGCGCCGGGCCGAGCAGGGAGCCGTCGCCGTCGGTCAAGCCGGGCCCGTACTCGGCGCCGTGGCTGCCGACCATCCGGACCGGCTCCGTGAAGCCGGAGACGGTGCCCAGGTCCGTCAGACCGCGCCCCGACAGCAGGACGACCGTGGTGCCCGGGGCCTCGGCGAGCTCGCGGACCGCGGCGGCCGAGTCCGGCAGGGGACGGGCGTCGGAGGGTACGGGCACGATCGGGGCGAGCACGCCGTCGAAGTCCAGGGCGACGAGCAGGGTGCCGACCCCGCCGAGCCGGTCCAGCGCGTCGGACAGGGCCGGGTCCAGGCCGTCGGGCGGCGATTCCGGCTCAGCCATCGGCGGGCTCCAGGCCCAGCGCGGCGAGGAAGGACCTGGCCCACCGGTCCACGTCGTGCGTCATGACCTGCTTGCGCAGCGTCCGCATCCGCTTGCGGCCCTCCTCCGGCGGCATCGTCAGCGCCGCGTACAGCGTCTCCTTCACCCCGTCGGTGTCGTGCGGGTTGACGAGCAGGGCGCTGGTCAGCTCGGCCGCGGCGCCCGCGAACTCGGACAGCACCAGCGTGCCGCCGAGGTCGTGGCGGCAGGCCACGTACTCCTTGGCGACGAGGTTCATGCCGTCCCGCAGCGGCGTGACGAGCATGACGTCCGCGGCCAGGAAGAAGGCCGCCAGCTCCTCGCGGGGGAGCGACTGGTGCAGGTAGTGCACGGCGGGGTGGCCGACCTTCGCGAACTCGCCGTTGATCCGGCCGACGGAGAGCTCGATGTCGTCGCGCATCCGCTGGTAGTGCTCCACGCGCTCCCGGCTCGGCGTGGCGAGCTGGATCATCACCGCGTCCTCGGCGGTGATCCGGCCCTCCGCCAGCAGCTCGTGGAAGGCCCGCAGCCGGACGTCGATGCCCTTGGTGTAGTCCAGCCGGTCGACCCCGAGGATGATCTTCTTGGGGGTGCCGAGGTCCTCGCGGATCTCCGCCGCCCGCTTGACCACGGCGTCGGTGCGGGAGAGCTGGTCGAGCTGCGCCGCGTCGATGGAGATCGGGAAGGCGCCCAGCTTCACGGTGCGCCGCCCGACCGTGACCTCGTTGCGGTTGCGGACGGCCCCGGCGCCGGCGAGGCGCGTGGCGAGCCAGCGGAAGTTCCGCACGCCGCCCGCGGTGTGGAAGCCGATGACGTCCGCGCCGAGCAGACCCTCGACGATCCGGGTCCGCCAGGGCAGCTGCATGAACAGCTCGGTGGGCGGGAACGGGATGTGCAGGAAGAAGCCGATCCGCAGGTCGGGGCGCAGATCGCGGAGCATCCCGGGCATCAGCTGCAGCTGGTAGTCCTGGATCCAGACGGTGGCGTTCTCGGCGGCGACCTTCGCGGTGTAGTCGGCGAAACGCTGGTTGACCTTCACGTACGCCTGCCACCAGTGCCGGTGGAAGGCCGGCGGGGCCACGACGTCGTGGTACAGCGGCCAGAGCGTGCCGTTGGAGAAGCCCTCGTAGTAGTTCTCGACCTCCTCCGCGGTGAGGCCGACGGGGTGCAGCTGCAGGCCGTCCTCCACGAGCGGGCCCACGTCCGCGTCGGGCACCCCGGGCCAGCCGATCCACGCGCCGTCCCGCGCGCGCAGCATGGGCTCGAGGGCGGTGACGAGCCCGCCGGGGCTGCGCTTCCAGCGCTTGCTCCCGTCGGGCAGTTTCTCCAGGTCCACGGGCAGCCGGTTGGCCACGACCACGAAATCGGGCGGCGGAAGCTCGGACGAACTGTTGCGGGCCACGTGATCCTCCTCGCGCCGCCGGCGCGGCCGTCGCCGGCGGATCCTCGAGGAGAACCCTACTGACCGCCGGGCAGGTTCGCGGGTTCCGAATCTTCGACGTCGGCGGGCGCGGCGGACTCGGTCTCGCCCGAGACGCTCCGCAGCCGCGGCCGGGCGAGGAACTCACCGAAGGTGACGCCGGCCGCGAGCGCCAGTCCGATGGCCAGCGCGAGCGTGACCGTGACCAGGCCTTCGGAGAGCCCTTCGACCGCGAGCTGGTAGAAGCCGCGGTACGCGGTCAGACCGGGCAGCAGCGGCGTGACCCCGGCGAGCGTCACGACCAGCGAGGACACCTGCCGGGTCCGCCGCAGCAGTCCGGCCCCGATGCCGATCACGATGGCCGAGATCCCCGTGGCGGCCACCGGTCCGATGCCCGAGTACTGGTTCAGCCCGCTGTAGACGCCCCAGCTCACCGCACCCGTCCCGGCCGCGAACAGCAGCGCGCGCAACGGCGCGTAGCCCGCCAGGGCGTAGCCGGCGGCAGCCACCGCACCTGCGAGGAGGGCCAATGTGAAGCGCCCGACGCTCGCCGACACGGTGCCCGCGACGTCGAGCGCGACGCCGACCGCGAAACCCAGCTTCAGGCCCAGGACGACGCCGGTCAGCAGGCCCGCCGACAGGAGTGTGATCTCCGCGACCCGACCTGCCGCGGTGACGTAGTAGCCGGAGATCGCGTCCTGCACGGTGCCGACCACGGACAGCCCGGACAGCAGCACGGTGATCGACGACGCCACCACCAGCGACGGCCGCGTGCCCGGCGGGAACAGCCCCAGCGCGAACAGCCCGATCGTCACGGTCGTGGCCAGCAGGCCGCCCGTGACCTGCTGGAAGAAGGCCGGCAGGCCCCAGCGGTTCAGGATCCGCCCGATGCGGTCGATCGCGCCCGTGACCAGGAAAGCCGTGATCGCCGTCACGGCGCCGCCCCCGAGCAGGATCGCGATCGAGCCGGCCAGCGCGCCCCAGCCCGCCGTCGCCGTCCAGCGCGGGTAGGGATGGCGGGCGTTGATCGCGTCGTCGAGCGCGCGGGCCGCGGCCCGCACGTCGAGCCGGCCCTCCATCACGGCGTGGACCACGGTGTCGACGGCTGCGAGCCGGGTCAGGTCCAGCGTCTTGTACTTGACCAGCCGCATCGACGTGACCGGCGAGGCCGCGTTGCCGCGGTGGCAGCAGATCGTGATGGAGGTGAACGTGATGTCCACGTCCACCGCAGGCAGGCCGCAGATCTCCGCGAGCCGCAGCATGAGGTCTGTGACCACCCCGACGCTCTCCCCGCTGGAGAGCTGCACCTCGCCCACCCGCATGCAGAAGTCGAGGACCTCCTGCACCCGGGCGTCGTCGGGAACCTGCGGCCCGACCATGAGCATGGGCAGCGTCGGCGGACCCGCCGCGAGGAGTCGGCGGGCGTCGCGCTTCAGCGTCGCCCGGAGCCGGTTCGCCAGCCGCTCGGCGGGGTTGAGCTCGTCCACCACAGGGCAAGGCTGCCAAACGACCGCGGCGCTCTACGATGTGGGCTGCCGGGCGTGAGTCCGGTGGTGCCGGTGTAGCTCAGTGGTAGAGCAACTGTCTTGTAAACAGTAGGTCGTCGGTTCGATCCCGACCTCCGGCTCGGCTCTGACCAGCAGGTTCTGGTTGGCTTCAGTGAGACGAAAACGTCGCGTGGCATCAACCGTGGCGCGAACGCCGTTGTCTTGCTTCCACGGCGCGAGCGTCGGCGCCCGGCCAGAGGTCCTCCGCGCCCTGACACCGGGCAACCGGGCCGAGCCGAAGATGCTGTCCTTCCACGCCCACCGCAGCCTCACCGACCGCGACACCTTTGTGCTGGTGGAGCACTACAGCGACCCGGACGGCTACGACGAGCACCGGGCGACCGCCGCGTTCCGGGAGCACGTGCTCAAGATCTACTGCCCCGTCTGCGGGATCGGCAGATAGGTACCTACGAGCTCCTGGAAGCAGATGGCGACGACGAGTGACCCTGCACCCGAGCCGGGACAAGGGGGTTGCCTGAAGCCATGGCCTGGTACGGCACCGGATCATCGAATGTTGTTGGCCATGCCGGAGACTTCCCTCTCTGCAACCAGGCCCACGGACGACCTTGAGATGATCGGTCGCGCCGAGTGCTTACGGCTGCTGAAAGCCTCGGACGGGTGATCTACACCGAGCACGCCATGCCCGCGGCACATCCGGTGACATATGTGCTCGTCGGCGAGAAGGTGCTCTTCGCAGCCGTGTGTTTGGCGGCTGCTCGTTCACCAGCAGCGCGACTCCGGCCCGCTGAACGGTCTCCGCTGGCGGCAACGCCTTTCGTCTACACCACTGATTCATACCAGTCGCGGTGACCGCCCACAGTCGACGGCGGGGACAGCTGCGCTCAGAGCGACGAAATGACCACCACATGCACCGACGACGCGCTGCAGGGGCGTGGAAAGACCGCTCGTCAGCTGAGCTGAGGCCGCGGAGTGGCTCGTGCAAACCCACGGTGGGCGCCTTCTGGATCACCGTGACGCGCTCAGCGCTGGTCAGCTAGAGGCAGCCAGCGATTCCTCGGGTGCGCGCTGCCACGCGACCTTGAGGCGTTCGAGATGGTTCGCGAGATGGTGGGTCGCTGCCTCGTGCGCCGACTCCGGATCGCCCGCTTCGAGGGCCCGGAGGATCGCGGTGTGCTCGGAGAGCATGTCGTCCAGGTGCGGTCCCCACGGCGTCGAGTACGTGGCGATCATGATCTTGGATTGGATCCGGGTGAGGTTCTCGACGAGGCATGCGTTCCCGCTGTGGGCCTGAACCTGCTGATGGAATTCGAGGTCGGCCGCGCGCACGGCTCCCGTGTCTCCGGCCTGCACGGCCCGGTCCAGACGATCGTGAATAGCCCGCAGTTGGTCGAGGTCGGCCCGGTTCAGTGAAGGCGCAGCGAGGCGGGCGGCTAGCCCTTCCAGCGCGCACCGTACAACCAGGGCGTCCAGCAACTCGTCGCGACTCGGCTCGGCGATCAACGCCCCGCCCGCGGTCAGGCGGATCAGTCCCTCGTTGACGAGTCGCTCGAGCGCAGCGCGTACCGGGCTTCGGCTCATCCCCAGCTCAGCGGCCAGCGTCACCACGCTGACCTTCTCCCCAGGGCGGAAGTGCCCGTCGAGGACGGCGCTCCGCAACTGGTCATAGGCCAGCTCGGCCAAGCTGCCGGGCCGGGCCACCTGTTCGAGTGCCATCGACTGCCCCTACGTCCCCTACCTCATCGGTTGCATGCAGCGTACAGGTGGCAGCTCAGGCTCGCCCGCTTGACAGATCTGCATGCTGCATGCAGCATAGCTCGGCATCTCTTTCTCGACGACTGGTTCAGGGTGGCGTCAGTGTCGTTGCACGAGCTTGACAGCCGGCAGGTCAGTGAGGCGGACTTCCGCGCGGCCATGGGTTCGGTGTGTGGTCCGGTGACGGTGGTGACCGCGGCGGAGGGCGGAGCACCGCGGGGGACGACGGTGAGCGCGTTCTGCTCGCTGTCGCTGCGCCCGCCGCTGGTGATGGTCGCGTTGGATCTTTCGTCGCGTCTGCTCGCCCACATCCGCCGGTCACAGCGTTTCGGGGTGAACCTTCTGGGCCGTCACCAGGTCGACCTCGCGCGCGTGTTCGCGACGAAGGGCGATGAGAAGTTCGCTGGGGTCGCCTGGCGCTCGGCGCAGGGGGTGCCGCGGCTGGATGGGGCCGCGGGCTGGCTTGCGTGCGATCTGGACGCGCTGGTGCCGTGTGGTGACCACGCCATCGTCGTCGGCGCGGTGACCGACGCTCATTCCGCTGACGCGGAGCCGCTGGGGTATGTCCGGCAGAGCTTCGGCGTGCTCGCACCTCCGGCCTAGATCGCGGCGCGCGTCGCGTCTCCCAGACGAGAAGAAGGCGATTGGTTGTGATGTTGACCAGTGCAATGAGTGCGCCGGTTGCGCCGGGCTTGCAGCGCGGCGAGTGCGTCGTGCTCCTGGCCGGTGCAGACGGGTCTCGGGAAGGCGGTGCACTCCTCGTTCTCGCCGCCGCGACCACCACGGCCGCGACCGTGGCGTTCGTCGTGCGCTACAGCAGCGGTCTGTTGCAGGTGACGGTCACCGACGAGGACTGCGTGCGCCTTCAGCTACCCCCGATGGTCCCGTGGCCGGCTGCTTCCGGTGGGCTCACCGTGTCGGTGGACCACGCGGTGGAGTGCACGACCGGGATCTCCGCGTCTGACCGTGCGCGAACGATCCGTGCCCTCGCTGCGCCTGACTCGACCCCGGCGACCTTCGTTCGTCCTGGCCACGTGCTTCCCTACCGGATCCCTACGCCCGGAAGCCTCTCTCGCGGCAACATCAGCAGCGGCGGTGGCGAGAACGCCGCGCTGGCCGCGGCATCCCTGATCGGAGCGTGTGGCCTGGGGCCGCATGCGGCCTATGCGCACCTCGTCACCGACGAGAGCGCCCCTCATCTCGCCACGATCGAGGACGGGTATCGCTTCGCGGCCGAGCACCGACTCGACGTGGTGACCACGGCCACGGCACCGCGGGAGCTCATTGGGTCGATCTCCTGACTATCGGCCCTCGCTACCGGTCCGCACACCCGGCCGGCCTGCCGGCCCTGCGCCATCAGCCCGGGCCGGCCATGAAACCAAACGCGCCAGCGCGAACCCCAACAGGAGGGCCCCTCATGCGCATTGCCAATCTGTCCGGTCGGGCCTGCCTGGTGGCGGGGAGCCCGGGGACCGAGCGGGCGATCGAGATCAGCGTGGCGTCCGGCGGCCGCTTCAGCTCCAGTTTCGACGAGCTGTATGACCAGTGGGACCAGGTACAGCGCTGGGGCGGCGACCTCGACCCCGACGCTGCGGCGAGGCTCGGGATTCCGATCGATCGCGCCCTGCTGGGACCGCCGTCGCCGTCGCCGTCGCAGGTCTTCGCGATCGGGCTCAACTATGATCAACACGCCGCCGAGTCGGGTTTCGAAGTGCCGGCGGATCTGCCGCCAACCTTCACCAAGTACGTTTCGAGTTTCACCGGCCCCGACAGCGTGGTCGAACTGCCCGCGGGTGGGCAGATCGACTGGGAGGTCGAGCTCGTCGCCGTCATCGGTCGTCGCGCCTCCGCCGTGAGCGAGGCTGAGGCCTGGTCACACGTTGCCGGCCTCACGCTTGGCCAGGACCTCTCGGACCGAGGCTCACAGTTCCTCGGCCCGGCTCCGCAGTTCTCACTCGCCAAGTCCTTTGCCGGCTTCTCGCCGCAGGGCCCGTGGCTGGTGACGCCGGACGAGCTCTCCGACCCGGACGACGTTGAGATCGGCTGCCGACTCGACGGAGCTGAGGTGCAGAAGGCACGTACCCGCCAGCTCATCTTCCCCGTCTCCGCGCTGGTGGCCCGCTTGTCGCGGATCGTCACCCTCTGGCCGGGTGACGTGATCTTCACCGGCACGCCGGCCGGTGTCGGGATGGGGTGTACGCCGCCGCGCTTCGTCGAGTGCGGCTCGCGGCTCGACAGCTGGGCCGAAGGCATCGGCGAACTGCACCAGACCTTCGTCAACTCCCCAACTCCCACATCCCGGCAGCCGTCCGAATAAGCGGTCGTTCCGCGCTGGTGCGCCCCCGAGTCAGGGCCGCCCGGGACCCCCGAGTGTCTCGATCTTTTCGCATTCTGCCCCACCCCCTACTTCTCGGCACTCACCCATCGCGCAAGGATCCTCACAGAAGACATCACGAGCACTCGAAGGAACGTCATGCAGCTCCCTGAATCGGCACGCGAACTCATTCTCAGCGGCGCGATCGCTCACATGGTCACGATCAACCCCGACGGCGGGCCGCAGGTCAGCAACATCTGGGTCGACGTAGACGGCGACGACCTGATCTCCGGCCATTTCGGCGAATACCGGAAGATCAGGAACATTCGCCGCGACCCCCGGGTTGCGTACTCCTTCACGGCGCCGGAGCCCATGCCGAATGGGATGCACCCCAACCTTGTCCTCTACGGCACCGCCGAAATCCTCGAAGGTGGTGCTCCCGAGCTCGTCCCCCGACTCGCACTGCGCTACGTGGCCCCGGACTTCGACTACCCGGTGCCAGAAGGCCGGCCGGCGGGGTTCACGATCCGCACGACGATTCGCCGGATCGCCGGCGTAGGCCCCTGGATCGGCTGATCGCTGCCTGAAGGAGCGCTATGTCCAATGATGGTCCTGGCCGGTCGAGTATCGGCGACATCGCCCCGACACTCGCTGCCCTCACCGACGACATCCTCTACGACCAGATCTGGGAACGGCCTGACCTCGACAAGCGCGACCGCAGCCTGGTCACGGTCGCTGCACTCGTCGCGCTCTACCGACGTGATGAACTCGACCTACACCTGCGGACGGCACTGCAGAACGGCGTGACTCTCGATGAGCTCGTCGAACTGATCACCCATCTCGCCTTCTACACGGGATGGCCAAACTCAGTCACAGCACTGAACCGGCTCCGGACGATTCTTCTCGAGCAGACGCCGTAGCGGTGCGCGCTCGCGGGACCTCGCCCAGTCGAGGTCATTGACGAGCAGCGCATGTTCGGCGGAGCGGGAAACCCCCCAGCGAGCCGACCCGAGTAACCCTTCGATTGGAGAGCCAGATATGAGCATTCGCGGGATCGAGCACATCGGAATCACCGTCCCAGATATCAAGCAAGCAACCGAGTTCTTCGTGAACGCCTTCGACGCCATCTACATGTACGACATTATCGATTCACCGATTGGTGGAGAATGGATCGAGGAGGGGCTCGGAGTGCCCGAGGGGACAACGATCCAGTCGATTCGGGTATTGCGACTCGGCAATGGTCCGAATATCGAACTTTTCGACTACTCGACAGCGGGGCAACAGGCAGCCGCCCTGCCCTGCGACCTGGGCTATCAGCATGTCGCGATCTTTGTAGACGACATCGCCGCGGCATCAGAGAAGCTGGAAAGGGCCGGTGCTCGGATCCTGGGGGGCGGGGCGCATGATCTGCCGGGAGCCGAAGCGGGCGAGGGGTGCCAGTTCCTGTACGCCAAGACGCCGTGGGGGAGCACCATTGAGCTCGTCACGTATTCCTCCCTGCAGGCTTACCACGCTGTGACCACTTTCCGTAAGTGGACGCCGGAGCCCAGTTCAAAGTAGCTCGCACGCTCCACAACGACCCGATCGCGAACGGCTCGCGCGATCTCGCCTGCGAAATCCACCTTGCGGGTTCTTGCGGTTCGAATCGCTGGGGCGAACAAGTAACTGCGGCGATGGTGAAGGATCTTCCGCGCAATCGAGGCTTCCTGGCCCTGGTGCCTCGGCCTTCTTCCCACGCTGATCGCGATTTTGTTCGGCGGACCGCGGCTAGAGCCCGATGGGGATCGACCGGTGGGCACCTGGAGGAGCGAGAGCAATGCGAGCAGCGGTACTCCGCGGCTATGGGGATGCGGCCCAGCTGGCGGCGGGTGAGGTTCCCGATCCCGAGCCGCAGGCAGGGTCGGTGGTGGTGCGGTTGCACGCTGCCGCGCTGAACCCGCACGACGTCCTGGTCCGACAAGGCCGGTTCGCGTCCCCACTTCCACACGTGATCGGCAGCGACGGGGCGGGTGTGCGAGTCGACGATGGCGCGGAGGTGGTGATCCTTCCGTCGCTGTGGTGGGGGTCCGACGAACGGGCGCCCGGTGCCGACTGGCAGATCCTTGGTGACCATGTGCCGGGCACATACGCGGAGTACGTCCGCGTCCCGGCTGACTGCGTTGCGCCGAAGCCGGCTGGGTGGGACTGGGCCCAGGCGGCGGCTCTGCCGCTGGTGGGGCTGACCGCATACCGAGCGCTGTTCACCCGGGCTCGCCTTCAGAAGGGGGAATCGCTGCTGGTGCTCGGGGCGGGCGGCGGCGTGGCAACAATGGCGGTGAACCTGGCCGTCGCGGCTGGCTGCCACGTCTGCGTTACGTCCTCTTCTGAGAAGAAGATCGAGGCGGCGTGCAGGCTGGGTGCCGCTGCCGGGGTGGACTACCGCGATCCCGGCTGGCCGGCGGCAGCGCGAAGACTCTCCCCCAGGGGAGCCGGATTCGACGTCGTGCTCGACCCGGTCGGACGGTGGGCGCACGCCTTGGAGGCGGTGCGAGCCGGTGGTCGGCTCGTGGTGCTGGGCGCGGCTCAGGCCGAACGCGCGAACATCGACGTGCGCCGGTTCTTCTTCGGCCAGTACGACCTGCTGGGTACGACGATGGGAAGTCCGGCGGACTTCGCGGGGCTACTCCAGTTTGTCGAACATGGGAAGCTGGCCCCGCCACCGATCGCAGCCGAGTTCGGTTTGGACGAGGCAGCCGACGCACACCGATTCCTGGAGTCCGGTGCCGGGTTCGGCAAGGTCGTCCTCCGGATCTGAGGCCGACGGGGGGGGGGGGCACTCCTTTCCGGTACATTCCCGGCAGTCCCCAAGCGGATCGTTCAAAGCCATATTTCTTGTCACTGCTTTGCCGGGAGGCGCGATGGGGGCAATTGCAGGCCTCGAGTTGGGCTCGTTCGGGATCTGGACGTTCGACTTCGAATACCAGTCGGCCGGCATGGTGCGTGATTCCGTGCAGGAACTCGAAGAGCTCGGTTGGGGCACGGTCTGGATCCCGGAGCTGCTCGGGCGTGAGGCCCTGACTCATGCCGGCTTCCTGCTGTCCAGCACGGAGCGCATGGTCGTCGTCAACGGCATTGCACAGATCTGGTCGCGGGGGGCGTACTGGACTCGGGGTGCCGCTCTGCTGCTGGCCGACGCCTACCCGGGTCGCCACGTCCTTGGGCTCGGCTTCGGCGGCAGCAAGAATGACCACCTCAGCGCGACGCCGTTGCAGGCGATGCGCACCTACCTGGACGAGATGGACGGGGCACGGAGCGTCAACCCTGTTCCGAGGGCCCCGATGCGCCGGCTGCTCGCCGCCTATGGGCCGCAGATGCTCGAGTTGGCGCGCAACCGTGCCGCCGGGGCTCACACCTACCACGTGACCGTGGCGCACACGGCGCGCGCGCGTGAGGTGCTGGGCCCTGACCCGCTGCTCGCCGTGGAGCACCCGGTGCTGTTCGTGACCGACCCCGCTCGGGCCCGCGAGATCGCACGTGAGCACCTCCACGGCTATTTGACCAGCAAGTACAACGTGGCCAAGTTCCGGCGTCTCGGCTACACCGAGGCCGACATCGACGGCGGCCGCGGAAGCGACCGGCTCGTGGACGACCTGGTGTTCTGGGGCGACCTCGACACCATCGTCGACAAGTTGCGAGGCCACCTCGACGCCGGGGCTGACCATATCGGCATACAGGTCATCGGCGTGCAGCCTGGCGAATCAGCTTTGCCGCACTGGTGGCAGCTGGCCGAGGCACTTCTCGTCCCGTAACTGCCTGGTCCTCGCCGGTGGCCGATCTCCAACGCGCGGACCGCGTCGACAGTCGGCGGAGGCCGCTCTCAGAGCAGCAGCGAGGGCTCTCCCTGTGTTTCTGCGAGGTCCACAAGGCCTGCCTGGCTGTCGCGCCGGGCCTCCGCCGTCATGGTCGAGCCCGCCGCGGGCAGCGAGAGTCGCTCGCGGCGGGCTCTTGGTGCCTCGTGCCGAGTCCCGGGGGAGGGGGGCCCGCCCGGCACCTCGACAACCAGCACGACCTGCGGGCCGCATTCCGAGTGCAAGGCGACCTCCGCGCTATCGGAAGCGCACCCGATCCGCGGTGAGCTCGTCGACGGTCGTGGCCCCGAGCAGTTGCATGGTGCGTCGGACATCGCTGCGGAGGATCTCCAGGACCCGGTCGACTCCCCTCTCCCCGGCCGCCATCAGCCCGTAGAGATAGGCTCGCCCGATCAAGACTGCGGTGGCGCCCAGGCAGACCGCGGCGACGATGTCGGCGCCGGACATGACACCACCGTCGACGTAGACCTCTGCCCGCCCGTCGAGGGCCTTCACCACGGCGGGCAGCTGCTCGAGGGGGGTGGGAGCCCGGTCGAGCTGGCGACCGCCGTGGTTGCTCAGAACGACGGCATCCACGCCGGCGTCGACAACCGAAAGCGCGTCCTCGACCCTGGCCAGGCCTTTCACGACGAGCTTGCCCGGCCAGATCTCACGCAGCCAGTGAACGTCACGCACGGTGGCGGACGGGTCGAACATGAGGCTGCCGAGCTCGGCCACGGTGCCGGCGAACGAGGACAACGCCGCGAACTCCAGCGGCGGCGTGGTCAGCATGTTGAACCACCACCAGGGCCGGACCGCACCGTCGAGGAACGTGCGCAGGGTCAAGGTGGGCGGGATGGTCATGCCGTTGCGGACATCCCTGAGCCGAGCCCCGGGGACCGGGGTGTCGACGGTGAGCACGAGGGTGCCCAAGCCGGCGGCGCGGGCGCGGCTGATCAGCTCGTGCGTCCGGTCGCGGTCGCGCCACAGGTACAGCTGGAACCAGTGGTCGGCACCCGGAGCCGCCGCGGCCAGATCCTCCGGCGAGGTAGTACCCATGGTCGACAGCGCGTAGGGCAGCCGGGCACGTCGAGCCGCCCGCCCAACGGCGATCTCGCCCTCGTGGTGAAGCATGCGGGTGAACCCGGTCGGGCCGAGCACCAGAGGCGCGCTGGTCGAGGCGCCCAGCACGGTCGCGCTGGTGTCGATCGCGCTGACATCGCGCAGCACGCTCGGCCGGAACTCGACCGTGTCGAACGCCTCGCGGGAGCGCCGCAGCGACACCTCACGCTCGGCACCCCCGTCCACGTAGTCGAACACGGCCCGCGGAGTGCGCCGACGGGCGGTCCGCCGCAGGTCCTCCACGGACGCGGCCGCAGCGGCGCGGCGCCGGCGCCCGTCAAGGAGTACCGGGCGTGGCTTGAGCAGTGGCGCGAACTCCGACCAGCGCGGTACCCGGCGGCGGACGGTGGACGAATCGAGCTGAGCGATGGCCGTCGGATGCAGCGCGACCGGCGGAAGGTCGTGGTAGCCGTTCGTGCGCTCGCCGGGGATGCCCGACGAACCGCCGTGGTCCGTGGCCCGGTTGCTGAGAGTCATGTGCGAGATCCCTTCTCTCGACTCCAGGCAGTCTGCATGCTGCATGCAGAAGCGTCAACGCCGTCGCCGGCTACTCCTTGACAGTGCTGCATGCAGCATGCAGACTGCCTCTACCTCAGCGTCCGGTCCGCCGGTCGGTTGGCCGCAAGGGCGGACCTGAGGCGCGCCGTGTCCCGCCCTCGCAGTTGCCTCCGACCTCGGGCGATCGGGCAGGCGAGCATCACCGGAGAGCTTCGCCGGCGGCAGGCGCTATGAGAGGAGCAGTCATGAGGATCGTCCTACCTCTTCCGGATCGTGACTTCGACACGACCGAGTCCGCCGTGTCCTGGGCGGCGTTCGTCGACGCGGGATTTGAGGTGGCTTTCGCGACCGAGCACGGCGACGTCGGAGAATGCGACCCCTTCCTGCTCGGTACCGGTTGGCGGTACACGTTGCCGGCCGGGCCGGAGGCAGTGGCTGCGTATCGGCGGATGCAGGCCGACCCGGCCTTTCTGAAGCCGATTCGCTACGACGAGATCGCAGTCGACGACTTCGACGCCATGCATTTGTCCGGGGGCCACTCCAAAGGCATGAAGCAGTATCTCGATCACCGGGGTCTGCAGCGGACCGTGGCGAAGTTCGCCGCGGCGGGAAAGACCATCGGAGCGATCTGCCACGGCGTGCTTGTTCCGG
The DNA here is from genome assembly GCF_021283305.1 of Pseudonocardia kujensis. GTDB lineage: Bacteria > Actinomycetota > Actinomycetes > Mycobacteriales > Pseudonocardiaceae > Pseudonocardia > Pseudonocardia kujensis. The sequence continues at coordinate 146,517 of NZ_JAJSOK010000001.1, forward strand.
CCCGTGCGATCGATCCGACGACGGGGCGCAGCATCCTCTACGGGCGCCGGGTCACGACGCTGACCAAGCCGTTGGAGAGCTGGGCGCTGCGGACGACCTGGTACCGGGTGGGACGGCGGTACCGCACCTACCGGCTCTACACCGAGGACGAGGTGCGGCGCGCCGTCGGAGCATCGGGAGAGATCGTCCGCGGTGAGTCGTTCGAGAAGCCGCTCGTGGTGGTCGACGGCCAGTTCGTCACCGGACGCTATCCGGTCGATGTCCCGGAGTATGCAGCCACATTGATCTCGGTGGCGCAGGAACGCACGCGGGAAAAGGCCTAGCCGACCCGCCCATCGCAAGTCATCTCATCGTAGAGGAGACAGAAATGACCCCACCGGAGACGAATGCGCTCTTCGGCGACAACACGCTGAAGCTCGGCATCTTCGGTCCGAACTGCGACCACGGATGCTCGATGACGCTGGTCGACGACGCGTTCCACCTGACCTGGGATGCGACGAAGAAGATCGCTGTCACCGCCGACCGGGCGGGGTTCGAGGCGCTGGTTCCGGTCGCGCGCTGGAAGGGGATCGGGGACAACGAGTTCAACGGCCGTAACTTCGAGACCTACACCTGGGCGGCCGGTCTTGCCGAGGCCACCGAGCGCATCACGCTGGTGACCACCTCGCACGTGCAGTCGACGCACCCGGTCGTCGCGGCCAAGGCAGTCGCCACGATCGATCACATCAGCGGCGGCCGTAGCTGCCTCAACGTGGTCAACGGGTGGTTCCAGCCCGAGTTCTCCATGTTCGGCGGCGAGTTCCTCGACCACGACGAGCGCTACGCGTATGCCACGGAGTGGTACGAGATCGTGCAGCAGCTGTGGACGACCCCCGGAGAGTTCGACTACAAGGGCCGCTTCTTCACCCTCGAGGGCGGCTACTCGCTGCCCAAGCCCGTCCGCTCGCCGCACCCGCCGCTGATGAACGCCGGCGGTTCGGAGGCCGGCCGCAAATTCATCGCAGACAACTGCGACATCGGCTACATGCTCCTGACCAACCACGACGACCTCGAGATCGGTCGTCGCCAGATCGAGGAACAGAAGGAGCGCGCCGCGGCCAAGGGCCGCGATGTCCGCCTCTGGACCACGGCCTACGTCGTGCAGCGCGACACGAAGGAAGAGGCCGAGCGCTACCTGCAGTACTTCGCGGCCGAGCACGGCGACGACAGCGCCGGTGAGACCGCGGCACGATTCCTCGGGCTGAGCAGCGAGATCATGCCCAAGGACGCGTGGAACTCGTTCCTGGTGCACCTCAAGGCCGGCTACGGCGGATTCCCGCTGGTCGGCACGGCCGACGACATCGCCGAGCGTCTCGCCGCGCTCTCCGAGATCGGCCTCGACGGAGTCGCGCTGAGCTGGGTGGACTACCTCGACGGGCTGGACCGCTTCACCACCGACGTGCTGCCCAAGCTTGAGCAGGCCGGGCTCCGCAAGCCCTACGCCGGCCATCTCGGCTGAGCCATCGGACCCTGAGCGGCGCCGGAACAAGCCTCACAGGGCTGACCGGGAGACGCGATACGTCCGCTCCCGCCGGATGGGCGCGCAACGGGCCTGCGCGACCGCGCGCCCATCCTCCCCGGCCCGACCAGCGAGCCCATCAGAGCGCTCGAGATCGAACGACGCACCACCTCCTGGAACGAGAAGGGCGGGAACGGGAAGGGCCATGGCTGAATACGAGGACGTTTTCCGGGCCAGTGTGGAGGACCGGGAGGGGTTCTGGTTGCGGGCGGCGGGGGCGTTGGATTGGCACCGGGCGCCGACGCGGGCTCTGGATGAGTCGAATCCGCCGTTTTATCGGTGGTTCCCGGACGGGGAGCTCAACGTGGCGCACAATGCGTTGGATCGCCATGTCGAGGCGGGGCGGGGTGAGCAGGCGGCGTTGGTCTACGACTCGCCGGTCACCGACGCCAAGCGGACCTACACCTACGCGCGGCTGCGCGACGAGGTCGCCACCTTCGCCGGGGTGCTGCGCGGGCTGGGGGTGGGCCGTGGGGACCGGGTGGTGGTCTACATGCCGATGGTGCCGGAGGCGGTGGTCGCGATGCTGGCCTGCGCCCGGCTGGGCGCGGTGCATTCGGTGGTGTTCGGCGGGTTCGCGGCCAAGGAGCTCGCAGTCCGCATCGACGACGCCGCCCCGAAGGTCGTGGTCTCGGCCTCGTGTGGGATCGAGGGCTCCCGGGTCATCGCGTACAAGCCACTGCTGGACCGCGCGATCGAGCTGTCGGCGCACAAGCCCGAGCGCCAGGTGATCCTGCAGCGCCCGCAGGCCCAGGCCGCCATGGGGGACACCGACGTGGACTGGGCCGACGCGGTGGCGACCGCGTCCCCGGCCGATCCGGTGCCGGTGCCCTCGACCGACCCGCTCTACATCCTCTACACCTCGGGCACGACCGGCAAACCCAAGGGCGTGGTGCGTGATGGCGGCGGCTACGCCACCGCACTGGCGTGGTCCATGCCCAACGTCTACGACGTCTCGGCCGGGCAGACGATCTTCACCGCGTCGGACGTGGGCTGGGTGGTCGGGCACTCCTACATCGTCTACGCCCCACTGCTGGCGGGCGCGACGACCGTGCTCTACGAGGGCAAGCCGGTCGGCACCCCGGACGCCGGGCAGTTCTGGCGGGTGATGGCCGAGTACGGGGTGCGGTCGATGTTCACCGCGCCGACGGCGTTTCGGGCGCTGAAGAAGGAGGACCCGAACGGCGAGTACGCCCGCAAGTACGACCTGTCCTCGCTGAAGTACCTGTTCCTGGCCGGGGAGCGCCTGGACCCGGAGACCTACCGCTGGGCCTCGGCACTGCTCGAGATCCCGGTGATCGACCACTGGTGGCAGACCGAGACCGGCTGGCCGATCGTGGCCAACCCGGCCGGGATCGAGCTGCTGCCGATCAAGCCGGGCTCGCCGACCCGGCCGCTGCCGGGCTGGGACATCCAGGTCCTCGACACCGACGGCAAGCCCGTGCCGGCCGGGCAGGACGGCGCGATCGTCGCCAAGCTGCCGCTCCCGCCCGGGGCGTTCCCGACGCTGTGGAACGACGACGAGCGGTTCGTCAAGTCCTACATGTCGGCCTTCGAGGGCTACTACCTCACCGGCGACGGCGGCCGGATCGACGACGACGGGTACGTGTTCGTGATGGGCCGCACCGACGACGTCATCAACGTCGCCGGGCACCGGCTGTCCACCGGTGGGATGGAGGAGGTCCTGGCCAGCCACCCGGACGTGGCCGAGTGCGCGGTCATCGGCGTCGCCGACCAACTCAAGGGCCAGATCCCGCGCGGGTTCGTGGTCCTCAAAGCCGGCGTGGACGCCTCCGCCGAGGGCTATGAGGACACGCTGCGCGCCGAGCTGGTGCAGATGGTGCGCGACCAGGTCGGCGCCGTCGCCGCCCTCAAAGACGTCGCGATCGTGGCGGCACTGCCCAAAACCCGCTCCGGGAAAATCCTCCGCAAAACCATGCGCGGCATCGCCGACGGCACCAACGAACCCGTGCCCTCCACCATCGAAGGCACCGACGTCCTCGACACTCTCCGCCCGGTGTTGGTGAGAGCCACCAACGCCAGTAGCGAGCGGCGATGAGCGCGGCGGGCGGGACGGGTCAGCGTGATCGGGGTGAGCCGCAACGGCGCCTTCCCGTTCCGGATGGAGGCGGCGCAGACCAAGGAGCTGCAGTTCGCGATCGGCCTCTGCTCGGCGCAGCGCGAGCTGCCCGCCCTGATCTCGCTCGCCACGGCGGGTCGGCTCGCGCCGGACCGGCTGATCACCCACCGGCTGGGGCTCTCCGAGGGGCCCGCCGCCTACGCCATGCTCGCCGACCGCACCGGCGGCGTCGGCAAGATCGTCCTGGACCCGGCCCGATGATCGCCCGCGAGCAGCGCGGGGCGGTCACCGTCCTGACGATCGAGCACGGCCCGGTCAGCGCCATGGACCTGGAGCTGTGCCGCGCACTCACGGCCGAGCTCTCCATGGTGACCGGGCCGGTTGTTCTGACGGGCGCCGGCCGTGCCTTCTCAGCGGGCGTCGACCTCCGGCGGCTGCTGGATGGGGGTACGGCGTACGTCCGCGAGTTCCTCCCCGCCCTGGACGAGCTGATCACCGCGGTCTTCGCGCTGAACGTCCCGGTCGTCGCGGCGGTCAACGAGCATGCGATCACCGGGGGCGCCGTACTGGCCGCAGCCGCGGAGCGGGTGCTGATGGCCGACGGGCGCGGTCGCTTCGAAGCACCGGAGCTGACGGTCGGGGTGGCGTTCCCACAGTCCGCGCTGGAGATGTGGTGCCGCCGCGTCGACGACGGCTGGACCGCCCGCTACCTCGAACAGACCACGGGGAAGCGCTGATGGGAACCCTCGACGGCCGCACCGCCGTCGTCACCGGGGGATCGCGCGGCATCGGCCTGGCGATCGCCCGGACCCTGCTCACCGGGGCGCCTCGGTGGTGCTCACAAGCCGGCGGGAGGAGACGGCCGAGGTGGCCGCGGACTCCCTGGGCTCGGAGCGGGTGCGTGGGTTCGGTGCCCACGCCGCCGAGCCCGATGCAGCCGAGGCCTGTGTCGCGTTCGCCGTGGACGCGTTCGGGTCGCTGGACGTCCTCGTCAACAACGCGGGGACGAACCCGGCCCACGGCCCGATCCTGGACCAGGACCGCGCCCGGTTCCTCACGACGCTCGAGGTCAACCTGTGGGTGGGCGCCGGCGCTGTGGGCGGGGCTGGCGTGGCGGGCGTGGATGCGGGACCAGGGCGGCGTCGTGGTGAACATCGCGTCGGTCGGCGCCTCCGTCAACCCGCCCGGTCTCGGCGTCTACGGTGCGTCCAAGGCCGCGCTGGTCCACCTGACCCAGCAGTTGGCCGTCGAGCTCGCGCCGGGGGTGCGGGTGAACGCCGTCGCGCCGGGGGTCGTGCGGACCGCCCTGTCCCGGTCGCTGTGGGAGGGCCGGGAGGCGGCCGCGGGCGCGAACACCCTGCTCGGACGCCTCGGCACGGTCGAGGAGGTCGCCACGGCGGTGGCCTACCTCGTCTCCGACGACGCCGCGTGGGTGACGGGCGAGACCCTGGTGATGGACGGGGGCGAGCGCCTGGCCTGATCAGCTTGCGGGCAACCTCGGCGAGGATCGCCAAGAAGCCGAGCGCAGCAACCCACGCCAGAACGGGGAAGACATTCCCCAAGGCGACTCACGGAAGAGGCAGCTCCGGGGCCCGTCTCTCGCAGGCGAAGATCCGACTCAGAGATGGTCTGGGCCGAGCAGTCCAGCGCGCATCTGGTGGGCGAGCCATTGCCGGAAGTCGTGTTCGGGCCAATGGCGTTCGAGGACGAGATCGGCGTAGTGGGCAGGGTTGTTGAGGATCCACAGGTGGTCGATCGCCTGGTCCATCGCGAGGCCCGGTCGTAGGGGTCCGGTTTCGGCGGTGTGTCTGGCCACCATCTCGGCGCCGGCTCGTCGGTTGCGGGTCAGCATGGTCCAGAGCCCGCCGACCTCGGCGGCGTCACCGGCGCCCTGGTGCACCACCTCGAAGATCCGAGCCGCCCTGCGACCGATCAGGGTGCATACCTCTGCGTAGGCGTCGAGGACAGCTCCCGGGTCGGTCGCCTGCCACACCGGGGCGAACCACGGTCGCTGCGCGACCGGTACGGGTTCGTCGTCGCCGGCGAGGGCTTCGTCGAGGACCTGACGCAGCAGCGCGGGCTTGGAGCCGAACGCTGCCGCGACCGTTGGCCGGGCAACGCCGGCGACACGGGCCACGTCACGCAGCGAGGCCGCACCGTAGCCGCGCTCGACGAACAGCTCGGCGGCCGCGGCGACGATCGCTTGCCGCGTTCGCCGGGCCGCCTCGGCGCGTACCGGTGAGTGATAGGTCCGTCGGCTGCCGTTGACATCGGGCACCGAAGAAGCATACTGACGTCTATCCGATAGACAGCGTCTAGCGAAAGTGTGGATCGCCTTGTCTGCCTCGACCCCTGTCCAGCCCTACGTGCTGCGCTCCGGCGAAGGGGAAGCCCTGTGGTTCCTGGGCAACCTCGCCGTCATCAAGGCGACGGGTTCCCGGACCCGCGGCGCGTTAACGGTCGTGGAGTTCCTCAACCCTCCTGGGTTCGCCCCGCCTCTGCACCGCCACCTGGTCGAGGACGAGGCGTTCTACATCCTCGATGGACATGCACAGTTCCGGTGCGGCGAGCAGACCGTCGAGGCCGGTCCCGGTGACTTCGTCCTGCTCCCGGTCAACCGTCCGCACACCTTCCTGGTCGGCCTCGACGAGCCGCTGCGGGCTCTCCAGATCACCTCTCCTGCCGGCTTCGAGGACTTCGCCGCCGAGGCCGGCCGACCGGCCGCGCAGCGACGTCTGCCCGACCCGGAACCGATCGATCCCGTCGCTCTCGGCCACACCGCCGCACGACACGGCGTCGAGCTCCTCGGACCACCACCCAGCCACTGACCTCGAGTCGCTCCTTGGCCACGGTCTCGGCCACGAAATGCGTCCCAGTGGTGCCGTTCTTGCCCTGATCGGCATCTGACGGTGTCGGAGTTGCCCATGTCGCCCGAGGAGTTCGGTCCCGTGACGAAAGTGGACTCGCCGGAGGCAAGGTAGACGATCGCCCGGCCGATGTCGGACGGCTCGGCGAGCCTGCGATCGGGTGCATGGCGGTGAGGGCAGTGCGCATCTCGCCGACGTCGTTGCCGGTCTTGGCGATCACGCCCTGCAGCACGGAAGGCAGCGCGGTGGCGCTCGGTCTGCTCGCGCACCCCGGTTTCACCGACGAGGGCCGCGACCGGCCCCTGGCCGCCTCCCGCCCCACCGCTCGTCGACTGGAGTGCATCTCGTGGCTGGCCGACGGTGGGTGCCGATGAGTTCCGCCCGCCCGAGGCGTCTACACCCCGAGCACACCCCACGACGGCTGGAGCCCTTCGATGACCGAGATCACCGCCACCGCCACCGCTACCCACTCGCGCGCCGCGAATGTCGGCCTCTGGACGCTGCAGGTGCTCCTTGCCGCGGTCTACGCCTTCTCCGCGTTCGGGAAGCTCAGTGCCGACGCGCAGAACGTCGCCGGCTTCGAGGCCATGGGCCTGGGCGCCACCGGCATGTATCTGATCGGCGCCTTGGAACTGGCCGGCGCGATCGCGATGTTCGTCCCCCGCCTGACCGGGCTGGCCGCACTGTGCTTCGTCGGCCTGATGATCGGCGCGGTGACGATCACCTGGATCACGGGGGGCGGCGCCCTCGTCGCGTTCCCCGCAACCGTCGGTGTCCTGGCCGCGGTATTGGCCTGGGGTCGTCGCGACAGCACCCGCCGGCTGACCGCGCTGCTGCGTCGCCGAGCCGGCTGAGGCCACGATGCCGGCGCGCCGGCGTGTGGTCCGGAACGCGCCCGTGCGCTGGCACCGTGTACGACGAGGTGCTGCGTACTCGGCAGAGTGTGGTCCGCGAGCTCGCGGGCGAGCGCGAGCTCCTTCACCTGAACTCGGCGGCCTGCCGTACTGCCCCCGGGAACCGTCTACGGGCGTGGCGCGTGGGGAGCCCGCTACCTCCGAACACCGCGGCGGCCGTAGAGATTGGCGGTGATCACCACCAGAATCGCCGCGACGATGACCTGGATGAGGATGAGTATCCAAGGGATCCCGCCGTTCGCATTGCCGTAGCCCAGGGCGCTGGCGATGAAGCCGCCGATGAAGGCGGCGACGATGCCGATGATCAGGGTGAGCCAGATCGGGATCGGCTGGCGGCCGGGTACGACGAGTCGTCCCAGAGCACCGATGATGAGTCCGACGATGATCGCCGAGATGATGCCGGTGATGGTCATTGCTCCTCCTTCGAGTCATGCGGATGCGCGCAGGTACCCCGTTCCGAGGGCTGGCAACCCAGCGGGCACTGGGCCGAGAGGATCGTGAACTCGACTTCCGGGGCCGGTCGCGCGCCTGCGCGCTTCGCGGATCGAGGGTGCCTGCAGGCCGTCGTTCGGTACTCCTGCGCGCGACCGGACGGAGCACGGGACGAGATCTCGGTCGACTCGAGCCGATGGGTCCGGGGTCCGCCGGGGCAGCTGCAGGCCTGCACGGAGGCGGCATCTCGCCGTCCCCGCCGTCGAGGGAGAGAAGTGTCGAACGAGTCCAACCCCACCCCGAGAGCACACCGCTTCGCCGACGGAGAGGCCGCGCTGCAGGAGTCGCCGTTCTTCGGGCTGCCGGCAGACCAGGCCGGAGGACCGCGTCTGCACGGCAGCAGAGACGATCTGTCAGGCGTTGATCGAGGCCGAGCCGGAGCTGCTGGCCTTCGCCGCGTTCCCGGTCGGGCCCTGGGAGAAGATCTGCTCGACGAATTCGTTGGAGCACTGCGGACGTGTCGCGTCGTTGTGATGGTGAGCCATTCCTTGTGCCTGTAGCCGTCCCGGAGAACGTCGTCACAGAGAAGTTTTTCGTTCTCCGGGAGCAGCAGTCGACACCGTCACAGCCGCCATGGCGGCGGCGATCTCGCTGGCACTGCGGACGTGGCGAGAACCTTTGTCGTCATGGCGCGCGGCCTGAAGGCATTGCGCACGGCCGCCGGATCAAAGGTAATCGGGCCCGGCGTCTGGTCGAGGGGGACCCGACTCCGAGTTAACGCTGTCCGTGCCGTGAACGACCACGGGGTATGGCCGACCTCAGCGCGAACGACACTGCGGTGTTCCACGTTCGGGTTCGGTCCGCCGATCCGGCCGCCTTGCAGCGGCTGCTGGCGACGGAGGGGGTCGATCCAGGCTGCCGCCCCCGGCCGCGTTGGGTCGGGGAGAGCATCGAGATCGAGGTCTACGTCGACGAGGACGCGCTCTCCGGGCTGAACTCCGATCCCACGCTCGTCGTCGAGGCCGCGCAGAACCTGAGGGCTCTCGGGTCGGCCGGGCGCGCCGAGGTCGGGGTCGGCGATCGGTTCGACGGCGGTCGGATCGCGCCCCGTGGCCTTGGCGAGGCGGTCTGAGATGGCCGCCTACTACAACGTCGACGAGGTCGAGTCCGCTCTGAAGGGGCTCGCGAACACGTACCCGGACCTGTGCGAGCTCCTCGAGTTGCCGAATCGCACGCACGAGGGCCGGACGTGCCATGCACTGCGCATGCGCAAGCGCGACGCGGGCTACCGGACGGGCGTGCTCTTCACGGCGGCCGCGCACGCGCGGGAGTGGGGCGGATCGGAGTGCGCGGTCAACTTCGCCGCCGACCTGCTGGAGAAGTACACGGCGGGAACCGGGCTGCGCTATGGCAAGACGGCGTTCGACGCGGATCAGATCAGGGCGATCGTCGAGAACGTGGACGTCTTCGTCGTCGCCTGCGTCAACCCGGACGGACGCAACTTCAGCCAGCAGGGGGCTCCGGGTTCGCGGCAAAGTCTGTGGCGCAAGAACCGCGCGCCGAACATTGATCCCGAGGTGTCGGCCATCGGCACGGACATCAACCGCAACTTCCCCTTCCTCTGGTCCGTCCACGACCATTTCTCCCCGTCCGTCCTGGACGCCTCGTCGTTGGGAAGCTCGCAGCCGTCGAAGGAGACCTACTACGGATCCGCTCCGAAGTCGGAGCCCGAGACCCGCAACGTCATCTGGCTGCTCGACGAGTTCCCGCAGATCGAATGGCTTCTCGACATCCACAGCTACGGCGGCGACGTGCTGTACAGCTGGGGTGACGCGCCCAACCAGAACTCGCGGCCCGAGATGAACTTCCACAACCGTCGGTTCGACCAGCAGCGTGGTACGGACGACGTGAGCCGTTATGGCGAGTACATCGATCCCGACGACGAGCGGCGCATGCGCGAGGTCGTCTCGGCCGTCACCGGCGCAGTGAGCGGCGTTCGGGGCCAGGACTACACGGGTAAGCAGGCGTTCTATCTCACTGTGCCGGGCTCCGGTGAGATGACCTATCCGACCTCGGGCACGGTGGACGACTACGCCTACTCCCGGCACATCGTCGACGGTTGGGCGACGAAGGTGCTCGGCTTCACGATCGAGTTCGGTCTGGCCGGCGGGTTCCATCCACCCGGGGAGGACTTCCATCCGCCCTGGGAGGAGATGGAGAAGATCGTCCTGGACGTCAGCGCCGGGATGGTCGCGTTCTGCGTCCAGGCGGTCCGGCCCCCGGTGTACCTCCCGTTCGACCCGCACGTCGTGGCGCCGGAGTTCCGGCCGGACTTCTGGGTCCTCAGCGGCATCATCGACGGTGGCCCGGGCTGGGTACTGGTGAACAACAGACCGGTGTTCGTCAAGCCGCCGGACCCACGCCTGCAAGACCTGCTCACGCGGGTCGGCGAGTACCTCGCCGTGCCGGAGTTGCAGAGCTCCGGTGCGGTCGAGAGGCAGCGGGTCGCGCTCGAGAAGGTCATCGAGCTGTCGGGGAGTCTGCTGAAGGAGCTCGGCTGAGCCACGGTCCTCGACACCTTCCACCCGTGCCGGCGGGCAACCCCGAGGACGATCAGGCCACGACCCAGCGCGGGCGTTCTCCGGCCGCACCCGACCCGAGCACACTCACGCGCCGGGGCCGTAGGCCGCTGCGATCTCCTCCGGTCCGGCCCAGCGGCTGTAGGTCGGACCCTGCGGCCAGCCCTCCGGGGAGTCCTGCCACACCTCCTGCCGGCCGTACGGCAGGAGGTCGACCAGGGCGAACAGGTAGCTCAGCTGCTCGGTGCCGCGGCCGTCGGTGTGCCAGGTCCGGTAGACGGTGTCGCCGTCGCGCAGGAACACGTTGACCGCGAAGCCGCCGCCGGGCGGGGCGCCGACGTCCGAGCCGAACGTGCTGTTCGCCGTCGAGTACCAGGTCATGGTGTTGCCCACCCGGCGCCGGTAGGCGAGGGCCTCGTCGATCGGACCCTGGGTGACGACGACGAAGCGGGCGTCGAACTTGGTCAGACCCTCGAGGCGGGTGAACTGCGAGGTGAAGCCGGTGCAGCCGCCGCACTGCCACTCCTCGCCGTCGTGCCACATGTGGTTGTAGACGATCAGCTGCGGGGCGTCGCCGAAGACGTCGACGAGCCGAACCGGGCCGTCCTCGCCCTCCAGGACGTAGTCGGGCATCTCGACCATCGGCAGCCGCCGGCGTTGGGCGGCGATGGCGTCGAGCTCCCGGGTCGCGGCCTTCTCGCGCACGCGCAGCGCGGCGAGCTCCTTCTCCCAGGTCGCGGTGTCGACGACGGGCGGCAGTGCGGACGCGGTCATAGCTCCTCCTCTGAGACCAGGTTCTCGACGGGCAGACCGGCCGGGCACGCCGAAGTCATCGGTCGCGGGGCCTGTCGCCGCACCGGGCGGCGGTGCTAGGCATGGGACCGGCAGCACGACGGTGGGGAGTGATCGGCCGAGGACGGCGGGTGATCGTGGTGCGTGATGCGGACGGGAACTCCTCGTTGGGGGCGCGCCTCCCGCGGTTCGAGGACGGCCGGCTGCTGCGCGGGCGCGGCAGGTTCATCGCCGACGACCCACCCGCGCGGTGTCTCCACGTCGCCTTCGTCCGCTCCCCCCATCCGCACGCCCTGATCGAGGACGTCGACGTCACGCGGGCGGGGTCGGCGCCGGGCGTGGTCTCCGTCCTGACCGCGGCCGACCGGCCGCACGTCCCGCTGGTGGACGCGGTCGCGGTGCCGGGGCTGGTCAAGACCCCGCAGCCCGCGCTCGCCGGTGAGCGCGTGCGGTTCGTGGGCGAGGCCGTCGCGATGGTGCTGGCCGAGAGCCGGGCCCGGGCCGAGGACGCCGCCGAGCTGGTCGAGGTCCGCTACGCGGCCCTGGCTCCCGTCGTCGACCCGGAGGCGGCGCTGCTGCTGCCTCCCCTCGACCCCGCCCTGGGCAGCAACGAGGTGTACCGCGGCCGCCGTGACACCCCGGGTCTCGAGGCGGCCTTCGCCGAGGCCGACCACGTCGTCTCGGGGACGTTCAGCACCGGCCGGCTCACCGCCGCACCGATGGAGGGCCGCGCGTGCGCGGCCACGTTCGACCCGGTGACCGGCCTGCTGACCGTGCGCTGCTCCACCCAGTCCCCCCACCTGCTCCAGCGGAAGATCGCGACCTGTCTCGGCATGGACCTCACCGCGGTCCGGGTGCTCGTCGACGACGTCGGCGGCGGGTTCGGGCAGAAGATCCCGGCCTCGCCCGAAGAGATCGCCGTGGCGCTGGCGGCCCGCGCGGCCGACCGCCCGGTCCTGTGGGTGGAGGACCGCCGCGAGAACCTGGTCGCCGCACCCCACGGGAAGGAACAACACGTCGAGCTCGCGCTGGCCCTCGACGCCGACGGCACCTTCCGCGCCCTGCGCTGCGACGTGCTCGGCGACGCCGGGGCCTACTCCTTCAACTCCGCCAGCGCCCTGATCGAGGCCTACCTCGCCGCGGGCCTGCTGCCCGGCGCGTACCGCATTCCGGAGACCGGCTGGCGGGTGCGCTCCGTGCTCACCACCAAGGCACCCATCGCCCCCTACCGCGGCGTGGGCTGGACCAGCGGGCACACCGCCCGGGAGCTGCTGATCGACCGGGCCGCCCGGTTGCTCGGGCGCGACCCGGTGGACCTGCGCAGGCAGAACCTCGTCCGCCCGGGCGACCTGCCCTACACGACGCCCACCGGCATGACCTACGACAGCGGCAGCCACCTCGCCACGCTCGAACGGGCGGCGAAGCTGGTCGACGCCGCCGACGTGGTCGCCGGCCCCACCGCCGACGGGCGCTGCCGTGGATTCGGGATCAGCCCGTACGTCGAGCCGTCGGGCTGGGGGTCGGCCGGGGCGGCGGAGTCCTCCTGGTCGTTCGCCTCGCACGACTCGGTGCGGGTCGAGATGGCCGCGTCGGGTGCGGTCACCGCCGTCGTCGGCACGCCGTCGCAGGGACAGGGCCACACCACGACCCTGGCCCAGCTCGTCGCCTCGGTGCTGGCCTGCGACCCGCGGCGGGTCCGTGTCGTGACCGGGGACACCGCCGGGACGCCGCTGAGCACCGCGGGCACCCGCGCGAGCCGGGTCGCGACCGTGATCGGCGGGGCGCTGCTGCAGGCGACGGAGCGGCTCGCCGCCAAGCTCGCGCTGGTGGCCGGGCACCTGCTCGGCGTCGATCCGGCGGAGATCTCCTTCCGGGACGGCCGGGCCGTCGCCGCGTCCGGCTCGATCGGGCTCGCCGAGATCGCCACCGCGGCGGTCGCCGATCCTTCCGTCCGCGCGGCGTTGCCGGAACCGGATCTCACCGCCACCGCCTTCTACGACCCGCCTGCCACCTACTCGAACGGCTGCGTCGCGGTGGTCGTCGAGGTGGATCCCGGGACCGGGCGGGTCGACGTCGTCGATGCCGCGGTGGTGGAGGACTGCGGGACCGTGATCAACCCGATGGTCGTGGACGGCCAGACCCTGGGCGCGTTCGCCCAGGGCGTGGGCGCGGCCCTCTACGAGGACGCGGGCTACGGCGCCGACGGCTCCCCGCGCGCGACCTCGTTCGCCGACTACCTCCTGCCGACCGCCCGCTGCCTGCCGCGGGTCGCCCTCGAGCACCTGGAGTCGCCCGCCCCGCACACCCGCGGCGGCATCAAGGGCATGGGCGAGTCGGCGATGATCGCGACGCCCGGCGCGGTCGCCTGCGCCGTGGCCGCCGCGGTGGCCCCGCTCGGGGTCACCGTCACGCACATCCCGATCCGCCCGGACGAGCTCGTGGCCCCGGAGGAGTGACCCGGTGAAGCCCGCGCCCTTCGACTACGCGTGCCCGTCGACGATCGACGAGGCACTCGGGCTCCTGGCCGGGCACGGCGCGTCCGCCCGGGTCCTCGCGGGCGGACAGAGCCTCCTGCCGGAGATGGCACTGCGCCGGCTTCGCCCGGATCTCCTGGTGGACATCAATCGCGTGGCCGAGCTGAGCACGCGCACCACGACCGGGGAGGGGACGCGTCTCGGCGCCACGGTCCGGCAGGCCGCCGTCCTCCGCACGGGCTCCGGGACGGGCCTGCTCGACGCCGCCCTGCCCTGGGTCGGCAACCCCGGCACCCGGTCCCGCGGGACCGTGGTCGGAAGCCTGTGCTTCGCCGATCCGGCGGCCGAGCTCCCCGCGGTGCTGCTCGCCACCGGCGGATCGCTCGAGGTCCGGTCCGCCGCGGGCCGCCGGAGCGTCGCCGCCGCGGAGCTGTACCGCGGACCGGGGCGGACCGCGCCGGGGGCCGACGAGCTCGCCGTCGCCGCGACGTTCCCGCTCGACACCGACGACACCAGGAGCGCCTGGCTGGAGTTCGGCCGGCGCCCCGGCGACCTGCCCCTCGTCGGGGTCGGGGTGGTGACGCGGGTCCGCGACGGCGTCGTCGCGGCGGTCCGCGTGGCCTGCGCCGGCGTGCACGACGTGCCCTGGTCGGTCCCGGTCCCCGACCTGGGCGGGGCCGGCGACCGCGGCCTCGCCCGGGAGGTCGCCGAGCTCGCTTCCCGCGAGTGCGATCCCGCCGACGACGACCGCACGACCGCCGCCCATCGCCGGGTGCTCGTGCGCACCCTGGTCCGCCGCGCGCTGGAGCAGGTGCTCCGGCAGGACACGGAGGTCACCCGTGTCGCCTGAGGATCCGCTCGTGCGCCGTGCGGCGGACGCGATCACCGTCGCGCTGACCGTGAACGACCGGCCGGCCCGGATGATCGTGGAGTCCCGCACGTCGCTGGCCGACGCCCTTCGCGACGAGCTGGGGCTGACCGGCACGCACGTCGCCTGCGAGCAGGGCATCTGCGGGGCCTGCACCGTCGAGGTCGACGGCGAGGCGGTGCGCGCGTGTCTGCTGCTCGCGGTCCAGGCCGACGGCGCCGAGGTCCGGACGGTCGAGGGCCTGGCGGCGCCCGGTGAGCCGCTGCACCCGATCCAGCAGGCCTTCACCGACCAGCACGCCCTGCAGTGCGGGTTCTGCACCCCGGGACTGCTGATGACTGTCCACCACCTGCTCACCGAACGCCACGGCGTCGACGAGGCCGAGGTCCGCACCGTCGTCTCCGGCCACCTGTGCCGGTGCACGGGCTACCAGGGGATCGTCGATGCCGTCCTGCAGGCCGACCGGGCCTGGGACCGCACGCCGGGGGACAGGGCCGGGTAGGTCCCCCGTAAAGGGGCAAAAGCCGCAGAACTCCTCGTTGATCCTTTCCTGAGCAACCGGAACTCGTCGTTCTGGGTAAAGCCCCATTCCACTCTGCAGGGGGAACGTTGCGTGCCGTATCGGATCGTTGTTTCCGATATGAGCCCTTCGCTCCCGGCGAGCACGCCACTGGTCTCGGTGATCACGCCCGCCTACAACGTCGGACCGTGGATCGGGGAGGCCGTCGACTCGGTGCTGCGGCAGACCGAGGGGCGGCTCGAGTACGTCGTGATCGACGACGGCTCCACGGACGGCACCGCCGACATCGTGCGCGCCCGCGCGGCGTTCGATTCGCGGATCCGGTTGATCTCCACCGCCAACGCCGGATCGGGCGCGGCACGCAACCTCGGCATCGTCGAGTCGTCGGCGCCGTTCGTCGCGTTCCTCGACGGCGACGACCGCTGGCACCCGGAGTTCCTGCGCCGCCAGCTGCAGGTCATGCAGGCCGTCGGCAGCCGGGTCGGCGCCACCTTCTGCCACACGCGGGTGATGCTGGAGAACGGGCGGGTCGTCGGTCCGCGGTGGCAGCCCGCCGGTGTCTGCGACATGGACCGCTTCCTCGCGGAGAACAACCCCGCCCACAACGGCAGCTCGCTGCTGGTGCGGCGCAGCTGTTTCGACGAGGTCGGGGTGTTCGACACCGGTCTCGCGAGCGCGGTCGACCAGGAGATGTGGCTGCGGATCGCCACCCGCTCGTCGACCCCGCTGTTCTGGGGCCTCCGCCGGTACCTGATCGACATGCGGCTGATGCGGACCGGGAGCATCAGCTCGAACCGCGGCGCCCGCTATTCCGCGCTGGACAAGCTGCTCGTCGAATACGCGCCGTTGATGAGCCGGCTGCCCTCGGGCCTCGCCTACGTCCAGCCCGCGGTCTTCGCGTACCGGGACGGGTTCGACGACGTCGCCGACCGCTGGGCGGGGATCGCGCTGACCGCAGGCCCCGCCCGGCTGGCCCGCACCCGCTGGGGCCAGGCGTTGCTGGCCTGGCACGGGAGCGGGGCCACGGGCCGGGCGCGGATGCGTGCCGCCCGCAACGGTGTCCGGGCCGGGGTCTATCGCGGCGCCGCCCGGGCTGCGGCGCTGCTCGCCTGAGATCGCAAGCTCCGAGGGCCGACAGAGAACACGGACGCCGCCAACCCGGGCCGGGGCAGCGCCCGACGCCAGTGATCGAGGCGTTCGGTGCCGTTCCCGCGCGTGCTCGGCACCGCCGGGTTCACTTCGTGCGGCGGTCCAGGAGTCGCTGCAGCTTGCCCACGGACCGTTCCAGGGTGTCGGGGTCGACGACCTCGCAGGTCACCGAGACACCGATGGTGTCCTTGACCGCCTTGATCAGCTCGGCGGCGGCCGCCTGCCGGCGCTCGGCGGGCGCGTCGGCGCGGGCCTCGACGCGGACGGTGAGCGCGTCCATCCGACCCTTGGTGGTGAGCTCGAGCTGGAAGTGCGGGGCGAACCCCGGGGTGCGCAGCACGATCTCCTCGATCTGGGTGGGGAACAGGTTCACCCCCCGCAGGATGATCATGTCGTCGGAGCGGCCGGTGATCTTCTGCATCCGCCGCAGGGACGGCCGCGCCGTGCCCGGCAGCAGCCGGGTCAGGTCGCGGGTGCGGTAGCGGATGATCGGCAGGGCCTGCTTGGTCAGCGAGGTGAACACCAGCTCGCCCTCCTCACCGTCGGCCAGCACGGTGCCGTCGAGCGGGTCGAGGACCTCGGGCAGGAAGTGATCCTCCCAGATGTGCAGCCCGTCCTTGGTCTCCACGCACTCCTGGGCCACGCCGGGGCCCATGACCTCGGAGAGGCCGTAGATGTCCACGGCGTGCATGTCCATGCGCTCCTCGATCTCGGCGCGCATCTGCTCGGTCCACGGCTCGGCGCCGAAGATTCCCACCTTCAGCGAGCTGGTGCGGGGGTCGATGCCCTGGCGTTCGAACTCGTCGAGCAGGGTGAGCATGTAGGACGGGGTCACCATGATCACGTCGGGCTGGAAGTCGCCGATCAGCTGGATCTGCCGCGGGGTCATCCCGCCGGAGACCGGGATCGCGGTCGCGCCGAGCTTCTCGATGCCGTAGTGCGCGCCCAGCCCGCCGGTGAACAGGCCGTAGCCGTAGGCGTTGTGCACCTTGTGCCCGGGACGCCCACCGGCGGCGCGGATCGAGCGGGCGATCAGCCCGGCCCAGGTGTCGATGTCGTGGGCGGTGTAGCCGACGACGGTCGGGCGGCCGGTGGTGCCCGAGGAGGCGTGGATGCGGCGGACCTCGGACTGCGGCACGGCGAACATCCCGAACGGGTAGTTCTCCCGCAGGTCGGCCTTGCTCGTGGTCGGGAACTTCGCGATGTCGGACAGCTCGCGGCAGTCGTCCGGGTGCACGCCCGCGGCGTCGAAGGCGCGGCGGTAGTGCGGCACGTTCTCGTAGGCGTGCCGCAGCGTCCACCGCAGGCGCTCGAGCTGGGTGGCGCGCAGCTCGTCGACCGACAGGCGCTCGCCGGCGTCGAGCAGGTCCGCCGGCGGGGCCTCGCCGAGCCGGGTCGAGCGGGTGGGCGCCGATTCCGGGGTGGGAGTGAGGGTCATGCCGCACCGTCCTTCTTCGCGACGAGGGTGAGCACGTCGTAGCGGGCGACGGACTCGCCGTCCTGGCGGGTGACGTCGGCGTCCCAGCGGACCTCGCCGTACCCGGCGGACTCGCGGGGGGTGAGCTGCTTGCAGGTCAGGGTCACCGTGAGCTCGTCGCCGAACGTGACCGGGGTGAGGAAGCGCAGGTTGTCGACGCCGAAGTTGGCCAGCACCGGGCCCGGGTCGGGGTCGACGAACAGGCCCGCGGCCAGCGACACGATCAGGTAGCCGTGGGCGACGCGTTCGCCGAACAGCGGGTTCGCCGCCGCGGCCTCGGCGTCCATGTGGGCGTAGAACGTGTCGCCGGTGAACTCGGCGAAGTGTTCGACGTCCTCCTGGTCGACCCGCCGCGGACCGGCGACGATCGTGTCGCCCGGCCGGAGCTCCTCCAGGTGCAGCCGGAAGGGGTGTCGTTCGGTCTCGCGCCGCTCGGCGCCAGCGACCCAGCGGCCGGTGATGGCGGTCAGGGTGTCCGGGTCGGCCTGGACCGCGGTGCGCTGCATGTGGTGCAGCACGCCGCGGATGCCGCCCATCTCCTCGCCGCCGCCGGCGCGGCCGGGCCCGCCGTGGACGAGCTGGGGCAGCGGGGACCCGTGCCCGGTGGACTCCTTGGCGTCCTTGCCGTTGAGCACCAGCAGTCGGCCGTGGAAGGCAGCGGTGCCGAGCACGACCTCGCGGGCGAACGCCGGATCGGCCGTGACGATCGAGCCGGCCAGGCTGCCCTGCCCGCGGGCGGCGTAGTCGATCAGCTGCGCGGTGGACTCGTACGGCAGGATCGTCGAGACCGGGCCGAAGGCCTCGACCTCGTGCGGCTCGGCCCGCTCCGGGTCCCCGACCAGCAGGATCGGCGAGACGAACGCGCCGCGGTCGGCGTCGGCGTCGAGCACCTCGACCTTCTCCGGGTCGCCGAAGACGATCCGGCCGGCGTCGGCGAGGGCCTTCACGCTGCGGCGGACCTCCTCGCGCTGGTCCAGGCTCGCCAGCGCCCCCATCCGGACGCCCTCGCTCGCCGGGTTGCCGATCGTGGTCCTCGCGAGGCGCGCGGACACGGCCTCGACGACGGCGTCGACGTGCGGGGCGGGGACGAAGGCCCGGCGGATGGCGGTGCACTTCTGCCCGGCCTTGACCGTCATCTCCGCGACCAGGCCCTTGACGAACAGGTCGAACTCGTCCGTGCCGGGGATGGCGTCGGGGCCCAGGGCCGACAGGTTGAGCGAGTCGGCCTCGGCGGTGAACCGCACCGCGTTGCGCACGATCGCCGGGTGGGTGCGCAGGGTCTGCGCGGTGGAGGCGGAGCCGGTGAACGAGACCAGGTCCTGGCCGGTGAGGTGGTCGAAGGCGTCGCCCAGCGAGCCGGCCACGAACTGCAGCGTCCCGGCGGGCAGGATCCCGGAGTCCACGATCAGCTCGACGAGCTTCGCGGTGAGGAAGGCGGTCGGGCTGGCCGGCTTGATCAGGCTGGGGACGCCGGCGAGGAAGGCCGGGGCGAACTTCTCCAGCGGCCCCCAGACCGGGAAGTTGAACGCGTTGACCTGCACCGCGACCCCGCGCAGCGGGACGCAGAGGTGCTGGCCGAGGAAGGTGCCGCCGCGCCCGAGCGGCTCGACCGCACCGTCCACGTAGACGGTGTCGTTGGGCAGCTCGCGCTTGGCCTTCGAGGCGTAGGCGAGCAGCACGCCGATGCCGCCGTCGACGTCGAACTTCGAGTCGCCGAGGGTGGCGCCGGTCCGCGTGGAGACGGCGTAGAGCTCCTCGCGGTGCTCGCGCAGGTGCTGGCCGAGCGCCTTGAGCAGCGTGGCGCGCCGGTGGAAGGTCAGCTCGCGCAGCGCCGGCCCGCCGACCTCGCGGCCGTGGCGGAGGGCGGCGCCGAAGTCGACCCCGGTCGACGAGATCCGGGCGATCTCCTCGCCGGTCACGGCGTCGAAGAGCGGGCGACCGGAATCGGTCGCGGTGTGCCAGCCGCCGGAGACGTAGCTGCGCAGAAGCGGGGTGGTCATGCGGTCCCTCTCGTGGTGGAGGCGGGTCGGACGGGTCTCAGACGGTTTCCAGGAGCAGCGCGGCGCCCTGGCCGACGCCGACGCACATCGACGCCAGGCCGCGGCGGCCGCCCGCACGGCGGAGGCGGTTGGCCAGCGTGACGGTGATGCGGGCCCCGGAGCAACCCAGCGGGTGGCCCAGGGCGATGGCCCCGCCGTCGGCGTTCACGGTTTCGGGGTCCAGGCCCAGGCGCCGCACGCAGGCCAGGCTCTGCGCGGCGAAGGCCTCGTTGAGCTCGACGGCGTCGAGGTCGCCCACCTGCCACCCGGCCAGCCGGAGCGCCTTCTGCGTGGCCGGCACCGGCCCGAGGCCCATGACGTGCGGCGCGACGCCGGCGCTGGTGCCGGTGACGATGCGGGCGATCGGCTGCAGCCCGTGCTCCTCCACCGCTCGCTCGCTGGCCACGACCACCGCGGCCGCGCCGTCGGACAGCGGCGAGGAGTTGCCGGCGGTGACGATGCCGTCCTTGCGGAACACGGGGCGCAGCCGGCCCAGCGACTCGGGCGACGCGTCGGCACGGGGGCCCTCGTCCGCGGTGACCTGCACCGGGTCGCCCCTGCGCTGCGGGACGGACACCGTGACCAGCTCGGCGTCGAACCGGCCGTCCTTCGCCGCGGCCACCGCGCGGGTGTGGCTGCGCAGGGCGAACTCGTCGCACTCCTCGCGGGTGATCCCGTCGAGCGCGGCCACCTCCTCGGCGGTCTCGCCCATCGACAGCGTCGTCGGGCCCTCGGTCTCGGTGTGGACCTCGGGTGCCTCGCGGTCCAGGGCCGTGAACCGCGGGTTGGTGAACCGCCAGCCCAGGGAGGTGTCGGCGACCTCGCCCGGCTTGGCCCACGGCGTGCCCGGCTTGGCCATCACCCAGGGCGCCCGCGTCATCGACTCCACCCCACCGGCGACGACGACGTCCGCCTCGCCCCCCTTGATCGCCTGGGCGGCGTTCGTGACGGCGGTGAGGCCGCTGGCACACAGCCGGTTCACGGTGTAGCCGGGAACCGTCGTCGGGAGCCCGGCCAGCAGAACGGCCATTCGGGCCACGTTGCGGTTGTCCTCGCCGGCCTGGTTGGCGGCGCCGAGGACCACCTCGTCGATCGCGTCGGCCGGGACCCCCGCCCGCGCGACCGCCTCGCCGACCACGAGGGCGGCGAGGTCGTCGGGGCGGACGCCCGCCAGTGCCCCGCCGTACTTGCCCTGCGGGGTGCGGACCCCGCTCACCAGGAATGCGGTGTTGCTGCTGCCCATCTGGCCGCTCGGCCTCCGATCGGTGTCTGCGTCGGCGAACGATCGTTCGGTTGTTGCGGAGGTTAGCATGAGCGCGTGGAGACCGACAGGGGCGATGTCACCGGCGACGTCCTGTCCGGCGCGGGAGGGGTGCGATGACGGCCGCGCCCGCCGAGCCGCCCCCGCAGTCCCCGCGGGCGCGGCGCGGCCGGGGTGCCGCCGGTGCCCGCCGGGTCGCCTACGACGCCCGTTCGCTCCTGGCCGTCGCGGTGCAGGAGTTCAATGCCCGCGGGTACGACGCGACCTCGATGGAGGACCTCTCGCGCGCCGCCGGGATCACGAAGTCCTCCTTCTACCACCACGTGAGCGGCAAGGAGGAGCTCCTGCGGGCCGCGCTCGAGCGGGCGCTCGACGGGCTGTTCGGCATCCTCGACGAACCCGCTTCGCAGCGCGGGTCGGCCCTGGGTCGCCTGCAGCACATCATCGGACGCCAGGTGGAGGTGCTGACCACGGAGCTGCCCTACGTGACCCTGCTGCTGCGCGTACGGGGCAACACCGACATCGAGCGGTGGGCCCTCGCCCGGCGCCGCGCGTTCGACGCCACCCTCGCCTCGCTCGTCGCCGAGGCGGTCGAGGACGGCGAGGTCAGGGCGGGTGTCGAGCCCTGGCTGGCGGCCCGCCTGCTCTCCGGCACGGTCAACTCGATCATCGAGTGGTGCCGGCCCGGCCGGCCGGGGTCGGAGCGCCTCCCCGCCCAGGTCGTGCGGATGGTCTCCGAGGGGATCGTCCCGCCCGCCTGACGCGCCGCCCCGGGTGGGTCCGCCCCCGCGGTTGCGCCTACGGCCGGGGTGCGTCATCATCAGACGAACGAACATTCGGTTTTGGAGGATCGCGATGACCGCGACCGACGAGCGCTCCCACCACGCTCATCAGGACGAGTTCCAGGCCACGATCGACGCCGACCAGCGGATCGAGCCGCGGGACTGGATGCCCGAGGCCTACCGCAAGACGCTGATCCGCCAGATCGCGCAGCACGCGCACTCCGAGATCATCGGCATGCAGCCCGAGGGCAACTGGATCTCGCGTGCGCCGTCGCTGCGGCGCAAGGCGATCCTCCTGGCCAAGGTCCAGGACGAGGCAGGGCACGGGATGTATCTCTACGCGGCCGCCGAGACCCTGGGCGTGGACCGCGAGGAGCTGACCGAGAAGCTGATCTCGGCGAAGCAGAAGTACTCCTCGATCTTCAACTACCCCACGCTGACCTACGCCGACGTGGGCGTGATCGGCTGGCTGGTCGACGGCGCGGCGATCTGCAACCAGGTCCCGCTGTGCCGGTGCTCGTACGGCCCGTACGCGCGGGCGATGGTGCGGATCTGCAAGGAGGAGTCCTTCCACCAGCGGCAGGGCTACGAGCTGCTGCTGGCCATGGTCAACGGCACGCGCGAGCAGAAGGCCATGGTGCAGGAGTCGGTGAACCGGTGGTGGTGGCCGTCGCTGATGATGTTCGGGCCGGCCGACGGGGACTCCCCGAACACGCAGCAGTCGATGGCGTGGAACATCAAGCGGCACACCAACGACGAGCTGCGCCAGCGGTTCGTGGACATGACCGTCCCGCAGGCCGAGGTCCTGGGCGTCACGTTGCCGGACCCGGACCTGCGGTGGAACGAGGAGCGGCAGGCGCACGACTTCGGTGAGCCGGACTGGTCGGAGTTCAAGGCCGTCATCACCGGGGCCGGACCTGCGAACGCGCAGCGACTGGAGCACCGTCGCCGGGCGCACGAGAACGGCGCCTGGGTGCGCGAGGCCGCGCAGGCCTACGCCGACAAGCAGGTGTCGGCATGATCCCGAGCGACGACGAGCAGATCGGCGACGTCACCGCGGAGGGCGGCCACGGCGCCGTCCCCACCACGGGTGTCGAGACCGGGCAGGTCGAGAAGGGTGCCGGCGAGCGGCCCAGCCGTCGGACCTGGCCGCTGTACGAGGTGTTCGTGCGCGGCAAGCGCGGCCTCAACCACGTGCACGTGGGCTCGCTGCACGCCGCGGACGCCGAGATGGCGCTGCACAACGCCCGGGACCTCTACACCCGTCGCAACGAGGGGGTGTCGATCTGGGTCGTGAAGGCCGAGGACATCACCGCGTCGAGCCCGGCGGAGAAGGACCCGTTCTTCGCGCCGGCGGGCGACAAGGTCTACCGGCACCCGACCTTCTACGCGATCCCGGAGGAGGTGCCGCACCTGTGAACGACCACGTGCACGACCTGGACCACGACGTGACGAACGCCTATCAGTCGCTGTCGGAGACCACCGCGCACGACGACCCCCGCTGGGCCTTCGGCACCGGCTTCGAGGACGGTCTGAGTCTCGGGGAGGCCGAGATCAGCGCCCCCGTTCCGGACGGTGTCGACGCGGCCGATCTCGCCGCCTACTGCCAGATGCTCGGGGACGACGCGCTGATCTACAGCCAGCGGCTGTCGGAGTGGGTGGCGAACGCGCCGGAGCTGGAGGAGGAGGTCGCGCTGGCCAACACCGCGCTCGACCTGCTCGGCCAGGCCCGGGTGCTGCTCAGCCGCGCCGGGCACGTCGAGGGCCGGGGCCGCGACGAGGACGCGCTGGCGTACCTGCGCGATCAGGCCGGGTTCCGCAACGTCGCCCTCGCCGAGCAGTCCGACGAGCTGGACTTCGGCCGGTGCATCGCCCGGCTGCTGATCTTCTCGACCTGGCGGCTCGCGCTGCTGCACCGGCTGCTGGGCTCGGCCGACCCGCTGATCGCCGCGGTCGCGGGCAAAGGTGTCAAGGAGCTGACCTACCACCGCGACTACGCCGCCCGCTGGGCCCTGCGCCTGGGCGACGGCACCGACGAGTCGCACCGGCGGATGCAGGCCGGGCTGGACTGGGCGTGGCCGTACGTGGAGGAGCTGTTCCGCACCTCGGACGAGGAGCGCCGGCTCGTCGCGGCGGGCGTCGCGGTCGACCCCGCGGAGACCCGCGCGGAGTTCGACGCCGTCCTGGCCCAGGTCCTGGAGCAGGCCACGCTGGTCCGCCCCGCGGTGGCGCCGGCGGGCACGATCGGCGGGCGCAGCGGCCGGCAGGGCGTGCACACCGAGCGCCTCGGCTACGTCCTGGCCGAGATGCAGAGCGTCGCGCGCGAGCACCCGGGGGCGACATGGTGACCGACCCCGACCTGCGGGTGGACCTGGGCGCACGCGACGTCGTCGCCCGGGTCGTCGACCCCGAGATGCCCATGCTCACCCTCGACGACCTCGGCGTGATCCGGTCGGTCGAGGAACACGACGGGTCCGTGGTCGTCACGATCACCCCGACCTACTCCGGCTGCCCGGCCCTCGAGGTCATGCGCGACGACATCCGCCTCGCGCTGGGCGAGGCCGGCTACCGCGGCGTCGAGGTCCGCACCGTGTTCTCGCCGGCGTGGAGCACCGACTGGATCAGCGAGGCCGGGCGCCGCAAGCTCGCCGAGGCCGGCATCGCACCGCCCGGGAAGGCGCCGGCGCGGGCCGCCGGCCCGATCCCGCTGTCCCTCGGCGCCCCGTCGTCGCAGGTCCGCTGCCCGCGCTGCGGCGCCCCGGCGACCGAGGAGTTCTCCCGTTTCGGCCCGACGGCGTGCACGGCGCTGCGGCGCTGCCCGTCCTGCCAGGAGCCCTTCGAGCACATGAAGGAGATCTGAGGTGACTCCCGCGACCACCCTGAGCGCGGCCGGCACCCGGGCCGACGACGAGGTCGTGGTGCCCCGCGAGACCGGCTTCCACCGGTTGCGGGTGTCGGGGCTCGAGCGGCTGTGCGAGGACGCCGTCGCCGTCACCTTCGCCGTGCCGGAGGACCTGCGCGCGGACTACGCGTTCCGCCCGGGGCAGTACCTGACGCTGCGGCTCGAGACCGAGGCGGGGGAGGAGCGGCGCTCCTACTCGATCTGCGCCCCGGCCGGCGCCGAGCCGCGGGTCGGGGTGCGCCGGGTCGACGGCGGGCTGTTCTCCGAGTGGCTGGTCGACCGGCTCGCGGTCGGCGACGAGGTCGAGGTCGGCCCGCCCGCCGGGTCGTTCACCCCCGACCTCGCGGCCGGTACCCACCACGGGCTGATCGCCGCCGGGTCGGGCATCACGCCGGTGCTCTCGATCGCCGCGTCGCTGCTGGCCGCGCACGCCGACACCCGCGTCACCCTGCTCTACGGCAACCGGCGCACCGACACCGTGATGTTCACCGAGGAGATCGCCGACCTCAAGAACGCCTACGGCCCGCGGCTGCACCTGCTCAACGTGCTCTCCCGCGAACCCACCGAGGCCGACATCTTCAACGGCCGGCTCGACGCCGAGCGGATGCGGATCCTGCTCGGCTCGCTCGTCGACGTCGAGGGCGTCGACCACTGGTGGCTGTGCGGCCCGCTCGGCATGACCGAGGACGCCGTGGCCGTGTTGGGCGAGCTCGGGGTGGAGAAGAAGCGCGTCCACCGGGAGCTGTTCTACGTCGACGAGCCGCCGCCCGAGGTGCACCGCGCCGAGGACGACGCCGAGGTCGGCGAGGGCAGCGAGGTCACGGTCGTCCTCAACGGCCGGTCCACCCGGCTGACCCTGCCGCGCAACCAGTCCGTGCTCGACGCCGCGCAGAAGGTCCGGGGCGACCTGCCCTTCGCCTGCAAGGGCGGGGTGTGCGGCACGTGCCGGGCGCAGGTCACCGCCGGCGAGGTCACCATGCGCCGCAACTTCGCCCTCGAGGACGAGGAGGTCGAGGCCGGGTTCGTGCTCACCTGCCAGACCCTGCCGGTCTCGGACACGGTCACCGTCGACTTCGATGTCTGACCGCGATCTCGTGGACCGGGCCGACCACGGCCCCGTGCGAACGCTGACCATGACCGACCCGAAGCGGCGCAACGCGTTGTCGATCGAGATGCGCCGCGAGCTGCGCGACGCCGTGCTCGCGGCCATGGCCGACGACGAGGTCCGGGTCGTCGTCCTCACCGGCGCGGAGGGCTTCTTCTGCGCCGGCGGGGACATCTCGACCATGAGCGACGACGAGCAGCTCGGCATCCACCGCCTGCAGCTCGTCGCCGACCTCATGGAGGCCATCGTCGCCGGGTCCAAGCCGGTGATCGCCGCGGTCGAGGGCGGTGCCTACGGCGCGGGCCTCTCGCTCGCCGCGGCCGCCGACCACGTCGTCGCGGCCCGCGACGCCAAGCTCTGCGCCTCGTTCGGCGGGGTCGGGCTCGCGACCGACGCCGGGCTCGCCTGGACCCTGCCGCGGCGCGTCGGCCAGGGCCGGGCGACCGAGATGATCCTCTTCGGCGAGGTCGTCGGCGCCGAGCGGGCGGCCACGATCGGGCTCGTCGAGCGACTGGCCGAGCCGGGCGGGGCGCTCGAGCTGGCGCGGGAGCGGGCCGAGCTGCTGGCGCGCCGGTCGCGACCGGCGCTCGCCGCGACGAAGGCGATCTTCGCCGCGGGGCACACCGACCTGCGGCAGGTCCTCACCGCCGAGGCGCGCGCCCAGCGCACCCTGTTCGCCGGACCCGACTTCGCCGAGGGCGTCGCCGCGTTCCGGGAGAAGCGGAAGCCGACCTTCCGGGACTGACCCCGGAGCTCGCCCACCGGGTGGCCGCGTGGGTCGACCGGAGGGAGACGTGTCCTGGGCGGCACGCGATCGGGAAAGGTGTGACGAAGTCGTCGCTAGCTGGAAGCCGCACTGCGTTAACTTTGCCAAGCAGCGCCGTCGTGCCTCCACTGTGTCACGATGCGCGTCGACCCGGCCCGTGTCCGGCCGGGCTGCCGTACTTCCCGATCGACAGTGATGCCGGACATCGAGGAGAGCGATGAGCGACAGCCCCGAGGCCGCTGAGCCCGCAGCGACCCCGTCCCCGACCGCGCCCCCGCTGCGGATCGGGGTCGTGGCGGAGTCGACGAAGGCGGAGACCCGGGTGGCGTTGACCCCGGAGACGGTCCGCAAGGTGATCGACCTCGGCTACACCGTCACGGTGGAGACCGGCGCCGGTGTGCGCGCCGGGTTCGACGACGCCGCCTACGCCGCAGCGGGGGCGGAGGTGGCCGAGGGGCCGGTGTGGGACGCCGACGTGGTGGTCACGATCGACGCCCCGGCCGCGGACGAGATCGAGCGGCTGCGCCCGGGCGCCACGCTGGTGTCGATGCTGGCGCCCCGGTTCGAGCCGGAGCGGGTCGAGGCGCTGGCCGTGCGGGGGGTGACGGCGCTGGCGATGGACGCGGTGCCGCGGATCTCGCGGGCGCAGTCGTTGGACGTGCTGTCCTCGATGGCGAACATCGCCGGCTACCGGGCGGTGATCGAGGCGGCGCACGCGTTCGGCCGGTTCTTCACCGGGCAGGTCACGGCGGCGGGCAAGGTCCCGCCGGCGAAGGTGCTGGTCGCCGGGGTCGGGGTGGCCGGGCTGGCGGCGATCGCGGCGGCGAACAGCCTGGGCGCGGTGGTGCGGGCGACCGACCCGCGCGCGGAGGTCGCCGAGCAGGTGAAGTCGCTGGGGGGCGAGTACCTGGCGGTGGAGGTCGAGCAGGAGGCGTCCACCGACGGGTACGCGAAGGCGACGTCGGAGGACTACGACCGCCGGGCCGCGGAGATCTACTCCGAGCAGGCCGCGGACGTGGACATCATCATCACCACCGCGCTGATCCCGGGCCGACCCGCGCCGAAGCTGATCACCGCCGAGCAGGTCGCCTCGATGCGGCCGGGCAGCGTGATCGTGGACATGGCCGCCGCGCAGGGCGGCAACGTCGAGGGCACGGTCGCCGGCGAGGCGGTGGTGACCGACAACGGGGTCACGATCATCGGCTACACTGACCTGCCGGGCCGGCTGCCCGCGCAGGCCTCGCAGCTCTACGGCACCAACGTGGTGAACCTGCTCAAGCTGCTGACCCCGGGCAAGGACGGGCGGCTGGTCCTGGACCTCGACGACGTGGTGGTGCGCGGGCTGACCGTGGCGCACGCGGGCGAGACGTTGTGGCCACCGCCCCCGGTGTCGGTGAGCGCGACCCCGGCGGTCCAGCCCGCGGCGGCTCCGCAGGCCGAACCCCGACCCGAGAAGAAGCGCTCGCCCTGGGCGCGGGCCGCCGTCGGGATCGTCGGGGCGTTGGCGTTGTTCGGAGTCACGGCGTTCGCGCCGGCGGAGCTGGCGGGGCACCTGACGGTGTTCGTGCTGGCCATCGTGATCGGCTTCTACGTGATCGGGAACGTGCACCACGCGCTGCACACGCCGCTGATGTCGGTCACCAACGCCATCTCCGGGATCATCGTGGTCGGCGCGATCCTGCAGATCGGCGCCGGGAGTGCGCTGGTCACGGCCCTGGCGGCGGTCGCGGTGCTGCTGGCCGCCATCAACATCGTCGGCGGCTTCGCGGTGACCCGCCGCATGCTGTCGATGTTCTCCCGTAGCCCCGGACGGAGCTGAAGGCATGCAGACGTGGACGACGGCGGCCTACCTGATCGCCGCCCTGCTGTTCGTGGTCAGCCTCGCGGGGCTGTCCAAGCACGAGACCTCCCGCTCCGGGGTGGTGTTCGGCATCGCCGGCATGGCCATCGCGCTGGTGGCCACCGCGGTGGTCGCGCTGGGCTCGGCGTCCGGGCTCGGGATCGCCCTGCTGCTGGTCGCGCTGGTGATCGGCGCGGCGATCGGGCTGTGGCGGGCCCGGGTCGTGGAGATGACCGGCATGCCCGAGCTGATCGCGCTGATGCACAGCTTCGTCGGCCTCGCGGCGGTGCTGGTGGGCTGGAACGGCTTCCTCGAGGTCGAGGGCGGCGAGGTCGAGGGTGACCACCTGCAGCTGGCCGGGTCGCTGCTGGGCATCCACCACGCCGAGGTCGCCATCGGGGTGTTCATCGGCGCCGTGACGTTCACCGGCTCGATCATCGCCTACCTGAAGCTGTCGGCGAAGATCGCGTCGGCGCCGCTGATGCTGCCGGGCAAGAACGGGCTGAACCTCGGGGCGCTGGTCGTGTTCGCGGGGCTCACGGTGTGGTTCGTGATCGCGCCGCAGGTGTGGATCCTGGCCGTGCTCACGGTGGTGGCGCTGCTGCTGGGCCTGCACCTGGTCGCCTCGATCGGCGGCGGCGACATGCCCGTCGTGGTGTCGATGCTGAACTCGTACTCCGGCTGGGCCGCGGCGGCGTCGGGCTTCCTGCTGGGCAACGACCTGCTGATCATCACCGGGGCGCTCGTCGGCTCCTCCGGTGCGTACCTGTCCTACATCATGTGCAAGGCGATGAACCGCTCCTTCATCTCGGTCATCGCCGGCGGCTTCGGCGCCACCGCCTCGGCGGCGGCGGCCGTCGAGGGCGAGCACCGGGAGATCGACGCCGCCGGGGTCGCCGAGATGCTGGCCGACGCCCGCAGCGTGGTCATCACCCCGGGCTACGGCATGGCCGTCGCGCAGGCGCAGTACCCGGTCGCGGACCTGACCCGGCGGCTGCGCGAGCAGGGCGTCGAGGTCCGGTTCGGGGTGCACCCGGTCGCCGGGCGGCTGCCCGGGCACATGAACGTGCTGCTGGCCGAGGCGCAGGTGCCCTACGACATCGTCCTGGAGATGGACGAGATCAACGACGACCTGGCCGACACCGACGTCGTGCTCGTCATCGGGGCCAACGACACCGTCAACCCGGCCGCGGCCGAGGACCCGGGCAGCCCGATCGCGGGCATGCCGGTGCTGCGCGTGTGGGAGGCCGCCAACGTCGTGGTGTTCAAGCGGTCCATGGCCACCGGCTACGCCGGCGTGCAGAACCCGCTGTTCTTCCGCGAGAACACCCAGATGCTCTTCGGCGACGCCAAGGAACGCGTCGAGGACATCCTCGCCGCGCTCAAGACCCTCACCCCCGCCGGCTGACGTTCGGCGCCGGTTCACCCCGTCGTCGGGATCTCGGCGGCGACGGGGTGACGCGGCTGGTAGAGGCCGAGCGCACCGCCGCCGGGCAGGCGGATCGAGGTGCGCCGGCCCCAGCCCTCGTCGGTGGTCCCGCCCTCGAACGCCACCCCGCGCGCGGTGAGGTCGGCGACGGTCGCGTCGACGTCGTCGCACAGGAGGTACAGCTCGTGGGCCGGCGCGCCGTCGGTCGGATGCACGGCGATCTCCGCCGGCGGCAGCGCGAGGATCAGCCAGCCGTCCCCGGCATCGACCGAGCGGGTGCCGAGGAGCGTGCGCAGGAAGGCGCGGTCGGCCTCGGCGTCGGTGCTGTAGAGGATCGCGTGTGCGCCCGTGATCATGATTCTCCTCCGGAGGACGGCCGTCGACGGGTCAGTGTCCCCGCGACCCGGCGCTGCGGTGGGGCCCGGCGGAGCTCGCCCGGTGCCGTCTTCCGATGGCGGCCGGCTGCGGGCAGGGTCGGAGCATGCGGGATCGGGCGCGCGGGGACGCCGAGAAGCTGATCGGACCGCCTTCGAGGAATGGGCGGCGGGCACCGGAGGTCCCGGTGCGAGCGCCCTCGTCGACGCCGAGGGGACCGCCCGCGACGGCGAGCCCTACCGCAAGACCTGCACCTGGTACCTGCGCGGGTCGTGGACGACGCGATCGTCGAGGCCGTCGCCTTCTCCGACACGATCGAGTTCACCGATCTCCGGCCGCGCGTCTCCCCCGCCTGAGGTCCCCGGCGCCGAGAATCCTGGGCGGGTGTCGTTAGCGCGGGGAGGTGATCCGACGAGCAGGGACGTGAGATCTCCCCGTCTCCGAAGGAGAGCCCGTAGGTGAACGACGTCGGCAGCGCCCCCGACAGCCTGCTCGCCGGGCGTGCTGTCGCTGCGCGAGCGCGTCCAGACGGCCACCGCGCTCCCGCTGGTGGTCGCGCCGACCCAGATCGGGCCGCGGAACGGGACGACGCCGCCCGAGAACGGCCCCGCGCTCGTCGGCGCCGCGGTGCTCACCGTCCTGCTGCTGCCGACCCCGGCCGTGGCGGTCCACCGGCCGGTCGGGCAGGAGCGCCCGCGCCCTGCGGCCCCGTCCCCCCGACGGGGCCGACCGACGGAGAAGGAGGAGCGGACATGGCCGAGGAAGACCTTCGCCGGGAGATCGCCGCGACGAGCCTCGGGCCCGTCGAGTACGCGGTGGTCGGTACCGGCGCCCCGGTCCTCGTCCTGCACGGCAGCCCCGGCGGGATCGACGCCGCCGCGTTGATGGCCGGCTTCCTCCCCCGCGGCGACATCGCAGCGGTCCTGCTCTCCCGCCCCGGCTACCTCGGGACGGAGCTCGGCGAGCGCACCTCCGTCGACCGGCAGGCCGACCTGTACGCCGCCCTGCTCGACCACCTCGGCATCCGACGCGCGGGCGTCCTCGCGTGGTCCGGCGGCGGGCCCTCCGGCTATCGCTTCGCGGTGCGGCATCCCGAGCGGGCCGACGCGCTCGTGGCGGTCGCCGCGGTCAGCCAGGCGTACCACGACCCCCACACGGACCTGGCCACCCGCCTGCTGTTCGCCACGGGCGCCGGGCGCCGGCTGCTGCGGCTGCTGGCCGACCACCAACCCCGGCGGTACATCGCCGCGGCCCTGTCCGGGGAGGGCGACCTGACGGACGAGCAACTGGACCGGCGCGTCGAGGAGGTCCTCGCCGACCCGGTGAAGCGCGACTTCGTCCTGGCCATCGGCCCGACGGCGAGCCAGGACCGGCGCCGGCGCGCCGGCTACCGCAACGACCTCGAGCAGTTCGGGGCCATCACCTCGCTCGAGCTGGAGAGCATCACGACGCCGACCCTGCTCGTCCACGGCGGGGCCGACAGCGACGTCCCGCCTGCCCACAGCACCTTCGCCGCCGCGACGATCCCCGGGGCCGAGCTGCTGACCTTGGACGCCGGCACGCATCTCGCGCTCTACACCCACCCGGACGCCGCGTCGGCCCAGGCCCGGGTCGTCGACTTCCTCCTGCGCCGATGAGCCCCCGTCCGTCCGGCCCTACCGCCGGGGCGGCGGGCCGGGCAGGGTGAGCGCATCCCGTCGACCCGAGGGAGCATTCGGATGACGCATCCACAGGAGCCCGGCGCCGCGCCCGACGAGGCCTCCGTGCCCGAGGAGCAGGCGGTGAGCACGGGCCCGTTCGACGACGAGACCCTCGCCCGGTTGCTGCACGACCTCGACGTCGCCAACGACTGGCACAGCGGTCCCTGAGCGACGCCCTGGACGGCCCCGCCCGGGGTCGGGCCCCCGACATCCGGTCCACTGCGCACCGCGTCCGTGCGGCGCGGCGCCCGCGGCGAGGTCGGTCGAGGCGTGCGACGGCGACTTCCTCCAGCCGGCTCCTGCCCCACGATCGGTCGTGAGCGGTGACGATGCCCGTCGCGAGCGTGCGCGGCGGAACCCGGCTGCACATCCGGGACGAGGGCAGCGCCCGACGCTGCTGCTCCCGCCCGGATGGGGGGTCTCGACGTGGTGGTGCCGGGCCGACGCTGCTCGGCTAGAACTCGCCGGTGGCGAGGAACCGCTCGATCTGCCGGGTGTACGGCGCCAGGTCGAGGTCCTGGGCGGCGACCCACCCGTCGTCGTAGTAGCTGTGCCGGTAGCGCTCGCCGCCGTCGCAGATCAGGGTCACGACGCTGCCCCGCACACCGTCGGCCAGCATCCGCGCGACGAGGCGGTAGACGCCCCACAGGTTCGTCCCGGTGGAGCCGCCCGCGAACCGCCCGGTGCGTTCGTGCAGGTGGCGCACGGCGGCGATGCTGGCGGCGTCGGGCACCGGCAGCATCAGGTCGATCACCCCCGGGACGAAGCTGGGTTCCATCCGCGGGCGGCCGATCCCCTCGATCCGGCCGGGCAGACCGGTGGCGTAGTCCGCCGCGCCGCTCGCCCAGCCCGGGAGGAAGGCGGAGTTCTCCGGGTCGACGACGGCGAGCCGGGTCGGCATCCGCCGGTAGCGCAGGTACCGGCCGATCGTCGCCGAGGTCCCGCCGGTGCCCGCGCCGACGACGATCCACTCCGGCACCGGGTACCGCTCCTGCGCGAGCTGGGCCACGATCGACTCGGCGATGTTGTTGTTGCCGCGCCAGTCCGTCGCCCGTTCGGCGTAGGTGAACTGGTCGAGGTAGTGGCCGCCGCACTCGGCGGCCAGCCGCTCCGCCTCGGAGTACATCGCCGCCCCGTGCTCGACGGGATGGCACCGGCCGCCGTACCGCTCGATCAGCGCGATCTTCTCCGGGCTGGTTGAGCGCGGCAGCACCGCGACGAACGGCACCCCGATCAGCTGCGCGAAGTAGGCCTCGGACACCGCGGTGGACCCGGAGCTGGCCTCGACGACCGTCGTGTGCGGCCCGATCTGCCCGCTGACCAGGGCGTGCAGGAACAGCGAGCGGGCCAGCCGGTGCTTGAGGCTGCCGGTGGGGTGCACCGACTCGTCCTTGAGGTAGACGTCGATGCCCCAGCCGGCAGGCATCGGCAGGACGTGCAGGTGGGTGTCCGCGGAGCGGTTCGCGTCGGCCTCCACGCGGCGGACCGCCTCGTCGACCCACAGCCGGTCCGCGCCCGCCCGCTCCACCACCACGCCGGTGACCGTAGCCGCGGGCGCCTCCTGGGCTCCGGCGGGCCGGGAGATGGCGAGCCTCGGAGTCGCCGACGAGCCGGACCCCGCGGTCGTGCGGGCTCCCGCCGAGAACCCTCAGTGCAGGAACTTGAGCCCGACCACCCCGGCCACGATCGCGAGGAGGCACAGCAGCCGGGCCGCGGTCGTCGGCTCGCCGAGAGCGACCATGCCGTAGAGCGCGGTGCCGACCGCGCCGATGCCGACCCAGGTCGCGTACCCCGTGCCGACCGGGATGGACCGGAGCGCGTACGCGAGGCCGGTCATGCTCAGGACGAGCGCCACGAGGAACGTGACGGAGGGCAGGAGGGCCGTGAACCCGCGGCTGCGGGCCAGCGCCGCGGCCCAGACGGTCTCCAGGACACCCGAGACGACGAGGACGACCCACGCCATGACACACCTCCGGCAGGCGTCGTCTTGTCGTGCCGGGTACGACGCGCTCGTCCGGGGAGTCCGCGGGAGGCGGGTCCGCGGTCGACGGTAGCAACGTCGTCGCCCCTCGCGCGGCGGTGGTGACCGGTCCGACCGGCACCGAACGCCGCGGGAGGGGCGGCGAACCGGGCTGGCACCACGGGATGTTCTCCGCGGCCGCCTCCTCGTTCGACGAGTGGAGCGCGATCGCCGAGACCAGCTTCGTCCCGCTCCGGGTCCGGCCGCCCGCGCGGCGGCCGCGGCGTTCCGCGGCGAGATCGTCGGGCGCGGCCTCGACCCCCGCGTCGGCCTTTCCCGGAGCGCCGCCGCTCGCCGCGTCGCCGGTCTGCCGTGCGGTGCCGGTGAGGCCGGTGAACCGGGGGTGCGTGGCACCGAGGAAGGGCTTCACGTGTTCCGGGGTGTCGTGGGCGGGATCGACGGTGACGTACAGCGGCGCCACGGTCGCGGCGTCCGGACCCAGCCGGTCCAGCACGTCGTCGAGCTTGGCCAGGGCGCGGGGACAGACCACCCGGCACGAGGTGAACCCGAACCGGACCAGCTGCCAGCGGCCTCGGTAGGTCCGCTCGGTGACGGGTGTGCCGTGGTGGTCGACCAGCGAGTACGTGGCCCGCAGCGGCGGGACGGTCACGGCGCGGCCACCAGGTCGACGGCCGGTCCGTCCGGGACGTCGATCAGGAACACGCGCGCGGGGTGATCTCCGCGCCGCCCAGGCGCAGCCGGGTGCCGGCCGGGAGGCCGGCCAGGGTCACGGTGCCATCACCGGGAACGGTGCGGTCGCGGCGCAGCCGGGCGTGCAGCACTCCGTCGACGACCTCGGCCCGGCTGACCTCGACGTCGCGGTCGACCGCCGTCAGCCGCGATGCCTCGTGGTGGCCGGCCGGCCACGGCTGCTGGTAGATCCTGCGCAGCCCGTCGGGGACGTTGAGCCGGGCGTGGCCGAGCAGGACGTTGCCGGACATGGGTTCGATCTCGGTGCGGCGCCCGGTCGGGGTCGGCCGGGGTGTCGTTGCGCGGGTAGTGGAGGTCGCCGTCGCGCCAGGTGGGGTTCATGAAGCGGTCGGCGTGGGCGAGCAGGCCGTCGAGGGTGTCCCGGTCGCACATCTCGGAGGCCCAGGCGGCGACCCAGCCGAAGTCGCAGGTGTCGGACACGATCTCCTGGCCCCTGACGTGCCGCGCGGGAGCCGACGGCACGGACAGCGTGCCGTCCGGGCCCGGTTCGAGGAAGTCGGCGACCTGCCGGCGGTAGTGCCGGTGCACGAAGTCGTGGTTCCAGGTGTTCATCAGCGCCCCGCACCAGGCGTCGACCCAGGGGGAGGGGCGCTCGTCGGGCCGCACCTCCCGGGTGTCCTCGGAGATCATCATGGCGTAGTGGCCGTCGGCGTCGAGACGCCCGAAATCGGCCCACGCCTTCTCGTAGCCGGCCACGACGTCGTCGGCGCGGGTGCCGCCGGTGATCTGGTCGTGCAGCCCGGAAGCCGAGGATGGCGGGCTGGTTGCAGATCTGGAACACACAGTTCGGCTCGCAGGCGACGCCGAGGTAGCCGGACTCGACCATGAGCCAGTAGAGGTGCTCGGTGAGCGAGTCCCGGTCGTAGGCGAACCGCTTCTCGGGCCCGCCCCAGAAGAACGACCAGTGGCGGAAGGTCAGCGAGCCGGGCTCGGCGTACCGGTCGGTGCCGAAGAGCTGGTCGTGCAGCGCGGCACAGGACTGCACGTAGGCGGAGTACATGATGTTGTCGCGGGCGACCGGGTCCCACTCCTCACCGAGCCGGTCCGACAGATGGGCGTTGAACACCGAACCGCCGCGGGAGACATCGCGCCAGTACAGCCAGACCTCGGGCATGAGCAGCTTCTCGATCAGCCGGCGAATCGTGGGGGCGAACAGTCCGGGCGCGGCCGGCAGCCGGTGCCGTCGGCCAGGGCGAGGCCGTAGACCATGTACGCGAGCTGGAAGCGGTAGCCGCCGAAGTCGTCCTGGCCCACACCCTTGCCGTGCATCAGCGACCAGTCGTTGGGCAGCTGGCGGGACAGGTTGTCCCAGTGCCGCAGGTGGCCGAGCTGCTCACGGGTCAGCACCCCGTCGGACATCGTCGTCCTCCCTCCGGCGACCGCCCGCACCGCAGGTCGCCGTCCCGGACGCCAGCGCTCCGCGGGCCGCCGCTCCGGCGATCCGGGAACCGGCCGGCGTCGTTCCCGGAACCGCGATGAGACGGGGCCGGCGCCGGAGTCCTCCCTGCGAGGACCCGGACCAGGAGGCACGCCATGTTCACCACCACGCTCTGCCGCAGCTGCACCGCGATCGTGACCGTTCCCGCGGCCGCGCTCACCGCCCGGCCGTGCCGTTGCCGCGGCTGCGGAGCCGTCGTGACGCACGAACCGTGGGAACCCGAACCGACGGCGCAGGTGCTGGCCTTCCCCGCGCGGGAGATGCGGCCGGCCCGTGCCGCGTGACCCGCCGACGCCCGGGGCGCGGGGCGCCCTCGACGGGCCGGAGCGGGCTTGCCGCCGGGCCAAGTCCGTTGGCGGGGACCGTTCCGCGGTCGCGTGTTTGGACGCGTGCAGTCGTGGCACCCGGCCGCTGCCGGACACAGCGAAAGTCCTCGTCGGGGCGGTGGCGTGTCTGGGCGCCGGGGACCATCGGTTCATCGACCGTGGGGCACACCCCCGGTGCGGGAGTCCCGCGGCCGTCAGCCGGGCTCGGTCGTCGCCGCGGGGCTCCACATCTCGACTCGCGCGGCGAGCGCGAGAACAGGTGGAACGCCTCGCGAGGAGCGGGGCAGGAAGACCTGTCGGAGGGGGCGCGGCGACGTCGGGGAAGCGCGTCTCCTCCATCAGGCAGGAGGCGTCCGGACACCCCCCACACCACCGGACGCCTCGCCCCGGGGGGCGCACGCCGACGATCCTCCAGCCGGGGCGTGCGCTCCCCTCCGGGACCGGAGGGTCGGGGTCCGGAGGGTCGGGTAGACCTGTGCCGTCACCCCCTCGCGGCCGTCCGGCCGGTTCCTGTCGCGGTGCTGCTCCGCGTTGCCGGGCTTTCTCGCGCCATGATCACGTGTCTCGGATCCGCAGAGTCGGTTTTCGACCTTTTCCGTCCAGAGCCGGTGATCAGGGCCAGGCACCGCGGCAAGATCGCTAGCCATGGACCGGTGGGGTCGATTTCGGGCACTTCCCGTCCACGTTCGGCGATCTTCTTCGGCGGTGGTTCCTGAGCGGCGATCAGCGGGAGCAGCCGTGGGGGCCGCCGGCATTCCGCTGGGCCGGGCAGCCGGGAGGGGCACCGGGCAGTCGGGAGGGGCTGCGGGCAGTCGGGAGGGGCTGCGGGCTGCTGGGAGGGGCTGCGGGCTGGGAGGGGCTGCGGGCTGCTGGGAGGGGCTGCGGGCTGGGAGGGGCTGCGGGCAGCTGGGTGGAGCGCCGGGCAGCTGGGTGGAGCTCCGGGTAGCCGGGAGGGCACCGGGTAGCCGGGTGGGGCGCCGGGCAGCTGGGTGGAGCGCCGCGCAGCCGGGAGGGGCGCCGCGCAGCCGGGAGGGGCACCGGGTAGCCGGGTGGAGCGCCGCGCAGCCGGGTGGAGCACCGGGCAGCCGGGTGGAGCGCCGCGCAGCCGGTAGGGGCACCGGGCAGCCGGGTGGAGCGCCGCGCAGCCGGTAGGGGCACCGGGCAGCCGGGTGGAGCGCAGCGCAGCCGGGTGGGGCGCCGGGCAGCCGGGTGGAGCACCGCGCAGCCGGGTGGGGCGCCGCGCAGCCGGGAGGGTCACTCGTCGTGGACGGGGGAGTCGGTTCTCGACCTTCGACGTCCGCAATTGCTGATCACGGACCAAGCCGGCGGCAAGATCACTCATGGTGGGCGGGAAGGGTCGGTCTCCGACGTTCCGTGTCCCCAATTGCTGATCACTGACCGAGCCCGGCAGCAAGATCACTCGTCCTGGACGGCCGCGGTCGATTTCCGACGCTCGCCGTCTCGGCCGGCGATCAGGAGCGATGCCGGCAGGGGTCGGATCGGGCGGCGTCGACGCCGCCGAGGGCACCGGTGATGATCGGCGCGATCACTCGTCGTGGACGAGGAGAGTCGGTTTCCACCCTCCCGTTTCCACGGTCGCTGATCACGGTCCAAGCCGGCGCTGCAAGATCTCTAGTTGTGGAGCGGCGCGGTCGGTTTTCGACTCTCCCTGTCCATATCAGATGATCATGGCCCGGGATGCCCCGGCGCCGCGTGTGGTCTCGGCCGCCTCGGAGCGGCGGCTCACCACGCAGGGCTTCCGCCGGGCGCCACCCGCCGCGCAGGCCTTCGCCGGGGGCCGCGCGCCGCCCAGGGCTTTCGCCGGGCGGGTTGCGCCGCGCAGGGTTTTCGCCGGGTGCCACCCGCCGCGCAGGCCTTCGCCGGGGGCCGCGCGCCGCCCAGGGCTTTCGCCGGGCGGGTTGCGCTGTGCAGGCCTTCCGCCGGGTGCCGCGTGCCGCCCAGGGCTTTCGCCGGGGGGCGCCGCGCAGGGTTTTCGCCGGGCGGGTTGCGCCGCGCAGGGTTTTCGCCGGGCGCGTTGCGCTGTGCAGGGCTTCCGCCGGGTGCCACGCGCCGCACAGGGCTTCCGCCGGGGGTGGCGGCCGCGCGTCGGGCCGAACCGTCAGCCGACGAGGCGGGCGACCAACCGGCGCTGCAGGTCGAGGGCGGGGCGCGGGGCACCGGGGCAGGCGGTCCGGGTCCGGGCCTGGGCCCGGTCACGGCGCCGGTCGTCGCGGCGGTCCTGCGGGGTGGCAAGGGTGGCCAGGGTGGCAAGGGTGGCAAGGGTGGCGGTCATCGGGTCCTCCTCGTATCGCTGCTACGGAGAACCCTGCTCCGGATCGCGGCCCCACACCGTCGTCCCGTCGGCCGGTTTGCCGGGGGAACGCGGTGTCGGGCGATCGGGGGGCGGCCGTCTACAGGAACCGCCGGTCCACCGTGACCGTGCCCGACGCGGATCCGTGCACGTGCCCGCCGCTCGTCTCCTCCGGTGCGGGGGCGAGCAGGTCCCGCTGGCTCGGCAGCAGGACGACGTCCCGGTTGTGCAGGGCCAGAGCCCGGGCGTAGCGCCGGGCGATGTCCTGCATCGGGGTGTCGGTGCCGCCGACCCCGAAGACGGTGCCGGCGTAGTCCAATGGGCCCATGAGCTCCCGTATCCGGTCCCGGTCCGAGGGCGGCACCAGCTCGGCGGGGTCGCCGCCGGCGAACCAGCCCATCGGCACGGCCGTGCCCGCGGGGACGACCGTGTTGACGTGCACCACGGCGTGGAAGTCGAGCTCCGCGCCCACCCCGATGCGGGCGCCGTTGAACACGACCGCGCCGGTCGCGATCCGGGTGTCGCCCTCGACGACGCAGCCGGTCAGCGACGCGTGCGGACCGACGAGCACGTGGTCGCCGAGCCGTGTGGGGTGCCGGGCCACCCCGCGCACCACCGCGTTCTCCATGATCACGCAGTGAGCGCCGATCTCGACCGGTCCGCCCTCCGCGGTGACCACGGCCCCGAAGAGGACGCGGCTGTGGGGACCGATCGTCACGTCCCCGCACAGCACGGCGTTGGGGGCGATGTAGGCGGACTGTGCCACCCGCGGGCTCTGCAGCCGATGCCGGACGAACACCGCGTGCCGGCCGACCGGACGGGGCGGTGGCTGGTACTCCTCAACCATGGTGGCCTCCCACGAACGCGACCGTGCGGGACCGGGATTGTCCTCGGGCCCGGTCCACGCGACAAGGTCCGCGAGGCCCCTGGCCCCGCGGATCCGTGTCCGTGGTCAGCAATGCGGCAACACGGGCGCGACGGAGATCGCGCCGCGATGCACGTACTCCGCGCCGTGGGGGCCGGAGATGCGGAACCAGTTGGGGTTGCCGGTCAGCGTCTGCCCCTCGGTGTGGCAGACGGTGTGCACCGCGGTCCCGGGTGCGAGGTCCCGGATCGGCGCGGTCTGCGTCGACGAGCTGGAGTAGGAGTTCGTCGGCGCGAGCACGAGCCCGGTCGGGTCGGCGTGCTCGGCAGCCCCGGCCACACCGGCAATGCCGACGAGTCCGAGGACGGCGAGCCCGCCGGTGGCGGCGACGGCGATGCGCTTGTTCATCTTCAGGAGTCCCTTCGTGGCGTCTGCCCGGGTGGTTCCGGGATGTCACGAAGGGTGCTGCGGCGCGCGTCCCGCCGGGACCGGGTGATCGGCCGATGTCGCGGAGGACAGGGGAGGCCCCCGACCGGGGGACGGGAGCCGGCCGGGTGGGCGGGGGAGCGCCGCTCGCCCCTCGCCGGGCCAGCCGGTCGCGGCCGTGGGCGCCCGGGGGTGGGGCCGGTCGGGGTGGTCGGCGGGGACCACCGCGGAGGGCAGCGCCGTCCAGCAGGACGGTAGCTGCACTGGCGGAACACGACCGGGGCGTCGACGTCGTCGGCCGCCGTGGCGATGATCTGCGGCCCGTCGTCGATCCCGAGGGCGAGCCAGCCCTCTCCGGTGTCGTCGAGGACCTCGCCGCAGTGCACGCAGGCGGTCGCGGAGCCGACCTGGGCGAGGTTGTCGTCCGTGCTGCTGCGCGGGCTCGGTCTCGACCCGGTGCTCCCCCGGGGCGGGAAAGCTGCGCGCGGGCGTCGGACGACCGGCTGTGCGGGCCGCTGCCGCCTACGATCGGCGCATGAGCGAACCGGGGGCGGGCCGGAAGGGCGGGCGGGCCGGCACGGCGCGGCGCGAGCTGGTCGAGAACGAGCTCTACGAGCACGCCACCCGGCTCTTCGCCGAGCGCGGCTTCGCGGGCACGAGCCTGCAGGACATCGCCGATGCCCTCGGCATCACCCGGCCCGCGCTCTACTACTACGTCAAGAGCAAGGACGAGCTGCTGGCCAAGCTGGTCACCGAGGTCACCGACGGCCCGCTCGACGAGCTGACCGCGCTCGTCGAGCGGGATCGCGACCCGGTGCAGCGGCTGCGCGGGATCGTCCAGGTGATCGTCGGGCGGCGGACCACGCAGCCCGCGCGGTTCCGGCTGCTCATCCGCTCCGAGGCCGAGCTGCCGGCCGAGCTCACCGCGGCCTACGACGAGAGCCGCCGCGCGGTGCTCAAGGTCATCGCCGGGGTGATCGACGACGGGGTGCGGGCGGGCCGCTTCCGGCCCGTCGACGCGCGGGTCGCGGCGCTGGGCGTGCTCGGCATGTGCAACTGGGTCGCGTGGTGGTTCCACCCCGGGGGCAAGGACACCGCCGAGGGCGTGGTGGACCAGCTCGCGGACATGGCGGTCGCCGCCCTGGTGCGCCCGGACCACCAGGCTCCGGAGGCCGAGGGGCCGGCCGCCGCCCTGAAGCTGCTGCGCCAGGACCTCGATCACCTCGAGCGCATCCTCGATCTCTGATCCCGCCGTCCCGACGGAGCCCCTCCGCCGCAGGTGGAGGGCCCTTTCGGCGTGGGCGAGGCCACGAATCGTCGACTGCGTCGAACTGCTGGCGGGACCACCGGGTGCGGGGGCGACCACGTCCCGGTCCCGACCTTCGACCCGGCCGCGACGGTGTGCTTCGTCCAGAGGTGGTGATCACGTGTCGGCGGGCCCTGCCGGACCGGCGCGACCGGCACCCGGGGCTCGCAAGTGGTTCGTCGGCACGGCGCGTCCGGGGTCATCACCGGTCGGCGGCCCGGGGACATGCTCGGCAAGATCACGGATCGTGAAGCAGATTGGTCTCTGACGGGCTCGGTCGGCTCGGTGTGATCACAGGTCGTGGAGTGGGCAGGTCGGAGAACGACCTTCCGCATCCACGAGTAGTGATCACGTCGCGGGCCGCCCTGTCGACTCGGCACGATCACCGACTGTGAGGCGGGCCGGTCGACGATCGACCCTCCCGGGCCAGAACCGGAGATCCGGGTCGAGCCCCAGCCCTGATGATCGCGAACGGGCGACCCCCTCGATCCTCGCGCCGGTCGCGTCAGTCCTCGCGGCGGTAGGCGGGGGCGCGGGGCGGGAGCGGGCGCGGGGCGCTCTCCAGCAGGGGCGCGGTGCGGGGCGGGACGACGACCGAGAGCACGACCACACTGGTCGACCGCCCCACCGAGGGGGAGCGGTTGAGGGCGAGCAGCGCCTGCTGGAGGTCCTCGTGCGAGGAGGCGGCCAGACGGCAGAGCACGTCGGACGAGCCGGTGGTGGCGTAGGCCTCGAGGACGGCGGGCTGGGCGGCCAGCTCGGCGGCGACGTCGTCGAGCGCCCCCTGGGCGATCTCCAGGCTGACGAACGCCTGCAGGCCCTGGCCGGCGGCGGCGAGGTCGATCTCCGGCCCGTACCCGGTGATCACGCCGGCGCGCTCGAGCCGGTCGAGGCGCGCCTGGACGGTCCCGCGGGCCACCTGCAGCGTGCGGGAGAGCTCGAGCACCCCGACGCGGGTGTGGTCGCGGAGGGCGGCGAGCAGGTCGACGTCGAGCGCGTCGAGTTCCATGTGGGCCGACTGTACAGCTGAAAGCCCATCGAGCGGGCCGAGATGGGCCGGAAGACCAGATCGGCACGGCGCCGTTGCGGGGGAATCTGCCGGCGAGGTGTCCTTCGTGTGCAGAGCAACCACGAGGAGGCCCGTCGTGACCGTCGATCAGTCCCTCACCAGCCAGGAACGCCTCGCCGAGCTGGACCACGACCAGCTCCGCCAGCTGGTCGGCCTCGTGGAGTACGACGGCGGGGCCGATCCCTTCCCCGTCACCGGCTGGGACGCCGTGGTGTGGGCGGTCGGCAACGCCACTCAGGCCGCGCTCTGCTACCAGGTCGTGTTCGGGATGGAGCTCGTCGCCTACTCCGGTCCCGAGACCGGCAACCGCGACCACCAGGCCTACGTCCTGCGCTCGGGCGCGGTCCGGTTCGTGCTCCAGGGCGGGGTGGACCCGGCGAGCCCGCTGCTCGACCACCACCGCCGGCACGGCGACGGCATCGTCGACATCGCGCTCGAGGTGCCCGACGTCGACCGGTGCATCGCCCACGCCCGGGCCCAGGGCGCCACGGTCCTCGCCGAGCCGCACGACCTGACCGACGAGCACGGCACGGTCCGGACCGCCGCGCTCGCCACCTACGGCGAGACCCGGCACACCCTCGTCGACCGCTCCCGCTACACGGGCCCGTACCTGCCCGGCTACGTCGCCCGCTCGTCCGGCCACGTCCGGCCGGAGGGCGCGCCGAGGCGGCTGTTCCAGGCGCTGGACCACGTCGTCGGGAACGTCGAGCTCGGGCACATGGACGAGTGGGTCGACTTCTACAACCGGATCATGGGCTTCACGAACATGGCCGAGTTCGTGGGCGAGGACATCGCCACGGAGTACTCGGCGCTGATGAGCAAGGTCGTGGCCAGCGGCAACCACCGGGTGAAGTTCCCGCTCAACGAGCCCGCGGTCGGGAAGAAGCGCTCGCAGATCGACGAGTACCTCGACTTCTACGGCGGGCCGGGCGCCCAGCACCTCGCGCTGGCCACGAACGACATCGTGCGGACCGTGGACGTGCTGCGCGCCAGGGGTGTCGAGTTCCTGCCGACCCCGGACTCGTACTACGAGGACCCGGTGCTGCGGGCGCGCATCGGCGAGGTCCGCGTGCCGATCGAGGAGCTGCAGTCCCGGGGGATCCTGGTCGACCGGGACGAGGACGGCTATCTGCTGCAGATCTTCACCCGCCCCGTCGGGGACCGGCCCACCGTGTTCTTCGAGCTCATCGAGCGCCACGGCTCGCTGGGCTTCGGCAAGGGCAACTTCAAGGCGCTGTTCGAGGCGATCGAGCGCGAGCAGGCCCGGCGGGGGAACTTCTGAGCCTCCCGCCGGGCCGACCTCCCTCGCTGCCCCGGCTGCCCCGGCCGGCGATGACGTCCCGCGCCCGACGCGGTCTGCACCGCGACGTGATCACGGACCTCGGAGGACCACGCCCATGCACGCCGACCGCCGCGCGACCACCCTGGAGCCGGGCGGGAGCGACGCCGCGGTGCGGAGGGAGCGCCTGACTCTCTGCACCTCCCTCAGGGGATCGACGGCCCCGGCGTCGACCTGCTCGCCGCGCGGCTCGGCCGAGGGCGGGGCGTCACCCCCGCCCGCCGCGGCCCCGTCGACTCCCGCGCGGGCAGCACGACCTCGGTGGCCTCGATCCGACCGGTGAGCATGTCGACGAGCGTGCGCCCGGCCTGGTCGGCGGGGTTCGTCAGAGTCGTGAGCGGGGCAGAGGGTGGCGCCGAAGTCGTCGCCGCCTGCCACGCTGAGCGCGGCCGGCACGGCGATCCCGCGCTGAGGTCCGCCCCGCCTTGCGCGGCGGTGCCTCAGGCCTGGCCGGTGAGCGCGCCGGCCACCGGGCCGAGGGGCGGGGCCCACTCGCGGATGTCGGCGGCGGCGACCACACCCTCCGTGGAGAACGGGTCCTTGTCCACGATCGCCTGCACAGCGGCCTTGTCCTCGGCGCGGAAGATCAGCAGGCCGCCAGGGGCCTCCGCGGGCGCCCAGGCGCCGGCGACCAGCAGGGCTCCGCTGTCGACGAACTCCCGCAGGTAGTCGCGGTGGGCGGGCCGCGTGGCGTCTCGCAGCTCGGTGTCGTCGGTGTACGTGTAGATGACGGCGTAGGTCGTGGCCATGTCGGTGATCCTCGCACGCGCACCGCGCCCGACGGACCGCGCGATCTCCTCGGCCGGGAACCGCGCCGCGGCGACGCCCGTTGACGCCTTGTGTCCGTTTCGCCCGGTTCATCCGGCGGAGCGGCGAGGACGGTCGTCGTGGAGAAGGAGAACCCAGGTGGGCCTGTTCGACAAGCTCAAGGAGCGGCTCGCGCCGTCCGGCACCGCGCGGCAGGCCGGGTACGCCCGGGGCGGGTACGCACCGCGCGGTGGCAGCGGGTTCGGG
Organism: Pseudonocardia kujensis; assembly: GCF_021283305.1. Lineage (GTDB taxonomy): Bacteria > Actinomycetota > Actinomycetes > Mycobacteriales > Pseudonocardiaceae > Pseudonocardia > Pseudonocardia kujensis. Next base: position 191,251 of record NZ_JAJSOK010000001.1, read on the forward strand.
GGACCGACCTCGGGCGGCCGCGCTCAGGACCCGGACGAGGCGGCGGTCGAGCGCTACCGGTACATGCTGCGCACCGCGCCGCCGGAGACGGTGGAGCAGGCGCACGCCGAGGCGTTCGCGAAGCTGACCCCGGAGCAGCGGCAGAGGGTCCTGGCCGATCTGGGCAACGAGGTGCCCCCGGCCGAGCGGGCGACCTCGAGCGACCCGCAGGCCCTCGCCCGGATGGCCACCCGCGCCGAGATGCGCAACCCCGGCACGCTGGAGCGGAGCTTCGGCAGCCGCGGGCCGGGCATGGGCGGCATGATCGCGGGCACGCTCCTGGCCAGCGTGGCGGGTGCGTTCATCGGGACCGCGATCGCCGACGCCCTGTTCGACGATCCCGGCGCCGACGGCGACCTCGCCGCGGGTGCCGAGGAGCCGGTCGACGAGGGCGGCTTCGACGAGGGCGGCTTCGAGGGCGGGGACCTCGGCGAGTTCTGACCGCCGGGCCGGGCCCGCGCGGGACCTGCCGCGCGGGCGCCGGCTCCTCCCCGAAGCGATCGAGCGCGTCGGTGTGGCGGGCGAGGGGGTCGTCGGTGCGCCGCACGCGGAAGCGGCAGTAGTCGCCGAGGCCGCCGAGCGGTTCCCCTGGCGCGAACCGGCCCCTCAACAGCGCCCCTCCCTCTCGAGCTGCGCGGTCCGCGCCCGGTCGGGCTTGCCGAACCGGCACGAGGACCGTGCGGCGGACGGCACATGCGCGGCGCCGTGGGCCCGTGACCACGACAGTCCGGACGACCACCACCACGCCCACGTCCGCGTCCGGAGCGGGGAACCGAACACCGTGCTCGCCGCCACCGCGGCCGGGCTCGCGCCGGGAACCGCGCTGGACCTCGGCTGCGGCGAGGGTGGCGACGCGGTCCGGCTCGCCGGCCCGGGCCGGCGGGTCACTGCGGTGGACGTGTCCGAGGTCGTCCTGGCCCGGGTCGCGCCCTGGCCGCGGACCGGGACCCGACGGGACGCGCGCCACCGTCGTCGATCACGTGGTGCTGGTGCGCCGCAGCTGAGATCCCGGAGGCCGAAGGGGGCGGCGATCACGGGCGGGAGGTGCGCGCGCCTCCGCCCGTGATCACGGGTCACCGCCACCATCCCTCGACGGGATGACGCGGGTGCCGGCCCCGGAAGGGCGATGCCGTGAGGAACGCATCCAGCAGGCCGGCGGCCCGCTGGGCGGTGCAACGACCGAGTCCTGCCCCGGATACTGCTTCGTCCGGCCCTTCGATCGGTCGGGGGACAAGAGGATCCGAACGGGCCCCCCGCCGGCGACCGGACGGGCGAACGACGGTCACGACCCCGGCGTCGAGGTCCACGGCGGTGCGCGGCGGTGCACCGCCGGCCCCGTCGTCGCCCAGCAGGGAGCGGGAGTGGCGCTCCTCCGGCTCGGCGCGCTTCGCTCCGGTGAAGAGGGCGTCCCCCTCCTCGAACCCGGTGCCGGACAACGGATGGGAGTCGCCCTCCGGCGCGCGGTGCACCACGGTCGGCGCGGCCACGGTGCCGGTGCCCGCCGCGTCGCGCCGGAGCGGATCGGGGCTGCCGCAGCGCGGGCTGTCGGTGGCCGCCGTCTTCGAGATCGACGACGTCATCGACCCTGCCGAGACCCGCCGCTGGATCGTCTCCTCGTTCCCCGCGCGGAAGGTGGGCCCGCAGCCGCAGAAGGTGCGGCCGAACATCGACACCTGGTGACCTGCGGTTTCCCTGGGGCACTTGCGCCCGCTCGGTAGCGTGGCCGGGTGACCGACCCGACGCTGGGCGAGTTGACGGTGGGTGTGGAGGGCCTGGCGCTGCTGCGGCTGCTCCGGGCCGACGACCACGGCGCCGCCCGCGCGGCGCGGATGGCGGAGACCCGGGACCTGCTCGACCGGCTCGGGCGGGACCCGGCGCTGCAGGGGTCGCTGGGCGTCGAGCTCGACCTGCGCGAGGGCTACGCGCGATGGGCCGAGACCTACGACGGCCCGCTGCGGCTGTTCTCGGTCGAGGAGCCGCCGATGGAGCGCCGGCTCGGCGCGTGGCCCGCCGGCGCGGTGCTCGACGCCGCCTGCGGCACCGGGCGCTACGCGGTCCGCCTGGCCGGGCTCGGGCACGCCGTCGTCGGCATCGACCGGTCCCCGGACATGCTGGAGCGGGCGCGGGCGAAGGTGCCGGGCGGGCGCTTCCTCGAGGGCGGGCTCACCGACCTGCCGCTGCCCGACGCGTCCGTCGACGCCGCCGTGTGCGCGTTGGCCCTGGTCCACGTGCCCGAGGTCGCCCCGGCCGTCGCCGAGCTGGCCCGGGTGGTCCGGCCGGGCGGCCGCATCCTGGTCAGCGACGTCCATCCGGTCCTGGTGCAGCTGGGCTGGCAGGCGCAGTTCGCGACCGGGGCGGGGCGCGCGTACATGCGGCTGCACCGGCACCAGGTGACGGACTACGCCGCGGCCGCGTTGGCCGCGGGCCTGGTCGTGCGCGGAGCCGAGGAGCCGGCGCTCACCCCCGAGGCCGCGGTCACCCCGACCCTCGAGCTGGTGCCGGAGGCCACCCGGGCGGCCTACGTGGGTCTGCCCGGTGTGGTGATCTGGGAGTTCGCCCGGCCCTGACCCTCAGGACTCCGTGCGCATCCGCCAGGCATCGGTGACCAGTTCGGCGAGCCGCTCGGGACCGACCTTCTCCAGCCGCACCATCACCAGCGGCAGCCCGTCGTAGCTCGGCGTGGTGAAGAACAGGTCCGGCTCCCCGAGCAGCAGCGCCTGCTTCTCGGCCTCGTCGCCGACGTACAGCACGGCGATGTCCGTGCGGAGCACCCGGCGCTGCCCCGGCACCCGCTCCGGGTAGGACCAGACGAAGCCGCGCCCGCCCGCGCGGAAGTCGAACCCGTCGCTGTCGATCTCCTCGACGCCCTCCAGGGACAGCGCGAGCCGCCGTACGTCCTCCGCGTCAGCCACCGCCCCTCCCGATCACGCCCGGGAGCGTAGCGAGCGACACCGACGAATCGGACGTGGTCACCCCACGAGCGGTCGCAGGACCCGGTGCGCCCACTCGGCGAGGGTCGTGGGGTGGTGGTGAGGCGGGGCGGGTCGGGCGCCGGCCTGCAGCAGCAGCCGCACGGCCCGGCTCCCGACGCGACCGGTGGGGGTGGTGCCGACGATCCGTTCGCGCATGCGCGGTGCCTTCGGACCGACCCTGACAGGACCGGTCCCCTGATACGCCCGCCCGGCGAGACCTGTGTACGTAGTTCTCCCCGGTGTGCAGGGGTCGTCCGGGCGAGCAGAGTTCCTCCATGACGATCTGCCTGGTCGCCGGGCCGCCCGGGTCCACCGGGACCGCCCCGGCCATCCCGCCGCACGAGCGGTGCCGTTACCGGGCCGCGGCCCACCACGCGCGCCGGCTCTACCCCGGCTGCGTCGGCGAGCTCCTGCACCGGGAGCTGCTCGCCTACGCCGACTTCGGGCACCGGTTCGACCGGGAGGCCCTGGTGCCCCGCCTGGCCGACGAGATCCTCGCCTGCCCGCTGCGCCCGGCCGACGAGCATCAGCCCGGCGCGTAGGCGCTCCAGTCCGGCATGGCCGTGCCGTGCAGGGAGGCGCCGAGCCGGTCGAGGTACCAGCTCCACCCCGCCTCGACGTCGGCCGGGTCGAGGCCCGGGATCAGCCGCTGGCGGAAGACCAGGTCCGTGCCCTCGCCGGCCGGCCCGAGCGTGACGTCGAGCAGCCACGTCTGCCCGTCCGCCCCCTCCGGGACCTCGACGACGAGCCGGTGCGGCGCCGCGCACTCGTGGATGGTGACGGTGACCGGGTCCGCGACGGCGCCGCCCGCGTCGACCTCGCCGGTGATCGTGAGCTCCACGGTGCCGCCGGGGCGGCCGGTGCCGGTGTAGGTGCCGAACCAGCGGGCCAGCCGGGCGGAGTCGGTGAACGCCGCCCACACGTCGTCGATCGGGTCGGGGTAGCTGCGGCGCACGGTCAGCAGGCGGCCGTCGTCGGGGTCAGGCGGTGCCACGGTGTTCTCCTGTCGGGTCGGCGGCGCGCCGGGCCCGGCGTCCGCGGTGGAGTTCGGTGTCGAGGGCGTCGAGCCGGGCGGCGGGTCCGGCCGGCGGCGCGGCGACGTCGTCAGTGCCGACGAGGCCGCCGCCGTCGGCGCGGTCCTCGCTGTCGTGGGAGGTGAGCGGGCGGAAGCGGTCCAGCCACCGGTCAAGCTCCGTGAGCCCGGCGCGGCGGAGCGTGTAGACGCGGTGCTGGCCGCGCACCGCGGACTCGACGAGGCCCGCCTCCCGGAGGACCCGCAGGTGCCGGCTGACGGCCGGCCGGGTGACCGGGAACCGAGCAGCGATGTCCCCCGCCGTGACCGGGCCCTCGGCGAGCAGCTCGACCACCCGGCGGCGCAGGGGGTCGGACAGCACCGTGAACGCGTCCACGCCGATATGTAACCGTAGGCGTACTTAACTGGCAAGTGCACACAACGCCTGGGCGGCGAGCCGCTCGCCGGGGGAGGCGCGTGGCGCCCGTCCGGCCCAGTGTGATCGCGCAGCGTGACCCAAAACCGCTGCGGGGACCACGAAAGAGTTACCCGGCGGGTTGTCGGGGTAGGCCGCGGATTCGTCTCCCCGCACTGCCGACGCAAGAAAGAGGAACGCTCCCCGTGTCCTTGGCCCCCTCCTCGGGCCGTCGTGTGCCCGATGCGCGCGACGATCTCCCCGACCCCGCGTGGTCGCGCCTGCACCACGTCGTCGAGACCACCGCCCGCCGCTCGCCCGGCGCCGTGGCCGTCGACGACCACGGCGAGCTGCTGACCTACGCCGAGCTCGACGCCCACGCCGACGGCCTCGCACACCTGCTCCGCGAGCGCGGGGTGGTTCCGGGCGGCCGGGTCGGGCTGCTGCTCGCGCGGTCGTGGCGCACCTATGTCGCGCTCCTGGCGGTGCTCAAGGCGGGTGCCGCGTTCGTGCCGATCGATCCGGCGTCGCCCGTGGACCGGGTCGCCTACATCGCCGACGACGCGGGGCTGGACCTGCTCGTCACGACGTCCGACCGCGCCCCCGGCCTGCCGGTCCCGGAGCTCTGCCTGGACACCGTGCCGCTGTCCCCGGCCCTCGACCCGCCCGTCGACGACGTCGAGGGCGCCGGCGACCCGACCTGCTACGTCATCTACACGTCCGGTTCCAGCGGGCGGCCGAAGGGCGTGGAGGTCGCGCACTCGAGCATCGTCAACTTCCTGCGCGTGGTCCCCGGCGTCTACGACGTCCGCCCCCGCGACCGCGTCTACCAGGGCATGACGATCTCCTTCGACTTCTCGATCGAGGAGATCTGGCCGACCTTCGCCGTGGGCGCGACCCTCGTCGTCGGCCCGGACGACGAGCGGCGCCTCGGTGCCGACCTGGCCGACTTCCTCGACCGCAGCGGCGTGACCGTCCTCTACGCGGTGCCGACCCTGCTGGCCACGATCCCCCGGGACCTCCCGGCCGTGCGCGGTCTGATGGTGGGCGGCGAGGCCTGCCCCGCCCACCTCGTGGAGCGCTGGGCGCGCCCGGGGCGCCGGATGCTGAACACCTACGGACCCACCGAGGCCACGGTGACCGCGACCTGGGGCGAGCTGCTCCCCGGGCGCCCGGTGACCATCGGCCGTCCGCTGCCGACCTACACGATCCACATCCTCGACGAGGACCTGCGCGAGGTCGCCGGCGACGCCGCGGGCGAGATCTGCATCGGCGGCCCGGGCGTGGCACGCGGCTACGTCGGCCTGCCGGAGAAGACGGCCGACCGGTTCGTCAGCTTCCGCGGTGAGCGCATCTACCGCACCGGGGACCTCGGCCACCGGGACCCCTCGGGCGAGATCGTCTACCTCGGGCGCGCCGACGACGAGGTGAAGATCCGCGGGCACCGGGTCGACCTGGGCGAGATCGACAGTGTGCTGCTCGGCGACCCTGCGGTGGGCAGCGCCGTGGCCGCGATGCTCGACGACGAGCTCGTGGCCTACGTGACCACGGAGCGTCCCGCCGAGGGACTGCGGGAGCGCCTGCACGCGCGGCTGCGGGAGCGGGTGCCCGACTACATGGTCCCCGGGCACCTGGAGGTGCTGCCCGCGCTGCCGACCATGCCGAGCGGCAAGGTCGACCGCAAGCGGCTGCCCGCGCCCACCTCGCCGCGGCTCGTCGCGGTGTCCGGCGCGGTCGTGCCGCCGGCGACGGCCGCCGAGGAACGGGTCCGCGACGCCTGGGCCGAGGCCTGCGGGATCGATGCGGCCCAGCTGTCCGTCACCGCCAACTTCTTCGCCGAGCTCGGCGGTCACTCGCTGCTCGCGGCCACCGCCGTGTCGGCGATGCGCGAGCGCGGCGCGGCGACGGTCGCGGTGCGGGACCTGTACGAGAACCCGACGGTGCGCGGGCTCGCCGCCGCCCTTCCCGACGCCACGCTCCCCGGCGCCACCGCACGCACCGAGCCGGAGACGACCTCCCCGGTGCGCTACGGGCTGGCCGGCACCGCGCAGGCGGGCGTGCTGTACCTGCTGCTGATGCTGCTCGCCGCCCCGGTCGCCGCGGTCTACGTGGCCGAGGGCGGGCAGGTCTCGCTCGGGGTGCTGACCGCCATCGCGCTCACGGCGACCGCGGTCTACCTCGCGACCCGATGGCTGCTCGCGCCACTTGGGATCCGGCTGCTCGGCCGCGGGGTGCGGCCGGGTCGGTACCGGCTGTGGGGCCGGGTGCACCTGCGGTTGTGGGCGACGGACCTGCTGCTGTCCTTCACCCCGCTGCCGGTGCTGAGCGGATCCGCGCTGCTGCCGGGGTTCCTGCGCCGGCTCGGCGCGCAGATCGGATCCGAGGCACACCTCGGGACGGCCTCGCTCTCGCTGCCGCAGCTGATCGAGATCGGTGACGACGCGAGCGTCGGGTACGGCGCGGCCCTGCGCCCGTGGGTCGTCGAGGAGGGCCGGGTGGTGGTCGGGCCGGTCCGCGTCGGGGCCCGGGCGTTCGTCGGGGCCGGGGCGCTGCTGCGGCCGGGCGCCGTCGTCGGCACCGGCGCGGTGCTGGGGGAACAGGCGCTGCTGGTCGGCGAGGTGCCGCCCGGGCAGCGGTGGTCGGGGTCGCCGGCCGCCCCCGACACCGGTCGAAGCGACGACGAGGTGGCCGGGCTCGCCGCGCTGCCCCCGGCCCAGCCGTGGGGCGCCGCGGGCCGCCTCGGCACGCTCGCCGGTCTCGCGCTGCTCGACCTGCTGCCGATCCTCATGCTGGTGCCGACCCTGCTGCTGGTCTGGGGCGCGCTGCTCGAGTTCGGGCAGACCGTCGGGCTGCTCGCGGCGGCGTGCGTGGGGCCGGTGTTCGTGGCCACGGCGTGCCTGACGATCGCCGCCACCCGCCAGGCGGTGCTGCCGGCCACCCCGACCGGGACCCATCCCGCGCGCTCGACCCTCGGCGTGCGCAAGTGGGTCGCCGACAAGCTGCTCGAGATGAGCCTGGAGCTCACCAACTCGCTCTACGCCACGCTCTACACCGTGCCTTGGCTGCGTGCGCTGGGCGCCCGGGTGGGTCCCGGTGCCGAGGTGTCGACCGTCGCGCACGTCGATCCCGACCTGCTCACCCTCGGCCGGGAGAGCTTCGTCGCCGACATGGCCAGCGCGGGCGGGGCGACCTTCCACCGCGGCTGGGTCTCCTTCCGGACCACCGAGGTCGGCGACCGCGCGTTCGTCGGGAACGCGGCGTTGCTGCCGCCGGGGTCGCGGCTCGGCGCCGGGTCGTTGGTCGGCGTTCAGACCGTGCCGCCGCCCGGCGGCGTGCCGGCGGACACCGCCTGGCTCGGCTCGCCCGCCATGCACCTGCCCGCCCGCCAGGACAGCGGCGACTTCGCCGAGCGGCTGACCTTCCGGCCCTCGCGCCGGCGGGTCGCCGAGCGGCTGGCGATCGAGTTCCTGCGGATCTGCCTGCCGTCGTCGGTGATCGCGGTGGCGGTCTACCTGTACCTGCTGGCGCTGTCCACGGTCGCCGCCGTGGGCGCTCCGCTGGGGGCCGCGGTACTGGTCGCGCCGCTGCTGGCCGTGCTCTTCGGGGTCCTGGTCACCGGTGCGGTCGCGGCGGTGAAATGGCTCGTCGTCGGCACCTATCGGCCGCGGGTGGAACCGTTGTGGAGCCGGTTCGTGCGCCGGTCCGAGTTCGTCACGGGGTTGTACGAGGCCGCGGCGGTGCCGGCGATGCTGCAGCTCTTCCGCGGGACCCCGCTGCTCCCGCCGGCGCTGCGCCTGCTCGGTGCGCGGATCGGTCGCCGCACCCACCTCGCCACGACCTACCTCACCGAGTTCGACCTGGTCGACATCGGGGACGACGCCGCGGTCGGCCGGGACGCCTCGCTGCAGACCCACCTCTTCGAGGACCGCGTGATGAAGATGTCCACCGTGCGGATCGGCGCGGGTGCCACCGTCGGGGACCGGGCGGTCGTGCTCTACGACGCCACGGTCGGGGAGGGGGCCGCACTCGCGCCGTTGTCGCTGGTCATGAAGGGCGAATCGCTGCCGGCGCACACCCGGTGGCGGGGCATCCCCGCCGAGGGGGTGGTCGAGGAGCCGGCCGCGCAGCCCCTCACCGAGCCCGTGACCGAGCCCCTGACCGAGCCCGTGACCGAAGCCGTGCCCGAGCCCGTGACGGAGCCCCTCCGGCACGTGGGCCCGGCGCTGCCCCGGCACCGCCGCGCCCGGCACCGCCGCGGGTCGCGCCGCGACCTGGCCGCCTGATGCGGGCCGTCGTCTACCGCGGCCGCGCGTCCCGCCCGGCCGGGTGCGCCGAGGCCGTCGGCGCACTGCTGGAACGGCACGGCCTGCAGGTCCGGTTCGTGGGCCGGCGGCAGCTCACCCCCGAGGTGCTCGCGACCGCCGACGTCTACGCCCAGCCCGGCGGCGGCACCCTCGCCGCCGCCTGGCGACACTTGCACCGGCGCCGCTCCACCATCCGCGACTACGTCACCGGCGGCGGCCGCTACCTGGGCTTCTGCCTCGGCGGCTACCTGGCAGGCGCGACCCCCGGGTTCGCGCTGCTGCCCGGCGACACCGACCGCTACGCCGGCTCACCCGGGTCGGCGACCGACGACACGGGCGATCTCGTCCTGCCCGTCTCCTGGCGCGGCCGTTCCCGTCCCGTCTTCTTCCAGGACGGCCCGGTGTTCCTCCTCGACCCGGGCGCCGGAGCCGGCGTCGAGGTCCTCGCCCGCTACCCGGAGGGCGGCGTGGCCGCGCTGGCCTGCCCGTTCGGCGCGGGTCGGGTCGCCGTCGCCGGTCCCCACCCGGAGGCGGGGCCGGACTGGTTCGCCGACGCCGGCCTGGCCGTCCCCGACCCGCTGCCCACCGACCTGGGGCACGACCTGATCGACGAGGTGCTCGCATGACCGCCACCGCCCCGGTGACCACGCCGACCACCACCCCGGACGCGACGACGGTCGCGCGGCCCCCCGCGGCGGCGGGCCCGTCGCGGCTGCTCGGCATGGACGCCGCCCGCGGTGTGGCCGTGCTCGGCATGATGGCCGTCCACTCGCTCTACGACACCACTCCGGACGGCGCGCCGACCACGATGTACATGGTCACCGCGGGCCGCTCGGCGGCGGTCTTCGCCGTGCTCGCCGGGGTCGGCATCGCGTTCACCACCGGACGGCGGCGCGTCCGGTGGGGCGGCGAGGGCCGGTCCGCGGCCGCGTCGCTGACCGCCCGCGCCGGCGTCGTCGGGGCGATCGGGCTGGCCCTGGGCTGGGGTTCCGCGGAGATCGCGGCGAACATCCTCCCGTACTACGCGCTGATGTTCCTGCTCGCGATCCCGCTGGTGTTCCTCCCGACCCGGGCGCTGGCCGGGGTGGCGACGCTGCTCGCGGCGGGGATGCCGGTGCTGAGCCAGTGGGTCCGGGCGGGGCTGCCCGCCCCCACGCTCGAGAACCCGACCGTGGCGCAGCTGGTCACCGACCCGCTCGGGCTGCTCTCCGAGCTGGCGCTCACCGGGTACTACCCGGCGCTGCCCTGGCTGGCCTACCTCGCCGTCGGCATCGCCGTCGGGCGGCTGCGGCTCACCGACACCCGCGTGGCGGCGTGGCTGGCCGCGGGCGGGGCCGCGCTCGCGGTGGTCGCCACGGTCGTCGCCCGCTGCGTGATGGGTCCCCTCGGCGGCGACGCCGCGGTCGCCGCCGTTACCCCGCCCGCCGTACTCGCCACGGCGCCCACGGTCCCGGACTTCGTCGCCGTGGCCCCGGAGGGCGTCACCCCGACGACGACGTGGTGGTGGCTCGGCACGGACGCCCCGCACTCCGGGACGCCGCTCGACCTCGCCCAGACCATCGGCTCCGCCCTGGCGGTGCTCGGGGTGATGCTCCTCCTCGGCCGCTCGGCGAACCGGCTGGTGCAGGGCGCAGTGCGGCCGCTCGCCGCGGTCGGGTCGCTGACCCTCACCGTGTACACGCTGCACGTGGTGTTCCTGAACTCACCGCTCGACACGTTCGACGCCCTCCCGGGCTACCTCGTGCAGGTCGTGGTGGCGGCCCTCGGCGCGCTCGCCTGGCGCCGGGCCGTCGGCCGCGGCCCGCTCGAGTCGCTCGTCCGCGTGGTCGCGCGGGCCGCCGCACGCGCCGCCGCGTGATCGTGGCGAGGCTCCGCACCGCGAGGGCCCGGGCGGCGGGCATCCGGGCGGTAGGGCTCGCTGCACTGCTCGGGACGCTGCTCGCCGCGTGCACCGCCACCGGTACCGGTCCCGACACCGTCGCGACGTGGCCCGCCCCGCCCACGGACCGGCCCGTCGTCGACGTCACCTTCGACATGGCGCCCGACCTCGCGTCCGCGACCGGCACCGAGACCGTCCGGTTCACCCCGGACCAGCAGGTCTGCGAGCTGGTCTTCCGGAACTGGCCGAACAAGCCGACCGCCGCCCGCGACGGCAGCGGCCTGCAGATCACCGAGGCCCGCGTCGGCGGCACGGGGATGGCGCCCCAGGTCGCGCCCGACCCGACCCTGGTCACCCTGCCGCTGCCGGCCTGCGTCCCGGCGGGGACCGCGGTCACCGCGGACCTCACCTTCCGGCTGACCCTCGGGAAGGACTCGGGCGAGCGCGTCGGGTACTCGCCGGCCACCGGTACGGCATGGTTCGGCACCGCGTTCCCGCTGCTGGCCTGGGTGCGCGGCGAGGGCTGGGTCCGCGATCCCGCGGTCGACCTCTACGGGGAGACCGCGACCAGCGAGGACGCGGCGCTGGCCCTCGCCGTCACCGCCGCGGCGGGGCAGGAGGTCGTCGCGACCGGAAGCGCGGCGGGCACCGCGACCCCGGCGCCGGGCCGCGTGACGCACCGGTTCACGGCCGACGCCGTGCGGGACGCCGCCGTGTCCGTGGGCGCCTACGACGTGACCACGCGGGAGGTCCGCGGAGTCCGAGTGCACGTGGCGACCCCGCGCTCGGGCAGCCGCGCCACCGGCGACGAGTGGATCGACGAGCTGGACCTCGCCCTGCAGAAGCACGGCGCACTGCTCGGTTCCTACCCCTACCCCGACCTGACCGCGACGATCGTGCCCACCCAGAGCGACGGCGTCGAGTTCCCGATGGCGCTGCAGTTCGCCGACGACCGCCGCGCCGAGATGCCGGGCCTGGTCGCCCACGAGGTGGCCCACCAGTGGTTCTACTCGCTGGTGGGGAACGACCAGGCCCGCGACCCGTGGCTGGACGAGGCCTTCGCCACCTGGGCCCAGGCGCTGGCCACGGGACAGGAGGACCGCTACCGCCTCGACCGGATCCCCGGTGACCTGCGCGGACGCACCGGCGAGCCGATGGGGTACTGGGCCGGGACGGGCGACTTCGACCGCTACGTCCGCGGCGTCTACGACCAGGGCGCCGCGGCCCTGCTCGACGCCCGCCGCCGCGCCGGCGCCGACCGGTTCGACGCCGCGGTCCGCACGTACCTGCACGACAACGCCCACCGCGTCGCCGGCCCGTCCGACGTGACGGCCGCCTTCCGGGACGTGCCCGAGGCGCTCCGGGCCCTTCGCGACGCGGGTGCGCTGCCCGCCGACTGACGGGAGCCGGGCGCCGCCGCGGTTTCGCCGCCGACGGGGCGGGGATGCCGCCCGTGACCCCTCGCACCTCCCGGAGGACCCGTGCCGAACAGCGATCCCGACCCGCGCGACGACGACCGGCCGGAGCCCGTGGACGCGCCGACCCGCGACGTCGACCCGGGCACCGCGCGTCCGACCGACGACGGGCGCGACGAGCGCACCGAGGCCGAGCGGGAGGCCACCGAGTTCGGCGGGGAGTGACCCGCCGCCCGGCCGCCCCGGCGACCGGGACCGCGGCCGATCAGATCGCCTCGTGGGGGTGCACGGCGATGATCGAGCCGTCCGGCCGCGCCTCGAGGTACCCGGTCTCGCCGTTGTCGTTCGAGGCGTGGACCGCGATCCGCGGGCCCTCGCCCTCGTCGTCGATGATCATGTAGCGGCTGGTCGGGTCCGCGACCTTCAGGCTCTCCGGCGCACCGGCCACCAGCCCGAGCGCGGTCCGCGCGTCGATCGTCGCGAGGTCGACGACGGGCTGGTCCGCGTCGCGGGTGCCGGCCGGGCTCGGGCCGTCGAGACCGCCGCGGTAGGTGTAGGACTGCGCGCGGCCCGGCGAGCCCTCGACCGGGACGGTGAGCACCGCGTAGTCGGGGTAGACCGTGGCGTCGGCGACGACCGCGGTGCCCAGCCGCGCGCGGAGGTCCCCGACGAGGCGGTCGAAGCCCTCCGGGGTGTGCAGCCCGGCCGGTGTCACCACGACCGGGGCGACCGGGGCGACCGGCGCGCCCGCCGCGACGGCCCCGGACGTGGTCGTCGCCGGCGCGCTCGATCTGCCGGCGGCGTGCCCGATCCCGAACCCCACCCCGAGCAGGGCCAGCGCGACCAGCACACCGGCCCACCGCGCGCCGCGGGAGCGCGGCGGTCGATCCGGGGGCAGCAATGCGATCGGGCGTTCCAGCTGCAGGTCCGCCACCAGCGCCTTCAGCTCCCCGAGGGTGGTCGCCCGCAGCGCGGTGGCGGTGCGCTCGCGGTGCTCGGCCCCGTCCATCTGCCCCTCCGCGTACGCGGTGTCGAGGGCGTTGCACAGCGCGTTCCGGTCCGCGTCGCGGGCCCGGGTGCGGAGGGAGGACACGGCCGGATCGTAGGGCGGGGATCACACCGTGCCGGACCGGCCCCGCGACTCAGGGCAGCTCGTAGGGGTCCTGCGGGGCGGCGACGGGGCGGACCTCCAGCGCGGTGACCCGGGCGGTGTGCGTGCCGTCGCCCGGGGTGTAGGTGCCCGTGACCTCCTGCCAGGAGTTCTTCGCCGGCTCCCGCTGTGCCGGGGCACCCACGACCTCGACGAGGTAGCTGCGGGCGTCGGCGGCGCAGCAGCTGATCATCATCCGGCTCAGGTACCAGCCGCCGGCCTCGCGGGGCGTCACGAACCCGGTGAGCACCACGGTGTGGCCGGCCAGCGTCCGGCCCCCGTCCCAGGCGGCGCGCTCGGCGTAGTCGTGCACCTCGACCGGCACCGGATCCGGCCCCGCGAGGGCGTCCGTGGCCACGGCGGCCGGGCGCGGCACCTCGGCCCCGGCTCGGCTCGCGGCGAAGGCGCCCAGCGCGGGCGGCGGCACGAGCAGCACGAGGAAGACGGGCAGCACCAGCAGCCAGCCGACGCCCGGGACGCGGGCGTGGTCGTGTCCCTCGGCCTGCTCCTCGGCGCGGAGCCGGTCGAGGGTCTCGCGGTCCGCCGCGAGCGGGCCGCGGGTGTGCACGCGCGCCCGGGCCAACCGGGCCGCGCCCGCGGACCCCTCCGGCGCGGTCCGCAGGCCTGCGCCGACGCCCCACAGCCCGACGGCCATCAGCAGCCCGCCCGCGATCGCGAGCAGGGGCCCGTGGCCCGGCCGGACGTAGTCGACGTAGCCGCCGAACACGACCTGCTGAACGGCCACCGCGCCGAGCACGAACAGCAGGATCGGTGCCGCGAGCCGGTTCACAGCAGGACCGCGCCGACGACGGTGCTCACCACGACCGCCACCACGAAGGTCGCGGGGGCGAAGCGCTGGGCGAAGCGGCGGCCGAAGGTCCCCACCTGCATCGCCACCAGCTTGAGGTCGACCACCGGCCCGACGACCAGGAACGCGAGCTTCGCCGTCAGGGAGAACCCGGACAGCCCCGCGACCACGAACGCGTCGGCCTCCGAGCACACGCACAGCACCACGGCGAGCAGGGCCAGCACCAGCACGGAGACGACCGGCACCCCGCCGATCCCCGTGCTCCAGGCCGGGTCGACCACCACGTCGAGCGTTGCGGCGGCCAGCGCGCCGACGGCGAGGAAGCCGCCGGCGTGCAGGAAGTCGTGCTGCAGCGTGGTGCGGAACCGCTCGGCGCGGGTCCCGCCCTCGCGGTGCGCCGGCCGCGGCGGGCGCAGCCACCCCGGGCGGCCCAGCGCCGACCACAGCCAGCCCATCACCAGCGCCACCGCGAGCCCTCCGACGGCCCGCGCCACCACCATCTCGGGGTTCTGCGGGAACGCGACGGCGGTCGCGACCAGCACGACGGGGTTGATCGCCGGTGCCGACAACAGGAAGGCCAGTGCCGCCGGCGCCGGCACCCCGCCGGCCACCATCCGCCCGGCCACCGGCACGGACGCGCACTCGCACCCGGGCAGCACGCCGCCCGCGACCCCGGCGACCGGCACCGCGGCGGCCGACCGGCGGGGCAGCACCCGAGCGAGCGCGCCCTCCGGGAGCAAAGCCGAGATCGCCGCCGAGACCACCACCCCCAGCACCAGGAACGGCACGGCCTGCAGCACGATCGCCACGAACACGGTCGACCAGGTCTGCACGGCCTCGTTCGTGCCGACGACCAGCTCGAACGCGTACCGCCCGACCAGCGCCGCCACCGTCACGCCGAGCAGGACGATCGGCACCACCGGCACGGGCGGCGGTTGCCGCACCCGGTCGCGGTGCCCGGCTGCGCCGTCGGCTCGGGTCTCCGTCACGCGTTCCCCTTCCGTGGGCCCTCTGCTTGTCGGGCCGCGGCGGGAGCCGTTACGGATCGAGGTTCACGTCACGGGATCCGCTCGAGCAGGTCGACCGCGACCGTCCCCTGCGGATGCCCCGCGACCAGCAGCGTCCGTCCCCGCACCTCCACCACCGTCGGAGTGGTGCCGACGCAGGCCCGGTAGCGGCCGTCGGGTGGCAGCGCCACGCCGTCGGGAACCGTCGGCCGGGGCCCATCGGCCAGGGCGAGCACCCGGTGCGGGCGGCCGAGGACGTTCCGTGCCGCGAGGAGGTCCCCCGCCGCGACGAGCGCGCGGACACGGGTGGACGAGCAGCCGGGCAGCAGCGGGACGCCGTGCGCGGTGAAGTCGTGCCGGGCGCCGAGCCGGCGGAGCAGCCGGAGGTCGCCGGCGCCGCGGTGCCCGAAGCGGAAGTTCACCCCGACGACGACGTCGGTGGCGCGCAGGGCGCGGACCAGCACGTCCCGCGCGAAGTCGACGGCCGGGGTGCGGGCGAGCCCGTCGTCGAAGGGCAGCACGAGGACGGCGTCGGCGCCGTGCATGCGGGCGAGCTCGGCGCGCCGGTCCAGGGTGAGGAGCGCGGTGGTGTCCCGTGGCGGTCCGGCCAGGGTCGCCGGGTGCGGGTCGAAGGTGGCGAGCACGACCGGGAGCCCGCGGCGGCGGCCGAGCTCGACCGCCCGGTGGAGCAGCCGGGCGTGGCCGCGGTGCAGTCCGTCGAACACCCCGAGGGTGACCACGGACCGTCCCCACCACCAGGGCAGCTCGTCGAGGCCGCGCCAGTACCCGGGTGCTCCGGTCTCGGGACCGACGGGTTCGAGCAGGGCCGTCACGGCGGGCCTCCGGGTCTCCGGGTCGTCGGGTGTCGCCCGGCCCCGGGTGTCCGGGGCCGGGCGGGGCCGGTCAGGCGGGTTCGAGGACGAGCTCGTCCGTGGTCGCGGAGGCGATGTCGGAGTCCAGTCGCTGGCCGCCGGTGAAGGAGCGCTGGGTGGTGAGCTGGCGGGGGCCGTGCGTGCGCACCATCAGGTGCGGGTGGGAAGGCGGCGTGGCCAGCTCGGGGGTGGTGGTCATGTCAGCTCCGGTGGCGCAGGAAGGAGACGTCGTCGTTGCCGATCAGGTCGGGCACGGTCCAGCCGTCGAGGTCGTACTCGGCCAGGCACTGCTCGGCCAGGCCCTTCATCGCCGCGGTGGTGCCCTGGGCCTCGGCGGCGAAGAGCAGCTCGGCCTTGACGTTCTCGTGGTTGCCCGAGTAGTTGCGCTCGTAGAGCTCGTGACGCCCGCCGAACTCCGAGCCGACCGCGTCCCACAGCGCCTTCATGACCTTGACCCGGTCCACCGCCTCGTAGCCGTTCGAGCCGCGGACGTACTTGTCCAGGTAGGGCCGGACCTCGGGGGTCTTGAAGTCGATGGCGTGGGAGTTGAGGTAGATCAGCCCGGACGCCACGTCGGACTCGATGATCTCCTTGATCCGCGGGTAGGCCTGGATCATCAGCATCCGGTAGGTCAGCCCGTAGTCCAGCTTGGGCAGCAGCGCCCCGCCCTGCCACTCGTCGGGGTTGCGGGCCATCGCGTCGGCCAGGGCGTAGAACGTGTTGCGCCAGCCCACGACCTCACCCACGCGGGTCTGCACCCCGCGGAAGTCCTTGCTGCCGGTGATCTCCAGGGCCTTGAGCAGCAGCCCCGCAATGAAGTCGATCTTGGTGGCGAGCCGGATGCAGCCGTGGAAGGTGAACCGCGGGATGAACCCGGAGACCGGGAAGAAACCGTTGATCTTCTCGATGTCGCCGTAGCAGAACACGTTCTCCCACGGCACCAGGACCTTGTCGAACACGAAGATCGTGTCGTTCTCGTCCATCCGGGAGGACAGCGGGTAGTCGAACGGGCTGCCCATCACCGCGGCCTGCTGGGTGTAGGAGGTGCGGCAGATCAGCTTCACCCCCGGCGCGTCCATCGGCACCGTGCAGATCAGCGCGAACTCCTTGCGCTTGATCGGCAGCCCGTAGTGCGCGATGAAGTTGTAGTTGGTGATGGCCGACCCGGTGGCCACGACCTTGGCCCCGGACACGATCAGACCGGCGTCGGTCTCGCGCTCGACCTTCATGAACACATCACCCACCTCGTCCGGCGGCAGGTTACGGTCCACCGGCGGGTTGATGATCGCGTGGTTCCAGTACAGGACCTTCTCCTGCGACTCCTTGTACCAGCGCCGCGCGTTGTCCTCGAACGGCGCGTAGAACTCCGCGTTCGCGCCCAACGTGCCCAGGAAGCTGGCCTTGTAGTCCGGCGAACGCCCCATCCAGCCATAGGTCATCCGCGACCAGGTCTCGATCGCCTGCCGGTCGGCGAGCAGGTCCTCCACCGAGTGCGGCGAGCGGAAGAACGGATGGGTCAGCCCGCCGCTGCCGGTGTCGGTCGGCACCGTCAGCTTGTCCCGGGTGGCCGGATCGTGCAGGGCGTCGTAGAGCCGCGCGGTCATCCGCACCGGGTTGCGGAACGCCGGGTGGGTGGTCACGTCCTTCACCCGCTCGCCGTAGACCCACACCTCCCGACCGTCCTGGATCGAGGAGATGTACTCCGCACCGGTCATCGGCGCCGCCGCGGTCGGCGTACCGGCCTCGGCGCGGTCCTGCTCAAGCGTCATCGTGTGGCCCTTCTTCTCCGGTCAACAACGGGTCGTGCCCTGCGGGATCAGGCGGGATCAGGCGGCGTGCGGGCGCAGCGGGGTGAACCGGGTGGCCGCGTCGAACCAGCCCGCCTCCGGACAGTCCAGCGACCCGCCCCAATGGATGCCGGTCTCGAGCGGGCCGATCTCGCGGAACGCCCCGGCGTAGAACAGCAACGGCTCGGCCTCGGTGACCGCGATGTGCTCGACCTCGCCCACCACGATCAGATGGTCCCCGCCGTCATACGTACGCCACGGACGACACGAATACACCGCCGCCGACCCCACCAGCACCGGCGCACTCGGGCCCTCCGCCCACTCCGGACCCGGATCGGCCGGCCGGCCGGCGAAATGCCACGCCGTGTCGAGCTGACCGGCACCCAGCACGTTCACCGCGAACGGCGCCCCCTCCAGGTACCCACACGCCTTCGACTTCCGGGTCAACGTCACCTGACACAACGCCGGCTCGAGCGAAACCGCGGTGAACGCGTTCACCGTCGCCCCGTGCGGGGTTCCCTCCTCATTCCGACAGGTCACCACGGTGACACCCGTGGCAAACCGGCCGAAGGCGTTGCGCAGCTCCCGAGGCGGAACCGTCATCGCGCACCTCCCTGTGCGGTGGTCGTACGCTGTGCGTACAAGCTGCACGCTTTGCGTTCACCGGGCCCGAGAGTGCCCCACGCCACGTGCAGCGGTCAAGCCCTCGTTCTCGAAAGCGGTACGGAAGGATGGGCCGATGAGCACCGGCGACACCGAGAGGGAACCCGAGCGGGGCACCGAACGGGACTACGTCCAGAGCCTCGAGCGGGGCTTCGCCGTGCTCCTCGCCTTCGACGAGGAGATGACCACCCCGACCCTCGCCGAGCTGGCCGCCAGGACCGGGCTCTCGCGCCCCGCCGTCCGCCGCCTGCTGCTCACGCTGCAGCGGCTCGGCTACGTCGCCAACCACGGGACCCGCTGGTCGCTGACCCCGCGGGTGCTGACGATCGGGCAGCACTACAGCGCCGCCAACGCGCGCATCGGGCTCGCCCAGCCCCACCTGCTGCGCCTCGCCGAGCGCACCGGCGAGTCGGCGTCGCTCGCCGAGCTCGACGGCGCGGACGTCGTCTACGTCGCCCGCGTGCCGGTGCGCCGGATCATGAGCATCAACGTCACGGTGGGCTCCCGGGTCCCGGCGCACGCGACGTCGATGGGGCGGGTGCTGCTCGCCTGGGCCGGCCCGGCCGCGATCACGCGCTTCCTCGAGCAGGCGCCGCTGCACCCGCACACGCCGCGGACCATCACCGACCCGACCGACCTGCGGATGGCCCTCGCCGAGGTCCGCGAGCAGGGGTGGTCGATCGTCGACGGCGAGCTGGAGGAGGGGCTGGTCTCCGCCGCGGCGCCGGTGCGCGACCGGACCGGGGCCGTGGTGGCCGCCCTGGCCTCCTCGACGTCGGCCGGCAGGCTCGCCCCGGAGCGGCTCCGCGAGGAGACCGTGCCCCTGCTCGTGGAGACCGCCACCGCGATCTCGACGGAACTGGGCTGGTCCCCCCGCACGCCGCCCGTCGTCCGCGACGGGTTCTTCTAGAGCGGCGCTCGGTCCTCGCGGGCGTCGTAACGCTCGCGGGCGGCGGACATCTCGGCGACCGAACCCTCGAGCAGGTCCGCGAGCCCGCGCAGGCTGTCGGCGACCTTCTCGCCGAGGGCGGTCAGCGAGTACTCGACCCGGGGCGGGATCGTGCTGTGCACCTCGCGGGTCACCAGGCCGTCCCGTTCGAGGGTCTGCAGGGTCTGCGACAGCATCCGCTCGCTCACGCCGTCGACGCGCCGGCGCAGGGCGTTGAACCGGTAGCTGCCCTCGCCGAGCGCCAGCAGGGCGAGGATGCCCCACTTGCTCCCGATCTCCTCCAGCGCCGTGCGCGACGCGCAGTTGCGGGCGAACACCGTGGTCACGAGCTCGTCGGACGGGGCGCAGGCGGGTACCGGGTCCGGGGCTCGTGTGGTCACGCTCTCAGGATACAGCGCTGCGGGAAGTGGCAGCGCTTACGAATAGTTAGTACTGTCGAAGCGCACACCATTCGGGAGGCGACATGACCACCTACGCAGTCACCGGAGCGACCGGCCACCTCGGGGCCCTGGCGATCGAGGCCCTGCTCGAGAAGGGCGTCCCGGCCGGCGACGTCGTCGCCGTCGTCCGGGACCCGGGGAAGGCGGCGGCACTGACCGCGCGCGGCGTCCAGGTCCGGGTCGGGGACTACGGGCAGCCGGAGACGCTGCGGACCGCGCTCGCCGGCGTCGACCGGCTCCTGCTGGTCTCGGGCAGCGAGGTCGGCAAGCGGGTCGAGCAGCACGGCAACGTGATCGACGCGGCGAAGGAGGCCGGCGTCGCGCTGATCGCGTACACGAGCATCACGCGCGCGGACAGCACGGGCAGCCCGCTGGCGCCGGAGCACAGGGCGACGGAGGAGCTGCTGGCCGCGTCGGGCGTGCCGCACACGCTGCTGCGCAACAACTGGTACGTCGAGAACTACACCGCCCAGCTCACCGACTACCTGTCCCGTGGGGCGATCGTCGCCGCGGCCGGCGAGGGCCGGGTGGCGATGGCCGCCCGCCGCGACTACGCCGAGGCCGCAGCGGTCGTCCTGACCGGCGAGGGCCACGCCGGGAAGACCTACGAGCTCGCCGGCGCCCCCGTCACGTTCAAGGGGCTCGCGGCCACGATCACCGAGGTCAGCGGGCGGGAGGTGGAGTACCGCCCGGTGAGCGCGACCGAGCTGGCCGGCATCCTCACCGGCGCCGGGCTCGACGAGGGCACGGCCGGGTTCGTCGTCGCGCTCGACGAGAGCATCGCCCGGGGCGACCTGGACATCGACAGCAGCGACCTGGCCGAGCTGCTCGGCCGCCCGCTCACCCCGGTCGCCGACGTGGTGCGCGCCGCGCTCTGACGCACCCGTCGACTCACGCCCGGTCCACGGCCGGCGGCAGCAGAAGTCGCCCGTGGACGGGGTGCGCCACGCGGAGACGGGCGTGGTCCCACGGGTCCGGCCGGGCGTCGCCGGGCACCAGCACCAGCGGGCCGGTGCCCGGGAGGTGCCGTCCCGGCGGCTCCAGGACCGCCCGCTCCCGCACGCGCTCACCGATCCGCCGGTAGAAGCGCAGTTGGCTGCGCCGGCCGAAGACCCCCCAGCCGAGCCCGAACACCGGGCCGAGCCGCGGATCGGGTCTCCAGCGCACGCTCGCCCGGAACTCCACCCGGCCCGACGCCCGGTGCTTCGCCACCCGGTACAGCACCCGGCCGCGCTGCAGGTGGCCGGCGAGCGTGCTGTACGCCCAGCCCCAGATCCGCCAGCCGTCCTCGTCGGGCTGGTCGACGACCTCGGTGATCCGCACGCCCATCAGGAAGCGCAGCGGGCCGAACCGCCCGTCGAGCAGGACGTCCCGGCCGAGCAGCGCCGAGTCGCGCAGGTAGGCCGCCCGCAGCAGCTCCGGCGGGGTGAAGTCGTAGTCCCGCACGAGCGCGGTCGCCCGCTCCCAGATCCCGGCCGGCAGGGGCTCGCCGGGCAGCTCGGTGCCCAGCTCGTGCACGTGCTCGTCGACGGTCCAGCCCGTCTCCACGTCCGGCTCGTCGGTGACCGCGCGCTCGCGCAACCCCTCGACGACGGCGAGCAGCGCGTTCATCCGACCGCGAGCGCGGGGCTCGGCAAGGTCGCGTCGTCGACCACGCCTTCGAGCAGGACCCGCACCGCCTCCGCGGTGCCGGTCTTCGGCGCCCAGCCCAGCTCCAGCCTGGCCCGGCCGGTGTCCATGACCGGCGTGCGCACCGCGACGTCGAACCATCCGGCCGACATCGCCAGCGCGTGCAGCCGGAACAGCAGCTCGACGACGGCCCGGGCCAGGTCGTGCGGCACCGGGACCGGCCGGGCGCCGATCAGCGCGGTGAGTGCCCGCGCGTCGAGCGCGTCGGCGGCGATGTTGAACGCGCCCCGGGAGCGCCGCTCGAGGATCGCGGCGAACGCGCGGCCGAGGTCGTCGGCGTGCACGAACTGCAGGACCGTGCCCGTCGGCACGGGGAACAGCGGTATCCGGCCGTCGCGCAGCAGGGCGAGCAGGGCCCGCGGCACGGCCGGGCCGAGGAAGAGCCGGGCCATCTCGCGCGCGGCCTCGCGCTGCACGACCAGCGTCGGCCGGACCCGTGCGACCGCGACGCCCGGGTCGTCCCGCTCGAACGCGTCGAGCATCCGCTCCGCGATCAGCTTGTCCCGGCTGTAGGCGGAGCGGGGCTGCCCGGTGACCGGCCAGCTCTCGTCGACGGGCCGCGCGGCGTCCCTCGGCGCCGAGGCGTAGGCCCCGAGCGACGAGGCGAAGACGAGATGGCCGACGCCGGAGCGGCGGACCGCCCGCAGCAGCGCCGCGGTGCCGTCGACGTTCGTGCGCCGCATCGACGCCTCGTCGCGCACCGGCTGGATGGCCCACGCGAGGTCGACGACCGCGTCCGCCCCGGCGAACACCTCCGCCAGGCGCCGTTCGGCGTCGGCCCGGGTGAGGTCGATCGAGTGCCGTTCGGCGCCGTCGTAGGGCGGGACGGGCGGCGGCGGCACACCGCGTGCACCCGCATGCCGGGCACCTCCTTCAGCACCCGCAACAGCCCGGTCCCGACGTTCCCCGAGGCGCCGACCACCACTGTGCGCCCGGGGGTGCCTCGCAGCTCCGGCATCGTGCTCCTCCCGTCGTCCCGACAGCGCATTGCCGGTACGGCGCGACTCAACCCCCCCACGCGGAAGGGCCTCCGACCCGTGGTCGGAGGCCCTTCCGCGATGGGGGTTCCGGCGATCCTCAGCTCGCCGTGGCCACCTTCTTCCGGGTCCGCCGCTTCGGCTTCGCCGCGGATTCCGCCTGCGGTTCCGCAGCGGCTCCCGAGGAGGCTTCGGGGGCGGGTTCCTGCGTCGCTTCCCGAGGGGCATCCGGCACGGGTTCCGGCGTCGGGGCCGTGGTGTCGCGATTCGCGTACGCCTCGAGCACGTTCGACGGGATCCGCCCCCGTTCGGAGACCTGGAACCCGGCCGAGAGCGCCCACTCACGAATGGCCGCGTTCTCCTCCCGGGTCTTGCCCGCGGAGGAGCCGACCCGCGCGTAGTTCCTGCGCCCGGAACCGGAGGGGGCGCGGCGGGCGGCGCCCACGAACGGCGCGAACGCCTCCCGCAGTTCCGACGCGTGCTGCGCGCTGAGGTCGATCTCGAATTCCTTGCCGTCCACCGTGAACGTGACCGTTTCGTCCGCCCGGCCGCCGTCCAGGTCGTCCACCAGGGTGATATTCGTAATCTTCGCCATCGTTCACGTCCGATCGCCGTACTCGCGGTTTGCCCCGATTCTCCACGAATTCCGCGAGAAGTCGAGGACGGTCACGCGGGAGGGGGCATTCGGGTACCGGGAGTGCCATTCGGCGCCCGTTCTCCGGGGGCGACCCGTGAACGAGTGCGATCAGGCGGCGCGGAACTCCACCGGCCGCTCCGGGGTGGCCTCCGCGAGTGCCTTGCGCGTGCGCTCGGCGTCGTAGTCCTTGCCGTAGACCGGGGTGCCGGGCTGCTGGCGCCAGGACTCCTCGAGCGGGCCGGCGTCGACGGGGTCGAAGCCCAGCTCGTCGACGAGCGCGGCGACGGTGTCCCTGCCCGGGCCGTCGGCGCCGGCGATCGGCAGCGCGATCCGGCCCTCGGCGCCGCGCGGCTTCCCGCGCTCCAGCAGGTGCTTCCAGTAGATGCCGTTGAACACCTTGTAGACCGGCGTACCGAGGAGCCCGGCCACCCACACGCTCTCCGGGGTGCCGTTCTCGAGCGCCTCGATCCGGCCGTCCCGCTGCTGCGGGTAGTAGTTGTTCGTCTCGATCACGGGCGCGCCCGGTTTGGCCGAGGACACGATGCCGGGCTCGAGGTCCGGGGTGTTCTTCTGTGGGATGCTGACGATCACGACGTCGGCGTCGGCCGCCGCATCGCGGGCCCACACCGGGGTCGCGCCGGTCTCCGCGGCCAGCTCCGCCAGGGTCTCCGGGGCCCGGGAGTTCGCCACCCGGACCTCGTGGCCCAGGGCGGTGAGCCGCCGCGTCAGCGTGCCGCCGATGTGTCCCGCACCGATGATTCCGATCCTCATGTCCGCCGCAACCGAGGCCGCGCGGACGACCATTCCCGAGAGGTGACGCAGAGCACTCTGCCGGCGCGTGCCAGGGTCGAGCCCGGCACTTCTCGCGAAGTGCACGGGCCGCTACAGCACCCCGGGGTAGGCGCCGCCGTCGATCAGCAGGTTCTGGCCCGTGATGAAGCCGGCCTGCGCGGAGCAGAGGAAGGCGCAGGCGGCGCCGAACTCGGTGGGCTCGCCGAACCGCCCCGCCGGGATCGTCGCCCGCCCGTCCGCCGCGACCTCGTCCACGCTCACGCCCTGCTGCTCCGCGGTCCGGCGCTGGAGCGAGGCGAGCCGGTCCGTCGCGAAGGAGCCCGGGAGCAGGAAGTTGATCGTGACGTTGGCGTGGGCCACCGACCGCGCGACACCGGCGAGGAACCCGGTCAGCCCGGCGCGGGCGCCGCTGGACAGGTCGAGCCCGGCCAGCGGCATCTTCACCGAGCCCGAGGTGATGTTGACGATCCGGCCGAACCGGCGCTCCACCATCCCGTCGACGACCGCCTGGACGAGCCGGATCGGGGTGGCCATGTTGGACCGGACGCCCGCGAGCAGGGCCTCCTCGTCGACCTTCCGGAAGTCCCGGGCGGGCGGGCCGGCGTTGTTGTTCACCAGTACGTCCACGTGCGGCACCGCGGCCAGCAGCCGCTCGGGGCCGTCCGGGGTGTTCAGGTCCACCCCGACCGGGACCACCTCGGCACCGGTCTCGGCGGCGATCTCGGCGGCCGCCTCCTCGGCAGCGGCCTGCTCCCGCCCGTTGACGACGACGGTGCACCCCGCGCGGGCCAGCTCCTCGGCGCACGCCCGGCCGAGTCCGCGGGTGGAGGCGCAGACGACGGCGGTGCGGCCGGCGATCCCCAGGTCCATCAGACGGGCCGCCGCTTCGGGGTGGAGCGGGCGACGAGCGCGGGATCGCGGGTGACGGCCTCGCCGAGCACGTCGTCGATCGCGGCCATGGCGTCGGCCGGGATGCGCACGCCCGCGGCCTTCACGTTCTCCTCTACCTGCTCGGGCCGGGAGGCGCCCACCAGGGCGGCGGCGACGTTGCGGTTCTGCAGCACCCACGCCACCGCGAGCTGGGCCATCGTCAGCCCGAGGTCGCCGGCGATCGGGCGCAGCTTCTGCACGCGGGCGAGGGTGTCGTCGGCGAGGAACCGCTTGATCGCGTCGCCGCCGCCCTTCTCGTCCGTGGCGCGCGACCCCTCGGGCCAGGCCGCGCCGGGCTGGTACTTGCCGGTGAGCACGCCCTGCGCGATCGGCGACCACACGATCTGCCCGATCCCCAGCTCCGCGGAGGTGGGCACGACCTCGTCCTCGATGATCCGCCAGAGCATGGAGTACTGCGGCTGGCTGGAGACGAGGGAGACGCCGAGGTCGATGGCCAGGGCGTGGGCGCGGCGGATCTGGTCGGCCGTCCACTCGCTCACTCCGATGTAGAGCGCCTTGCCCGCCCGCACCACGTCGGCGAACGCCTGCATCGTCTCCTCGAGCGGGGTGAACCGGTCGTAGCGGTGCGCCTGGTACAGGTCGACGTAGTCGGTCCCGAGCCGGCGCAGGCTCCCGTCGATCCCCTCCATGATGTGCTTGCGGGACAGGCCCTGGTCGTTCTTCCCGCGCGGGCCCACCGGCCAGTAGACCTTCGTGAAGATCTCCAGCGACTCGCGCCGCTCGCCCTTGAGCGCGGCGCCGAGGACCTCCTCCGCCCGGCCGTTGGCGTAGACGTCGGCGGTGTCGAAGCTGGTGATCCCGTGCTCCAGGGCGGCACGCACGCACTGTGTCGCGACGTCGTTCTCCACCTGCGAGCCGTGCGTCAGCCAGTTGCCGTAGGTGATCTCGGAGATCTGCATGCCGGAGCGGCCGAGATGGCGGAAGTCCATGGCCTCCATCGTGCACCCGTCGAGGTTCGCCCCCGTCGGGTGAGGCCCGCCCCGGCCACGGCGACGACAGTCGCAGCCCCGACGACATCGAGGAGAGGCGGATCCATGACGACGCTGACCGTCTGGAAGTTCGACGACCCGGGCGGCGCCCGGCGCGCGCTGGACCTGGTGGAGCGACTGCAGAAGCAGGAGCTGCTGACACTCGACGACGCGGCCGTCGTGACGTGGCCCGAGGACCGCAAGAAGCCGAAGACCGAGCAGCTGCACAGCATGACGGGGGCCGGCGCGCTGGGCGGCAGCTTCTGGGGCCTGCTGTTCGGGCTGCTGTTCTTCGTCCCGCTGCTCGGCCTGGCGGTCGGTGCGGCGATGGGCGCCCTCGCGGGCTCCATGTCGGACGTCGGCATCGACGACCGCTTCATCAAGGAGGTCCGCGAGAAGGTCACGCCCGGCACGTCGGCGCTGTTCCTCATGACCTCGCGTGTCGTGCAGGACAAGGTGCTCGACGAGTTCCGCGGCACCCAGGCCGAGCTGATCTCGACGAACCTCTCGAAGGAGCAGGAGCAGAAGCTGCGGGAGGTCTTCGCCGAGGAGCACGAGACCGTCTGAGACGAGGTGCTCGGCGTGGCCTCCCCACCACGGGCCCGGGCGTGGGCGTTCGAGGCCGTCCTGGCCGTGCTGTCGGACGACGTCAACGCCGAGCAGGGCACCGAACGGGCCCGCGCCGTCGCCGCGGCGGTGCTGGCCGAGGCCGGCGTACCCGGTCTCACCGAGACGGTGGTGGTCCTCTCCTCGACGCTCGCCGAGGCGCTGGAGCGGATCGCCGCCGAGCGCGGTCTGGTCGCGGCCGACCTGGCCGAGA
Organism: Pseudonocardia kujensis; assembly: GCF_021283305.1. Lineage (GTDB taxonomy): Bacteria > Actinomycetota > Actinomycetes > Mycobacteriales > Pseudonocardiaceae > Pseudonocardia > Pseudonocardia kujensis. The sequence goes on from NZ_JAJSOK010000001.1 coordinate 217,797, forward strand.
TCTGGTTCGTGGACTGACGGGAGGCCGGCCATGGCCGGGACGGCGGAGGGCGCGCGGCCGGGCGCGGGACGGCGGGTGGCGGCGGGGGTCGCCCTGCTGGCCGCGCTCGGCGCGATCGCGCTGGTGATCGTGGCGCTGCTGCAGGAGCCGCTGCGGCTCGTCGCGGCCCCGGTCCTGGTCGGTGTGGCGGTCGCCGCGGGGTGGACCGCGCTCGTCCGGCGGGGGGCGTGGCGGATCGTGGCGTGCGCGATCGCGCTGCTGGCCCTCGTCGGCGTGGTCCTGCTCGTGGTGACGGCGTCCGTGCTGCGCACCGCGGGCGTGGTGGTCCTCGTCCTGGTCGCGGCCAGCCTCGCCCGGGTCGCGCTCGGCCGGGATCTCCTGCCGGCGCCGTCGGGGCTGAAGTCCGTCCCGCCGGCCGGGCACGGGGTGCTGCTGATGAACCCGCGCTCGGGTGGCGGGAAGGTCGGGCGGTTCGGGCTGGAGGAGGAGGCGCTGCGGCGCGGCGTCACCCCCGTCGTCCTCGAGCCCGGCGACGACCTGCGCGCCCTCGCCGAGGCGGCCGTCGCCGAGGGGGCCGACGTCCTGGGGATGGCCGGGGGCGACGGCTCCCAGGCCCTGGTCGCCGACGTCGCGCGACAGCACGACGTACCCCTCGTGGTGATCCCCGCGGGCACCCGCAACCACTTCGCCCTCGACCTCGGCCTGGACCGCGAGGACGTCGTCGCCGCGCTGGACGCGTTCGGCCCCGCGCTGGAGCGGCGCATCGACCTCGCCGTGCTGGGTGACCGGGTGTTCGTCAACAACGCCTCGCTCGGCGTGTACGCGGGCGTCGTCCAGTCCGAGGGCTACCGCGACGCCAAGCTCGCGACCACCGCCCGGATGGCCCCCGACCTGCTCGGGCCCGGAGCGGAGGGGTCGCACCTGCGCTTCCGTGGCCCGGACGGCGACCTCGGCGGCCCGACCGCGATGGTGCTGGTCTCCAACGGCGACTACCGGTTGGACCGGCTCGACGGGTTCGGCACGCGGGCGCGGCTCGACGGCGGGGTGCTCGGCGTCGTCACCCTGCGGGTGGAGAAGGGGCGCGACGTCACCGAGATGCTGGCCGCCCAGGCGACCGGGCGGCTGCGGTCCTTCCACGGGTACCGGCAGTGGAGTGCGCCCGAGTTCGAGGTCGACTCCGACAAGCCCCTGGTCGAGGTGGGGGTCGACGGCGAGGCGCTGCGCCTGCCGCCCCCGCTGCGGTTCCGGGTGCTCCCCGGGGCCCTGCGGGTCCGGGTGCCCGTCGGATCGCCGGGCGCCGCGCCGGCGGCGGTCGCGCCGGCGGGGCCGGGTGAGGCGATCGCGGGGCTGCTCCGGGTGCTGCGCGGGCAGCCGGCGGTGCGCCGGCAGGCCTGAGCACGCGAACCGGACGAAGTGCACGGAACTGCGCCGTTCGGAGTCGCTCCGCTCGTCCGCGGCAGGTCCCCGACGGGACCTTCGTCCCGCCCGGTCGGGCCTCACGCTCGGCGCCGCGCCGGTTCAGACCGGTCCAGTATCGACCGTTGTTGCCGGTCCAGCAGAGTGCCGGCGTGCGGGGGTGACTTCCATGCAGCCGGTGCCCGAGGCGAAGATCCGTGTTCCGGACCGGCCACCGCAGCTCGTGACGCGAGCCGCCGTGCGTGCCGCGCTCGACCGGATCCTGGACGTGGGTCTGGTCCGCGGTCCCGCCGGCTTCGGCAAGACCCTCGCCGTGGCCGACTGGGTGCGCACCAGCCCAGGCCCCGGAACCGCCTGGGTCCGCCTCGACGCCGAGGACGACGACCCCCGCCGGCTCTGGTCGGCGGTCCTGGCCGCCCTGGCCCGGTGCCCCGCGGTCCCGCCGTCGAGCCGGCTCCGGGACGGGCACGGCTGGCCCACAGCCGGCGGTCCGGAGTTCCTGGCCGCCCTGACCGCCGCGCTCGACGTGCTGCCGCGGCCGCCCCGCCTGGTGCTCGACGACGTCGGCGCGCTGACCGGGCCCGCGAGCGTGCACGGGTTGCGCACCTTCCTCCGCGACCGCCGTCCCGACCTGGTCGTGGTGCTGTGCGGGCGCGGCGAACCGCCGCTCGGCCTCGCCCGGCTGCGGGTGGCCCGCCGGGTCCGCGAGATCGGTCCCGACCTGCTGCGCTTCACCCCGGGCGAGGCCGAGGAGCTCCTCCGCGCCACCGTGCCGTCGCTCGGCCCGGCCGAGGTCACCGTGCTGCACGCGCGCACCGCGGGCTGGCCGGTCGCCGTCGGGCTCGCCGCCGCGGCCTGCGCCGACCCGACGGACCCCCGGGCCGCGCTGGGCTTCTCCGGCGAGCACCCGCTGGTCGCCGACTACCTCGAGGGCGAGGCACTCGCCGACCTCGAGGAGACCGAGCTCGACGTGCTGCGGCGCGTCGGCGTGGTCAACCCGGTGCCGACCGCGCTCGCCGCCGTGCTGTCCGGGCGGGCCGACGCCGGCGGGGTGCTCGACGCCGTCGAGCACCGGACGGGCCTGGTCCGCGCGGAGGGCCGGGGCCGGGAGGTCCACCAGGTGGAGCCGCTGCTGCGCGACCACCTGTTCGCGGAGCTGCGGCGGCATGCGGCGGGAGCGCCGGCGCGCCTCGAGGCGACGACGGCGCGCTGGTACGCCGCCGCCGGGCGGCCCGACGTGGCGGCCGAGCACGCGGCCCGCAGCGGGGACCCGCTCGTCGCCGCGGAGGTCCTGCGCGACGCCGGCCCCGCGCTGCTGCTCTCGGGACGGCACCGCTCGCTGCGTCGGGCCCTGGACACCGTCGGCGAGGCCGCGCTCGCCCGCGAACCCGGGCTGGCGGCGCTCGCCGCGCTCGCCCGCACGGCCGCCGGCGGGCCGCCGGCCACGCACGCCCCCCGGTGGCCCGAGGACCCCCCGCCCGAGGTGGCGGTGCTGCGCGCCGCCGCGGAGGAGCTCGGCGCGGTGCCCGCCGGCCTGTTCCGTCACGACCCGGACGTGCTGCCGCACCAGCCGGGGGCCCGGGCGCTGGGGCTGCTCGCCGAGGCCGTCCGGGTCGTCCGGCTGGGCGATCCCGACGCCGCGCGGCCGCTGCTGGCCGAGGCGCTCGAGCTCGCCGACCGGCACGCGTTCGTGCACCTCGCGGTGCAGGCGCTGGCCCTGCGTGCGGTCGCGGCCGCCGCGACCGGCGACGCGGCCGAGGCGCGGCACGCGGGGCAAGCGGCGCTGGCCCGCGCCGAGCGGACCGGGCTGCGGCACTCGACCTGGGCGGCCGCCGCGGCGGCCGTCCTCGCCCAGGCGGCGCTGCTGCGCGCCGAGCCCGCCGACGCCGTGCGGCTGGCCGAGGCCGGGCTGAGCGGGCTCGACCACTGCGACCACGGGCCCGCCGAGCTGCGGTTCGGCCTGGCCGTGATCCGCGCGGCGGCCGACGTCGACGGTGCGGGCGAGACCCGCGGGGACCGTGCCCGCGGGCTGGACCGGCTGCAGCACGCCCGCGCCGAGCTGGGCGACGAACCGGTGGATCCGCACGTCGTGGCCGTGGCGGCGGTGCTGGAACACCGCGCCGCCCTCGATCTCGGGCACCCGACGGCGGCCCGCAGCGTGCACGGTTGGCTGGTCCAACGCGTCGGGGAGACCGCGGAGAGCGCCCTGCTGCGGGCGTGGACCGACCTCGCCGCGGGCCGTGACGACCGGGCCCGCGCCGCGGTGCACCGGGCCCTGGTGGAGTGCGGCTCACCGCTGCTCGGCGTGACCGAGGTGGAGGCGTGGCTGCTGGAGGCGACCCTCGCGGCCCGGGCGGAGCAACGGGCCGCCGCCCGCGAGGCACTCGAACGGGCCCTGGCGCTGGCCGAGCCGCTGGGGGCACTGCGCCCGTTCGCGGGAGCGGGGCCGGAGGTGCGTCGGCTGCTGGTCCAGCTGCACGGCGGCCCCGGTGCGGCCGGCTCCTTCGCGGGCGCGGCCCTGGCGGTCTCCGCGACCACCGGCTCCCCGGCCGCGGCGCTCAGCGAGCGGGAGCGGGCGGTCCTCGCGTTGTTGCCCTCCCTGTTGTCGCTGGAGGAGATCGGGGCGGACCTGTCGGTCTCGGTGAACACCGTGAAGACCCACGTCCGCTCGATCTACGGGAAGCTCGGCGTGAGCAGCCGCCGGACCGCCGTGCTCGCCGGCTACGAGCGCGGGCTGATCGTCTCGGGGTCCGCGCCCACGCCCCGCAACTGAGATCCGGGCGGGACCACGAAGTCACACGCGGCGGGCGAGGTGCGCCGCGCGCGGGGACCCGACCGTGGACGGACACAGCGCTCGAAGGAGGAGCAACACCATGAGCGACACGACCCATCCGCCCACGACGGGGACCACCAGCAGCACCGCGACGGCATGGTCCACCGGGTTCGCGATGTTCGCGGGTGCAGTGCTGATCGTGGTCGGCATCTGCCAGGCACTGGCCGGCATCTCGGCCCTGTTCCGCGACCAGGTCTACGTGGCCACCGCGAACTACATCTACTCGTTCGACATCACGACCTGGGGCTGGGTGCACCTCGTCCTCGGCGTGGCGCTCGCGCTCACCGGTCTCGGCGTGATCCAGGGCCAGACCTGGGCGCGCGTGGTCGGCATCCTGCTCGCCTCGCTGAGCATCATCGCCAACTTCATGTTCATCCCGCACTACCCGATCTGGTCGATCGTGATCATCGCCCTCGACGTCGCGGTGATCTGGGCCCTGGTCCGCGAGCAGCGTCAGCTGGCCTGACCGGCGACCGCGATGACGACGCAGCGGTCCACCGGCCGCGGTCGCCGCCGGATCACCGCACGGCAGGTCGTCGCCCTGGTGGTGGCGGTCCTCGCCCTGGTGTTCGTGCTGCAGAACCGCGACCCGGTGGGCGTGCACCTGTTCACCCTGACCCTCAGCGCGCCGTTGTGGTTGCTGCTGGTCGTCATGATCGCGGTCGGGCTGCTCCTCGGCGTCGTCCTGACCCGTCGGAGGTGAGGGAGATGACCGGTACGGCGGCCCCGCCGACCCCGCGTCCCACCGTGCCGGTCCCGGCCGAGAGCGTCGAGCTCGGCCGGGCCGCACGGGGTACCGCCCCCCGCTCGTCCCATGCGGAGCTGCCGGCGCGCCGCGGTCCGGGGGCGCTGAAGATCCTGGCCGCCCAGGACGCCGGCCGGGTGCAGGACCTGTTGCCGATCCGGTACGCCCGGATGGGCCTGTCGCCCTTCACGTTCCTGCGCGGCTCGGCGGCCGTGATGACCGCCGACCTCGCCGGCACCCCGGTCAGCGGCATCGACGTGCAGCTCTGCGGCGACGCCCACCTGGCGAACTTCGGCTTCTTCGCCTCGCCGGAGCGCCGCCTGGTCTTCGACGTCAACGACTTCGACGAGACCCTCCCGGGCCCGTGGGAGTGGGACGTCAAGCGACTGGCGGCCAGCGTCGAGGTCGCCGGGCGGGACCGCGGCTTCCGCACCCGCGAGCGGCGGGACAGCGTGGAGGCGGGCGTGCGCGCGTACCGGCAGGAGATGCGCCGCTACGCCGGGATGCCGCACCTGCAGGTCTGGTACTCGCTCCTTGAGACCGAGGACCTGTGGCAGCAGTACGAGCACCGCTTCGCCCCGCGGCGCCGGGCCCGCATGGAGCGGGACCTCGCCAAGGCGCGATCCCGGGACAACCTGGGTGCGCTGACCCGTTTCACGACGATGGTCGACGGCAGGCCGCAGATCGTCCCGGCGCCGCCGCTCGTGACGCCGGTCCGGGACCTCTACCCGGAGGAAGTGGAACGCCGCGGCATCGAGGACGGCATCCGCGAGATCCTGGCCGGCTACCGGGAGACCCTGCCCGCGGACCGTCGGGTGTTGTTCGACCGGTACCGGGCCGTCGACATCGCCCACAAGGTCGTCGGCGTCGGGAGCGTCGGAACCCGCTGCTGGATGATCCTCTTCCTCGGTCGCGACGACCGCGATCCGCTGTTCCTGCAGGCCAAGGAAGCCGGGCCGTCGGCGCTGGAGTCCGTGCTGCGCCCGGCGACGCAGCCGACCGCGGGCCAGCGCGTCGTCGAGGGCCAGCGGTTGATGCAGTCCGCCGGCGACATCTTCCTGGGGTGGCAGCGCACCACCGGGGTCGACGGCAAGGTGCGGGACTTCTACCTGCGCCAGCTGCGCGACTGGAAGGGTTCGGTCGAGGTCGACGAGCTGCGCCCGGAGGGCATGACGCTCTACTCCGAGATCTGCGGACGCACCCTCGCCCGCGCCCACGCCCGCAGCGGCGACCGGATCGCGATCGCCGCCTACCTCGGGTCGTCGAGCGCCTTCGACCGCGCGGTGGCGGACTTCGCCCGCGCCTACGCCGATCGCACCGAGGCCGACCACGCCGCGCTTCAGGAGGCGATCGACGCGGGCCGGGTGGTCGCCGACGACCCGACGGCGAACGGCAACGCGTGAACCGCTGGAAGCCGCTGGTCGCCCTCGGCGCGGCGCAGTTCCTCGTGGTGCTCGACACGGCGGTCATGAACGTCTCGATCAGCACGCTGGTCGCGGACTTCGACACCACCGTCGCCGCCATCCAGGGGGCGATCACGCTCTACACGCTGGTCATGGCCGCATTCCTGATCACCGGCGGCCAGGTCGGCGACATCCTCGGGCGGCGCCGCGCCTTCGGGATCGGTCTGGTCGTCTACGGGATCGGCTCGGGGCTGACGGCGATCGCGCCGTCGCTGTGGGTGCTGGTGCTCGGCTGGTCGGTCGTCGAGGGGCTGGGCGGGGCGCTGGTGCTGCCTGCTCTCGCCGCGTTGGTGGGCGGCAACTACCGGGGCCGTGACCGGGCAGTGGCCTACGGGGTCGTCGGCGGGCTCGCCGGCGCCGGCATCGCCGTGGGCCCGATCCTCGGCGGGTGGGCGACGACCTACCTGAGCTGGCGGGTCGTGTTCGCCGGCGAGGTCGTCGTCGTGGTGGCGATCCTGCTGATGCTGCGGTGGATCTCCGACGCACCCGCGACCGGGCCACGGCGCCGGCTGGACCTGGTGGGGGCGGCGCTGTCGGTGGTCGGGCTGGCGTTCGTGGTCCTGGGCGCCCTGCAGAGCAGCACCTGGGGCTGGCTCGAGCCGCGCAACCCGCCGTTCACGGTGTTCGGCTTCGCGCCGACCCTGTTCGTGATCGCGTTCGGGCTCGTCCTGCTCGGGCTGCTGCGCAGCTGGGTGCGCCACCGCGAGCAGCAGGGCCGGGACCCGCTGGTGCGGTGGAGGCTGTTCGCGATCCGGCCGCTGCGGGCCGCGCTCTCCAGCCTGCTCGCGCAGAACCTGATCCTGCTCGGGGTCTTCTTCACGATCCCGCTGTACCTGCAGGTGGTGCAGGGTCTCGACGCCTTCGCCACGGGGCTGCGGCTGCTGCCGGTCTCGCTCACGATGCTGGTGACGTCGATGGCCGCGCCGGCGGTGAACCGGCTCGCGGCGCCGCGGGCCGTCGTGCGGACGGGCTTCGTCGTGCTGTGCGTCGCCACGCTGTGGCTGGTCGCGACGGTCCGCCCGGATCTCGACGACCTGTCCTTCGCACTGGCCACCGGGCTGCTCGGGGTCGGGATGGGCCTGCTCGCCGGGCAGCTGGGCAACGTCGCGCAGTCCAGCGTGGGCGAGGTCGAGCGCAGCGAGGTCGGCGGGCTGCAGTACACCGCGCAGAACCTCGGCTCCTCGCTCGGCACGGCGCTGATCGGCTCGTTCCTGCTCGGCGCGCTGACCCGGGCGAGCCTCGCGGGGGTGTCCGCGGCGCCGGTGGCCGACGCCACGCGCCAGCAGGTGGGCACGGCCCTGGAGCAGGGCATCTCCTTCCTCTCGCTGGACCAGGCCCGTACCGCGCTGACCTCGGCCGGGATCCCGGGCACGGAGGTGGACACGCTGCTCGCGGAGTACGCCCGTGCCCAGCTCGTCGGCCTGAAGATCGCGTTGCTGGCCGCCGCCGCGATCGCCGTGTTCAGCCTGTTCCTCACCCGCGAGCTGCCGCACCGCCGGGAGGCCGAGCCGGTGGCGCCGTCCGAGCCGGCGGCCGAGCCGCCCGTGGGCGCGCCCGGGTAGGCCGTCACGGCAGCAGCAGGCAGGAGTCGCCGAACTCGTGCCAGCGGTAGCCCTCGTCGAGCGCCGCCGCGTAGGCCCGCTCGACCAGCCGGCGTCCGGCGACCGCGCGGAGCAGGAGCAGGTGGGAGGCTTCCGGCTCGTGCCAGCCGGTGACCAGCCCGTCGACGACGCGGGCCGGTCGGCGCGGCCCGAGGACCAGCTCGGTGGTGCCCTCGCCGGCCCGGACGGTGCCGTCGGGTTCCGCCACCGTCTCGAGTGCCCGGGTCACCGTGGTCCCCACCGCGACCACCCGGTGTCCGGCCGCGCGGGTCGCGGTGACGGCCTCCGCCGTGGCGAGCGGGACGCGGTAGCGCTCGGGCAGCGGGGTCTCGCCGGACTCGAGCGACGACACCCCGGTGTGCAGCACCAGCTCGGCCACGCCGACCCCGCGCGCCCGCAGCCCGTCGAGCACCGCGGGGGTGAACGGGCGGCCCGCACTCGGCATCTCGGCGCTGCCGAACCGCCCGTCGGGCCGGGCGAAGACGGTGCGGTACTCGGCGAGGGACGGCCGTCCGCGGACGTAGGAGTAGATGATCGGGCGCCCGGCCGCGGCGAGGTACCGGCGCAGGCCGCCCTCCACCGCGATCCGCGCCCGCCAGATCCGCGGGCCGCCGGAGAGCAGCGTGGCGTGCACGCCGCACGGCAGACCGATGCTCTCGCCGGCCCGGCCGTCGGTGATCCGGTGCCCGTCCGGCGTCCGCAGCTCCACCTGCCAGGTGCCCGCCGCGGCCGGCCCGGACACGTGCAGGACGACGGTCCGGCCCGACCGGGTGCCGTCGACGGCCGCCGGTTCGGTGTCGGAGGTGTTCACCACGAGCAGGTCGCCGGGCTCCAGCGCCGCCGGCAGGTCGGTGAACCGGCGGTGCTGCAGCGGCCGCCGTGCCCGGGCCACCATGAGCCGCACGCCGTCGCGGACCGGCGGGGGCGTGGTGGCCGTGAGCCCCGGCGGAACCGGCCTCACGGGGCGACCGCCGACGCGGCCGCGGTGTAGCGACCCGAGGGCGGCCGGTCGGCGAGCAGCCGCAACAGCGCCGGCACGACGGTCCCCGGCTCGGGCCGGTCCGAGATGTCCTCGCCGGGGTAGGCCCGCTGGTGCATCGCGGTGCGCATGTCCCCGGGATCGAAGGCGTACACGCGCAGGTGCGGCTCCTCCACCCCGAGGACCGCGGCCAGGTGGTCGAGCGCGGCCTTCGCCGCCCCGTAGCCGCCCCAGCCCTCGTAGGCCTCGACGGCGGCGTCGGAGCTGAGCGTGACGACGGTGCCCCCGGCCGCGCGCAGGGCCGGCAGGGTCTCCCGGGTGAGGCCCAGCGGGGCCAGGACGGTGGTCTCCAGGACGCCGCGCAGGGCGTCGAGCGGATAGTCGGCCAGCCGGGGCAGCGGCGACGGGCCGAGCTCGCCGGCGTTGTGCACGAGCAGGTCCAGCCGGCCGCCGGCCGCCGCGGCGAGCTCGGCGCGGAAGCCGGGGTCGGTGACGTCGCCGGGCAGGGCGACGACGCCGGGCACCCCGGCGAGCGCGCCGCGCAGGCGTCCGGCGTCCCGGCCACAGGCCACCACGGTGGTCCCGCGCCGGGCGAGGGCGACGGTGAGGGCGAGCCCGAAGCCCTGTCCCGCACCGGTGACGATCGCGGTCGGTGTCATGGAGACCACGGTGCGACCTGAAGCCGGGTTCAGGTCAAGGAGCTCAGTCCACGCGGCGCAGGCCCGCCGCGCGGAGCCGGGCGAGGTCGGGGAAACCGTCGACCGCCATCAGCAGGTCCGCCTCGGCGAGGAACGAGCGCAGATGGTGCACCACGCCCTCCTCGCCGCCGACCGCCAGCGCGTAGACGTGCGGGCGCCCGGAGCCGACCGCGGTGGCGCCCGTCGCGAGCGCCTTGACCACGTCCGAGCCGCTGCGCACGCCGGAGTCGAAGAGGACCGGGGTGTCGCCGGCGGCCTCGACGACCTCGGGCAGCGTCTGCAGGGCCGGCAGCCCGCCGTTGGCCTGGCGGCCGCCGTGGTTGGAGCAGTAGATGCCGTCGACCCCGTGGTCCTTGGCCTTGCGGACGTCCTCGGGGTGGCTGATGCCCTTGAGCACGATCGGCAGCGAGGTCGCCTCGCGCATCCAGGCCAGGTCCTCCCAGCGCATCGAGAAGCCGAAGGTCCGGGCGAAGAGCCCGACGACCTCGGCCGGGTCGGAGCTCGTGAGGTGCTTCCGGAAGTGCTCGTCGGAGGTGTAGTTGGCCAGGCAGTAGCCGCGCAGCTGCGGGAAGTTCGCGGTGTTGAGGTCCCGCGGGCGCCAGCCGGTGACCCAGGTGTCGAGCGTGACGACCAGCGCCTTGAAGCCCGCCCGCTCGGCCCGCCGGATGAAGCTGACGGCCAGGTCCCGGTCGTTGGGCGGGTAGAGCTGGAAGAAGCCGGGGGTGTCGCCGAGCGCCGCCGCGACCTCCTCCATCGGGTCCTGGGAGAGCGTCGAGGCGATCATCGGGACGCCGGTGCGCGCGGCGGCGCGGGCCGTCGCCAGGTCGCCGTGCAGGTCCTGCGCGCAGATTCCGAGCACGCCGATCGGGCACAGGAAGAGCGGGTGCGGCAGCTCGATGCCGAACAGCGTGGTGGAGAGGTCGCGGTCGTACGCGCCCTCCATCATCCGCGGCACGAGGCCCCACCTCTCGAAGGCCTCGACGTTGGCCCGCTGGGTGCGCTCGTCGCCCGCCCCGCCCGCGACGTAGGAGAGCACCCACGGCGGCAGCGACTCGGCGGCCCGCCGCTCCATCCCCGCGAAGTCGACCGGGAAGCGGGGCAGCAGGCCCCTCGTGCCGGCCAGGTAGATCTCCAGCTGGTAGTCGCCGTAGCGCGGTGACATCGATGTCCCTCCTGATCACGCGGGTCCGGCCGGACAGTAGCGCCGCCGGGGCCCAAACGATCGGTCGAGCACTCCCGACCGAACGGTTGACCAGTAGCAGATCCGCAGCTAGCGTCGGTGTCCGTCGGACCGCCGAGTCGCAGGAGACGCTGGTGCCGGAGAGTGGGATCACGCGGTCCGTGCCGCCGCACCGTCGCGCGGTGGCGCCCAAGGCGCGCGAGCGCGACCTCGGCCCGTCGCGCTACGAGCAGATCGTCGACGCCGCGGCGGAGCTGTTCCGGCGCAAGGGCTACGCGGGCACCAGCATCAGCGAGATCGCCGAGGCCGCCGGCATGCTCAAGGGCAGCCTCTACCACTACATCCACACGAAGGAGGACCTTCTCCACGCGATCGTCGAGGAGGCCCACCTCAACACCGCCGCGCTCGGCGAGGAGCTGCTCGCCTCGCGGGCACCGGCGGTCGACAAGCTGCGGCTGGCGATCGAGCGGCACCTGCGCGGCACCGAGAAGAACCTGGTCAAGATCAGGGTGTTCAACGCCGAGTTCTCCGGGCTGCCCGCCGAGCGGTTCGCCGAGATCATCGCGCGCCGGGACACCTACGAGCGCTCGATCCGCGAGATCGTCCGCCAGGGGAAGCGGGAGGGCGCCTTCGCCGCGCACCTCGACCCGCGGCTCACCGCGGCGTCGATCCTCGCGACCCTCAACTCCGTCCAGGCGTGGTTCCGTCCCGACGGCGACCTGTCCATGACCGAGATCATCGACGGCTTCACCGACCTGCTGCTGCGCAGCGTCGGTGTGGAGACGCACCCCGAGAGGACCGCGCATGAAGACCGGTGAGCAGTACCTGGCCTCCCTCGACGACGGCCGCAAGGTCTGGTTCGAGGGCGAGCCGGTCGAGCGGATCGCCGACCACCCGATCCTCGGGCAGAGCGTGAGGCTCATCGCCGAGGGCTACGACAAGGTCTACGACCCGACCGGCGACCACAGCCCGTTCTCCGACGTCCCGACGGATGCGGAGGGCCTGCGCGAGCACATCGACTTCGTGCACGACATGGGCATGCTCGCGCACGTCACCTACACCTCGATCATGACGCTGCTGACCGCCGCGGGCCGGATCATGGACTCCTGCCCGGAGGAGGTCGAGCGGATCAACGCCTTCGTCGCGCACGCCCGCGCCGAGGACCTCCGGATCACGCAGTGCATCACGGACGCGAAGGGACACCGCAAGCTCCGCCCGGGTCAGCAGGAGGACCCGGACGCGTACGTGCACGTCGTCGAGCGCCGGGAGGACGGGGTGGTGGTCCGCGGGGCGAAGCTGCACATCACCGCCGCCTCGCTCGGCCACGAGCTCATGGTCATCCCGACCAAGGGCATGAAGCCGGGGGAGGAGGACTACGCGATCGCCTGCATGATCCCGGTCAACGCACCGGGCGTGAAGATCGTCGACGTCAGCTACGCCCCGCGCAACGCCGACTCCGGCACCTTCCCGGTCTCGGGTCCGGTGTCCTACCCCGAGTCGTTCGTGATCCTGGACGACGTGTTCGTCCCCACCGAGCGCATCTTCCTCGACGGGCAGACCACGTACGCCACCGTGTTCGCCCACTCGCTCGGCCTCTGGGAGCGGCTCGGCGGGCTGTCGTCGATGGCCGACGGCGCGGACCTACTGGTCGGGCTCGCCCAGCTGATCGCGCAGGCGAACGGCACCGAGTCCGTGGCGCACGTCCGGGACAAGATCGACGACATGATCATCCAGGCCACGCTGATCCGCGCCTCGCTCGAGGCCGCGATCACCCACTGCCACGTGGGCGACAACGGCGCGGCGTTCCCGGACGAGCTGTACACCAACGCGGGCAAGTACTACGCGGCCTCGCACTACGACCGCCTCGTGCAGAGCCTGCACGACATCGCCGGCGGCTCGATCGTCACCGCGCCCTCGCTCGCGGACCTGCAGAACCCCGAGATCGGGCCCGCGGTGCGCAAGTACATGCAGGGCAACCCGGAGTTCGACGGCGAGACGCGGCTGCGGCTGTTCCACGTGATCCGCGACCTCACCGCGGACACCTACGGCGGCTGGCGGCTGGTCACGAACATCCAGGCCGGCGGCGGGCTCCACGCCCAGAAGATCGTGACGCGGAAGTGGTACCCGATGGAGGCCGCCGTCGCGAGGGCGAAGGAGCTGGTCGGGGTGCCGTTCGCGCCCTGATGGAGGACCGGCCGGCCCTACCGCGGCGACGTGGGGGCGCCCTAACCTGCGCGGATGCTGCTGGACGGGCTCAACCACGTCGCCGTGATCACCGCCGACACGGACCGCCTCCACGCCTTCTACGGCGAGGTCTTCGGGGCGACCGTCGCCCACGACAGGAAGCAGGACGGGTTCCGCTTCTCGATCGTCGACATCGGTCCGCACACCGAGTTCAACGTGTTCGAGGTGGACGGCAACACCGAGGCCGAGCGGCAGACGCCGATGCTCGGCCGCGGCCGGCTCGACCACCTCGGGCTGCAGGCCGCGTCGATCGAGGCGTTCGAGGAGATCCGGCGCCGCCTGCTCGCCCGCGGGGCGTGCGACGAGTTCGTGACCGACTTCGGCCCCGTGCTCAGCCTGTTCTTCCGGGACCCGGACGGGCTCGAGGCCGAGGTCTGCGTGCCCAACCCGGACGCGGAGCCGGGCCGGTACAACCCGCCCGGCACCCCGGCCGCCCGCTACGTGCGCTGAGGCGCCCGTGCGCGGCCCGTGGTGCTCGGAGCACCACGTGCCGCGCACGGGCGGCGCTGCGGCAGGTCAGAGCTGGTAGGTGGAGTTGATGATCGCGCCCTTGCGGGCGTAGTGGATCAGCGCGTCCTGCACGTCGAGCGGGTGCGTGGGGATCACGCCCTCGATCAGGTCCTCCTCGCGGGCGCCGTGCAGCGAGAGCCCGAACCGGCAGCAGTAGACCTTGCCGCCCTCCTGGATGTACGTCTTCAGCGAGTTGTTGATGTTGTGCTCGCCCGGGAACGCGGAGTTGCCGGTGGTCGGGAAGCCGCGGGTGGCCAGGCAGTTCAGCGAGCCCGGGCCGTAGAAGTAGATCGCGGACTCGAAGCCCTTCCGCAGCGCCCGGGTGGCCTGCAGGATCGCCACGAAGCTCACCGAGGACTCGTGCGCGATGCCGTGGACCAGGGTGAAGTAGGTCTCGCCGTTCTCGGCCTGGTAGTCCGGGAAGACCTTGGTGCCGCCGTAGATCGACGACCCCTCCGGCATCGACGGGTGCGGGATCTCCTCGAGGCTCTGCTTCTCGAGGTCGGTCAGGTCGGCCATGTCATCCTCCGGTGTGGACGGTGGTGTGGACGGGTGGGGAGTGGTGGTGCTCAGACCGGCTGGAGCGCCGGCCTCGTCAGGGCCCCGTAGAGGTCGGGGCGGCGGTCGCGCAGGTTGTTCATGCCGGCGCGGTGGGCGTCGAGGTCGGCCTCGAGGTCGAAGTCCGCGACCACCATGGCCGCGGTCTGCCCGGTCGCGGCGACGACCTCGCCGCCGGGGTCCACGATCTTGGCGTTCGCGGCGAAGCGCAGCGCGCCGAACGTGCCGAACTGGTTCGAGGCCACCCACACGACCTGGTTCTCCAGCGCGCGGGCGCGGTCGAACAGGTCGAAGCGCCGGGTCCAGCGGTCCCGGGCGGGGTCGGGGTGCGGGTTCGTCGCGCTGACCGGCCAGGCGGACATCGAGACGATCACCCGGGCGCCGTCGAGCGCCAGCGCCCGGGCCGCCTCGGGGAAGCCCTTGTCCCAGCAGATCTGCATGCCGATGCGGCCGATCGGGGTGTCGAAGGCCTCGAAGCCGTCGCCGGCGGTGTAGGTCGCGTCCTCGCGCAGCGGTTGGTGGACCTTCCGGTAGGTGCCGAGCACCCCGTCGCCGGTCACGCAGACCGCCGCGTTGTACCGGCGGCCCTCCGCCGCCTCGCAGTAGCCGGCGGTGACGACGAGGTCCCCGGCGAGCGCGGCCAGGCGGGCGATCTCCGGGCCGTCGACCGCGAAGGCCGGCGGCGGGGAGGCGGATCCACCCAGGTCGGACACGTAGCCGCCGAGCGCGGCCTCGGGCAGGGCGAGCAGCTGGGCGCCCCGCTGCTTCGCCTCGTCGATCAGCCGGGCGATGCGGGCGAAGCCGGCCTCGAGGTCCCGGTCGAAGGGGGCCGAGACGGTCGCGACACGGGTCGTGGGCATGGCGGGGCTCCTCAGCTGGCCGACCGGGGGGCGACCCAGTCGGGATCCTCGGCGGGGTCGGACGGGAACGTGCTGCTGGGGGTGCCGGCGAGCCAGTGCAGGCCGTCGGCGACCCGGGCGGCGCGGCGGGTCTCGAGGATCCGGCCGACCAGGTGCTCGGCGTCGTCGGCGACGCCCGAGAAGCGGCCCGATCCCCACGTGTACTGCCAGGGCAGGCCGATGAAGTAGAGGCCGGGCCAGCTGGTCACCCCGCGCT
Organism: Pseudonocardia kujensis; assembly: GCF_021283305.1. Lineage (GTDB taxonomy): Bacteria > Actinomycetota > Actinomycetes > Mycobacteriales > Pseudonocardiaceae > Pseudonocardia > Pseudonocardia kujensis. The sequence continues at coordinate 233,140 of NZ_JAJSOK010000001.1, forward strand.
CGTGGGTCGGGTAGCCGCGACCGTCGAAGACGGGCAGCTCGATCCACCGGTCGTCGCGGCCGTAGCCGGTGGACCAGATGACGGTCGTGATGCCGGCGGCGGCGAGGTCGACCTCCTGCGGCTCGTCGGACTCGGGCACCCAGACCGGGGCCGTCCGCTCCTCGGCCGGTGCGTCGAGGCCCTGGGCGGCGATGTAGGCGTCGATCGAGTCCTTGATGCCCTCCGCCACCGCGTCGGCCCCGTCGAGGTTGGACCGGAGGTCGCCGGCGAAGCGCAGCCGCCCGCCGGTGATCCCGGTGAGCCGGCCGTGCAGCTGCATGCCCTCCAGGGCGAACCGCCGCAGGTCGATGTCGCGACCGCCGTCGCGGCCGGTGACGTAGTGGTTCGTCTTGTGCCGCACGGCCTCGGCGTCGGCGAACTGGTCGATCCCCTTGGTGTAGGTGCCCATCTCGGACAGCCAGGCCACGCAGTCGCGGCCCCGGTAGAAGCGGGCGACCCGCGGCGCCGTGCCCGTGGCGAGGTGGACGGTGCGCCCGGCCAGGTGCAGGTCCTCCGCGATCTGGCAGCCGGACTGTCCCGTGCCGACGACCAGGACCGCGCCCGCGGGCAGCTGCTCCGGGTTGCGGTACTGCGACGAGTGCAGCTGGGTGACCTCGTCGGGGAGACGCTCGGCCATCCGCGGGGTGCGCGGGACCTGGTAGGGCCCGGTCGCGACCACCACCTGGTCGGCGGTCACGGTGCCCCGGTCGGTGCCGATGCGGAAGCTGCCCTCTTCGCCGGCCCGCAGCGACGTGGCGCGAACCCCCTCGACCAGCGGCGGGGCGAACGAGGCGACGAACCTCTGCAGGTACTCGGTGATCTCGTCGCGGACCATGAAGCCGTCGGGGTCCGGGCCGTCGTACGGGAACCCGGGGAGCCGGCACTGCCAGTTCGGCGTGACCAGGCAGAACGAGTCCCAGCGCCGGTCCTGCCACTCGTGGCCGGCGGTCCTCGCCTCCAGCACGAGATGATCGACACCGTGCTGGGCGAGCCGCCGGCTCACCGACAGCCCGGCCTGGCCGCCGCCGACGACCACCACGGAACGGTGCGTGCCGTCGAGGTCGGCAGTGGCGGGTGCGGGATCGGGGACGGCGCGCAGACGCGCGGCCGGCTGCGACGGGGACATGGGGGGATCAGCTCCTGGGGGGCTCCGACGGCGGTGGGGTCCGAGCCGGACCGTGACCGGCTCGGGAACCAGTTCACGGCCGGGCCGTTGCCGGGACGTGTCATCCGGAACGCAGCTGCGTTTCCGGATCTTGCTCCTGTTTCGGCACGGTGAGATCAGAGCGCCGCTCTCGTCGAGCGTCCCGGGTACTCCGACGTTCTTTTGCGGCCCGGCGACGGAATAGGCCCGATCCGCTTCTCCGCGCCCGGGGTGAGTGCCGCAGGTCTCACTGTGGTGTGCGTTGTGTCCGAAGCGGCCCGCCCGGGGAGGTGCGGTCCGAGGAAAAGGCGAGCCGGCAATGGCGGGTCGGGCCGGACACTGCAACATCGGGGCCGGTGGGAGACCCGGTCCGCCCGTGCGGGAAACGGGCGAGGGGCCCGGGGTTCGGCCGGAGATCGAAGCGCTGCGGCTCTCCACACACCCCCGTCGGACGTCACGCAGCCGTCGCTCCGGAGCACGTCCCCCGGGTGGACATGCGCTCGGGGGACGCTTCAGGGCGCTTCGAGACGCAGCCGGGCGGGCGGTCCGCCGGTCTGCGGGACCGGGGCGTTGCGGTCGCGGCCGGAGAGGCGCCTTGCCGTCGAGGCCGGCCGAGCGCCGGCCCGACGGGTGGGACCGGGCCGGACGGGTCGCCGCGCGGCGTGGTCCGACTCCCCCTATCGTGCGAGAAGACCTCCGACAAGACCCGGGGCGTGGCGAGGGTCATGCTCCGTGACGGGTCGTGGCGGTCTGCGACTGCCCGTAGGGCCTGCCCCGCGACGGGCACCGCGGGAGCCGGCGCGAAATCCCCGATGCACCTGCGGAAACGGTGACGACCATTCGGCTCCCGGGGCGGTGCCCACGGTTTCGCGGCGATAAACGATGTTGTGACGACGATCACGAAACATCGCGATCGAATGTTGTCGACAACCGTCGACGGGTGCACGTTCGCAATACCCCTGTTACGTTCGTTGGCCATGACCGCAGCCACCACCGACACCTCGGATCCGCCCGGCGACGAACCCGAACTGACGGTGGGGCCCCCGACGGTCGACGACGGCGTCGACCTCTGGCGGATGGCGGCGGAGTCCCGCGTGCTGGACGTCAACTCCCGGTACGCGTACCTCCTGTGGTGTCGCGACTTCGCCGCGACCTCGGTGATCGCCAAGCTCGACGGCTCGCCCGTGGGCTTCGTCACGGGGTACCGCCGACCGGACGCCCCCGAAACATTGCTCGTCTGGCAGGTCGCCGTCGGCGCCGCCGCCCGCGGTCGCGGAGTGGCGGGCCGAATGCTGGACACGCTTTTCGCCCAGGTTCCCGGCGTCCGTTTCATGGAGACGACGGTGACGCCGGACAACGACGCGTCGAACGCCATGTTCGCCGCGTTCGCGCGCCGCAACGGGGCGGAGGTGTCGAGAACGGAATTGTTCCCCGGATCCCTTCTCGGCGACGGACACGAATCAGAGATCCTCTATCGAATCGGCCCGATCCCGACCGAAGGATGATGAGAAGGAAATGACCATCTTCGAGGACGTCGAGTCCGAGGTCCGCTCGTACTGCCGCAACTGGCCCGTGGTGTTCGACACGGCCAAGGGCGCCCGGCTCTGGGACACCGACGGCAACTCGTACCTCGACTTCTTCGCGGGTGCGGGCGCACTGAACTACGGCCACAACCCCGAGCCCCTCAAGAAGAAGCTGCTCGAGTACCTGTCCCGGGACGGGATCACCCACGGCCTGGACATGTACACCACGGCCAAGGGCGAGTTCCTGAACACCTTCCGGGAGAAGATCCTCGCCCCCCGCAACCTGGACTACAAGGTCCAGTTCCCCGGCCCCACCGGCGCCAACGCCGTCGAGTCCGCGCTGAAGCTGGCCCGCAAGATCACCGGCAAGGAGGCGATGGTCAACTTCACCAACGCCTTCCACGGCATGACCCTCGGCGCGCTCTCGGTGACCGGGAACTCGATGAAGCGCGGCGGCGCCGGCGTCCCGCTGGTCCACGCCACCCCGATGCCGTTCGACAACTACTTCGACGGCAAGGTGCCGGACTTCCTGTGGTTCGAGAAGGTCCTCACCGACAGCGGCTCGAGCCTGAACGAGCCCGCCGCGGTGATCGTCGAGACGGTGCAGGGCGAGGGCGGCATCAACCCGGCGCGCATCGAGTGGCTCCAGGGTCTCGCCGAGCTGTGCGAGCGGCACGACATCCTGCTGATCGTCGACGACGTCCAGATGGGCGTCGGGCGCACGGGCCCGTTCTTCTCGTTCGAGGCCGCGGGCATCCAGCCGGACATCGTGACCATCTCGAAGTCGATCTCGGGCTACGGCCTGCCGATGGCCCTCGTGCTGATCAAGCCCGAGCACGACGTCTGGGGTCCCGGTGAGCACAACGGGACCTTCCGCGGGCACAACCCCGCGTTCGTCACCGGTGCCGAGGCGCTCCGCCAGTACTGGAGCGACGACACCCTCGAGCGGGAGACGATCCGCAAGGGCGAGAAGGTCGAGGAGGCCTTCAACCGCATCGTCGCCGACACCAAGACGACCGAGCTCACCGCGAAGGGCCGGGGCCTGGCCCGCGGCCTGCAGTTCGCGCAGGAGGAGCAGGCCGCCAAGGTGTGTGCCGCCGCGTTCGAGCGGGGACTCCTGATGGAGACCTCGGGTCCGCAGAGCGAGGTCATGAAGATCCTCGCGCCCCTCACCATCACCGACGACGAGCTCGACGAGGGTCTGGCCGTCGTCGCCGAGTCCGTCAAGGTCGTCACCTCCGGAGGCTGAGCACTACATGATCGTCCGCAAGATCGATGACGTCACCGGTACGAAGAACCACGTCGACACGCCCGGCTGGTACTCGCGCCGCATCGTCACCGCGCACGACCGGGTCGGGTTCTCCGTCGGCGAGACGGTGCTGCGCGCCGGCTCGACGAACGACTTCTGGTACGCCAACCACGTCGAGGCCGTCTACATCGTCTCCGGTGAGGGCGAGCTCTACGACAAGGACAACGACACCACCCACGAGCTTGCCCCGGGCACGATGTACCTGCTGAACGGGAACGAGAAGCACCAGGTCCGGCCGAAGACCGACATCACCTGCGTGTGCGTGTTCAACCCGCCGATCGTCGGCACCGAGGTGCACGACGAGAACGGGGTGTACCCGCTGCTCGAGCTGCCGCCGGAGCCGGCCGGGCAGGCCTGACGCCGACGCGCGCGCCGCCGGGTCCGAGCGGGCCCGGCGGCCGCGCCGTGTACCACCACCGGACCACCGGACGACCCACCGCACGACCGCCGAACCCACCGCAGAGGAAGGGCGGATCCACTCCGACAGGGACCGACGAGGAAAGGAAGGCACGCATGTCTGCCCCGAGCAGCAGCCAGACCCGGACCACCCAGGACCGCTACTACACGCGGGTGTCGAACGAGCCCGCGCTGATCGAGCGTGCCGAGCCGACCGTCTGGGGGAGCGAGTCCAGCGCCGGCATGTACGGCGCCCAGGAACTGCACGGCCATGCCGAGAAGGGCTTCAGCCAGGTCCCGCAGCTGCTCACCCCGGACGAGGTCGCCGGGTACGCCGCGGAGCTCGACCGGCTGGCCACCGACCCGCTGGTGCGGGCGGACGACCGCTGCATCATCGAGAAGAAGTCCGACGAGGTGCGCTCGATCTTCGAGGTGCACAGGATCAGCGACGCGATCGCGCGGCTGGTGGCCGACGAGCGCGTGGTCGGCCGGGCCCGGCAGATCCTCGGCAGCGACGTCTACGTCCACCAGAGCCGGATCAACTACAAGCCCGGCTTCGGCGGCGGCGGCTTCTACTGGCACTCGGACTTCGAGACCTGGCACGCCGAGGACGGCATGCCCACCCCGCGCGCGGTGAGCTGCTCGATCTCGCTGACCGAGAACTACCCGTACAACGGCTGCCTGATGATCATGCCGGGGTCGCACAGGACCTTCGTGAGCTGCGTCGGGGAGACCCCCGAGGACAACTACCGGTCGTCGCTCAGGGAGCAGGAGATCGGCACGCCGGACCCGGACAGCCTCACGGCGCTGGCGAACCGGCACGGCATCGAGATGATCACCGGCAAGGCGGGCTCCGCGACCTTCTTCGACTCCAACTGCATGCACGGTTCCGGGGACAACATCACCCCTTACCCGCGCTCGAACATCTTCATCGTGTTCAACAGCGTGGAGAACACCTGCGTCGAGCCGTACTACGCGCCCCGGCGGCGCCCGGAGTACATCGGCGCGCGGGACTTCACGCCGGTGCGCTGACCTCCGCCACGCACGACGGGGCGGCTCCCACCCGGGAGCCGGCCCGCCGTCGTCGCGGGGAGGGCTACACGGCGGGCGAGCGGCGGTCGAAGGCCGCGGCCGTGCGGTCGAGCCGCTCCAGCGGCGTGAGCTCGGGACGCTTGGGCAGATACCCGTCGCCCGTGTGCCCGCCGCGCAGCCGCTTGCGCACGTACGGCATGACGTGGTCGCGCACCCAGGCGAGGTCCTCGGCCTGCCGCGTGCGCCAGTTGGCGCGCTCGGCCACCGGCCACGGGGTGCGCCAGTCGGAGGGCACGGGCTCGCCCAGGACCTCCAGTGCCCGCAGCGACACGCGCTCGTGCGCCTCGGGGGTGAGGTGCAGCCGGTCGCTGGCCCACGCCCGCGGATCGGCGAGCACGTTCATGCCCCACAGGTCCACCACCCGGCAGCCGTGCCGGTCGGCGCTGGCGCGCAGGTTCTCGTTGAACGTCGCCACCCGGCCGCGCAGCCGGCGCAGCAGCACGTGCATCCGGCGCAGGTCGAAGCCGGTGAAGATCAGCACGTCGGCCCCGGTCGCCACCAGCCGGGCGAGGGCGGCGTCGAAGCGGGCCGCGAGGTCGTCGGGATCGCACTGCAGGCCGATGATGTCGTTGCCGCCGGCGCAGAACGAGACGAGGTCGGGGCGCATCGCCTCGGCCACGGGGACCTGGTCGGCGACGATCTGGTCGAGCAGCTTGCCGCGCACGGCCAGGTTGGCGTAGGTGAACCCGGGGCGGCCCGCGGCGAGCCGCTCGGCCAGCCGGTCGGCCCATCCGCGCGGCGACCCGTCCGCCCGGAGATCGTCCAGGCCCTCCGTGAAGCTGTCGCCGACGGCGACGAAGCTGTTCCACCGGTTCACGGCCCCCAGCTCCCTTCGCATCCGTTCGTCTCGTGTCCATCGAGGGGACACCTCGTGCTCGCACAGGATCACCCATCCGTCACACGGTTCGCCAGCACGGGGTGATCTCGATACGGGGATAGGGCACCCTTGCCTCCTGTGAGCACACCCGAGGGGCCCGCGGGCCGTCCGAACGGCGGACCGGGCAGCGACACCGGGAGCGACACCGGGAGCGGGGACGCGCGCCGGGAGGGCGCGGAGTCGCTGCGTGCCATCCTCGGCGGCCGCGGCGGGGCGATCGACGCCTCCGTCCCGGTCGTGGCGTTCGTGCTGGTCTGGCTGCTGGCCGGGGCGCTGGGCTGGTGGTCACCGGTCGGCGTCGCGGCAGCGGCGGCGATCCTGGCCGGCATCGCCGTGGCGGTCGTACGCCTGGTCCGGGGCACCCGGCCGCGAGCGGTGCTGTTCGGGCTGCTGGGCGTGGCCGTCGCGGCGATCGTCGCGCTCTACACCGGGCGGGCCGAGGACTTCTTCCTGGTCCAGATCCTCGGCAACGTCGCGAGCGCGCTCGCGTGGGCGATCTCCATCGTGGTGCGGTGGCCGCTGCTGGGCCTGGTGGTGGGCACCGCGCTCGGCCAGAGGACCCGGTGGCGGCGCGACCCCGACCTGCTGCGCGGCTACCAGCGGGCCAGCTGGGTGTGGGTGGCGCAGTACGTGGTGCGCGTGGCGGTGTTCCTGCCGCTGTACCAGGCGGAGTGGGTGTTCGCGCTCGGCGCGGCCCGCGTGGCGTTCAGCCCGGCGCTGGTCGCACTGAGTGTCGTGCTGTCCTGGCCGGCGTTGCGCTCGGCGCTCCCGGCGGACCATCCGGGGATCCGACACCCCCGGGTAGCGGGCGAGGTCTCGGGAGGCCCTACGGTGGACGGTCCGCCCACCGACGGGTGACAACTCTCACTCCTCGTGATCGTCAGGTGCGTTCCCATGATCGCCCACGTTCATATCGGGTGAGGAAACCGGCAGCCCTCGTGTGATGTGAAACGGAGTCATGGCCCAGCAGCACCCCCGCCCGCAGACACCCCGGTACCCGCAGGCCGGGTCCGGCCAGAACGGCCGACCCGTCCCGCCGCAAGCCGGCCCGCCCGACCTCCCGCGCACGGGGGCCGCCCAGCGGCCCGGCGCCGGGCGTCCCGACGACCGCCGTCCCGGCCACCCCGGGCCGCAGCGCCGGTCCGCATCGGGAGGCGCGACCGGCTCCCGGGGCTCCGGCGGCACGGGCGGGCCCGCCGGTGCGGGCGCGACCCGCCGCGTCGGCCCGCCGTCCGGGGGCCTCCCCACCCAGGTCACCACCACGACCGGGCCGCAGCCGCGGATGCCCTCCGACGGTCTCCCGACCACCGCCAGGCCGACGACGGAGGCCGCCACGGCGGCCACCACGGCGACGGTCGAGGAGAAGAAGCCGGACCTCACGGTCAACAAGATCCTCGCCGGTGCGGGTGCCGCCGCCACCACGGCCGTGTTCGGTTCCTTCTTCGGCGCCTCCGGCACCGTGGCGGGCGCGGCCCTCGGCTCGGTCGTGACCACCCTGGGCACGACGCTCTACCAGCGCTCGCTGGACCGCACCAAGGAGACGGTGCTGGCGCGGGTGAAGATCCCCGGCCGCACGGACGCCGTGGTGATCGCCGAGCCGGTCGACCCGCTGGCCACGATCCCGCTGCAGCGCCGCGCCGACGAGGGTGCGGGCCCGACGATGCTCCAGCCGGCGCTCGCCGAGGGCCTCGCGCGCGGCGCGGAGGAGCAGACCCGGCCCTGGTACACGCGCAAGCGGCTGCTGCTGGGCGCGGCCTCGGCGGTCGTCGCGTTCGTCGTGGGCATGCTGGTGATCACGGGCGTCGAGTGGATCAAGGGCTCGCCGATCTCCGGCGGCACCTCCGGCACCTCGGTCAGCCGGGTGGTCAACGGGACCTCGACCACCCCGGACGAGGGCACCGACAAGGGCGGCAGCACCGACACCACGGAGACCGCCACTCCGACGACCACCCCCGAGCCGACGGGCGAGCGGAGCGGCTCCACCGAGCGGACCGGCAGCGACGAGCCGTCCGGGAGCGCCACCGCCACCACGACCCCGCGGACCGGGACACCGACCCGGACCACGGCGCCGAACCCGGGCGACACCGGCTCGGGCTCGCAGCGCGGCGGCGTCGACGGCCTGCTCAACGGCGGCAACGACAACGGCGGCAGCGGCACCGGTGGCAGCAGCAGCGGCGGCGGGAACAACGCCGGCTGACGCCCACGACCCGCCGGGCCGCTCCGGCTCGGGGCGGCCCGACCGCTCAGGGCAGGCGCGCGCGGAGGGCCCGGGCCGCGGCCTCCGGGTCCTCGGCCTCGGTGATCGCCCGGACCACCACGATCCGGGTGGCACCCGCGGCGAGGACCTCGTCGAGGGTGCTGCCGTCGATCCCGCCGATCGCGAACCACGGGCGGGCGGGCGCGCGCCCGGTCACCGTGCGCACCAGGTCCAGGCCGGGAGCCGGCCGGCCGGGCTTGGTCGGGGTCGGCCAGCAGGGACCCACGCAGAAGTAGTCGACGCCCGGCTCGTCGGCGGCGCGCAGGGTCTCCTCCGCGCTGTGCGACGACCGCCCGACGACGATCTCCTCGCCCGCCACCCGCCGGGCCCACTCCACGGGCAGGTCGTCCTGCCCGAGGTGCAGCACGTCGGCGCCCGCCGCCAGGGCGACGTCCGCCCGGTCGTTCACGGCGAGGAGCCGGTCGTGCTTCGCGCAGGCGTCGGCCAGGACCTCGAGGGCCTCGAGCTCCTGCTTCGCCTCCAGCGGCTCGCCGCCCTTCTCGCGGAGCTGGATGACGTCGACGCCCCCGGCCAGCGCCGCGTCGGCGAACTCGGCCAGGTCCCCGCGGTCCCGGCGGGCGCCTGTGCAGAGGTACAGCCGGGCGTCGGCGAGCCGGGTCAGCAGCGTCTCACGGTCGAGTCGGGGCACGGTCCGGGAGCGTAGGCTGGGCGGCCGGGAACGAGAGCTGTGGGTGCAGGGCACGGGAGTCCGCGGACGAGCGGGCTGAGAGGGGACTGGCCGGTCCCGACCGTCGAACCTGATCCGGGTCATGCCGGCGCAGGGAGGAAGCAAGGTGGAGGATCTCGTCGTCGTCGGGGGCGGCGTCATCGGGCTGAGCTGCGCGTGGCGCGCGGCCCAGGCGGGGTGGCACGTCACCCTCCGGGACCCCGCTCCGGCGAGCGGCTCGTCGTGGGTGGCGGGCGGCATGCTCGCGCCGGTCACCGAGGCGTGGCCCGGCGAGGAGGGCCTGCTCGAGCTGGGTCTGTCGTCGCTGGAGCTGTGGCCCGGGTTCGCCGAGGAGCTCTCCGCGGCCGCCGGGCAGCCGGCCGGGCTGCACCCGGAGGGCACCGTCGTCGCCGCGACCGGCTCCGGCGACCGCGCCGAGCTCGACGCCCTCGCGACGCACCTGGCCCGGCTCGGCCGGCCCGTCGAGCGGCTGAGCGGGCGCGAGCTGCGCCGCCTGGAGCCCGGGCTGGGCCCGGACGTCCGCGGTGGCCTGTCGGTGCCCGGCGACCTGTCCGTGGACAACCGCGCGCTGCTCGCGGCCCTGCGCGCCGCGGCGGAGAAGGCCGGCGTCGCGGTGGTGGAGCGGGCCTGGGCGCCCGGGGAGACCGCCGACGACGCCGCCGGCACCGTGCTGATCTGTGCCGGGGCGCACTCCGCCTCGCTGCACCCGGGGCTCGCCGGGCTCGTCCGGCCGGTCAAGGGCGAGATCCTGCGGCTGACCCACCGGCACGGGGCCTTCCCGGTGCCCACGAGGACCGTCCGCGCGCTCGTCGACGGCCGCCCGGTCTACCTCGTGCCGCGGCCCGGCGGCCTGGTCGTCGGGGCCACCCAGAGCGAGCACGGGTTCGACACCGAACCGACCGTCGGCGGGGTCCGCGACCTGCTCCGGGACGCCGAGCGCATCCTGCCGGGCATCGCCGAGTACACGCTGGCCGAGGCGGCGGCGGGGCTGCGCCCCGGCAGCCCGGACAACGTGCCGGTCCTCGGCCGGCTCGACGGGCGCACGCTCGTCGCCACCGGGCACAGCCGCAACGGCATCCTGCTGGCCCCGCTCACCGCCCGCCTCGTCGTCGGGCTGCTGGAGGGCGGATCGGTACCGGCGACGGTCGACCCCGCGCGCTTCGGGAGGACGGGAACGTGAAGGTGGAGATCAACGGGGCCGCGCACGACCTCGCCGACGGGGCGACGGTCGCCGACGCGCTGGCCGCGATCGCGGCCCCGGCGAAGGGCGTCGCGGTGGCCGTCGACGGGCAGGTCGTGCGGCGGGCGGACTGGCCGTCGACCCGGCTGGCGGCGGGCGCCGCGGTCGAGGTGCTGACGGCGGTGCAGGGAGGGTGACAGTGCACGGGAACCTGGCGGACGAGACGCTGGTGGTGGCCGGCCGCAAGATCGGCTCGCGGCTGATCACGGGGACCGGCGGGGCCGCGAACCTGGAGGTCCTGGAGCGGGCGCTGGTCGCCTCGGGGACCACGCTGACCACGGTCGCGATGCGCCGCATCGACGCGCGGACCGGCACCGGGGTGCTCGACCTGCTGCGGCGGCTGGGCATCGAGGTGCTGCCGAACACCGCGGGCTGCCGCACCGCCGCCGAGGCCGTGCTCACGGCCCGGCTCGCGCGGGAGGCGCTGGAGACGGACCTGGTCAAGCTCGAGGTCGTCGCCGACGAGCGGACCCTGCTGCCGGACCCGATCGAGCTGCTCGACGCCGCCGAGCAGCTCGTCGACGACGGCTTCACGGTGCTGCCCTACACCAACGACGACCCCGTGCTGGCCCGCAAGCTCGAGCAGGTCGGGTGCGCCGCCGTCATGCCGTTGGGCTCGCCGATCGGGACCGGGCTGGGCATCCGCAACCCGCACAACATCGAGATGATCGTCGCCGACGCCGGCGTCCCGGTCGTGCTCGACGCCGGGATCGGGACCGCCTCCGAGGCCGCGCAGGCCATGGAGCTGGGCTGCGACGCCGTGCTCCTGGCCACCGCGGTGACGCGGGCGGCCGACCCGGAGCGGATGGCGCACGCGATGCGGTTGGCCGTGGAGGCCGGGTACGCCGCACGGCACGCCGGCCGCATCCCGCGGCGGTACTGGGCGCAGGCGTCGTCGCCGGAGACGGACCGAGAGCCGCCTGAGACGGGCTGAGCGAGGCACCCGCGGAACGCGCAGGGACACCGACCCGCATCCACCGGGTCCGATCGTGCTCGTGGCAGGGTGAGACGGTGCCGCTGTTCTCCTTCGAGGGCCTCGCCCCGACCGTCCATCCGACCGCCTTCGTCGCCCCGACCGCCACCCTCGTCGGCGACGTGCGGGTCGAGGAGGGCGCCTCGATCTGGTACAACGCCGTGCTCCGGGCCGACTTCGGCCCGATCGTGGTGCGGGCCGGGGCCAACGTGCAGGACGGCTGTGTGCTGCACGGCGGCGACGATCCCGTCACCGAGATCGGCGCCGGCGCGACCGTCGGGCACCTGTGCGTGGTGCACGGCAGCGTGGTCGGCGAGGAGTGCGTGATCGGCAACGGCGCCACGATCCAGGACGGTGCGCGCATCGGCGCGCGGTCGCTGATCGGGGCCGGCTCGACGGTGCCCCCGAACAAGGTGATCCCGGAGGACACGCTGGTCCTCGGGCCGGCCGCGGCCACCAAGGGCGGCCTGACGCCGGAGGCCGAGCGCTGGGTGCGCACCAACCCGGACATCTACCGGGAGCTCGCGCAGCGGCACGCCAAGACGGTCACCCCGGTCGTACCCTGACGCCGTGTCCGGGGCGGGACAGGCACGCCGGGGACCGCTGGTGGCGGCCCTGCTGACGGCGGCACTGGTCGGCCTCGCCGGCTGCGGCGGCGGAACCCCGGCGCAGCCTGGACGGTCCGCGCAGCCCACGCCGGCCGCGCAGCCCACGACGACCGTCCCCGACCCGCCCGCGACGGCCCGGCTCCCGGCCGCCGCCGGGTCGGTGGTGTGGTTCGTGGGCCCGACGCCGGCGGGCGACCGGCTGTACCGCGAGCGCCGGGCGACCACCGACGGCGGGCCGGACGGGGTCGCACCGGACCCGGCGGGCGACGCCGTCCGGGAGCTCCTCGCGGGACGCCCGGAGGACCCCGACCACCACTCCGACTGGCCGCCCGGCGTCACGCTGCGCGCGCCGGTGACGCTCGTCGACGGAGCCGTCACGGTCGACCTCGCGACTCCCGGTCCCCTGCCGGGCCCGGCCGGGCTCGCGCTGCAGCAGCTCGTCCGGACGGTGCAGGACACCACCGGCAGCACTCGGCCGGTGCGCGTGCTGGTCGACGGCCGGCCGGCCTCGACGCTGCTCGGGCAGGACGTGTCCCGGCCGCTGACCGCGGACGACCCGTTGCGCGTCGTGGCCCTCGTCCAGCTCGACGACCCGGCCGAGGGCGCCGTGGTCGGCTCGCCGGTCGTGGTGTCCGGCGAGGCGGCGGTGTTCGAGGCGACCCTGCTGTGGGAGGTCCGGGACACCGCCGGACGGACGGTGCGATCGGGGTCGGCGACCACGAGCGAGGGCCAGACCTTCGCGCCGTACCGCTTCGCGGTGCCGCTCGACCCCGGGACCTACGAGCTCGTGGTCTCCGAGGACGACCCGAGGGGCGGCGAGGGCCGGGGCCCGATGACCGACTCGGCCCGGATCACCGTCCGCTGACCCGCGGCGCCCGGAGCCCCAGCGACCGCAGCTCGGCCTCGGCCAGGGCCGCGACGGCGGCCGGGTCGCCCGAGCGCCAGGCACCCGCGGGGTCCGGCGTGATGCGCAGCAGTGAGCGCAGCGGACGGTGCGTGAGCGCCCGCAGGGCCAGGACGTCCGGGCCGGCCTCCCGCGCATCGGCGGCCGCGGTGGCCCGGCGGGCGTAGCGGACCCGCAGCGGCAGCCACACCGCCAGCACCGGCAGCAGTCCCAACACCGCGACCAGCACACCCGCCCCGGTCGCCACCGCCGCCACCGTGTCGATCTGCTGCTGGCCCGCTGCCACCAACGAGGACCCGGCGTCGGCCCCGGGGGCGAAGGCCCCGGCCAGCCGGCCGCCGACGAACGGGACCTCCCCGGCGCCGCGGGCCGCGCCGTCGAACGCGCCGCGGATCGACTCGCCCGCCTGGACCAGCGTCCGCCCGGGCCCTTGCAGGCGCAGCAGCAGGTCGTGCGTGGCCACGCCCAGCCAGATCCAGAGGGCCGCCCAGGCCACCGCCACGACGTCGGCCACCACCTGGCCGGCGGCCCGCTCCGGCCGCTCCGCATACACGCGCACGCCCGCGGTCCTACCGTGCCGCGGGCGGCGGCGCGAACCAGAGCGCTACAGCAGGCCCAGCTTCGTGGCCGCGTACACCGCCTCGGCGCGGCGGGAGACCATGAGCTTCCGCATGAGGTTGCCGACATGGAACTTGACCGTGGTCTCGGAGATGAACAGCTCCGCCCCGATGGCCCGGTTCGACAGGCCCCGCGCGAGCAGCCGCAGCACGTCGAGCTCGCGCTCGGTGAGCCGCTCCCGGTCGGGGACGCCGCCGGAGAGCGAGCGCACCATGGCCGAGGCGCTGCGGGCGTCGAAGGCGCTCTCCCCGCGCGAGACGGCGCGGATGGCGCGGACCAGCTCGGTGGTGTCGACGTCCTTCACGACGTACCCGCGGGCCCCCGCCTGCACGGACTCGACGACGAGCCGGTCCTCGGCGAACGTGGTGAGCACCAGCACCCCGATGCCCGGGTGGGCGGCGCAGAGCTTGCGGCAGACCTCGAGCCCGTCCGTCTGCGGGCCCGAGGTGAGCTTGAGGTCGAGCAGCACGACGTGCGGGCGGGTCGCGGCCACGGCGGCGACCGCGTCGGCCGGGGTGCCGGCCTCGCCGACCACCCGCAGGTCCTCCTCGCGCTCCAGCACAGCGCGCAGGCCCTGGCGCATGATCGAGTGGTCGTCGACCAGCACGATCCGCACGGGCATCGGGCGTGCCCGCGGCATCGGGCGCGGGGGCCGGCCCCCGGGCGGTGCGGTGGTGCGAACGACGTTCATGACGCCACCCCTCTCTCGTCGCTCCGGGCGTCGCCCTGGGCACTGCCGCGGCTCGTCCGCCCGCCGTCGGTCCCGCCGACCGGGACGTCGACCTGGACCTGCAACCCGCCCATGCGGGCCCGGCGGAACGTCACCGTCCCGCCCATCTCCACGGCCCGGGTCTGCATGTTGACCAGGCCGCGGTGCTCGCCCGACGGGGACAACGCCGACGCCCGCAGGCTGCGCCGGATCTCCTCGGGCCGGCCCTTGCCGTCGTCGGACACGGTCAGCCGCACCGCGCCCGGCCGGTAGGCCAGCCGGATCGACGCGCGGGAGGCGTCGGCGTGCATGGCGGTGTTGAACAGCGCCTCGCCGGCGATGCGGAACAGCGACTGCTCCTGCTCGGCGGGCAGCCGCACGGGCTCGCCGCCGATCCGGACGTCGATGCGCAGCTCGTCGGGCATGTGCACGGTGGTGAGCTGGCGCAGCATCGCGGGGAGGTCCTGGTCGGCGCTCTCGTGGTGGCTGAGCGCGTAGATGGCCGAGCGCAGCTGCTCGACGGCCCGCTTGGTGAGGTCCTTCGCGGTGTCGAGATGCTCGAGGAGCCGCGGCTCGTCGAGCTCGCCGCGGACCAGCTCGATGTGCATGCCCGCCGAGAGCGCGTACTGGGTGACGCTGTCGTGCAGCTCCCGGGCGATCCGGTGTCGCTCGTTGTCCAGCACCTCGCGCTGCCGGGCGGCGCCCAGCTGCTCCTGGGTGCGCTGCAGCTCGGCGTTGCGGGCCCGCAGGTCCTCCGCCTGCCGGGCCGTGCGGGCGTAGAGCTTCTCCGAGCGCTCCAGCAGCGCGCAGTTCTGCAGGGCCGAGGCCGTCTGGCCGGCCAGGATCCGCAGGACCGAGTGGTCGGTGTCGTCGACCTCGCGGTCGCGCGGGGTCCACGCCACGAACCCGCCGACGGTGCGCCCGTCGAGCCGGACGGGGACGTGGAGGTGCGTGCGGGCGGTGTCCCGGTCGTGGTCGCTGCCGTGCTCGCCGGTGTCGTCCCCCCGCCGGACCTTCTCGACGTGCGCGCGGACGGTCGCGGGCACCAGGTCCAGGTTCGTCCACTCCCCCCCGTCCGGCCCCAGCACGAGGTGGCGCGGGCTGGCGTCCTTGAGCCGGCCGTCGACCAGGGCGAAGGCGACCCAGTCGGCGGAGAGGTGGTCCGCGGCGGCGTCGACCACGGCCCGGACCAGTGCCTCGGAACCCTCCATCGTGCGGACCAGGGCCGCGGAGATCCGTTCCAGCGCGAGGATCACCCGGCGCAGCCGCACCGCCGACACCCGGTACTCCGGGTAGAACGACGGCTTGCCGGACCGCAGGCCCGTCAGCGCGTCGAGGTCGGGGCCCGGCCACGAGCGGCCCGCGGGTTGCGACGGGTCGGCCCGCGGCGGCGGCCAGGGGCCGGAGGAGGGCACGCTCGTCACCGCTGCTCCCTCACAGGGCGGCCCGGAACAGCGTCTCGACCTCGTCGACGGAGGCGGGGCGGGGGTTGGTGGTCAGGCAGGCGTCGCCCAGGGTCAGCACCGCGAGCCGCGGGACGTCCGCCTCGGTCACGCCGAGTGCGGCGAGCCCGCTCGGCACGCCGACCTCGTCGCCCAGCTTGCGGATCTCCGCGGCGACCATGTCGACGGCCTCGTCGCCCGGCACCCCGTGCCCGGCCAGCCCCATCGCCTGCGCGATCGGCACGAACCGCTCGGGGGAGGCGGCGCCGTTGAACCGCACGACGTGAGGCAGCAGCACCCCGTTGACCACCCCGTGCGGCAGGTCGAGCATCCCGCCGACCTGGTGGCTCATGGCGTGCGTCGCGCCCAGGATCGCGTTGGTGAAGGCCAGCCCGGCCTCGAGCGCTGCCTGGGCCATCGCCTGCCGGGCCCGCTGGTCGTCCGGCCGGACCATCGTCCGGGTGAGGTTGGCGTTGACCAGCGACACCGCCTGCAGCGCGTGGTGGTCGGTGAGCGGGCCGTGCGCCAGCGAGACGAACGCCTCGATGCCGTGGGTCAGCGCGTCGAGCCCGGTGGCGGCGTTGAGCCACTCCGGCATGGTCACGAGCAGCCGCGGGTCGATCACCGACACGTCCGGGACCAGCGCCCGGCCCATGATCGTGATCTTGGTGTGCCGCTCGGTGTCGGTGACGATGCAGAACTGCGAGACGTCCGCGCCGGTCCCCGACGTCGACGGCATCATGATCAGCGGCGGGATCGGGTTGGCGATCCGGTCGATGCCCTCGTAGTCCAGGATGCGCCCGCCGTTCGACGCCAGCAGGGCCACGCCCTTGGCCGCGTCGATCACCGAGCCGCCACCGAGCCCCATCACGACGTCGCAGCCGGAGGCCACGTAGTCGTGGTAGCCCTGCTCGATCTCGTGGTCCTTGGGGTTCGGGGTGACGTCGGTCCACAGCCGCGGGGCGAGCCCGGTACCGCGCAGGTGCGCGAGCAGCTCGCTGGGCCAGCCGGCCTCGAACACGCCCGGGTCGGTCACCACGAACGGCCGCCGCGCGCCGAGCCGGACCGCGGCGTACGCGGCCTCGCGCAGCGAGTCCGGGCCGAACACGATCTCGGGGGCGTGGAACTTCGACAGCCGGGCGTTCGCGGCGCCGGACGCGGGGGCGCCGCAGCCGCCGCCCCGGTGGACCGTCAGGTCGGGCTCCCGGTCGGTGCCGTCGAGGACGTCGCCGACCAGCACGGTCTCGCCCGCGCGGCGGCACGCGTCGACGGTCCCGGCCGCGGGGATCCTGTCCTCGAGAGCCACGTTGCCCTCCCACACCTCGTCCGACCGCACACGACGACGTCCGGATGCCCGGGGCATCCGGATCGTGTGAGGCACGCTACTCCGCACGGAGCGGTCGCGGTGCTCCGTGCCGGGGCCGGCGACGGCCGGGGATGCGGTGCGGGGCACCGGCATCAGCCGCGCCGGGAGCGGGGGCGGGACATGCGGGACCTCCTCGTCAGCACCACCGCACGGTAGTCGGCGGGACGGCGTGGGGGACCGGTCCGACGGAGGGTGCGGACCTGTCCCGACGGTCAGGTGTGGCTGTCCGGCGAGGCGCTCAGGCGTGGCTGTGGATGGGCCCCTCGCGGTCGGCGAGCCGGGTGCCGGCCCCGCCCCAGTGCTGGGCGATCATCTCCGCGGCGATCGAGACGGCGGTCTCCTCGGGCGTGCGGGCGCCGAGGTCCAGCCCGATCGGGCTGGACATCTTGGCGATCTCCGCGTCGGTGAGGCCGCGCTCCTTGAGCCGCTCGATCCGGTCCGTGTGGGTGCGCCGCGAGCCCATGGCGCCGATGTAGGCGACCTGCGGCAGCCGCAGGGCCACCTCGAGCAGCGGGACGTCGAACTTCGGGTCGTGGGTGAGCACGGTGAGCACCGTCCGCCCGTCGATCCGGCCCTCCTCGGCCTCCTTGGCCAGGTACCGGTGCGGCCACTCGACGACGACCTCGTTGGCGCCGGGGAAGCGGCTGGCCGTGGCGAAGACCGGGCGGGCGTCGCACACCGTGACCCGGTACCCGAGGAAGTTGCCCATCTTCGCGACGGCGGCGGCGAAGTCGATCGCGCCGAAGACGATCATGCGGGGCGGCGGGGCGAAGGACTCGACGAACACCATCAGGCCCTCGCCGCGGCGCTGGCCGTCGACGCCGTAGGTGATGGTGGCGTTGCGGCCGGAGGCGAGCAGGCCCCGGGCGTCGTCGGTGACCGCGCCGTCGAGCCGGTCCGAGCCGGTGCCGCCGTCGACCGCGTCCTCCCAGACGATCAGCCGCTTCCCGAGCCGCTCGGCGGGGCCGGACACGACGGTGGCCACGGCCACCGGGGTCTCCTCGCGGATGGCCTCGGCGATCCGGCCGAACTCGGGGTAGGCCTCGGGGGAGACCTCCTCGACGTAGACGTCGAGGATGCCGCCGCAGGTCAGGCCGACGGCGAACGCGTCGTCGTCCGAGACGCCGTAGCGCTGCAGCACCGGGCGGTGCTCGCCGAGGACCTCCTGGCCGAGCTCGTACACCGCGCCCTCGACGCACCCGCCGGACACGCTGCCGACGGCCTCGCCGCCGGGTCCCACGAGCATCGACGCGCCTGGCTGGCGCGGGGCGGAGCGGAAGGTCGCCACCACCGTGGCGAGCGCCGCCGGCTCGCCGTTCTTCCACCAGCCCTCGAGCTGGTCGACGACGTCACGCATCGGGAACCTCCACTGGCCGGACCTCCCTGTCGGGCCGGTCAAGCATCTCTCATCACCGCGAGCAAACGTTCCAGGGTCTCCAGGCTGTGCCCGGCGAGCAGTTGGTCCAAGTGCGGCAGCACCGCGACTATTCCGCCCTGCACCGGGGCGTAGCCCTCCTTGCCGGCGTGCGGGTTGACCCAGACCACCTTGTGCGCGAGCCGGGAGAGCCGCTGCACCTGCCGGCCCAGCAGGTCCGGCTCCCCGCGTTCCCAGCCGTCCGAGAAGACGACGACGACCGCGCGGCGCGCGGCCCCGCGCTGCCCCCACCGGTCGACGAACGCCTGGACGGCCTCGCCCAGCCGGGTCCCTCCGGACCAGTCCGGGATGGCCCGGGAGGCGTCGCGCAGCGCCCGTTCGGGGTCGCGCTGGCGCAGCTCGCGGGTGACCCGCGTGAGGCGGGTGCCGAGCGTGAAGACCTCCGTGCTGCGCGGCGACCGGCGGACGACGGCGTGGGCGAACCGGAGCAGCGCGTCGGCGTAGGGCTCCATCGACCCCGAGACGTCGATCAGCAGCACGACCTTGCGCGGGCGCCGGGTGGGCGCGCGCCGGTACAGCGTGCCGATCTCGCCCTCGTTGCGCAGCGCGGCGCGCAGCGTCCGGCGCGGGTCGGGGCCACCGTGCCGGGAGGAGCCCCGCCGGCGCGAGGCCCGGGTCGGCGGGTCCGGGCGCAGCAGGGCCAGCAGCCGGCGCAGGTGCTCGCGCTCCAGCGGGCTCAGCTCACCCAGGTCCCGGGTCCGCAGCACCTCGGTGCCGGTGGCCGTGGCCCGGACGACGGGGGAGTCGTCGTCCTCCTCGTCCTCGCCGGTCTCCTCGCCGCGGTCCCGGGCCGGCATGAGCGAGCGCAGCGTCGGCGGGGGCGGCGGCCGGTCGCCCGGCGACGGCGGGCGCGGGCCCTGGGCCGGGTCGAACCAGGCGGCGAAGGCGGCGTCGTAGCGCCGGATGTCGTCCGGGTCGGAGCAGAGGGTGAGCCGGCCCGCCCAGTAGGTCTGCCTGCGGTCGGTGACGTCGAGGGTGTCGAGCGCCTCGACGAACGCGGCCACCCGGTCGGTCGTCATGGGCACGCCGGCGGCGCGCAGGGCGGCCGTGAAGCCGACCAGCCCCGGGAACGGGTCGGCGCCCGCGGCCGGGCCGGTGTCGGGGACCGCACTGGGGTACTGCACGTCCGTTCCGCCGTCAGGAGGCGAGCAGGGAGTCGAGCCGGTCGCGCACCCGGTCGGCGTCCTCGCGGTACTTCAGCACGGCGCCGAGCGTGCGGGCGGCGCTGTCGACGTCGAGGCTGCGGGCGCCGATCAGCTGCAGCGCGCGGGCCCAGTCGAGCGACTCGGCGACGCCGGGCGGCTTGATCAGGTCGGTGGTGCGCAGCTTCTGCGCGGCCGTGGCCACCTGCTGGGCGAGCCGCTCGGGCACGCCGGGCAGCCGGCTGCGCAGGATCTCGATCTCGCGGGCGACGTCCGGGTGGTCCAGCCAGAGGTAGAGGCAGCGCCGCTTGAGCGCGTCGTGCACCTCGCGCGTGCGGTTGGAGGTGAGCACCACCACCGGCGGCACGACGGCCCGGATCTCGCCGACCTCCGGGATGGTCACCGCGTGCTCGGACAGCACCTCGAGGAGGAAGGCCTCGAACTCGTCGTCGGCGCGGTCGATCTCGTCGACGAGCAGCACGGAGGGTGTGGTCCGCAGCGCCCGCAGGATCGGGCGGGTCAGCAGGAACCGGTCCTCGTAGAGGGAGGCCTCCACGGTGTCGGCGTCGAGCGTGGCGCCGTCGACGGTGGCCGCGGCCTCCAGGGCGCGCAGGTGCAGCAGCTGGCGCGGGAAGTCCCAGTCGTAGAGGGCCTGCGCGGCGTCGATGCCGTCGTGGCACTGCAGCCGGATCAGCTCGGCGCCGAGGACCTGCGCGAGGGCCTGCGCGAGGGCGGTCTTGCCGGTGCCGGGCTCACCCTCGCAGAAGAGGGGGCGCTGCATCTCGAGTGCCAGGTACGCGGCCGTCGCGAGGCCGTCGTCGGCGAGGTAGCCGGTCGCCCTGAGGGCGTCGGCGAGGGCGGCGGGCGAGTCGGGCCGGCCGTCCCGGTGGGCGTCTGTCACCCCACCAGAATGGACCACGGACGGCCGGACAGCCACTGCGAGGCTCCTCGAACGGTGACGCAGCGTCGATGTGACGCTCACCGTTCGTGGTCAGATGCCTGTGAGCGAAACGACAATATTTCCGGATCGGTCGTAATGGATCCGCCGTGATACATCCGTGATCTCAGCGCCGTGACCTGCGCTGATGAGGTTATCGAACGCATCACGGTTGCGTTACCGTGATCGAGGTCACCAATGATCGGTTTGACGGAAACCGCTGTTCGAAACGTAGCGTCCTCGCTCGGCCGTCCCGCCTGGGACGGTTCGAAATGCCATCCGGAACCGCGCGCCAGCTCCCTGTCCCCCGGTTTCCGGTCCGTCGAGAGAAGGGAAGGAGACAGGGCGGGCAAGTATTTCCGGAACGGAAAGGTTCGCATTCGTGAATGACACGGATGTGGCCCCGCGATACTCCCCAGGTCGCACGTTCCCGGAGCCCGGTGGCCGGAGACCCCACTCCGGCCCGGCGCGATACGGAGCTACACGATGAAGCTGACCGGTCGATCCCTCCTGCGCCTCGCCGTTGCCGGTGCCGTCGCCGTCGGTGCGCCGGTGGCCGTGGCGGGCACCGCGAACGCCGCCGACAACTCCGTCTGGGACCGCGTGGCCCAGTGCGAGAGCGGCGGCAACTGGAGCACGAACACGGGCAACGGCTACTACGGTGGCCTGCAGTTCAGCCAGTCCACCTGGAACGCGTTCGGTGGCGCGGGCAGCGCCGCCAACGCGAGCAAGTCCCAGCAGATCGCCGTCGCCGAGAAGGTCCTCGCGGCGCAGGGCTGGAACGCCTGGCCCGTCTGCTCGAAGAAGGCCGGCGCCACCGGCCAGCCCGCCAAGGTCCGCGCCTCGGCGCCGGCGGCCTCGGCTCCCGCCACCCCGGCGCCGGCCAAGTCGGCCCCGGCTCAGTCGGCTCCGGCCCAGTCGGCCCCGGCTGCTCCCGCCGGCGGGAACTACGTCGTCAAGTCCGGCGACACGCTGAGCGCGATCGGTGCCCAGCACGGTGTCGACTGGCACCAGCTGGCGCAGTCCAACGGGCTGGCCAACCCGGACGTGCTGAAGATCGGTCAGACCCTCAAGGTCTGACCCGGTCGTCTCGGGCCGAGTGGGTCGCTCAGGTCGAGTTGACCCACTCGTCCGAGCCGTCGGCGAAGGCCTGGTGCTTCCACACCGGGAGCAGCCGCTTGACCTCCTCGACCAGTTCCGAGCAGGTCGCGAAGGCCTCCTGCCGATGGTCCGCCGAGACCGCGCAGGCCAGCGCGACGTCGCCGATCGCGAGCCTCCCCACCCGGTGGCTCACGGCGATCGCGCGCACGCCATGGGCCCGGCCTGCGACGTCCCGCGCCACCTGCTCCACGACGGTCGCGGCGGTCGGATGGGCGCTGTACTCCAGTCCGCTCACCGACCGCCCGCCGTCGTGGTCGCGCACCACGCCGGAGAAGGTCACCACGGCGCCCGCCGCGGCGTCGTCGACGAGCCGGGCGTGCTCGTCGACGTCGAGCGCCTTCTCGGTCACGGTGGCGCGCAACACCTTCACGCCCGTCACCTCGAGGTCCGTCGGGGATCCGGCCGGTCCCGGGGTCCCGGTGGTCGGCTCCATCAGTGGTCACCTCCGCGGAGTTGGTCGACCGCATGGTCGAGGACGCCGTCCAGCACGGCCAGGCCGTCCCGCACCCCGCCGGTCGAGCCCGGCAGGTTGACGACGAGGGTCCGCCCGGCCACTCCCGCCAGCCCGCGGGACAGCACCGCGGTGGGGACCTTCGGGGCGCCGTACGCGCGGATCGCGTCCGCGAGACCCGGCACTTCGTAGTCCAGCACGGCGCGGGTCACCTCCGGCGTCGCGTCCGTGGGGGAGATCCCGGTGCCGCCGGTCGTGATCACGACGTCCGTCCCGGCGGCCACCGCCTCGCGCAGCGCCGCGCCGACGGGCTCGCCGTCCGGCACCACCGTCGGGTCGTCCGTCTCGAAGCCCTTGCCGCGCAACCACTCCGCGATGATCGGCCCGCCCTTGTCGGCGTAGACGCCCCGGGCCGCGCGGTTCGACGCGGTGATCACCCGGGCGCGGCGCGCGGCGGCCGCGTCCGTGCCGGGCGACTCGAGCTCGCTCACGGCGCCTCCTCGCTGGGGATCGTCGTCCGCGTTCGTGGCGCTGCCGTGTCGAACGGTGGGGCTCGCACGCTCGCTCACGAGCGGTCCTCGGGACGCGTCCAGGATCCGGTCTTGCCGCCCTCCTTGCTCTCGACGCGCACGGCGTCGAGCACGGCGGCCGGATCCACGGCCTTGACCATGTCGTGCAGGGTCAGCCCGGCGACCGCGACGGCGGTCAGGGCCTCCATCTCCACGCCCGTGCGGTCGGTGGTGCGCACGGTGGCCCGGATCCGCACCTCGGCCTCGCCGGGCTCGAGGTCCAGGGTGACCCCGCTCAGCGCGATCGGGTGACAGAGCGGCACCAGGTCCGGGGTGCGCTTGGCGCCCATGATCCCGGCGATCCGGGCGGTGGCCAGCGCGTCGCCCTTGGGCAGCCCGTCGCGGCGCAGCAGGTCCACCACCTCCGCGGTGGTCCGCAGCACGCCGGTCGCGACCGCGGTGCGGGCGCTCGGCTGCTTCTCCGAGACGTCGACCATCCGGGCGGCACCGGCCGCGTCGACATGGGTCAGCTCCACGAGGGAGACCCTACGTGCGACGTGACGGCGGTCGCCGCCGGGGCCCGAGTGAAGTGTGATCTCAATCACGGCGACACAACCAAGTCGTTCCGAATCCGAACCGTTTTCTGGCCGTTATACGTATCGCTGACCAGGGAAAACGGCGACTACCACAGATTCTCCCCGAGCGGGGCCCGGCGAGCGGACGCGGTTCCGCTCCCGCTTTCGCCATCCGCCCGTCGCACGTACGGTCCTCCCCGGCTCAGGCGGACTCCCCCATTGCCGCCGGGCCCCGGAACCGCAGCGCTCCCCTGTCCGGCGGTGACGGCCCCCGAAGCACGACGCGGGACAGGGACGGAACACCCGGCGGCCACCCACCGCCGTCGCCCACACCCCGGGGCGACATTCCGCAGGCGCCGCGACGGAGACGTGTCATGGCCCGTTACCGCGGCAAGCACCGCAAGCCGTCCACCGCCGGTCGCACGATCGCCCGCACCGCCCTGGCCGGTGCCGTCGCCGGTGCTCCCCTGGTCGTCCTCGCCCCGTCGGCGAACGCGGCCGCCGACACCACCTGGGACAAGGTCGCCCAGTGTGAGAGCGGTGGCAACTGGAGCATCAACACCGGTAACGGCTTCTCCGGCGGCCTCCAGTTCACCGCGCAGACCTGGAAGGGCTTCGGCGGCACGCAGTACGCCCCGGTCGCCCACCAGGCCTCCCGTGCCCAGCAGATCGCCGTCGCCGAGAAGGTGCTGGCGAAGCAGGGGTGGGGCGCCTGGCCGGTGTGCTCGCGCAAGGCGGGCGCGACCGGCGAGTCGGCCACCCAGCGCACCGCGCCGGCCGCGCCGGTGCAGCAGGTCCGTCTCAGCGCCCCGGCGGCGCCGTCGACCGGGACCTACACGGTCAAGGCGGGCGACACCCTCGGCAAGATCGCACAGGCGCACGGCATGGCGAACTGGAAGGACCTGCTCGCCAAGAACCCGGCGCTGACCTCGAACCCCAACCTGATCCTGCCGGGCAGCGTGCTCCAGGTCTGAACCCTTCTCTCGCAGGCCCTGGGGCGCGCGCCCGGACCCCCGCCCACCCCGTCACCGAACCGGTGGCGGGGTGGTCGCGTGCTCAGGAGGCGCCGCGGGCGCGGGCGAGCTGTTCGGGGGTGTCGACGTCGTCCGGGCGGGCGATGTCGCCGCACTCCACGAGGAGGAGGTCCGGATGGCCCTTCAGGTAGCCGCGGGCCCCGGCGTCGCCGCGGGCCCCGGCAGCCACGGGAGCCCAGTGCTCCCGGCCCAGCAGCACCGGGTGGGCGGGGTAACCGTCGTAGGCCGCTCGGGCCAGCGCCCCGGGGGCGGCGAGGGCGGCCAGACGGGCGACCGCGGCGGGCGTGACACCCGGCAGGTCCACGAGATGGACGACGACAGCCTCCGGGGCGGGGTCGCGGGCCGCCAGCGCGGCCAGACCGGCGCGCAGCGAGGCGCCCATGCCCTCCGCCCAGTCGGGCGCGAGGACGATCTCGGTGCCGCTCGGGACCAGCGGGCGGACGCGCTCCGCCTCGGCCCCCAGCACCACCGTGGACGGGGCACAGCCGCCCTCCGCCAGGACCCGCAGGGCCCGGCGGACGAGCGGCTCGCCCGCCAGCTCGACGAGGGCCTTCGGCCCGCCCATCCGGCGGCCGGCGCCGGCGGCGAGCAGCAGGCCCCCGGCGGGCACTACTTGTTGATCTCGGTGACGGGGTGCTCGTACGGGACCTTGTCGAGCGGGAACTCGACGTCGCCGAAGGGGGACATGTTCCCCTGCACCGGCCCGAGGAGCTCGGTCAGCGGGTGCTCGCCGTCGGGCAGGTCCGGCCAGTTCGGGTCGATGCGTCCGGCCTTCAGCGGCTTCGCCACGGCTCTCCTCCACGGTGTCTCGTGCGCGGGCTCCCCCAGTATCCCCGATCGGGCGCGCGGGCGGGGCACCCGTCCCGACGACTACCGTGGAGGGCGATGACCGCACCGCTGGTCGACTGGCTGCGTGCCCAGGACGACGAGACCCTGGCCGCGCTGCTGCGGCTCCGGCCGGACCTGGCCGTGCCGCCGCCCGCCGACGTCACCGTGCTGGCCACGCGGGCGGGGATCCGCGCCTCGGTCCACCGCGCGAGCGACGACCTCGACACCGTGGCCCTCGCCGTACTCGAGGCGCTCGTCGTGGCCGACGCGGACCACGTCGCCGTCGAGCGGGTGGAGGTCGCCCGGCTGCTCGGGCCGGACGTCACCGCCGGGGCGCTCGACGGCGCCCTCGACGCATTGCGCGCCCGCGTGCTGGTGTGGGGCGAGGACGACGGGCTGCGGGTGGTCCCGGCCGCGCGGGACGTCGTTCCCGCCTACCCGGGCAACCTGGGGCGCCGCGCGGGCGGCCCCGCCGCCTCGAGCGAGCTGCCCGCGCTGCTCGCCGGCCTGCCTGCCGAGGAGCGCCGGGTGCTCGACGCGCTCGTCGCCGGCCCGCCCATCGGCCGCAGCCGGTCCTCGGCGGAACCGGACAGCCCGGTCGGGCGGCTGCTCGCCAAGGGGCTGTTGCTCCGGCTCGACACCGAGACCGTGGAGCTGCCGCAGCAGGTGGGGATCGCGCTGCGCGGCGACCGGCCGATGGGGCGGATCGAGGCCACCCCGCCGGCGCTGTCGACGCGCGAGTGGCCCGTCCCCCAGATCGACGCGACGGCCGGCGGCGCCGCCATGGAGCTCCTGCGGCGCGTGGAGCGGCTGATCGAGCTCTGGGGCGCCAGCCCGCCCACCGTGCTCCGCTCGGGCGGGTTGGGCGTGCGCGACCTGCGCCGCACCGCCCGCGAGCTGGAGACGGACGAGGCGGGCGCGGCGTTGATCGTCGAGGTCGCCCTGGCCGCGGACCTGATCGGGCAGAGCGACTCGCCCAACCCGGACTGGCTGCCCACCACCGCGGCGGACGCCTGGGCGGGCGCCGGGATCGAGCAGCGCTGGGTCGCGCTGGCCCGGGCCTGGCTGGAGCTGCCCCGGCTGCCCGGGCTCGTCGGCAGGCGGGACGACGCCGACCGCCCCATCAACGCGCTCTCCGAGACGCTGCGCCGTCCGGTCGCGCCCCGGGACCGGCGGCGCGTGCTCGCCGCCCTGGCCGCCCTGCCGCCCGGCACCGCCGTCACGACCCCCGAGGCGCTGGGGGACCTGCTCGCGTGGCGGGCGCCGCGGCGGGGCGGCCGGCTGCGGGACGAGATCGTCCGGTGGACGCTGGAGGAGGGCACGCTGGTCGGCGTCGTCGCCCTCGACGCGCTCGCCGAGCCCGGCCGGGCGCTGCTCGCCGCCTCGCCCGGGCAGAACGGGCCGGTGGTCGCCGCCCTGCGGGCCGTGCTGCCCGAACCGGTCGACACCGTGCTCCTGCAGGCCGACCTCACGGCCGTCGCGCCCGGGCCGCTCGTCACGGCGCTGGCGCGGGAGCTGCAGCTGATGGCCGACGTCGAGTCGGCCGGCGGCGCCACGGTCTACCGCTTCTCCGAGGCCAGCGTGCGGCGGGCCCTCGACTCCGGCCGGTCGGTGACGGACCTGAAGGAGCTGCTCGAGGAGAAGTCGTCGACGCCGGTGCCGCAGGCGCTGACCTATCTGATCGAGGACGTCGGGCGGCGCCACGGGCGGCTGCGCGGCGGCGTCGCCTCGGCCTTCCTGCGGTCGGACGACGAGGTGCTCCTCTCCGAGGTCCTCGCGCACCCCGAGACGGCGGCGCTGGAGCTGCGACGGATCGCGCCGACGGTCGCGGTGAGTCCCGCCCCGCTCGCGGAGCTGCTCGACGGGCTGCGCGCCGCCGGGTTCAGCCCGGCCGCCGAGGACGCCACCGGAGGGGTGCTGGACCTCGGGCCGCGCGGGGCCCGCACGGACCCGCGGCGGTCGCGGAACCGGACGGTGCTCGCCGACCCGTCGGAGGAGCGGATCGACGCGGTGGTCGCCAAGATCCGGGCGGGCGACGCGCTGGCCGCGGCCCGGCGCGGTGCCGGGAACGCACTGCCCGCCAACGGGTCCAGCCACACCCTGGCCACCCTGCAGGAGGCGGCCCGGGCGCGGCGCCAGGTGTGGATCGGGTACGTCGACGGCCACGGCCGGCAGGGCGAGCGGGTGCTCGCCCCGCTGACCGTCGGCGGCGGGATCGTCGAGGGGCGCGACGCCGTCGACGGGGAGGTCTACCGGCTGCCGCTGCACCGCATCACGCGGATCGCCCTCATCGAGCGCTGAGCACGACGCCCGGGTCGGACGTGGCGTCAGCGGCGGCTCAGCGGCGGGCGCCGGCCGCCATGCGGGCGGCCATCGCGTGCTGGACCAGTGCGATCAGCGTCTGCTTCGTGGACTCCCGGTTGCGGGCGTCGCACATGACGATCGGGATCGACGGGTCGATCGACATCGCCTCGCGGACGTCCTCGATCCGGTGCGCCTGCTGGCCGTCGAACGCGTTGAGGCCGACGACGTAGGGCAGGCCGCGGTCCTCGAAGAAGTCGATCGCGGAGAAGCAGTCCGCGAGCCGCCGCGTGTCGACCAGCACGACGGCGCCGATCGCGCCGCGCACCAGGTCGTCCCACATGAACCAGAACCGGTGTTGCCCGGGCGTGCCGAACAGGTAGAGGATCAGGTCCGAGTCGAGCGAGACGCGGCCGAAGTCCATGGCGACCGTGGTCGTCTGCTTGTTCGGGGTG
Source organism: Pseudonocardia kujensis (assembly GCF_021283305.1). Taxonomy (GTDB): domain Bacteria; phylum Actinomycetota; class Actinomycetes; order Mycobacteriales; family Pseudonocardiaceae; genus Pseudonocardia; species Pseudonocardia kujensis. Next base: position 261,153 of record NZ_JAJSOK010000001.1, read on the forward strand.
GCGCTCAGGTCGTCGTGCCCGGCGCTGGCCTCGGTCATCACGGCCTCGGTCGTCAGCGGGTCGATCTCCGACACCGAGCCGACGAACGTGGTCTTGCCGACGCCGAAGCCGCCCGCGACCACGATCTTCGCCGAGATCGTGGTGGGCGACGGGCCCGGCCGGGGCGCCGGGGACGGGCGGGACATGTTCGGCGGAGCCGGGGCGACCGGCGGCCCGCCGACGGGGTAACTAGAGCCGACGGAGTCCACTCAACACCCTTTCCATCAGTGCGAGGTCCGGCTCGTTGCCGGTACTGCTCGCGGTCTGGTGCACGGTCACCACGCCCAGCCCGGCCATGTCGCCGAGGAGCACCCGGGCCACGCCGAGCGGGATCGACAGCAGCGCGGCGACCTCGGCGACCGAACGCGGCTGGTCGCACAGGTCCGCGACGGAGCGGTGCTCCATCTGCAGCAGCGCGAGCTGCTCACGGCCCTGCGGACTGGTCGAGACGAGCGTCTCGATCGCGAGGTCGAAGCCGGACTTGGTCCGGCCGCGGGTCCAGGCGTAGGGCCGCACCGCCGACGCCCCGGTGGGGACGGCGGGCGGGAGCGGCTCGTCCCGGATCGGTTCGATGGGCCCGGTCTGGTACCCGCCGTAGCCCGAACCCGCGAAGCCCGCATCGCCCTGAGGGCCCTGAGGGCCTTGAGGACCCTGCGAGTAGGCCACCTCGTTGGGCACCGGGCCGGGGGGCGGCGTGGCCGAGTGGGCCGGCGGCGGGGGCGCCTGGACGGCCTCCTGCCGTTCGGCCTCCTCGTCCCGCCGGCGCCCCCACCGGCGGCGCTTGCGCGGGCGCCCCGAGTCGAGGCTGAACCCGTTCATCACGTCGGCGAACGTCGGCTCCTGCTGACGCGGTGCGTCGTCGGGACCGCTGGTCATGAAACCTCACCTGCCTCGTGCCGGTCGTTCGTCGGACGGATGGACATGGGATCGACGCGCTGGGCTCCGGGCCGGGCCGTCAGGGCCCGAAGGAGCCCTGCAGTTCGGCGCGCAGCTCCGGGGTGAGCAGCTGGCCGACGCGGTCGACCAGCAGCGTCATCTCGTAGCCGATGAGGCCGATGTCGCAGCTGGGCGAGGCGAGCACGGCCAGGCACGAGCCGTCGCTGATGGACATGAGCAGGACGATCCCGCGGTCCATCTCCACGACGGTCTGCACCACGCCGCCCGCGTCGAAGCAGCGCGCCGCGCCCTGGGTCAGGCTGACCAGGCCGGACGCCACCGCGGCCAGCTGGTCGGCACGGTCGCGGGGGAGCCGGTCCGACGCCGTGAGCAGCAGCCCGTCGGCGGAGACCACGATCGCGTGCGCGACCCCGGGGACCTTCTCCGCGAAGTTGGTGACCAGCCATCCGAACCGGCTGGGCTGGGTCTGTGGTGCGGTCACGCCGCGGCCTCCTCGACGTCGGTCGGGCCGGTGCCGATGGCCGCTCGTGCGGCCTCCTGCCCGATCATCACTTCTCCTCGTCCTGCTCGGTCGTGCTCCGGGTCTGCCCGGTGCCGGTTCCGCCCGTCGCCGACTGGCGGCGCAGCCGGCTCTCCCGGCCCTGCCGGACGCCTTGCTGGTAGCTCGCCAGGCGACCACGGATGGCCTCGGCGTTGCGGGCCGGCCCCGACGGCGGAGCCAGTACCGCGGATCCTGCCGCGCTGCCCGGGACGAGCCGCGCGCGGGGCCTGCGTTTCGGCAACCCGGCCTCCGTGGTCTCGCTCGCGCCACGCTCGGACTCGGCGGCCGTGGCCGCCGCGGTCGCGTCGGCGACCCGCCAGCCCTCGTCCGCCGCCGTGGCGAACCCGCTGTCCCCGCCCGCCGGGCGCTCCGCGGACCGGAGCGGATCCGCCGGGGCCTGTCCGCCCGCGGCACGTGGGGCGCCGGACGTGCCCGGCGCGTCCTCGGCGCCCTCGCCGTCCGTCCAGCGGACCGGGACGTCGCGGTTCGAGCGGAACCAGGCCGACGCGATCTCCTCGAAGATCGGCGTGGTCTGGCCGAGGTCGAAGCGGGACGGGCCGTCGGCCTCCGGGCCGCCCGCGGGCACGGCCCGGTCGGCGCCGAGAGAGGCGCTGGGGCCCTGGGCGCCCTGGGGGGCCGGGGGGGCCGGGGTGCCCGGGCCGGTGCCGGTCGGGGCGGACCCGTTCCCGGTGCCGGCGGGGCCGGTGCCGGTCGGGCCGGGGCGCGGGCGGCGGGTCGGCAGGCCGGACGGAGCGGCGGTCGCGCCCGGGCCGCCGGGGGTGCCGGTGCCGTAGGCGATGGGGCCGCCGTTGCGGTACGGGGCGGCCGGGTGGGAGGCCGCCGGGTTCGCCGGGCGCTGTGCCGCCGGGTTCGCCGGGTCCTGGGCGGCCGGGTTCACCGGGCCCTGGGCCGTTGCCCCCGTCGGGCTCCCGGCCGTTGCCCCCGTCGTGCTCTGGGCCGTCGTGCTGTGGGCCGTCGGGGTGTGGGCCGCCGGGCCCTGCGTCGGATCCTGCGCCGCCGGGCCCTGGCCGGTCGTCCCGGCCGCCGGTGCGGCGGGGGCGCCGCCGGTCTGCTCCACACCGGGTGCGACGCCGCTGCCCGCCGTGCCCGCGGCGGTCGGTGTCGCGCCGTTGGTGCCGGGAGTGCCGTTGGTGCCGGGGCCGCGACCTGCGGGCGTCCGCGACTCGAAGCCGCCCGGCCGGCGCAGCTGGCCGGTGGTGCTCGAGTCCGCGGGCGTGGAGGCCGAGAACAGGGCCTCCGTGCCCTCGACGGACGCCGACATCGGGCGCCCGGGACGGCGCTGGGGCAGGCCCGCCGGACCGGTCGGATAGCTCGTGGGCCGCTCGCCGGCCGGGGTGCCCGGCGTCCGCCGGGACAGGCCCAGCGGGCCTTCGGGGCCGGCGGCGGCAGCCCGACCGGGGCGGTCGCCGTTCGGGGGTGTGTCGGGCGTGCCCGGGGTGCGCCGAGGCAGGCCCTGCGAGCCCTCGGGACCGGCGGCCGGGGCGGGCGGAGCCTGACCGGGCCGCTCGCCGTCCGGTGTCCGGCGCGGCAGCCCGGTGCCCTCGGCGGCGCCCTGCGGAGCCGCCGCGGCCGGGCGCTCCGGCCGGGCCTCGGACTCCTCGCCGCGCCGCGGCAGCGCCGACGGCGGCCGGCTGGGCCGCTGCCCGCCGTTCACGCCGGGCGTGCGCCGCGGCAGACCCGCCACCGACGGCGGGACGGATCCCCCTGCCGAGCCGTCGCTCGCGCCCGGGGTCTCGGAACCTGGACGCTCCGTCGCGCCCGTGCCGGTGGCCGGTACGGGAGGGGTCTCGATGCGGGCGTCGGCGGTGCGGTCGGTGCGCTCGTCCGCGGGGGCCTCGCCCGCGGCGCCGGTGCCGGACGCTGCCGCCTCCGTGCCTGCGTCGGCGGCCGGCTCCTCGGACGCGTCCTCGGCCCCCGCGCCCTTGCGGGTCTCGTCGACCCGCCCGGAGCGGATGCCGGCGACGCCGGCGAAGGCGGCCGACCCTGCGGCGAAGGCGGCCCCGGTGCGGGACGTGCCGTCGCTCGCGGGGCGCTCGCCGGCCTCGATCCCGGTCTCGGTACCGGCCTCGGTGCCCGACTCCTCGACGTCCGTGTCCGGCGCCGCTGCTGCAGCAGCGCGCTTCGCGCTCGACTCGTCGGCGCCGGTGGGCGCGTCGGCGAGGGTCGTGTCGAGGCGGGGCGTGGTCCCGTGCCCGGTGCCCTCGGACTCGTCGTCCGTGACCGCGGCGGACGTGCTGCCCGTGACCGCGGGGCCCTGGCCGTCGGCGGTGGTGGGGGCGGTGCGCTCGCGGAGCGCGTCCGTACCGGCCGCGTCGGGCGCGCCCTTCGACGGGACCGTCGTGGCCGCGTCGGCGGTCGGCGAGAAGGCACCCGGCCGCGGGCCGTCGACCCCGACGACGGGGAACCGGCTGGTGGCCGGCTCGTCCGCGGCGCCGTCGGTCTCGCCGTCGGTATCCGCCGGCTCGGGTCGCGCGACGTCATCCGCCTTGCGAGCCCCGGTCGCCGCCGAGGTGCCGGTGGCGGGGGTGTCCGCGTCCGCCCGGGTCGAGCCCGTGGGGGGCGTGCGGTCGTCCGCGTCGCCGCCGGTGGCGGTCCGCTCGGCCGCGACGCCGTCCTCGCCGGCCGTGTGGTCGGTGGAGTTCTCGGAGTCCTTGTCGGTCTTGCGCAGACCCGCCGCACCGGCGAGGCCCGCGGCCGCACCGGCGAGCGCGGCACCGGCCGCGGCCACGCCCCGGCCGAGCTTCTCGGCCGGGCGCTCGGAGCCCGTCGCCGGCCCGTCGTCCTGGCCCTCGCGCAGGGCCTCACCCCGCGGGCGCTCCTCGCCGGCCTGCGGTTCCGCCGGGCGGTGCTGCTCGCGAGTGCGGTCGGCCGGGTCGCCCGGCGTGCCGCCGCGCGGGGTCCGCTTGGGCAGCGCCGTCAGGTCACCGGGGCCCGAGGCGGCCGGTCGCTCGCCGTGGAGGGCGTGTCCGTTGGTGGGCCGGGTCGGGACGGTGGAGCCGTTCAGCGGCCGCCGCAGGCTCTCGACCGGCCACGGCCCGCGCTCCGGGCCGGCCGGCCGGGCATCCGGCGCCTGCCGGCCGCCCTGCCCGTCGGGGATGCGGCCGTCGGCCGGCGCGGTGCCGTCCCGACCGGTCTCGCGGGCGTCCTCGTCCGCGGGAGCGGTGTGCTCTCGCGCGGAGCCCTCGTCGCGCCCCTCGGCCGGTGGCGTCGCGCCGGTGCCGAAGGCGTCGAACCCGTCGTCCGGGCCGGAGCCGTCCCGCGGGGGCACACCGCCGGGCGTGCGCTGCGGCAGGCCCTTCCCGTTGAGCGGGGGCGACGGCGGGCGTCCGCCGCCGAGGGCCAGAGCCGGGCTCATCGGCCCGTCGTCGCCCGCGACCAGGGAGGACAGCGACCGGGACTGGCCGGAGCCGTTGCTGCCCGGGCGCGGCGCCGGGACCGTGCCGGTCCCGGGGGCCGGGGCGGCCGGGCTGCCGCCGAACGCGGACGCGCCCTGCCCGGCGGGGATCGCGGGCGCGGCGCCCGTGCGGACCGGCTGCCGCTCGATCGGCTCGGCCGACGGGACCAGCGTGGCGGGCACGGTGACCGACGCGGTGAGGCCGCCGGAGCCGCCCGTCATGCCGCCGCCGAGGCGGATGCCGAGCCCGTGCCGGTTGGCCAGGCGGCCGACCACGAACAGACCCATCCGGCGCGACGCCGACACGTCGACCGCGGCCGGGGAGGAGAGGCGCTGGTTGGCCTCGGCGAGCTCGTGGTCCGCCATGCCGACACCGCGGTCGGCGATCTCGACGAGCAGCGAGCCGTCGCCCGCCCGGGTCGTGCTCATGACGACCTGCGAGTCCGGCGGGGAGAAGTTGGTGGCGTTGTCGAGCAGCTCGGCCAGCAGGTGGACGAGGTCGCTCGCGGCGCGCCCGGCGACCGTCGCCACGGGCGGCGGCTGCACGACGACGCGCTGGTACTGCTCGATCTCGGACACCGCGGCGCGCAGGACGTCGACCACCGGAACCGGGGCGACGTTGCGCTTCGCGAGGTCGGTGCCCGCGAGGACCAGCAGGTTCTCGCTGTTGCGCCGCATACGGGTCGCGAGGTGGTCCAGCTGGAAGAGGTTGGACAGCTGGTCCGGGTCCTGCTCGTTGCTCTCCAGCTGCTCGATCAGCTGCAGCTGGCGCTCGACCAGCGCCTGCGACCGGCGGGAGAGGTTGACGAACATGTTCGACACGTTCGACTGCAGCGCGGCCTGGTCGGCGGCGAGGCGGATGGCCTGCCCGTGCACGGCGTCGAACGCGCGCGCCACCTGGCCGACCTCGTCCCGGCCCGTGAGCGGCACCGGTTCGACCATGGCGTTGAGCGGCTGGCCGGAGCGCATGCTCTCGACGGCCTGCGGGAGCCGGCGCTCGGCGACCTCGAGGGCGGAGCGGCGCAGCACGCGCAGCGAGCGGATCAGGCTGCGGGCGAGCAGCACGATGATCGCGATGCCGAGCAGCACGCCCAGCATGAGCAGTACGGAGTTGACGCCGGCCTTGTTGCTCGCGTCCGCCTGCGCCTGCGTTGAGGTGGCGGTCAGCTCGTCGGCGACGCCGGCCCCGGCGCGGTCGACGACCTGGGCGGCCTGCTGGTACGCCGCGTCCCACGCCACCGGGTCCGCCTCGAGCGGCCGGTCGGTCGGGGTGGCCATGATCTGCGTCCGCAGCCGCTCGAGCTCGACGTTGGCACCGTCGGTGGCGAAGTTGCCGTAGCGCGCGAACTCCTCCGGCGTGAGGCCCACCTGGTAGTCCGCGAAGGCCGCGGCGAACGCCGCGGAGGCGCCCGTGACGGCGCTCTTGTCCTGCTCGGTCAGCCGGCCCGCCGCGATCGCACCCGCCAGCACCGTGTGCTGCAGGGCCAGCGCCTCGCGGGCCTCCCCGGTCGCGACCAGCGCGTCGCCCAGGCCGCCGGCGTACGAGGTCTCGCCCTGGCGGACCAGCGCCCGCTCCAGGACGTCCGTGCGCTGGACGACGGTCGTGTAGCGGGCGGTGACGTCGTCGACCACGGCCGCCGGGCCCGTCACGTCGGTCCGCAGCACGGGGAGCTGGGTGAACCCGCCCTCGGCCTGCTGCAGCGCGGTGGTGCCGCTCGCGTCGAGCAGGGCGGGGTCGGCCAGCGCCGACCGCACCTCGCCGAGCTTCGCGTCGGTGTCGGCCGCGGCCGCCGCGAGCGCGCCGCGGTCGCCGGTGCGCCCGCCGGCGACGAACAGCACGGCGCTGTTCCGCTCGGCCTGCAGCGCCTGTGCCGTGGCCGCGACGCTCTGGCGGATCTCGAGCAGGCGGTTGTCCCGGCCCAGCTGCTCGGCCACGCCCGCCTGGTCGGAGATGCGCAGCACGCCCAGCACCAGGGCCAGCAGGGTGGGCACGAGGCCCACGGCCACCAGCTTGGCGGCCAGGCTCCAGTTGCGGGGGTTCAGCCGCTCCGACCACGCGGGGTCGCGTTCGGTGCTGGTCACGTCAACGTCTCCCTGATGTGGCTCGCGACGACCTGATCGACCTTGACACGGAGTCCCGACGATTCGCGCCCCGCGGGCACCTGGCGGAGCCGAGGTGCCCGCTGGTAGCGGCCAGTGGCCGAGCGGCTCGCACGCGTGTTCGGCGAGGCCGGGGACGGTGCGGGGGCGCCGGTGGGGAGCGGGGCGGTGATCGTCTGGGCCTTCCGGTCGGGGGCCGGCCGCACGGCCCGACCCGGCCGAGGCCGGGCCCGGGGTGCCGCCGGTCCGCTTCTCGTGCAGCGGTTTCCGCGACACGCGGCCGCTGGGGAGGCCGCCCGCCCGGAGCCGGGGATAGGATCGTCGTGGCACACGTACGTACCGCGGACAGTGCCCGGCCAGCATAGCCGGAGGTGGCGCGACGCCCGCCCTGGACGAGCGACTCGTCCATCACCCCGATCGGGTGGCGCCGTCGCCGACCGCTCACCGTCCGTGGAAGACCGCCCGGCTCACGATGAGTGGCGGGACGTGCACCGATCGACACCCCCGAAGGGATCCGCGCGTGACCGACGGACCACTCATCGTCCAGTCCGACAAGACCCTCCTGCTCGAGGTCGACCACCCCACCGCCGACGACGCGCGGATGGCGATCGCCCCCTTCGCCGAGCTGGAGCGCGCGCCGGAGCACGTGCACACCTACCGCGTCACCCCGCTCGCGCTGTGGAATGCGCGGGCCGCGGGGCACGACGCCGAGCAGGTCGTCGACGCCCTCGTCCGCTTCTCCCGCTACGCCGTGCCGCAGCCGCTGCTGGTCGACGTCGTCGACACCATGGGCCGGTACGGCCGGCTGCAGCTGTCCAACCACCCCGCGCACGGGCTGGTCATGACCGCGCTGGACCGCGCGGTGCTGGAGGAGGTGCTCCGGCAGAAGAAGATCGCGCCGATGCTGGGCGCCCGGATCGACCCGGACACCGTCGTCGTCCACCCGTCGGAACGCGGGCACCTCAAGCAGATGCTGCTCAAGGTCGGCTGGCCGGCCGAGGACCTGGCCGGCTACGTCGACGGCGAGGCACACCCCATCGACCTGGTCCAGGACGGCTGGACCCTGCGCGACTACCAGGCCCGGGCCGTCGACGGGTTCTGGGACGGCGGCTCCGGCGTGGTCGTGCTGCCGTGCGGCGCGGGGAAGACGCTCGTCGGCGCGGCGGCGATGGCCCGGGCCAAGGCCACCACGCTGATCCTGGTCACCAACACCGTCTCGGGCCGGCAGTGGAAGCGCGAGCTCGTGGCGCGCACCAGCCTCACCGAGGAGGAGATCGGCGAGTACTCGGGCGAGAAGAAGGAGATCCGCCCGGTCACGATCGCGACCTACCAGGTGATCACCCGGCGGACCAAGGGCGAGTACAGGCACCTCGAGCTCTTCGACTCCCGGGACTGGGGCCTGGTCGTGTACGACGAGGTGCACCTGCTGCCCGCGCCCGTCTTCCGCATGACGGCCGACCTGCAGTCCCGCCGCCGGCTCGGCCTGACCGCGACCCTGGTCCGCGAGGACGGCCGGGAGGGCGACGTCTTCTCCCTGATCGGGCCGAAGCGCTACGACGCCCCGTGGCGCGACATCGAGCAGCAGGGCTGGATCGCGCCCGCCGAGTGCACCGAGGTGCGGGTCACGCTCACGGAGAGCGAGCGGCTCGGCTACGCCACCGCGGAGGCCGAGGAGCGCTACCGGATGGCCTCGACCGCGCGCACCAAGCTGCCCGTCGTCAAGGCCATCCTGGACCGGCACCCGGGCGAGCCGACGTTGGTCATCGGCGCCTACCTCGACCAGCTCGACGAGCTCGGCGAGGTGCTCGACTGCCCGGTGATCCAGGGCTCCACGAAGAACAAGGAGCGCGAGGCACTGTTCGACGCCTTCCGCGCCGGCGAGCTGAAGCGGCTGGTCGTCAGCAAGGTCGCGAACTTCTCGATCGACCTGCCGGAGGCCACCGTGGCCGTGCAGGTCTCGGGCACCTTCGGGTCCCGGCAGGAGGAGGCGCAACGGCTGGGCCGGCTGCTGCGGCCGAAGGGCGACGGCCGGCAGGCCCACTTCTACTCGGTCGTGTCGCGGGACACCCTCGACACCGACTACGCCGCGCACCGTCAGCGGTTCCTCGCCGAGCAGGGGTACGCGTACCGCATCGTGGACGCGGACGACCTGCTCGGACCGGCCCTGCCCGAAGTGGGCTGAACCGAGCGTGACGGCGGTTCCCCGGGACGGGGTACCGCCTCACCCCGATGCGGCCGTGCGCCGAAAGGCCAGGGCGTGGACACTCGGTGGCGCAACCGTGGCAGGGAGCCGAGGAATGTCCGTCGCCGGCTGGATCGTCGTCGGGGTGCTGGCCTGGGTGGCCGTCGCCCTGGTCGTCGCGGTGCTCGTCGGCCGGATGGTGCGGCTGCGGGACCGGCAGGTCCCCGAGGACCCCCTCCCGCGTCCGGCGCCCGAACAAGACCCGTCCTGGCCGGGCACGGGCGGGCGTACGCCCCGGACCCCGGAACCCCGCCGACCCCGGCGCTGATCCGGGTCGGTCTCCGGGAGGGATCCGGGACCGACCCCGAGGTGCGGGCCGCCCTGCGCCGGCAGGCTCGTGGACATGGAACAGCAGACCACCACCGCCACCCCCGACCAGCCGGCCGTCGTCCCCGCCCCTCGGGAGCAGAAGCCCTTCCGGCTGCACCGCAGCCGTTCGGACAAGATGCTCGCCGGCGTGTGCGGCGGGCTCGCCGAGAGCCTGAACGTCGACGCCGGGCTCATCCGGATCGCGCTCGTCGCGCTGACCGTCCTGGGCTTCGGCTTCGGCATCGTCCTCTACCTCGCGGCCTGGTTCCTCGCCCCCGAGGAGTGACCCGCCCCCTACCCGCGAGTCGGGGGTTCTGGCAGCGCGAGTCGGGGGTTCCGGCGCCATGAGTCGGGGGTTCCGGGAGCGCGAGTCGCGTTCTGACCTCCTGCGAGTTGCGCTCTGGACCCCCGCGAGTCGGCAGTTCCGGTAGCGCGAGTCGGCAGTTGGGGTAGCGCGAGTCGGCAGTTCTGGTACCGCGAGTCGGCAGTTCTGGTAGCGCGAGTCGGGGGTTCTGGGGCCGTGCGGCAGGAGTTCCGACGCCGCGGGTGGGGTTCCGGCAGCGGGTCGAGGGTTCTGGTAGCGCGAGTCGGGGGCTCTGGGGCCGTGCGGCAGGAGCTCTGACGCCGCGAGTCGCGCTCTGACCTCACGCGACCCGCGCTCTGGACCCCCGCGAGTCGGCGGCTCGGGTAGCGCGAGTCGGCGGTTCGGGTAGCGCGCGTCGGTACGTCCGGGGAGCCGGGTCCCGCGTCTCGGCCGGTTCGGGCCGGAATGCCCCAGACGGGCGCCTCGCCCTGCGTGTCCGCGCTGGTTCCCCGCACGTGGTGAGCCGGCTCGGTGAGGCCGGCGCGCCCGGAGCAGTCACCGCGGCCGGCCCGAACAGAAAGCCCGCCGCCCGGTCCGAGACCCGTCCGACGGTCACGCAAGCGTTGTCGTCGCAACTCTCCTGTGACCATCGGATCGATCACCGGCCTGGTGATCGATCCGAGTGATACGGGAGCGTCGCTCAAGCTACCTCCCGGTCCCGCTCGGAAAGATCATGAACGGGGTGGAGCAGGGTTCCGTCCAAGAGACGTGCTGAACCAACCGTTTCGAGGCTCCGCTGCGGTGGCCGCGGGCGCGGTGACGTCCGGGCAGCTGCGCGGGCCCCGCTTCCACCGTCTCTTCGCCGACATCTGCGTGTCCGCTGTGCCGGGCATCGACCCCGCACACCTGTCAGTGCGGGCCCGAGGCGCCTACCTGCTCGTCGAGGGGCGGGGCGCGGTGGGTGGCTGGGCCGCGGCCGAGCTGCTCGGAGCGTCGTGCGGGCCGCCGGACGCGCTCGTCGACGTCGTCGTGCCGGGTGGTACCCAGCGAGGACAACCGGGGCTGCGGGTGCGCCGCGGGCGGCTCCTCGCGGAGGAGACCATCGACGTCGGCGGCGTGCGGGTGACCTCGGCCAGGCGCACCGCCTTCGACCTCGCGTGTCGCTGCACGGTGTGGGACGCGATCGTGGCCGTCGACGCCCTGGCCAGGGTGGGGGAGTTCGAGCCGGCGGAACTGCTGGAGCTACGCCGGCGGCATCTCGGTGCTCGCGGAAGCGCGAACCTGCCGGAGATCGTGCGTCGCGCGGACCGGCGCTCGGGCTCGCCGATGGAGACCCGGATCCGACTCGCGATCGCCGACGCGGGGCTGCCGTGCCCGGTCCTGCAGCACCCGGTCGGGCCCTACGAGCTCGACCTCTCCTACCCAGCGCTGCTGCTCGCGTTCGAGTACAACGGCGGCGATCACCTCGAGCCGACGCGCGCTCTGCGCGATCTGGCTCGTGAGGCTCACCTCGCGCGAGCGGGCTGGCGGGTCGTGCGGTTCTCGGCGGTCGAGGTCCACCGGCACCCGGAGCGCGTGGCGGCGCGGGTGCGCCGTGAACTCGAGGCGGCCTGCCGGGCGCGGGGGTTCGACCCGGAGCGGCTGACCGGCCACCGATGATCGATCCGAGGGGCACGAGAGGGCCTTCGGACAGGCGATCCTGTCTCGCTCAGAACGATCACGCTCCGCGAGCGTCACGGGGAAGTTGCCGCACCAGTGATTCTGTAGCGCTCGGAGCGATCAAGCTACGGGCGCCACAGGAGAGCTGTCGCACTCGCATTCCCGTGCCGCTCGGAACGATCACGTTTTCTTGAGCGCCACGGGAAGCGCCGCACTAGCGATTCTGTACTGCCCGGAGCGGGCATGCTCGGAGGGTCACTGGAGAGTGGCGACGCCAGCATTCCTGAGGTGCTCAGAATGATCACGCTGCGAGCATCACGGAGGAGCAGCTGCACCAGCGACTCTGTCGCGCTCGGAACGATCATGCTCCGAGGGGCACCGGGGAGCTGTCGCACGCATGAATCCGTGCCGCTCGGAATGATCATGCTCTCGCGAGGGTCACGGGGAAGTTGTCGCCCCAGCGAGGTCGTGCCGCTCGGAGCGACCAAGCTGCGAGCGGTACGGGAGAGCTGTCGGACCGGCGGTCCCGTCACGCTCGAAACGATCACGATGTAAGCGTCACCGGGAGCTGTCGCACCAGCGAGTCCGTCGCGTTCGGAGTGATCAGGATTCGAGCGCCGCGACGGAGCTGTGGGAACGGCGAGCCCGGACCGCTCGGAAGGATCATCATCCTGCGGGCGTCACGGGAACGCTCTCGGCGAAGCGGTCGGGTGTCTTTGAGAATGATCGACGATGGCGAGGGACACGCTACTGCTGCGGCCCCGACCGTGGTGTGACGCTCGGACGGATCACGAGGTGGCCGCCCGGTGGTGTGGTGGTGGCACGACTGTTCCGCGGCCTGCGGCTTCGTAGCGTCGGAGTCCATGACCACGACACCGCACCACGACCCCGCCGCGGCGCGGTGGAACCCGGCCGCCGCCGGAACCGGCACTCCACCGGCCGGTTCACCGCGCCGCCCCGACGTCGGTGCGGCCCGCCTGTACGCCCACCCCGCGGTACTGCCCGACGGCCTGCCGGGCGGTCGTGCGCCGGTCCCCGCTGCCGTGCTCGCCACCCGGGTCGTCGGGCTCACCCTCACCTTCCTCTGCGCCCTCTGGCCAGCCCTGTTCGCGCTGATGGGGATCGCGTTCGGGCTCGGCCTGGAGGATGCGGGCGGCGTGGTGTTCGGTGCGGTCATGGGCACGGTCGCGATCGCCTGGCCCGTCGGCTTCTGGTTCGCGACGCGCGGTGCGAGGCGGGTCTGGCCGGTGCTGGTCGCGCTGATCCCTACCGTCCTCGTGGCCGGCGGCAGCGTCTCGCTCTGGCTCGCGGGCTGAGCTGTCGGGCCCGCTGAGTCGCAGGACCCGCCGAACCGTCCAGGCGCCGAACCGCCCAGCCGCCGAGCCGTAGGTCCCGCTGAGCCGTTGGGCCCGTTGGGCTTGTTGGTCCTGTTGGTCCTGTTGGTCCCGTTGGTCCCGCTGAGCCGTTAGGCCCGCTGAGCGTTGGACCGCTGGTCCCGCTGGTCCGGGCGAGCGGCCCGGCCCGCCGAGCCGCTGAACGTCGGGCTACTCAGCCGCAGGACCCGCCGAACCGTCCAGCCCGCCGAACCGCCCAGCCGCCGAGCCGTCGAGCAGCCGGCCGACGAGCAGCCCGGCCGCTGACCGGCTCCGCATCCCGCCGCCGGGCGGGAGGCCCGAGAACGCCGCAGGGGCGGCGGGCCGAAGCCCACCGCCCCTGCGGGACGAACCAGGTGGCAGGACTCAGAAGTCCATGCCGCCCATGCCGCCGGTCGGGTCGCCGGCCGGAGCGGCGTTCTTCTCCGGCTTGTCGGCGATGACCGCCTCGGTGGTGAGGAACAGGGCCGCGATCGACGCCGCGTTCTGCAGCGCCGAGCGGGTGACCTTGGCCGGGTCGATGATGCCGGCCTTGACCAGGTCCTTGTACTCACCGGTGGCCGCGTCGAGGCCCTCGCCCGCGGGGAGGTTGCGCACCTTCTCCGCGACGACGCCGCCCTCGAGGCCGGCGTTGACGGCGATCTGCTTGAGCGGCGCCTCCAGGGCGACCTTCACGATGTTCGCGCCGGTCGCCTCGTCGCCGTCCAGCCCGAGGCCCTCGAACAGGCCCGCACCGGCCTGGATCAGGGCGACGCCGCCGCCGGCGACGATGCCCTCCTCGACGGCCGCCTTCGCGTTGCGGACGGCGTCCTCGATGCGGTGCTTGCGCTCCTTGAGCTCGACCTCGGTGGCCGCACCCGCCTTGATGACCGCGACACCGCCGGCCAGCTTGGCCAGGCGCTCCTGCAGCTTCTCGCGGTCGTAGTCCGAGTCGGTGCGCTCGATCTCGGCGCGGATCTGGTTGACGCGACCGGCGATCTGGTCGGCGTCGCCCGCACCGTCGACGATGGTGGTCTCGTCCTTGGTGACGACGACCTTGCGCGCCCGGCCGAGCAGCGACAGGTCGGCGTTCTCCAGCTTGAGGCCGACCTTCTCCGAGATGACCTCGCCGCCGGTCAGGATGCCCATGTCGGTGAGCATGGCCTCACGGCGGTCACCGAAGCCCGGGGCCTTGATGGCGACGGACTTGAAGGTGCCGCGGATCTTGTTGACGACGAGCGTTGCCAGGGCCTCGCCCTCGACGTCCTCGGCGATGATCGCCAGCGGCTTGCCCGACTGCATGACCTTCTCCAGCAGCGGGAGCAGGTCCTTGACGGTCGAGATCTTCGACGAGACGAGCAGGACGTACGGGTCCTCGAGCTCGACCTCCATGCGCTCCGCGTCGGTCACGAAGTACGGGGAGATGTAGCCCTTGTCGAAGCGCATGCCCTCGGTGAGCTCGAGCTCGAGCCCGAAGGTCTGCGACTCCTCGACGGTGATGACGCCTTCCTTGCCGACCTTGTCCATCGCCTCGGCGATGAGCTCGCCGATCTGCTTGTCGGCGGCGGAGATCGACGCGGTGGCGGCGATCTGCTCCTTGGTCTCGACCTCCTTGGCCGACTTCAGGAGCGCCTGCGAGACGGCCTCGACGGCCTTCTCGATGCCGCGCTTCAGACCCATCGGGTTCGCGCCGGCGGCGACGTTGCGCAGGCCCTCGCGGACCAGCGCCTGCGCCAGCACGGTGGCGGTGGTGGTGCCGTCACCCGCGATGTCGTCGGTCTTCTTCGCGACCTCCTTGACGAGCTCGGCGCCGATCTTCTCCCAGGCGTCCTCGAGCTCGATCTCCTTGGCGATCGACACACCATCGTTGGTGATGGTGGGCGCGCCCCACTTCTTCTCCAGGACGACGTTGCGGCCGCGCGGGCCGAGCGTCACCTTGACGGCGTCGGCGAGGGTGTTCATGCCGCGCTCGAGCCCGCGGCGCGCCTCCTCGTCGAACGCGATCTGCTTCGCCATGGGGGTGGTCCTCCGGTTGGGATGACTCGTCGGTTCGAACACGGCGCCCGCGACGGACGGCCGGCAACCCTGCGCCGGCCTCACCGGCCCGACCTGGCACTCACCATAGGCGAGTGCCAGCGCCGTTTTTAGCACTCGGGGTGGGCGAGTGCAACCGAGCCCGGGTCGACCCGGCCTCCGTGCCGGCCCTGCGGCAGGATGACCGGCGTGACCGCCGCGAAACCGCCCCGCACCGTCGAGGAGCACCGGGCCGTCGTCGCGGCCCTCCTGTCGCCCACCGGGGTCGAGGTCGTGCCGCTCGCCGAGGCGCGTGGGCGGGTCCTCGCGGAGCCGGTCCCGGCCGCCATCTCGCTGCCGCCCTTCGACAACTCCGCGATGGACGGGTACGCCGTGCGGGCCGCCGACGTCGCCGGGGCCACCGCCGACGCCCCGGTCACCCTGCCCGTCGCCACCGACATCCCCGCCGGCCGCACGGACGTGCCGCCGCTGGAACCCGGCACGGCCGCCCGGATCATGACGGGCGCGCCCGTGCCGGCCGGGGCCGACGCGATCGTCCAGGTCGAGCTGACGGACGGCGGCACCGAGCGCGTGGCGATCTCGGCCGCACCCGCGGCCGGCACGCACGTGCGCACCGTCGGCGAGGACGTCCACGAGGGCACCGTGGTGCTCGACGCCGGCACCGTCCTCGGTGCCGCGCAGATCGGCGTGGCCGCCGCGGTCGGGCGGGACTCGCTGCCGGTGCGCCGCCGCCCGCACGTCCTCGTCCTCTCCACGGGTTCCGAGCTGGTGGCACCGGGCGAGCCGCTCGCGCCCGGCCAGATCTACGAGTCCAACGGCGCGATGCTCGCCGCCGCCGTACGCGACGCGGGCGCGACCGCCGAGCAGCTCCGCTTCGTGCCCGACGACGTCGAGCAGTTCCGCAAGGTCCTCGCCGAGCGGATCGTGGCGGGCGTCGACCTGGTGGTGACCTCCGGCGGGGTGAGCGCGGGCGCCTACGAGGTGGTGAAGGACGCGCTGACCGGGCACGGCGTGGAGTTCGTGAAGGTCGGCATGCAGCCCGGCGGGCCACAGGGGGCGGGCGTGGTGGAACTCGGCGAGGTCAGCTGCCCCGTCGTGACGTTGCCGGGCAACCCGGTGAGCTCGCAGGTCTCCTTCGAGGTGTTCGTGCGCCCAGTGCTGCGCCGGGCGATGGGCCATCCGTACCCCGAGCGCCCGGTGGTCACCGCCCGCTCGCGGGACGCCCTCCGTTCGCCCGCCGGGCGCGTGCAGTACCGCCGAGGCACGCTCGACGCACGGGACGGCACGGTCGGCGAGGTCGGGTCGCCCGCCTCGCACATGCTCGCCGCCCTGGCCAGGGCGGACTGCCTGTTCGTGGTGCCGGCGGAGGCGACCGGGGTCCGACAGGGCGACGAGCTCGAGGTGTGGTTGCTCGACAACGGGCTGTGAGGAGCCTTTAGGGGGTAGGCCGTCCCCCTGTCACCCGGAAAGTGGTACGCATCACATGCGGAGGGTGCAACACTTCGCCGCGCCCGGACGTCTTACCAGGTGAGTGTTCGGCCGATCGGTGCAGATCATCCAGTTCCTCGGGGATTGATCTGGACGATCGGTCGGGTGCTGGGGATACTTTGAGCGGGGGGCGGGTAAACCACCTCTCGACGCACAGGACCTACCGCCCGTCGCTGGGGAGCGGACGAGCGGTTCCAAGGCCGGGGTCGCCGTCTCGGGGGATGGCGGCCCCGGCCCTTTGCTGTCCGGGGTGCACGTCCCTCGACCACCTCTCGGAGCCTTCTCCCGTGGGCTGATCCGGGTCGTACCGTCCGGCCGGGCCTGCAGGGGCCCCACCACCTCGTCCCGGCATCGCAGTAGCGTGGCGCCCGCGCCCTCCCTCCCGCACCGGCCGGGAGACCGGGAGAAACGGCGCCGCCGACGAGGAGCCGCTGGCGACCATGGCCGCGACCACCCCCGCGACCCCGTCCCCGGGCGCCCCCGGGGCCGGCCCCGAGAACAGGCCCGAGCTGCATCCGGCGGGTGCACCGCCCGCCACCGGCGGCGAGAGCCCGCTGCGGCACGCCGCCACGCTGGTCCGCGAGGCCGTCCCGCCGCTGCACCCCGGCGGCCGGCCGGTCATCGCCGCCGTCGCGGCCGCGGCCGGCGCCGTCCGGCTGCTGACGGGCCGTGGCGCCGGCGTGGGCCTGCTGGCCACCGCCGCGACCGCCGCGTTCTTCCGCGCGCCGCGCCGCGTGCCGCCGCCGCGCCCGGGGGCCGTCCTCGCCCCGGCCGACGGCACCGTCGCGTTGATCTCCGAGGTCGTGCCGCCCGCGGAGCTGGACCTGCCGCGGGAGCCGGTCACCCGGGTCAGCGTCTTCCTCTCCGTGCTCGACGTGCACGTCCAGCGCATCCCGATGCACGGCCGGATCCGCTCGGTCGAGTACCGGCCCGGCGCCTTCCTCTCCGCGGACCTGGACAAGGCCAGCGAGGACAACGAGCGCAACGCCCTCGTCCTGGAGACCCAGACCGGGCACCTGGTCGGCGTGGTCCAGATCGCCGGGCTGCTGGCGCGGCGCATCCGCTGCGACGTGAAGCCCGGCGACGAGGTCGCCGCCGGCGAGACCTATGGGCTCATCCGGTTCGGCTCGCGCGTCGACACCTACCTCCCGCCGGGCGTCGCCCCCGAGGTGTCGGTGGGGCAGCGCACCATCGGCGGCGAGACGGTGCTGGCCGACCTCGCCGTCGAGAAGGACGCCGCCGAGAAGGACGCCGTCGAGAAGGAGGCCGTCGAGAAGGAGGCCGCCGAGAAGGAGGCCGTCGGGACGGGCGGCGGCGTGGGGAACGGCACGGAGAAGGGCCGGCCGTGAACACCTACCAGGCGGGCGTGCGGCTGCTGCCCAACGCGGTCACCGTGCTCGCGCTCTGCGCCGGGCTCTCCGCGGTCAACTTCGCACTGCACGGCCGGTTCGAGCTGTGCATCGCCGCTGCGGGCGCGGCCGCGCTGTGCGACGCCCTCGACGGCGGCCTCGCCCGCCTCCTCGACGCCAGCAGCCGCATCGGGCAGGAGCTGGACTCGCTGGCGGACCTGGTGTCCTTCGGCGTCGCGCCGGCGCTCGTCCTCTACATCTGGGCACTGCAGGGCACCCGGCTCGGCTGGGTGGTGGCGCTGATCTTCGCGGTCTGCATGGCCCTGCGGCTGGCCCGCTTCAACACCCTGATCGACGACGAGGACCAGCCGCCGTTCGCCAAGGAGTTCTTCGTCGGCGTCCCGGCCCCGGCGGCGGCGCTCACGGCGGGCATCCCGCTGTACCTCTTCCTGCATTTCGGGCCGGGCTGGTGGTCGTCGCCGATCACGGTGGGGGTGTGGGCGCTGTGCACCGCGGCGCTGATGGTCAGCCGCATCCCCACGCTCTCCCTGAAGACGGCGCGGGTGCGGCCGCGGTGGATCGCGCCGCTGCTGGTGCTGGTCGGGGTGGCCGCGGCGATCCTGCTGACCGCGCCGTTCCTCGGGATGGCCCTCATCGGCATCGGCTACCTGCTGCTCATCCCGTACACCGTCTACCGCTACAAGTGGCTGGAGCGGCACCCGGAGGCGTGGGGCGTGCCGGTGCGCGAGCGTCGCGCCGTGGCCCGGGCCGCCCGCTCCGCCCGCCGGCTGGGCCTGCGGCCGCCGCTGCGCCGCCGGGTCGCCGGCCGGACGATGGCGGTCGCCCGCGGCATGGGCGGGATCGTGCGACGCCGCAGCGCCGAGGATCCCGTCGAGCCCTTCGACTCCGGCCCCTCGCGCCCGATCCGCCCGATGCGCCCGCTGGGCGGGCAGGCGCGCCGGATGCCCAGCACCGAACGACGCCGCGGGCTGCGGCGGCGCTGAGCGGAGCTTGCGAGCGAACCTCGGTGCTGAGCGGAGCTTGCGGAGCGAACCTCGGTGCTGAGCGAAGTTTGCGGAGCGAACCTCGGTGCTGAGCGGAGCTTGCGGAGCGAACCTCGGTGCTGAGCGGAGCTTGCGGAGCGGTCCTCTGCGCTGACCCGCGGGCGGGGTTCGGGCCGGTCGATACGGTTACCCGGTGCCCGTGATCACCTTGGTCGCCCGCCTCGCCACGTCCGCCGTCGACGCCCGGCGCGGGGTCGTGCGGCTCCACCCCGAGGTCCTCGACGCGCTGCACCTGCGCAGCTGGGACGCCGTCACGCTCACCGGCGCCCGGGTCACCAGCGCCCTGGCCGTGGCCGGCGACCCGGCGGCCGCGGCCGGCCAGGCGCTGCTCGACGACGTCACGCTCTCCAATGCCGGCCTCACCGACGGGGCGTCCGTGGTCGTCGGGCCGGTGGCGGTGGCCCCGGCCCGGCGGGTGGTGCTCGCCGGCTCGCGGCTGGTGCGCAGCGCCGTCCCGCCGGCCACGGCCCGGCTCGCGCTGCTCGGCAAGGTCCTCACCGGGGGCGACGCGGTCTCCCTGCTGCCGCAGGACATCGCCCCGCCGCCCGGCGCCGACGTCCCGAGGGCCCGCCGCGCCCTGGCGGCGGCGATCGGCGGGGCGTGGACCAGCGAGCTGGTCACCGTGTCGCAGACCGATCCGCCCGGGCCGGTCTCGGTGCACCCGACGACCGTCGTCGGCTGGCTGGACGGACCGACGACCGCGGACTCCCCGCAGGCCGAACCGAGGCCGTCGACCAGGCCGGCCGCGCCGCGGACGGCCCCGGCACCCGCGGCGCCCGTTCCGGCCGAGACCACGGAGCCCCCGCTCCCGCTCGACGCCCTGGTCGGCCACACCGCGCAGGCGCGCCGGCTCGTCGAGTGGCTGGAGCTGACCTTCTCCCGGCCCGAGCTGCTGGTCCGGCTGGGCGGGACGCCCCGGCTCGGGGTGCTGGTGACCGGGCCCGAGGGCGTCGGCAAGACGACGCTGGTCCGCAGCGTCGCCGGCGCGGTCGGGGCCGAGACCGTGGAGCTGCCCGGTCCGGCGGTCGCGGCGCTGGAGGCGGCGTCGGCCGCGGTGCGGGTCCAGGAGTGCCTGACCCGGGCCCGCGGCGAGGCCGCGGCAGGACGGCCGGTGGTCCTGCTGGTCACGGACGTCGACGCGTTGCTGCCCGCCGCCTCGCCGCCGCCGCTCGCCACGCTGGTCCTCGACGGCCTGCGGGAGGCGGTGGGCACGCCGAACCTGGCCCTCGTCGCCACGACGGCCGCGCCCGAGGCCGTCGACCCCCGGCTGCGGGCGCCGGACCTGGCCGACCGGGAGCTGGGCCTGGGCCTGCCGGACGCGTCCGTGCGGGCGGACCTGCTGCGTCGGCTGCTCGCCGACGTCCCGCTCGCCGACGACGTCGACCTCGGCGCGGTCGCCGCGCGGGCCCCCGGGTTCGTCGTCGCCGACCTGGCCGCCGTCCGCCGCGAGGCCGCGGTGACGGCGGCGCTGCGGCACGGGGCCGGGAGCGGCCCGGACGACGTCCCCGCCCCGGCCGTCGCCGACGACGCCGCGCCAGGTCCGGCGGACCCTGCCCAGGCCCCGGCCGTCGTGGAGACCGACGGGGCCCGGATCGAGATGGCCGACCTGCTCGGCGCGGTGGGGTCGGTGCGCCCGATCTCCATGTCCTCCACCGGCACCCTGCAGACCGGCGGGATCACCCTGGACCAGGTCGGCGACATGACGGAGGTGAAGCAGGCGCTCACCGAGGCGGTGCTCTGGCCGCTGCGCTACCCGGACTCCTTCGCCCGGCTCGGCGTCGAGGCGCCGCGCGGCGTGCTGCTCTACGGCCCGCCCGGTGGTGGCAAGACCTTCCTGCTGCGTGCGCTCGCCGGGTCGGGGCAGCTGAACGTGTTCTCGGTGAAGGGCGCCGAGCTGCTGGACAAGTACGTCGGCGAGTCCGAGCGGGCGGTGCGCGAGCTGTTCCGCAAGGCCTCGGACGCGGCACCCGCGCTCGTGTTCCTCGACGAGGTCGACGCGCTGGCCCCGCGGCGGGGCGGCTCCACCGACTCCGGCGTGGCCGACCGGGTGGTCGCCGCCCTGCTCACGGAGCTCGACGGGGCGACGCCGCTGCGCGAGGTCGTGGTGGTCGGCGCGACCAACCGACCCGAGCTGGTCGATCCCGCGCTGCTGCGCCCCGGGCGGTTGGAGCGTCTGGTCTTCGTGCCGCCGCCCGACGCCGAGGCCCGCGCGGACATCCTGCGCGCCGCCGGCCGCAACACCCCGTTGGCCGCCGACGTGGACCTCGCCGCGCTCGCCGCCGAGCTCGAGGGCTACTCGGCCGCCGACTGCGCCGCGGTGCTGCGCGAGGCCGCGCTCACCGCGATGCGGGAGTCGCTCGACGCCACCGAGGTCACGGCCGCGCACCTGGACAAGGCCCGCCGGGCCGTCCCGCCGAGCCTCGACCCGGTGCAGGTCGCCGAGCTGGAGGCGTACGCCGCCCGGCGCGCCGCGGACTGACCGGGCCCTCGACGGCGTGCGCTGGGGAGCGGATCGGTCTGTGGGGTGCTACTTGGCCTTGTAGTCCTTGGTGACGATCACGATGAGGCCGGGGCTGGCGTCCTCGATGCCCTGGAAGCGCGGCTCCGCGCGCAGCCCGTACTCCTGCGCCAGCCGGTCGGCCGAGGCCTGCTCGCTGGTGCCCGGCCGGTAGTAGACCGTGCTGGTCGGGATCACGCCGTAGGGGTAGCCGGTGGTGTCGGTGACCGTCCAGCCGCCGTTGCGGAAGTCCGACGCGGCCCGCGCGGCCAGACCCTCGACCGTGCTGTTGTTGTAGACGCGCAGCGGCAGCGTCGGGGCGGACTCGACGCCGCCGATCCCACCGACACCTTCGGCGGCGCCACTGCCGCTGCCGAAGCTGCCCGCCGCGACCGGGGGCGCGACCGGCGCCGGGGTGCCGATCGGCGCGAGCTCCGTGGGCGTGGCCGGGAAGGAGGGCAGCGGGACCTCGTCCGTGCCCGAGCCCGGTGCGGGGGTCGCCGGGGCGACCGAGGCGGTGGGCGGGGCCGCGGCGGAGCCCGATCCGTCGTCCGAGCCCCCGCCCCCGGTGCCCAGCGAGACCAGCCCGATGACGGCGGCGATCACGGCGACGCCGACGAGCGCGATGCCGCCGACCTTCAGCGGTGACGGTCCGGACGCGGGTGCGGTCACGTCAGTCCTCCGGTGCGGGGGCGGCGGGCGGGGCGGACGGGGTGGCGGTCACCACGGCTCCATGCCGAGCCGGCGGGCGGCCCGGGTGCGCTGCCGGCTGGCGCGCAGCCGGCGGAGGCGCTTGACCAGCAGGGGGTCGGCGGCGAGCGCCTCAGGGGTGTCGACCAGCGCGTTGAGCACCTGGTAGTAGCGGGTGGCCGACATGTCGAACAGCTCGCGGATGGCCTGTTCCTTGGCCCCCTGGTACTTCCACCACTGACCCTCGAAGGCGAGGATCTCGCGCTCGCGCCGGTCCAGCTCGCGGACCGGCGGGCCGGCGGGACGGTTCGTCCCGCTGGTTTCCGTGGCGGACTCCATCACGCTCCCTGCACAGTCGCTCCGACGCGGAATGACACGGCTGTCATTCGCGGGCGCCATTGAACCACGATGGACCGACGGAAACGGGGCGGACGCGCCACCCGGCGGCGTGAATCGCCGGACCGTCCCGCAGCGGGACCGGGCGGACGCCGGAGAGGTCCGGGACGGACATTACTGTCTCGGTGTGGCCGTCCGTCCCATCGTCATCATCGGTGATCCCGTCCTGCACACGCCCACCCGCCCCGTCGAGACGTACGACGACGGGTTGCGCGCCCTGGTCGCGGACATGTTCGACACCATGGCGGCGGCGCACGGGGTGGGGCTCGCGGCCAACCAGGTCGGCGTCGGGCTGCGCGTGTTCGTCTACGACTGCCCCGACGAGGAGTCCCGCACGATGCGCCGGGGCGTGGTCGTGAACCCGGTGCTCACGACCTCGGAGAAGCCGCAGGGCATGCCCGACCCGGACGAGGACGACGAGGGCTGCCTCTCCGTCCCCGGCGAGCAGTTCCCGACCGGGCGGGCCGACTGGGCCAGGGTCACCGGCACGGACGAGTTCGGTGAGCCCGTCGAGGTCGAGGGCAAGGGTTTCCTCGCCCGCTGCCTGCAGCACGAGACCGACCACCTCGACGGCGTCCTCTACGTGGACCGCCTCGTGGGCCGCAACCAGCGCGCCGCCAAGAAGATGCTGCGCAAGCACGGCTGGGGCGAGCCCGGCCGCACCTGGGACCCCGCCACCCAGCAGGCCGAGGAGGTCTGACCGCGGCTGCGGGCCCCCACCCGTGACCGGGAACACCCGGCGCCGTCGACCCGTTGAGCCTCCTGCAACGCTGTAATCAGGAGGCTCGCCATGGAGGAGCTCGACGCCTACTCCCGCACGGTCAGCACGGTCGCCGCGGAGCTCACGCCCCGCGTGGCGGCCGTCCGCTTCGGCCGCGGCTCCGGCTCGGCGGTCGTGGTCGCGCCCGGGGAACTGCTGACGAACGCGCACGTCGTGGGCCGGTCGACCGGCGGCCGGGCCGACTTCGCCGACGGCGCCCAGGTCCCGGTCCGGGTGGCCGGCTCGGACCCGCTCTCCGATCTCGCGCTGCTGCGCGCCGACGGGCCGCTGCCCGAGCCCGCGCGGCTCGGCGAGGCGGACGCGCTCGTCGTCGGGCAGCTCGTGGTCGCGGTCGGGAACCCGCTGGGGCTGGCCGGCTCGGTGACGGCCGGGGTGGTGAGCGCACTCGGCCGGGCCCTGCCCACCCGCGACGGGTCCGCGGGTCGGGTGGTGGAGGACGTCATCCAGACCGACGCCGCGCTCAACCCCGGCAACTCCGGGGGAGCGCTCGCCGACGCCCGCGGCCGCGTCGTGGGGATCAACACCGCGGTCGCCGGGACCGGCCTGGGCCTGGCCGTGCCGATCAACGCGACCACCCGCCGGATCGTGGAGACGCTGCGCCGCGAGGGTCGGGTGCGGCGCGCCTACCTCGGCGTCGTCGGCGCCCCGGCGCCGGTGCCCACCGTGGTCGCGGACCGGTACGGGCGGCGCAACGGGCTGCGGCTCGCCGAGGTGGTCAGCGGCAGCCCGGCCGACCGGGCCGGGCTGCGCCGCGGTGATCTCGTGCTCGACGTCGGGCGCACGCCGGTCGAGGACGCCCAGGGCATCCAGCGCCAGCTGTTCGGCGACGCCATCGGCGTGCCGCTGCCGGTGACGGTGCTGCGCAACGGGGCGATGGTCGACGTCGTCGCGGTGCCGACGGAGCTGTGAGAACGGGCGCCGGGAACGGGGCGCCGAGAACGCGGGGGCGGCGGGCGCCCCGGCACCCGCCGCCCTCCCCGGCCGCTCAGGAGCTGATCAGGACTTCGGGTCCAGCACGAACACCGGGATCTCCCGGTCCGTCTTCTCCTGGTACTCCGCGTACGGCGGGTAGGCCTGGACAGCGCGCTCCCACCAGACGGCGCGCTCCTCGCCGTCGACCTCGCGGGCGACGTAGGTCTTCGTGTCGGTCCCGTCCTGGAGCGGGAACTCCGGGTGCGCCTTGATGTTGTGGTACCAGACCGGGTGCTCGGGGGCCCCGCCCTTCGACGCGACGACCGCGTAGCTGCCGTCGTGCTCCACGCGCATCACGGGGGTGTAGCGCAGCTTCCCGCTCTTCGCGCCGCGCAGTGTCAGCAGCACGACCGGCCTGCCGAGGACGTCGACGCCCTCGGTCGTGCCCGTCTCCAGGATCTTCTTCGTCTGGTCCTGCACCCAGCCCTCCGGGCTGAGCTCCACCTTCTCATCCGCCATGTCTCCAGTGAACCGGATCATCCGCCGGCGCATTCCACCGCCCGTGCCGCGGGCTACCGTCCTCCCATGCCCGAACCGTCCCTCGGCACCACCCCGCCCCGCGTCATGACGATCGCGGGCACCGACTCCGGCGGCGGTGCCGGCATCGCCGCCGACCTGCGCGCCTTCGCGGCGTGCGGGGTGCACGGCTGCCTCGCCGTCTGCGCCGTCACGGTGCAGAACTCGGTCGGGGTGACGGGCGTGCACACGATCCCGCCGGAGACCGTCGCCGCGCAGATCACCACCGTGGCGTCGGACATCGGGCTCGACGCGGCCAAGACCGGCATGCTCGCCGGCGCCGAGATCATCGAGGCGGTGGCGGCGGCCTGCGACGCGAACGGCATCGGGGCGGACGGGCGGACACCCCTGGTCGTCGACCCGGTCGCGGCCTCCATGCACGGCGACCAGCTGCTCGCCGACTCCGCCCTCGACGCCTTCCGTGGCCTGCTGTTCCCGCGCGCCACCCTGGTGACCCCGAACCTCGACGAGGTGCGGCTGCTCATCGGCATCGACGTGCACGACCGCGAGGCCCAGTACGCCGCGGCGAAGGAGCTGCACGCCCTCGGCCCGCGGGCGGTGCTCGTCAAGGGCGGGCACCTGGCCGAGGACACCGACGGCTGCGTCGACCTGTTCTTCGACGGCGAGTCCTTCACCGAGCTGCCGGGCCCGCGCTTCGCGACCGGACACACCCACGGCGGGGGCGACTCGCTGGCCGCAGCGATCGCGTCCGGCCTCGCCCGGGGGCTGGCGCTACCGGAGGCGGTCGAGTTCGGCAAGCGCTACATCGTCGAGGCTGTGCGGCACGCCTATCCACTCGGTCAGGGGCACGGTCCCGTCTCGCCGTTGTGGGCCGTTCGCCCCTGGTGGGACGCTCCGCCATCGGTGTGAACGTTCGTTCGCTCAGAAACCGGTACCCGGGGAACGAACCGCAGCTGCGGTGTGTTTCGCCGGCAACCGGCCGCTGGAGCGGAGACGCCGATCGATGCGATCGACTTAGGGCACGCTAACCTGCAGGTCAGGGGCCTGCGGCAGGTCGCACGGCGCCGCCCGCGGGGCTAGTGTCGCGCCCGATGAGCATCTTGGGCACGCGCGTTGTCCGTACCGAGGACCCGGTGTTCCTCACACGGGGCGCGACATACACCGACGACCTGACCGACGAGCGGCTCACCGGGGCACTGCACGTGACCCTGGTCCGCTCCCCGTTGGCCCACGCCACGATCAACTCGATCGACGTCGAGGAGGCCCGCAACGCGCCCGGCGTCGTCGCGGTCTTCACCGGCGCCGACTGCGACATCGCGCCGGCCCTGCTGTTCCCCGCCGCGAACAAGCAGATGGTGCGGCCGTTCCTGGCGACCGACCGGGTGCGCTACGTCGGGGAGGCGGTCGCGGCCGTCCTCACCGAGGAGGCCTACCAGGGCGAGGACGCCGCCGACCTGGTCGACGTCGACTACGAGCCGCTCGACGCCGTGGTCGACATGAAGGAGGCCCTCAAGGACGAGGTCCTCCTGTTCCCCGAGGCGGGGACGAACAGCGTCACGGCGATGCACCTGAACAAGGACGAGCCGGGCGACGACTTCTTCGCCGACTGCGAGGTCGTCGTCAGCCGGGAGATCGTGAACCAGCGGGTCGCCGCGGCGCCGCTGGAGACGCGCGCGGCGTCCGCCTACTGGGGCGAGGACGGCCGCTGCACGATCTTCTGCTCCACGCAGAACGCGCAGAGCGCCCGCGACGAGGTCGCCGGCTGGCTGGGCATGGACGCCAAGGACCTGCGGCTGATCCTGCCGGACGTCGGCGGCGGCTTCGGCGCGAAGATCGGCGCCGACCCCGAGTTCGCGCTGGTCGCGTGGCTGTCGAAGAAGGTGGGCCGACCGGTCCGCTGGAACGAGAGCCGCTCGGAGAACATGACCGGGATGGTGCAGGGCCGCGGCCAGCTGCAGACCATCACCATCGGCGGCGACCGGGACGGCACCGTCAAGGCCTACCGGCTCGACGTCGTCGCCGACGCCGGCGCCTACCCGCGCCTCGGCGTCGCCCTGCCGATGTTCACGCGGATGATGGCGCCCGGCACCTACGACATCCCGAAGGTCTGGTCGACCGCGAAGGTGGTCGCGACCAACACGACGTCCACCGCCGCCTACCGCGGCGCGGGCCGCCCGGAGGCCACCCAGGCCATCGAGCGCGCCA
The DNA here is from genome assembly GCF_021283305.1 of Pseudonocardia kujensis. GTDB lineage: Bacteria > Actinomycetota > Actinomycetes > Mycobacteriales > Pseudonocardiaceae > Pseudonocardia > Pseudonocardia kujensis. The sequence goes on from NZ_JAJSOK010000001.1 coordinate 287,964, forward strand.
TGGACCTCTTCGCGGACGAGATCGGGATGGACCCGGCCGAGCTGCGCAAGAAGAACGTGATCAAGCCGGAGCAGTTCCCCTTCACCACGAAGGGCGGCGCCGAGTACGACACCGGCGAGTACGCGAAGGCGATCGACCTGGCCTGCAAGGCGGCGAACTACGAGGGCCTGCGGGCCGAGCAGGCGCGCCGCCGCGAGCGCGGGGACGCGCTGCAGCTCGGTATCGGCGTCTCGTCGTACGTCGAGATCACCGGCGGCGGCGCGTTCGTCGAGAACGCGACCGTCCAGGTGCACCCGGACGGCACCGTCACCGTGCTCACCGGCACCTCGCCGCACGGCCAGGGCCACGCGACGGCGTGGGCGATGCTGGCCAGCGAGGAGCTCGGCATCCCGGTCGAGAAGATCACCGTGAAGCACGGCGACACGGACCTGATCCCCACCGGCGCCGGCACCATGGGCTCGCGGAGCCTGCAGACCGGCGGCGTCGCGGTGCACAACGCCGCGGTCGAGCTGGTCGAGCTGGCCAAGCAGCGCGCCGCGGACGTGCTCGAGGCGAGCGTCGACGACCTGGAGCTGGACAAGGCCACCGGGTCGATCGTGGTCAAGGGCGCGCCGGGCGCGAAGAGCGTCTCGCTGGCCGACCTGGCCGGCACCGAGGAGCTCAAGGTCTTCCACGAGTGGGACGCCAAGAAGCCGACCTTCCCGTTCGGCGCGCACGTCGCCGTCGTCGAGGTCGACGTGGAGTCCGGCAAGGCCACGGTCGAGCGGATCTGGGCGGTCGACGACGCCGGCCCGATCCTCAACCCGCTGATCTTCGACGGCCAGCGGCACGGCGGCATCGCGCAGGGCATCGCGCAGGCGATGCTCGAGGAGGTCGTGTTCGACTCCGAGGGCCAGCCGCTCACGGCGACCTTCGCGGACTACGGCATCCCCTCGGCCGCGGAGCTGCCCAGCTTCGACCTGGTCACCATGGAGACCCCCACGACGATCAACTCCATGGGCTACAAGGGCGTCGGCGAGGCCGGGACCATCGGGTCCTGCCCCGCGGTGCACAACGCGGTGATCGACGCCGTGTCCCACCTCGGCGTCCGCCACATCGACATGCCCCTCACCCCGGTGCGGGTGTGGACCGCCATCCACGAGGCCCAGAAGGAGTCGGCCAAGTGAAGGTAGAGATCACCGTCAACGGTGAGCACACCAGCCACGACGTCGAGCCGCGCACGTTGCTCGCGCACTACCTGCGCGAGAACCTCGGGCTCAAGGCCACCAACATCGGCTGCGACACCACCTCGTGCGGCGCCTGCACCGTCCTCGTCGACGGCGAGGCCGTGAAGTCCTGCACGGTCCTCGCGGTCCAGGCCGACCAGCAGTCGGTCACCACGATGGAGGGCCTCGACGGCGCCGCGCAGGGCGAGCTGGGCCACCCGGTCACCAAGGCGTTCCGCCAGGAGCACGGCCTGCAGTGCGGGTTCTGCACCCCGGGCATGGTGATGGCCGCGGTCAGCCTCATCGAGGAGAACCCGGACCTCACGGAGAAGGACGTCCGGGAAGGGCTCGAGGGCAACCTTTGCCGCTGCACCGGCTACCACAACATCGTCCGTGCCGTGCTGGTCGCCGCGGGCAAGGACCCCGACGCCGCGCAGGCCGCCGAGGCCGTGTCCGACGAGCGCACCATGGCGCCGGGCTTCTCCACCGGGAAGGGTGACCAGTGATCCCCGTCGGCTTCGACTACCAGCGCCCGGAGTCCGTCGACGCGGCCCTGGCCCTGCTCGCCGAACACGGCGACGACGCCACGGTGCTGGCCGGCGGGCACTCGCTGCTCCCGGTCATGAAGCTGCGCCTGGCCGCCCCCGAGGTCGTCATCGACATCGGCCGGCTCGCCGAGCTCAACTACATCCGGGTCGACGGCGACGGTGCTGATTCCTACGTCGCCATCGGCGCGGGCACCCGGTACCGGGACATCGTGGTCTCCGACGTGCTGGCGAAGGAGTGCGCGCTGCTCCCGGCCGTCACCCGGACCGTCGGCGACCCGCAGGTCCGCCACCGCGGCACCCTGGGCGGCGCGCTCGCCCACGGCGACCCGGCCGGCGACCTGCCCGCCGCGATCCTCGCGCTCGAGGGCACGATCGTGCTCCGCAGCCCGCGGGGCGAGCGGAAGGTCCCGATCACCGAGTTCTACACCGGGGTGTTCTCCTCGGTGAAGGAGCCGGACGAGCTGATCGTCGAGATCCGGGTGCCCCGCACGGGCAGCACCGGGTGGGCCTACGAGAAGTTCACCCGGCGCAGCAACGACTGGGCGATCGTGGCCGTGGCCGTGGTGACCGCCCCGGACGGCGCGCGCCGGATCGGGCTGGTCAACATGGGCTCGACCCCGTTGCGGGCGAAGGCCACCGAGGCCGCGCTGGCCGAGGGCAAGAGCATCGAGGAGGCGGCCGCGCTGGCCGCGGAGGGCGCCGAGCCCCCGGCCGACAACGCCGGCACCCCGGAGTACCGCCGCCACCTGGTGACGGTGCTGACCCGACGGGCCCTGCAGACCGCGGCGGGCTGAGCCCCTTCCCGGTCCTCCCTCTCCGACGTCCCGGTTCCCGTCCGCGGGGGCCGGGACGTCGGCGTTCCGGGGCCCGGGGCCTTGGTCCGTTGTGCGCCGGACCCGCCACGAGGACCCTGTCCGTCGACCGGCGGCGCCGCCGGGGCGCCGCCCCGACCGGAAGGAGGTGGCCCGTGTACGCACGTTCCACCACCGTCCTGGCCCACCGGGAGAACATGGACCACGGCATCGCGCTGATCCGCGACGAGATCATGCCCGCGGTCCTCGACATGCCGGGGTGCATCGGCATGTCGATGCTGGCCGACCGCGAGTCCGGCCGCTGCATCGCGACGACCGCCTGGGACTCCCGGGAGGCGATGGAGGCCTCCGCGACGACCGTCCGCCCCATGCGTGACCGGGCGGCCGACGCCCTCGGCGGCACCGCGCAGGTCGACGAGTGGGAGATCGGGGTGCTGCACCGCGACCACCCTTCCGAGCCCGGTGCCTGTGTGCGGGTCACGTGGGTGCGGGTCGAGCCGTCGGCGATGGACCGGTCCGTCGAGGTCTACCGGACGATGCTGCTTCCGGAGATGGAGCAGATCGCCGGGTTCTGCAGCGCGAGCCTGCTGCTGGACCGGGACGAGGGCCTGAGCGTCTCGTCGGTGACCTACGACAGCCGCGAGGCGATGGGGGCCTCCCGCGACGCGGCCTCGCGGATCCGGGAGACCGCCATGCAGGAGATCGGCGGCGAGGTGCTCGAGGTCCGGGAGTTCGAGCTCGCCCTGGCCCACCTGCGGGTGCCCGAGCTCGTGTGACCGCCAGCCGTTCAGGACGCCGGCCGGACGAGGCCGGCGTCCTGAACGGCGGCCCGTCAGGTCCCGGGTGCCGGTACCGCGGTGACGGGCTCCCGAGGGAACCGCCCGGGGACGTGTGCCGTCAACGGTCGACGATCAACCACCCGCCGTGGTGCACGGACACCTCGTACCGCAGCCCGGTCGTTCCGCCGAGCTCGTGCAGGGCCGCCTCGTCGAAGGTCGTCACGTGCCCCCAGGTCTCGTTCGGCTCCTCCTCGAAGGGCACCGCGACGACGACCCGGCGCCGGGCCAGCCGGATCGCCTCGGCGAGCACGGACTTGCCCTCCTCGGCCGGCAGGTGCTCGAGCAGGTGGACGGCCAGCACGGTGTCGGCGTACCCGTCGGGCAGGGGGACGTCGCGGGCGTCGGCGACCAGGGTGTCGACGGCGAGCCCCAGCCGCGGGGCCATCCGCTCCAGCAACCCGACGGTGCCGGGGACGAGGTCGGTCGCGGTGACCTCGTGCCCGGCCAGCGCGAGCCGGAGCGCGAGGAACCCGAAGCACGAGCCGAGCTCCAGCACGCTCCCGGCGGCCAGCTCCTCGGCCCGCTCGTGGACCGGCTTGAGCTCGGCGTTGGTCCCGCCCGGCTCCGGGTCGCCGCGCAGGGCGTCGAGGGTGTTGCGGTAGAAGGCCAGCCAGGCGTCCTCGGGGTCCGGTGCCCCCGACGTGACGATCGCGACGAAGGCCTCCTCGAACCGCTCCGGCGGCAGCACCCCGGGCACGACGAGCGTGCGGTCCAGCCACCCGGCCAGGTCGTTGTCCAGCCGTGCGAGCCCGATCATGGCGGCTCCCTTCGTCGATCCCGACGCTAGGGAGCGGACGCCCGCCGCGGGGCCGATCCCGTCCGGCCCGGCACCGCGAACCGTCCGACCGGGCAGGGCGGGATGTGCCCGTCCGGCGGGCGCCTCAGGGGAAGCGTTCGATGTTCGCCTCGACCCAGCGGCGCAGGGCGTCGAGCGGGGCGTTGGCGTCCCGGCCCAGCTCGGTGAGCGCGTACTCGACGTGCAGCGGGACGGCCGGGTACACCGTGCGATCGACGAGCCCGTGCTCCTCGAGCCGGCGCAGGACCGCGGTGAGCACCTTGGGGCTGATCCCCTCCAGCCGGCGCTTCACCTCCCCGAACCGCAGCGGCCCGTCCACGAGCGCGCCGAGGGCGAGCGCGCTCCACTTGTCGGCGAGCAGGTCCAGTACGGAGCGGCAGGGGCAGTTCGCCAGGTAGACGTCGGGCGGCGCGTTCAGGGCGGGCACGAGCTGCATGGTATCCGAAGGGAACCAACTTCCCTTGCGGGTAACCGATACCTTTCGCATACCGTCGCGGCCATGAGCACACGCACCACCGCGATCGACGCCTCCACCTTCACGGAGATCGAGCACGAGGTCCCGGACCCCGGCCCGCACGACCTGCTCGTCGAGGTCCGGGCGGTGTCGGTGAACCCGGTCGACACCAAGGTCCGGGCCGGACTGGACGCCCCGCGCGTCCTCGGCTTCGACGCCGCCGGCGTGGTGCGGGCCGTCGGGTCGGCGGTCACGGCGTACGGCCCCGGCGACGAGGTGTACTACGCGGGGACGATCGACCGGCCCGGCAGCAACGCCGGGTACCAGCTGGTCGACGAGCACGTCGTGGGCCGCAAACCGCGCACGCTGGACTGGGCGCAGGCGGCCGCGCTGCCGCTGACCACGATCACCGCCTGGGAGACCCTGTTCGACGCCCTGCGGCTCGGTCCCGCCGACACGGGCCGCCTGCTCGTCGTCTCGGCGGCCGGCGGGGTCGGCGCGATGGTGACCCAGCTGGCCAAGACGCTGACCGGTGTCGAGGTGATCGGCACGGCGTCCCGCGAGGAGTCGGCGGACTTCGCGCGCACCATGGGTGCGGACCACCTCGCCGACCACCACGCGCTGGTGGAGTCGGTGCGGAAAGTGGTCCCCGACGTCCGGTACGTCTTCTCGCCGGTGTCGGGGAAGAACATCGAGGCCTACGCCGAGCTGCTCACCCCGCGCGGCGAGATCGTGGCGATCGACGAGCCGCCGGGCATGGACCTGCTCCCGCTGAAGTCGAAGAGCATCACCTGGCACTGGGAGCTGATGTTCACCCGGCCGCTCTTCCAGAAGACGGACGCGAGTCAGCGGGAACTGCTGAACCGCGTGGCCGAGCTGGTCGATGAGGGCCGGATCCGCACCACCCTCACCCGCACCTTCGAGGGTCTGACCGGCGAGAACCTCCGTGAGGCGCACGAGCAGCTGGAGTCCGGCCGCACCATCGGGAAGGTGGCCCTCACCCTCTGAAGCAGGAGGGAGCCATAACGCTTCTGGGAGCGTCTCGTGGGCGCATTATGGAACCATAATGCGCTCGGAGGCGTCTCGTGGGCGCGTTATGGAACCATAGTGCGCTCGAAACCGGCTCCTGGGCGCATTATGGAACCATAATGCGCTCGAAACCGGCTCCTGGGCGCGTTATGGAACCATAATGCGCATCCGGTGGTGACCTGTGCGCATCATGGTTCCACGGTGCGGGCGTTCAGCGGCCGATCAGTTCGCCCGCCATCTCGTTCGTCGTCTGCTCGAGTCCCGTGAGGTCGCGGACGACCCGGACCCGGTCGCAGTACTCGGCGTAGTCCGGGAGGTCGCAGCGGCCCAGGCCCCACGAGTAGCGGGGTTCGGGCGTCAGCCAGATGGTCTCCCTGGCGCGCCGGGTGATCTCGACGAACGCCTCCATGTTGGGGTCGTTGCCGTTGCCCCGCCCGTCGCCGAGGATCAGCACCGTCGACCGCCGGGTCACGGCCGAGCCGTGCTCCTCGAGGAAGCGGCCGAAAGCCAGCCCGTAGTTCGAGTTGGCGTCGACGTCGACCACGTCACCGCCGAAGACCAGCCCCAGCGCATGCTCCACGGGGTGGTCGGCGAACAGGTCGGTGACCTCGGCGATCTCGTCGACGAACGCGAACGAGCGCACCTGCCCGAACAGGTCCTGCAGGCCGTGGACCAGGTGCAACGTGAACCGGGCGGTGGCCCGCACGGACAGCGACACGTCGGCCAGGACGACGAGCCGGGGCTTGTCCTCCTGCCGGCGCACCGTGACCGGGGTGAACGGAACCCCGTCGAAGCGCATGTTCTTGCGCATCGTGCGGGCCGAGTCGATCCGGCCCTGCGGGGAGACCCGGCGGCGGTGCGTCAGTGCCCCGTGCAGCGTTTTCGCGAGCCGGCGCAGCGAGTCCTCCAGCTGCATCCGCTCGGTCTCCGACGCCCGGTCGACCTCGGCCACCCGGCCGTCGCCCTCGCCGCCGTCGATGATCCGCTGCTCGATCTCCAGCAGCTTCTCCAGGTGCGCCTTGATGGCCTCCGGGAGGTTCTGCAGGACACCGGCGAGCCGCCGGCGCAGCGCCGCCGCGTCGTCCTCGGTCCCCTCGGAGCCCGCGACGTCCTCCTCCGCGGCGGTCAGCCAGCCGAGCAGGGCCTCCTGCTCGGCGACGGAGAGGTCGGCGTCGACCTTGGTGCCGGTGGCCGTCGAGATGTCGCCGGGTAGCCCCGCGCCGGAGAGCCGGTCGGTCTCGATCTGGACCCGGTTGCCTTCCGACAGCGGCTGCCCCTGGTTGTCCTTCGAGAAGACGATCTCCTCGGTCATCGCCGCCAGGTCGATCTTGTTGGCCTCCTGGTGCAGGTTGTACTGCTGCGCCAGGTCCTCCGGGTCGAAGTAGTCCCGGATGTCGACGGGCTTGCCGTGCTCGTGGCCCTGCTGCGGCGTCTCCGAGGGGTCCTCGGAGAAGGTGAAGTCGTCGAGCGTGCCCTCGTCGGAGAGGTCGCCGTGGCCGTGCCCGTGGCCGTGCCCGGTCTCCGCCTCACCCACCTTGACCAGGGCGAAGAAGAGATCGAAGACCTCGTCGAAGGTCGCCTCGTCCCGCCGGTCCTTCACCAGCGCGACGCGCAGCGCCTCCTTGAGGACCGCCTTGTCGGCCAGCACGCCCGGCTGCGACGCGCACCGCATGGCGTCGACGGCCTCGGAGACCGAGATCCGCACGCCGCGGATGCGCAGCAGCCGGACGAACCGGTGGATGGTGGCCTCCATCTAGAGCGCCCGCTTGCGTCCGAGGCCGAAGGAACGCGAACCCTGGCCCGACGTGACCGACCGCGGCTTGGCCGGGGCGTCCTTCTCGGTGCCCTTGGCGTAGTTCGGGGTGCCGTACACGCCCTCGCCGTGCCGGCCGGCGGTGTCGCGGTCGGCGCGGACCTGCCGGCCGTCCACGTCGCCGTCGCCGTCGTCGTGCGAATGGCCGTGCCCGTGCCCGTGGCCGTGCCCGTGCCCGTGGCCGTGCCCGTGCTCCTCGACGACGGCGTTCGGGTCGACGAGGCGGGGCAGCGCCTCGAGCGCCTTGGTCACGTCCTTGTCGTACTTGACGACGACGGAGACGGTGTCGGAGAGGATCTGCGAGTCGAGCTCGTCGACGCCGAGGACCGCCAGCGTGCGGGCCCAGTCGATCGTCTCGGAGATGCTCGGTGCCTTCCGCAGCTCCAGCTCGCGCAGCCCGCGCACGACGTTGACCAGCTCCTCGGCGAGCGAGTCGGCAAGGCCGGTCTTCTTCGAGCGCACGATCTCCAGCTCGCGCTCGGCGGAGGGGTAGTCGAGGAAGAGATGCAGGCAGCGGCGCTTGAGCGCGGCGGCGAGGTCGCGGGTGTTGTTCGAGGTCAGCAGCACGTAGGGGCGCTGCTTCGCGGTGAACGTCCCGACCTCGGGGATCGAGATCTGGAACTCGCCGAGGGTCTCCAGCAGCACGGCCTCCAGCGCTTCATCAGCCCTGTCGACCTCGTCGATCAGCAGCACGACGGGCTGCTCGGAGCGGATCGCCTCGAGCAGCGGGCGCGGGGCGAGGAAGCGCTCGGAGAAGAACACGCTCTCGTTCTCGCCGATCCGCTCGACGGCGGTGCCCAGGTCCGGGGCGTCCTCGACGACCTGCCCGATCTTCTCGCGCAGGATCTGCGTGTACATGAGCTGCTTGCCGTAGTCCCACTCGTACAGGGCCTTGGTCTCGTCCTGGCCCTCGTAGCACTGCAGGCGCAGCAGCCGGCGGCCGGTCGCCGCGGCGAGCATCTTGGCCAGCTCGGTCTTGCCGACGCCGGCGGGTCCCTCGAGCAGCAGCGGCTTGTCCAGCCGGGTGAGCAGGAAGACCGTCGTGGCGAGCCGGGTGTCGGCGATGTAGCCCTGGTCGTGGAGCGCGGCCACGACCTCGTCCACGGACTCGAACGGCGGGTCGGGATCGGTCTGCGGGCCGTCGGAGAGGCCGTCGGACAGGCTGGTCAAGGCCGGAACTCCTTCCGCGCGGCTCGCCGGCGAGCCGCGGTGGTGCGCACGTGAGGGCGGCGCCCAGGCGGGCGGGCCCGCCACGGATCCAGTGTGCGCCGGATTCGCGTGGCGGGCCCGTCGGATTCCTGAGCTGTCGGGAGCGGCGACCGCCGCAGCGGCGGTCGCCACCCGGGGGTCAGCTGAGCAGGTCGTCCAGGTCGCCGTTGATGCAGTGGTCGACGACCGGGCGGACGGTCTCGAAGGTGCACTCCTTGGGGTTGCCGGGGGTGCACGCGTCGCCGAGGACGTGGTTGGTGATCCGGTCGACGTCGGCGGCGTCGCCCTTGATCTCCTTGGCGTTCTCGTAGTACTTCGTCGGGCCCTGGCCGAGCCGGTTCTTGGAGTAGGTGTCGGCCTTGACGTCGATGAAGCGCTCCGGGATGCCCACGTCGCGCAGCAGCCGGATCGCGGCGGCCAGCGCGGCCTCGGCCGCCTGCACCTTGGTCATGCCGTGGGTGTCGATGCCCATGGCCTCCGCGATGTCCGCGAAGCGCTCGTAGGCGACCGGCATGTTGAACGCCCACACGCGCGGCAGCGCGATCGCGTTGTTCAGGCCGTGGTGGGTGTCGTAGAACGCCGACACCGCGTGCGAGATCGAGTGGATGATCCCCAGACCGCCGGAGTTGAACGCCTGCGCGGCGATGTACTGCGCGTACATCATGCCCTCGCGGCCGGCCAGGTCCTGGCCGTTCCACACCGCGGCGCGCAGACTCTGCGCGGTCAGCTTGATCGCGTGCAGCGCGTTGCCCAGCGACGGCTGGAAGTTCAGCCGGGACACGTACGGCTCGGAGGCGTGCGCGAGCACGTCGAAGCCACACTGCGCGGTGTAGTCGATCGGGCAGTCGTAGTAGAGCACCGGGTCGTCGATCGCCAGGCTGGTCACCGAGGCGTCGTCGAACGCGACGTACTTGTGCGGGTTGTCGGGGTCCGTCGTGGTGTCCGTGATGACGTACGCCCACGAGGTCTCCGAGCCGGTGCCGGCCGTGGTGGAGACCGCGATGTGCGGCGGGTTCTGCGGGTTCTCGGACTTGTTGAAGCCCTCGAACTCGTTGACGTTGCGGCCGTCGTGGGCCACGGAGATGCGCGCGCCTTTGCAGGCGTCGTGCGAGGAGCCGCCGCCGATCGAGACGAACGAGTCGCAGTTGTTCTGCTGGTACAGGCCCACAGCGTCCATGACGTTGTAGTCCTTGGGGTTCGACTCGACCTTGTCGTACACGACGACCTCGAGGCCGTGGTACTTCATCGACTCGACGATCTTGTGGACGATGTTCGTGCCGCGGAGGCCGGACGTCATCACGAGCGTCTTCTTGAAGCCGAGCTTCAGGGCCTCCGGCCCGATCATCTCGTGCGCACCCGGGCCGAGAAGAGCCTTGGGGAACGGGTGGAACTCCTTGAGCGGGAACGGCTTGAGCAGTTCGTCGACCTGCATGGCAGCCCTTTCTGGTGCAGGTGATGTCGGTCGACCCGGACGCTAGGGCGGGCGTGACGGCGGGCACAGGGGGCCGCGGGGGAAACCGTCAAGAGGTGGGGGCGGAAACCGTCGGGTCGGAGGGGTGGGCGGCGCAGTGACCCCGGACGGCCTGACGGGGGAGCGCGCGCGACCGGCCCTCGGGGCGGCGTGGCGTCACGGCTCGCGACCGGCCGACCACGCGTCGTCGAGCACCCGGAAGCCGTGCCGCGAGTACCAGTCCCGGGGCGCGCCGTAGGCCTGCGCGTGCAGGGCCAGCAGGTCGCAGCCGGCCCGGCGCGCGGCCGCCAGGGCCGCGTCGAGCAGGGCGTTCCCGTGTCCGTGGCCCCGGTGCGCGGCGTCGGTCTCCACCGCCTCGAGCACCGCCGTGGCGCCGTCGAGGTAGAGCGCGGCCGCGGCGACGACCTCGTCCCCCTCGCGCACGGCCAGCACGCGGAGATCGGTCCCGCGGTCCTCGACGAGGTACCGGTCCGGCAACCGGAGCCGGCGGGGGTCGTCGGGAGCCAGGTCGGACCGCCAGGCCCGGCCCCAGAGCTCCCGCACGGCGCCGAAGCTCGGCCCCGCGTCCGTCTCCCCGTCGAGGGGCACCTCCTCCGCGGCCGACGCCGGGACCGCGCCGTCGGTCCCGCGGGCCATGACGACGTCGTGCTGCACCCACCAGCCGGACCGGCCGAGCTCCCGGGCGACCGGGCCGGGGTCGGTCCCCCGGATCGTCACGCAGCGGTGGTCGCGTCCCGCCGCGCCCAGCACCCGGTCGGCCTCGGCGGCGATCTCCTGTGCCGGGGTGCCGTCGTCGACCAGGAGCCGGTTCAGCGCGGGCGCCCAGGGGACGTCGTCCTGCAGCACGGCGACCCCGCCGGCGGCGGGCTCCTCCGCGCTCGCCACCCGGCGCGGCAGGGAGTCGGCGAAGGCCCGCAACCGCCCGGCGTGGTCGGTGCGGGCGGGCGGCTCGGGTGGCGCGGCGAACCTGCCGTCGGGCCCGGGGCGGTAGGCCGAGACGGCGACGACGGCCGAGACCGGCACGGGACCGTAGGCGTGCGGGAAGCGCAGGGCCGCGGGATCGCCGGGCACGCCCGGCTCGTAGCGGATCTCGCAGCCGACCGTCGCCGCGTCGACGGCGAGCAGCAGCAGGTCCCTGCGCCCGGAGAAGAGGCGGTCGGCCGGGAGGGCGACCTGGTCGGCCGTGGAGAGGTGGACGAAGCCGACCTCCGCGAGCGACGGCGGCGTCACGGCGCCCGTCCGGAGAGCTGTACGCCACTCGGCGGGGGTGGTCAGGTGCAGCAGGGTCGCGGGCGCGGGCACCGGGTCAGGATGCCCGCCACCTGGGCGTCCGTCCTCCCCGGGCGGGGCCGGTGCAGATCGTCGCGGCCCTGGCGCCGCCTCTCCGAACGGAGGGGGACCCTACGGGCCCCTTGCTTCCGGCACCCGGTGCCAATATCGTCCGACCTGCCGGCCGGCACGTCCGACACCGATGTCCACCAGGTCGCACCAGGAGGTACCCCATGGCCCCGATCGAGAAGTCCGAGCAGGTCGAGGACGCCCCCGTCGTCGAGGAGACCCTCGTCGAGGAGGTCTCCATCGACGGCATGTGCGGTGTCTACTAAGAGCGCCGAGAGCGCTGGTGCCGCCGGGGTCGGCGACAGCTCCGTCTTCGACCCCGGCGCCCCCTACCGGTGCAGCCCGCACGTGTCCCTGCGGCCCGAGCCGTTCGGGGCGCTGGTGTACCACTTCGGCACCCGCAAGCTCTCCTTCCTGAAGACCCTCCCGCTCGTGGAGGTCGTCAAGGGGCTCGAGGACCACCCGGACGTCCACTCGGCCATCGCGGCCGCGGGCGTCGAGGAGACCCAGCGCCCCGCCTACCTGAAGGCCCTGGCCGGTCTGGCCGCCTCGGGGACGATCGAAGCCCGCCAGTAACCACCACACCGGAGTGCCCCCGATGAAGCTGGTCGATCACTTCCAGTACGGCCTCAACTCGCCGATCTGCCTGACGTGGGAGCTCACCTACGCCTGCAACCTCTCGTGCGCCCACTGCCTGTCCTCGTCCGGCCGCCGCGACCCGCGTGAGCTGTCGACCGCCGAGGCCAAGGCCGTGATCGACGAGCTGCAGCGGATGCAGGTCTTCTACATCAACATCGGCGGCGGCGAGCCCACGGTCCGACCGGACTTCTGGGAGCTGCTCGACTACTCCATCGCGCACAACGTCGGGGTCAAGTTCTCCACGAACGGCCTGAAGATCGACAAGGAGCGGGCCGCCCAGCTGGCGGCGACCGACTACGTCGACATCCAGATCTCGCTCGACGGCGCGACCCCCGAGGTCAACGACTACGTCCGCGGCCCCGGCTCGTACGACATGGCGATCAGGGCGCTGGAGAACCTGGCCGAGGCCGGGTTCGCGCAGCCGAAGATCTCGGTCGTCATGACCCGGCAGAACGTCGACCAGCTCGACGAGTTCAAGGCCATCGCGGACAAGTACGGCGCGCAGCTGCGGATCACCCGGCTGCGCCCGTCCGGCCGCGGCGCCGACGTGTGGGACGAGCTGCACCCGCTGCCCGGCCAGCAGAAGCAGATGTACGACTGGCTCGTCGACCGCGGCGACCAGGTCCTCACCGGGGACTCCTTCTTCCACCTCTCGGCGTTCGGCGAGGCGCTGCCGGGCCTGAACCTGTGCGGTGCGGGGCGCGTCGTCTGCCTGATCGACCCGGTCGGCGACGTCTACGCCTGCCCGTTCGCGATCCACGAGAACTTCCTCGCGGGCAACGTCCGGTCCCCCGGTGGCTTCCAGAAGGTGTGGGAGTCCTCGGAGCTGTTCACCGAGCTGCGCCGGCCGCAGACCGGCGGGGCCTGCCAGAGCTGCATGCACTACGACGCCTGCCAGGGCGGGTGCATGGCGGCCAAGTTCTTCACCGGCCTCCCGCTCGACGGCCCGGACCCCGAGTGCGTGCGCGGGTTCGGCGAGCAGGCCCTCGCGGCCCGCGGCGAGGACCACGTGATCCCGAAGTCCGAGGTCGACCACTCGCGGACGAAGCTCGGCAAGAAGTCGCCGGTCCTGCTGCAGCTCTCGATGGGCCGTCCGGACCGCGCCTGCGAGACCAGCCCCCTCGCGGGCATGGGCGCGTCGGAGACCGACTCGGGCCTGCGGCTCCCGGTCGCCGGCTCGTAACCCTCTAGACCGCCGGCGCCGGACCCGGGGACGACGGGTCCGGCGCCGCGCGACCCACCTTCCGATGCTCACCTCGCCGCTGCAACTCCGCGGCCGATCGGCGCCGTCGCGGGTCCTCTTCGGCCCGCACGTCACCAACCTCGGTCGCGGGCGCGCCCTGTCCGAGCGGCACGTGGCCTACTACGCCGAGCGGGCTGCGGGCGGGTGCGGGGTGATCGTCACCGAGACGGCGTCGGTCCACGAGTCGGACCACCCGTACGAGCGGGCGCCGCTGGCCGCGTCCTGCGGCCCCGGTTGGCGCGCGATCCGGTCGGAGTGCGGGCCGGCCCTGGTGCTCGCCGGGCTCGGGCACGCCGGGGCACAGGGCACCCCCGCCTTCACCGGGCGGGCGCTCTGGGGCGCCTCCGGGGTGTCGGACGTCGTGTCCCGCGAGGTCCCGCAGGTCATGGAACGGACGGAGATCGACGCGCTGGTCGCGGGCTTCGCCGCGGCCGCCGCGGCAGCGGTGGTCGCGGGGCTCGACGGGGTCGAGATCCAGGCGGGGCAGCACTCCCTGCTCCGGCAGTTCCTGTCCGGGCTGACCAACCACCGCCCCGACGCCTACGGGGAGGACCGCTCCCTGCTCCTCCGCGAGGTCGTCGGGGCGGTGCGTGCCGCGCTCGGCCCGGACCACGTCCTGGGCCTGCGCCTCTGCTGCGACGAGCTCGCCCCCTGGGCGGGCATCACCCCGGACTCCGCACCGGCCGCGCTGACGGCACCGCTGCCGGCCTCCCCCGCGAGTCGGGAGTTCCGGCACCGCGAGTCGGGAGTTCCGGCCGCGCGAGTCGCGAGTTCCCTCCCCGCGAGTCGGCGGCTCCGGGACACCGAGTCGGCAGTTCCGGGAGAGCGGGCGAGCATCGCGCAGCTCGTCGACTACCTCGTGCCGGTGCGGGGATCGGGCCTCACCGTCTCCGCGACCCGCCCCGACCTGCACACCCCGCCCGGCTTCAACCTTCCCCTCGCCCGCGGCGTCCTCGGGCTCGGCGTGCCGGTCGTGCTGCAGGGCAGCGTGGTGGACCCGGCGATGGCGGAGGCGGCGCTCGAGGAGGGGGTCGCGCTCGTCGAGATGACGCGGGCACAGATCGCCGACCCCCGGCTCGTCGCGCACGTCCGGGCCGGGACGCCCGAGCGCATCCGTCCCTGCACCCTCGCCAACCAGCACCGCGCGCGCGACCCGCGGAACCCCCTGGTCAGCGACGAGGCGGAGCCGCGGTCGGGGCACGAGACCCTCGACCCGCCGCTCCCGCTCACGCCGGGCGGGGCGCGGGGCGACCTGCTCGTCGTCGGCGGTGGCCCGGCCGGGTTGGAGGCCGCCCGGACGGCGGCGCTGCACGGCCACCGGGTGCGGCTGGTGGAGCGGGCGCCACGGCTCGGCGGTGCGTTGCGGTTCGCCGCGGCCGTCCACGGACGGGCGCGCTTCGGCCTGCTCGTGGAGTGGTGGGAGCGCGAGCTCGACCGGCTCGGTGTGGACGTGGCCCTCGGGGTCGAGGCGGATCCCGCGGACCTGAGCGGGGACGTCGTGCTCGCGACCGGGTCCGTGCCGTCGCCGCCCGCCTTCGTCGCCGGACCCGACGTCGTCGTGCTCCCGGCGGGCGAGTTCGAGGCCGCCGTGCACGCCGCGGCCGGACCCCGTCGACCGTCCGACCCGCCCGGACCCGATGCGACGTCCGCCGTGCTGCCTGCCGGAGCACACGTGGTCGTGCACGACCCGATCGGCGACTGGACGGGTGTGGGGGTCGCCGAGCAGGTCGCGGCGGCGGGGGTGCCGTGCGTGCTCGTCACACCCGACGCCGTCGCCGGCACCCAGCTCTCCCGCACCGGGGACCTCGCCGACGCCAACGCCCGCCTCGAGCGGGCCGGCGTCGTGCGAGAGCTCTTCGCCCGCCTGCGGTCCGTCGGGAGTGGGACGGCGCTGCTCACGGACGTCGACCACGGTGCGGCCCGGGAGGTGCCCTGCACCGTGGTGATCGACTGCGCCCACCGGCTGCCCGACGACGGCCTGTGGCGCGGGCACCCCGGCCTCCTGCGGGGGGAGCCGGAAGCTCCCGACTCGCGCTCCCGGAGCTCCCGACTCGCGCTGCCGGAAGTCCCGACTCGCGGGGGTAGGGAGTGCGACTCGCGGGAGCCGGCAGCGCGACCCGCGGGCGTTCAGGGTGCGGGGCGCGGGAGCCCGGCGCGCGACTCGCGGGATCGGGAGGCGCGGCTGGTGGTGGCGGGGGACTGCGTGGCGCCCCGGACCGTGCACGAGGCGGTGCGGGAGGGGAGGCGGGCGGTGCACGGTCTCGGCAGCTCGCCGGCGGCGGTCCCGGCCGGCCGCCCCTCCGCCGACCCTGCGCGCCCACCGGGGTCGTGATGCTGCACGAAGCGCTGCGGGCCGGACGACTGACCCTGCGCAACCGCCTCGTCTTCACCGCCCACCTCACCGGCTACGCGACGGACGGCCTGCCCACCCGGGAGCACGCCGCCTACTACGCCGCCCGGGCCGCGGGCGGGGCCGGGATGGTGATCACCGAGGAGCACTCGGTCCATCCGCACGACCGCCCCTACGAGAAGCTCATCCGCGGCCACGACCCCGCGGTGCTCCCGGGCTACCGCGCGCTCACCGACGCCGTGCACGCGCACGGCGCGGTCGTCCTCGCCCAGCTCAACCACAACGGGCCGCAGTCCTCCGGGATGTACTCCCGCGAGCCCGTCCGCGGGCCCTCCGCCGTCCCCGACCCGATGTTCCGCGAGGTCCCGGTCGCGATGACGGAGGCGGACCTCGACGACGTCGTGGCCGGGTACGCGCGCACCGCGCGGCACTGCGTCGAGGGCGGGTTCGACGGCGTCGAGCTGCAGTGCTCGCACGCCTCCCTGGTCCGCTGCTTCCTCTCCCCCGCGACCAACCACCGCGACGACGTGTACGGCGGCACCCTGGAGAACCGGGCCCGGCTGCTGCTCCGGATCGTCGCCGCGGTCCGGCGGGAGCTGGGGGGCCGGGTCCTCGGCGTGCGGATCGGCGGCGAGGAGGGCATCGAGGGCGGGATCGGGCTCGACGCGGGGGTCGCCCTGGCCCGCCTGCTCGAGCGGACCGGCGAGGTCGACCACCTCAACACCTCGATCGGCGTGGCCACGGCGTCGCTGCACCTCATCGAGGCCTCGATGCACACGCCGGCCGACTACGCGACCTTCATCCCCTCGGCGATCAGGGCGGCGGTGCGGCTCCCGGTCGTCGCGGTCGGACGCTTCACCGAGCCCGCGGTCGCGGAGCGGGCGTTGGTCGAGGGGCACTGCGACCTGGTCGGCGTCGCGCGGGGACAGATCGCCTCCCCGGACTTCGCGGCGCCGGCCGGGCCGACCCGGGTCTGCGTGGGGTGCAACCAGGACTGTGTCGGCCGGGTCGGGATGAACCGTCCACTGCGCTGCGCGGTGAACCCGCGGGCCGGGCGGGAGGCCGTCCCGCTGCCGGCGCCCGGCGTGCCGCGGCGGGTGGTCGTCGTGGGGGGCGGCCCGGCGGGGCTGCGGGCCGCCGCGACGGCCGCCGCCCGCGGACACCGGGTGACCCTCTACGAGCGCGACCGGCCGGGCGGGCAGCTCGCCCTCGCCGCCCTGGCGCCCGGGCGGGGCGAGCTCGCCCACGTCGTCCGGGACCTCCTCGGCGAGTGCGAGCGGGCCGGGGTCGAGATCGTGCACGGCGAGCCCGGGGACCTCGGGAGCGCCGACGCCGTCGTCCTGGCCACGGGAGCCCGACCGGCCCGCCGGCCCGGCACGGTCGACGTCCGGGACGTGCTCGCCGGCACCGCCGCGCCCACCGGCGCCGTGCTCGTCGTCGACGAGCTGGGTTTCCACCACGCCACCTCCGTGGCCGAGCTGCTGGCCGCCCGCGGCTGCACCGTGGAGATCGTGACCCCGGGGATGGTGGTCGGCCAGGACCTCGGCCTGACGCTCGACCGGGAGGGCTTCCGCCGCCGGGCGCACGCGGCCGGCATCCGGCTCACCACGGCCCGGCTCGTGACGGCCGTCGAACCGGGCCGGGCGACCCTGGTGCACCATCCCACGGGCAGGAGCGAGACGAGGGAGGTCGACGCCGTGGTCTGTGCGGTCCCCGCCGAGCCCGACGACGCCCTGTGGTCCACACTGCGTCACCGTGCCGGGGTCCACCGGATCGGTGACTGCCTGGCCCCGCGGCGGATGGACGCCGCGCTCCGCGACGGCGAGCGGCTGGCGGTGAGCCTGTGAAACCTGAGAGTGGTGTCCACCTGTGGATCCACACTGTGGACAACCTCGTTCGCGCAGGTCGACGGTGAGGGCGGACGAGCTCACGTGGACGGTCCTCGCCGACGGTCCACCCCGGAGCATGGTCGTGCCGGTCGGGTCGGTCGAGCAGCACGGGCCCCATCTGCCGTTGACGACGGACGTGCGCGTGGCGGAGCGGGTGGCCGCCCGGATGGAGCAGCGCGATCCCGCTCTGGTGCTCGCCCCCGCCGTCGCGTACGGCGCCGCGGGGGAGCACGAGGGGTTCCCGGGCACGGTCTCGATCGGCCACGAGGCCCTGCGCGCGGTGCTGGTCGAGCTCGGCCGCTCGGCCTGCCGGTGGGCGGCCCGGCTGGTGTTCGTCAACGGCCACGGCGGCAACGTCGCCACCCTGGTCGAGGCCGTCCGGCTGCTCCGCTACGAGGGCCGCGACGCCGCCTGGGTGCCCTGCGTGGCGCCGGGCGTCCGCGGCGACGCACACGCCGGCCGCACCGAGACCTCCCTGATGCTCGCCCTCGGAGGTCGGGTCGGCGACGAGCGCGAAACCGGCGCGACCGCCCCGCTGCGCGAGCTGCTGCCGGAGATGCGGGAGAAGGGCGTGGCCGGGGTCAGCCCCAACGGCATCCTCGGTGACCCGCGCGGCGCCTCCGCCGAGGAGGGCGAGGCCCTGCTCGCCGCGATGACCGACGCGCTCACCGCCGCCGTCGCACGATGGGAGCCGGACGAGGGAACGGGCCGGCTGGCGTTCGGGAGCTGACCCGTTCGCGCTGGTGAAGGTCCCCGCGGTTGCGCGCGCCGCCGAAGGGATGCCGGTCGTGTCGGCCTCACCGCGCGGTGGTCGCCACCAGCAGCGGCACCAGCTGCTCCGCCGCGGTCAGCGAGCCGTGCTGGCCGGGCAGGCCGGCGAGGACCGGCTCGGCGACCGTCCGCACCACCCCGGCCGACCCGCGCAGCGCGACGACGAGATCCCCGATCCGGTCGGCGACGTGCGGCCCGAGCGGACCGAACCAGTCCGCGGCCACCGCCACGTCCCGCGTGACGACCCAGGCGTCGTCCGCGAGGGTCTCCCGCCAGGCGGCCTGCACCTCGTCGAGCGCGCCCTCCTCGACGTAGACGTGCCGGGCCCGCGGGTCACCGCCGAGCAGCCGGACGCCGAGCCGCAGCGGGGCGAGCTCGTCGGCGTCGTAGCGGCGGGTCACCTGGACCATGCCGTGGTCACCGGTGACCACGAGCAGCGCGTCGCGCGGCAGCCGGTCGGCGACCGTCTCCACGAGCCGGTCGATCTGCCGCAGCTGGTAGCGCCACGCCACCGACCCCGGACCGTGCACGTGGCCGAGGGTGTCGAGGTCGGCGTGGTAGCCGTAGCAGAGCCGGCGGCCCGGGCCGGCGAGCGCGTCCGCGACCTCGGCGGCGAGGTCGCCGAGCGCCAGCACCCCGCGGTAGTGCCCGCCGCGCAGCGCCGCCCGGGTCAGGCCGGAGCCGCGGAAGGCCCGCGGCCCCACCGCGGTCACCCGCACCCCGTCGGCCGCGGCCCGTTCGAGCGCGGTGGGCGCGGGCTGGATCTGCTCCGGCGGCAGGGACTCGCGCAGGTCGGCGGGCTCGGGTTCGCCGTAGGTGGTCCATTTCAGCGAGTCGAGAAGCGCGTCGCCGCAGGCCCGGAAGCTGATCCCGACCACGCCGTGCCCGCCAGGCGGCAGCCCGGTGCCGAGCGAGGTGATGCTGATGGAGGTGCTCGACGGGAAGCCGACGGTCAGCGGCTCGCCCGCGAGCGAGGTCAGGAACGGCGCGTCGTCGGCGTGGTCCCGGAGCAGCTCGGCGCCCAGCCCGTCGACGAGCAGGACCGCGGCTGCGCGCACCGGCGGCAGCGGGATCGCGGGTGCCGGACCGGCCACGCCCAGCGCGGCGAGGACGGCGGGGAACACCTCGGCCAGCGAGCGCTCGCCGTACCGCGGGAGCAGCTGATCAGCGGTGGACACGGCGTGAGCGTCCCACGTCACGGGGCGGTCCCGGGAGCACGCCCGCGTGTTTGGATTCCCGGGTGGGTGCGACGAGGCCGGGACCGTTGCCGGACGGGATGCGGGTGGTGCTGGACCGGCGGGTGCGCCGGCTGGCCGGGCGCGACGGCGGGTCGGCGCTGCTCGGCGGGGCGCCGCCCAAGCTCGTCCACCTGACCGCGCGGGCGCAGGCCGTCCTCGGTGCGGGCGACTCGGTGACCGTCGCGGACCCGACCTCCCGGGCCCTGGCCCGCACGCTGCTCGACTCCGGTCTCGCCCACCCGGCCCACCCGATCCCCGGCGGGCCGAGGCGCGGCGAGGTCACGGTCGTCGTCCCGGTGAAGGACCGCCCGCTCGACCGGCTGCTCGCCACCCTGCCCGCGGACCTCGGCGGCCTGGTCGTGGTCGACGACGGCGGGGCGGACCCCGAGGGACTCGCCGCCACGGTCGAGGCCGCCGGCGGCCGCGTGATCCGGCACGAGACCCCGCGCGGACCGGCCGCCGCCCGCAATGCCGGGCTGGCCGCCGCCACCACGCCGCTGGTGATGTTCCTGGACTCCGACGTCGTGCCGCAGCCGGGCTGGCTCGACCCGCTGCTGGAGCACCTCGCCGACCCGGCCGTGGCGCTCGTGGCCCCGCGGATCGTGGCACTGCATCCGGTCGGTCCCGATGGTCGGCTCCGCAGGCTCCGGCTCCGGAGCGCGATCGGCCGGTACGAGGCCGTCCGGTCCAGCCTGGACCTGGGCCCCGATCCGGCGCTCATCGTGCCGCGCAGCCGGGTCGCCTACGTGCCGAGCGCGGCGATGCTGGTCCGGCGCGACGCCGTCGGTGCGGGGTTCGACGAGGACATGCACGTGGCCGAGGACGTCGACCTCGTGCTGCGGCTGCACGCCGCGGGCAGGCGCCTGCGCTACGAGCCCGCCGCCCGCGTCGCGCACGACCACCGGACGACACCGGGCGCGTGGTGGCTGCGCAAGGCCTACTACGGCACGGGCGCCGCCCCGCTCGCCCGCCGGCACCGGGGTGCGGTCCCGCCGATGGTGCTCAGCCCGTGGACGGCGGCGGCGTGTGCGGCGCTGCTGGCGCAGCGCCGGTGGTCGGTGCCGGTGGCGGCGGTGGTCACCGGCGTGGCGGCGGAACGGTTGTCCCGCAAGCTCTCCCGGCTCGAACGGCCGCGGGTGTCGGCGGCCCGGCTGGCCGGGCTCGGGCTCTCCGGCGCCGCCCTGCAGGTCGCGAACGCGCTGCTGCGCCACCACTGGCCCGTCACCGCGGCCCTGGTGCCCTTCTCCCGGCGCCTGCGGCGGGCGGTGCTGCTCGCCGCGGTCGCCGAGGGGCTGGGGGACTGGTGGACGCACCGGCACCACGACCCGGCCGTTCGACCGGACCCCGTGACCCACCTGGTCGCCCACCGCCTGGACGACCTGGCGTACGGCGCGGGGCTCTGGTGGGGCGCCGGGAAGGCCCGCGACACGGCCGCGCTCCGCCCCGTCGCACCCGGTCGGAAGTGACCCGACCCCCCGAGTGGACTGGTCCGGACGGGTGATTGGCCCTGCCCGGACGCACCGCGTCTGCGGGTCGTAGGGTCGCAACGATCCGCGGCTGCGGATCTCTCTCGGACGAGCGCGTCCGCCCTGGTGGGAGGGGACTTTGGGCGCCTTGCACCGCCTGATGATCGGGAGTGTGATGTGCTCGCCGCCACAGATGTGTGCGCGGCGCGAGAGCACACCGGCCACCGGTGGCTCTCCCGGAGGACGCGACCACCACCGCGGTTGGGAGAGAGACTCATGGCAGAGGTCCGGGTCACCGTCGACGGCGTGAACTACGCCGACGAGGTCGAGCCCCGCATGTTGCTGGTCCAGTACCTCAGGGAACGGCTCGGGAAGACGGGCACGTTGATCGGCTGTGACACGAGCAACTGCGGTGCCTGCACCGTCCACCTGAACGGGCAGAGCGTGAAGAGCTGTTCGGTACTGGCGGTCCAGGCGGACGGCGGGGAGGTGCTGACCATCGAGGGCCTGGCCCGCGACGGCCAGCTGCACCCGGTCCAGGCCGCCTTCAACGAGTGCCACGGCCTGCAGTGCGGCTACTGCACGCCCGGCATGATCATGGCCGCCGTCGACCTGCTCGGGGACAACCCCGACCCCGACGAGGGCGAGGTGCGCGAGGGCATCGAGGGCAACCTCTGCCGCTGCACCGGCTACCAGAACATCGTGCGGTCCGTGCAGCGCGCGGCCCAGATGATGAAGCCCGGCGCGTCCGCCCCGACCGAGACGCCCGCACCCGTCGCAGGAGACTGAGAGATGACCGCGACCGCCGACACCACCGCACTCGAGTTCGGCAAGGCCCGCGTCCGCAAGGAGGACGCCCGCCTGATCACCGGCCGGACCCGCTACACCGACGCGATCACCCCGCCTGGGACCCTGCACGTCGCCGTCGTCCGCTCCCCGCTGGCGCACGCGCGGATCACGGGCATCGACACCGCCGAGGCCAAGCGCGCCCCGGGCGTGCACGGCGTCTACACCGTCTCGGACCTGGGTGCCGACGAGGTCGGCATGCCGTGCGCCTGGCCGATCACCCCCGACCAGAAGGCGCCGCAGCGCCCCGTCCTCGCCAAGGACACCGTCCACTTCGCCGGTGAGGGCGTGGCGGTCGTCGTCGCGCGCAGCGCCGCCGAGGCCAAGGACGCCGCGGACCTCGTCGAGGTCGACTACGACCCGCTCGACCCGGTCCTCGACATGGAGGCCGCGCTCGCCGAGGGCGCCACCCTGGTGCACCCGGACCTGGGCACCAACGAGTCCGCCACCTGGGTCTTCGACTCCGGCGAGGCCGGCACCGGCGGCAGCGTCGCCGACGCGATCGCCGCCGCCGAGGCCGACCCGGACCAGGTCGTCGTCCGGCGCCGGTTCCGCCAGCAGCGCCTGGTCCCGGCGTTCATGGAGCCGCGCTCCTGCGTGGTCGACCCGACCGGCGAGCAGATCGTCATCTGGTCGGCGACCCAGGTCCCGCACATCCTCCGCACCATGACCACGGTCACGCTCGGCATCCCCGAGTCGAAGCTGCGGGTCATCGCCCCCGACGTGGGCGGTGGCTTCGGCGGCAAGATCGGCGTGCTGCCCGAGGAGATGATGACGGTCCTGCTGGCCCGGAAGCTGGGTCGGCCGGTCAAGTGGACCGAGACCCGCTCGGAGTGCATGCTCACCGCCCACCACGGGCGGGACCAGATCCAGGACCTCACGATCACCGCCAAGAAGGACGGCACGATCACGGGCCTGGACGTCAGGCTGCTCGCCGACATGGGCGCCTACCTGGGCCTGGTCGGCCCGGGCGTGCCGGTGCTGGGCGCGTTCATGTTCAACGCGATCTACAAGATCCCGGCCTACCGCTTCCAGACCACCAACGTCTTCACCACGAAGACGCTGACCGACGCCTACCGCGGCGCCGGCCGTCCGGAGGCCACGTTCGGCGTCGAGCGCATCATCGACGAGCTCGCCGTCGAGCTCGGCCGCGAGCCGCTGGAGCTGCGCGAGCAGAACTGGATCAAGCACGAGGAGTTCCCGTTCACCACGGTGTGCGGGCTGACCTACGACTCGGGCAACTACGAGCAGGCCACCGCCCGGGCCAAGGAGCTCTTCGACTACGACGCCCTGCGCCGCGAGCAGGCCGAGCGCCGCGAGCGCGGCGACAAGGTCCAGCTGGGCATCGGCATCTCGACCTTCACCGAGATGTGCGGGCTCGCCCCGTCGCGCGTGCTCGGCTCGCTGGCCTACGGTGCCGGCGGCTGGGAGGCCGCGAGCATCCGCATGCTGGCCACCGGCAAGGTCGAGGTCATCACCGGCGCCTCCGCGCACGGGCAGGGCCACGAGACGGCCTTCAGCCAGATCGTCGCGGACAAGCTGGGCGTGCCGTTCGAGGACGTCGAGATCCTGCACGGCGACACCGCGTCGTCGCCCAAGGGCCTCGACACCTACGGCTCGCGGTCGCTGGTCGTCGGCGGCATCGCCATCACGATGGCCGCGGACAAGGTCATCGAGAAGGCCAAGAAGATCGCCGCGCACCTCCTCGAGGCCGACGAGGCCGACATCGAGTTCAGCGCCGGGCAGTTCACCGTCCGCGGCACGGACAAGGGCAAGGCCATCCAGGAGATCGCGTTCGCCGCGTTCATGGCGCACGACTACCCGGAGGGCATGGAGCCGTCACTGGACTCCGACGCCGTGTACGACCCGGAGAACTTCTCCTTCCCGCACGGGACCCACCTCGCGGCCATGGAGGTCGACACCGAGACGGGCCGGGTGAACCTGCGCCACTACGTCTGCGTCGACGACATCGGCAACGTCGTCAACCCGCTGATCGCCGAGGGCCAGGTCCACGGCGGCCTCGCCCAGGGCATCGCGCAGGCGCTGTTCGAGGAGGCCAACTACGACGACCAGGGCACCCTGGTCAACGGCACCTTCGTCGACTACACGCTGCCGTCGGCGGCCGACCTGCCGAGCTTCACCACGGAGATCGTCAGCACCCCGGCCACGTCGAACCCGCTCGGGGTGAAGGGCGTGGGCGAGGCGGGCACCATCGCCTCCACCCCGGCGATCGTCAACGGCGTGCTCGACGCGGTCCGTCACCTCGGGGTCGCCGACATCCAGATGCCGACGACCTCGCAGCGCGTGTGGCGCGCCATCCAGGAGGCGCAGGGGCGCTCCACCCAGGAGACGCCCATCGACACCCACTCGCCGGGCGCCGGCCTCGGTTCCATCGACCCCAACAACCCGCAGGGAGAGGTCCAGTGATCCCCGCCAAGTTCGACTACGTCCGGCCGTCGTCGGTCGAGGAGGCCGTCAGCGCGCTCCAGCAGGGCGGGGACGACGCCAAGATCCTGGCCGGTGGGCAGAGCCTGCTGCCGGTCCTGCGGCTGCGGCTGGCCGCGCCGTCGGTCGTCATCGACCTGGGCGGCATCCCGGAGCTGCGGCAGATCAGCGAGGACGGGGACCGGATCGCCATCGGCGCCATGGCCCCGCACCACGACGTGCTGCGCGACGACCTGGTCAAGCAGCACGTCTCGCTGCTGTCGCAGGCCACCGCGACGGTGGCGGACCCGCAGGTCCGGCACCGCGGCACCCTCGGCGGCGCGTTGGCGCACGCCGACCCGGCCGGTGACCTGGGCGCCGTCGCACTGGCGCTCGACGCCGAGTTCGTGATCGCCGGGTCCTCCGGGACCCGCACGGTCCCGGCGGCCGAGTTCTTCGTCGACTACTTCACCACCGCGATCGGCGAGGGCGAGATCCTCACCCAGGTGCGGTTCCCGAAGTACACCGGCTGGAGCACGCACTACGAGAAGTTCAACCGCACCGCCCAGGCCTGGTCGATGGTGGCCGTCGCCGCCGCGCTGCGGGTGGAGGGCGGCTCGATCGCCGAGGCCCGCATCGGGCTGACGAACATGGGCACCACGCCGATCCGGGCCACCGGCGTCGAGCAGGCGCTCGTCGGCCAGCCCGCGACCGCGGACTCGGTGCGGGCCGCGGCCGAGCACGCGACGGAGGGCACTGCCGCTCCGAGTGACGCCGATGCCGCGGCCGACTACCGTGAGCACCTGGCCAAGGTGCTCACCGGCCGAGCGGTGCTGGCGGCCGCCGGCTGAGCACGGCCCGCGGAGCGAGCAGTGTCTCCGTGGGCAAGAGCGAGACGGCTGGACGCCTGCCCGGGCACCCGGGCAGGCGTCCCGCCGTTTCTCCTACCAGGAGCCCACCCGCACCCGCCGGGCACGGCTCGCCGACGAGGAGACTGGAAGTCATGCAGCTGGAGAACAAGTTCACGATCGCGGCGCCCATCGCGGACGCCTGGGCGGCCCTGAACAACCCGGAGACCGTCGCCCCCTGCTTCCCCGGCGCCACGCTCACCGAGTACACGGGCGACTCCTTCACCGGCACGGTCAAGGTGAAGCTGGGGCCGATCTCGCTGACGTACAAGGGCAAGGGCACCTACATCGAGCGGGACGACGCCAACCACAAGGTCGTCATCGACGCCACCGGGCGCGACTCGCGCGGCAACGGCACCGCAGCCGCCAAGGTCACCGGCACCATGAAGGCCGACGGTCCGGACAAGACCGAGGTGACGATGGTCACCGACATGACCATCACCGGCCGCCCGGCCCAGTTCGGCCGCGGCGTGATCTCGGACGTCGCCGACAAGATCATCGGGCAGTTCTCGTCCTGCCTCGCCGACAAGCTCACCGAGAAGCACGAGGCCCAGGCCGAGCCGGTCACCCCGGCGACCACCGCCGCCCCGGCCACCCCGACCGCCGGCGGGGTCGCCGCGGAGGTGCCGAAGCCGACCGACACCTCCGCCGCCAGCAAGCCGGCCCCGATGAAGAGCAGCGTCGACGCCATCGACCTGCTCGACACCGCGGGCGCCCCGATCGTGAAGCGCCTCGTCCCGGTCGCCGGCGGGCTCGGTGTGCTGCTCGCGATCTTCCTGATCATCCGCGCCCTGCGGAAGAGCTGACCCGAACTCGGCGTCCCGGGGCCGGCGACCCGCACGGGTCGCCGGCCCTCGGCGTTCGTGCACTCGATCGCCGTCTCGAGCTCGGTGCCGTCGGAGATGCGGCCGCTGCCGCCCTCGCGAGGGACGGTGCGCCGCCGGCGTCCTGACGGCCGCCGGCGACGCCCGTCGAGAGGCCTGGCTGACCGGCGCGTTCCTGGTGGTCGTGGTGGAGGGGATCCTGCTGCTCGCGGGGCACGACCGCAGCAGCATGCCCGCCTGGCCCACCGCCCTGGAGACCGTGCCGGGGTCGTGGCTGCCCCGGGTGCCGCTGTTCGTGGTCGTGCCGGCGACCGGCCGGGGTGGCACGCCCGGTCAGCGCGCGGTCCTGCTGCGGCCCGCGGCCCCCGACGGCGGGGTGCCCGGCCGGGGGCGGCGGGTCGCCCGGAGCGTCCTCGGCGTCGGCGGCGGCCTTCGAGTCGGTCGCCGACGACACCGAGGTGAAGGTGCTCCTGCGCTGCGAGGGTGGCCGCCCGCTCGGCGCCGTCCGCGTGGGGCACGACGACCGAGCACGACCGAGCACGACGGCTGAGCCCGACGACTGGGTGCGAGGATCGGGGTCATGCACGCCGGGCCGCACAACGCGATCACCGACATCCCCGGGCTCCGGGTGGGACATGCGGCGCTGACCGGGGAGGACGCGCTGAGCGGCACCACCGTCGTGCTCTGTCCGCCCGGCGGTGCGACCGCCGGGGCGGACGTCCGCGGCGCGGCGCCCGGCACGCGCGAGACGGACCTGCTCGCCCCCGGCAACTCCGTGCAGCGGGTGCACGCGGTCGTCCTGTCGGGCGGGAGCGCGTACGGCCTCGCCGCGGCCCAGGGGGTGATGGACCGGCTCGAGGCGGCGGGGGAGGGCTTCCCCGTGCCCGGCGGCGTCGTGCCGATCGTGCCGGCCGCGGTCCTGTTCGACCTCGGTCGCGGCGGTCGGTTCGCCGC
This sequence comes from Pseudonocardia kujensis, assembly GCF_021283305.1. Lineage (GTDB taxonomy): Bacteria > Actinomycetota > Actinomycetes > Mycobacteriales > Pseudonocardiaceae > Pseudonocardia > Pseudonocardia kujensis. The sequence continues at coordinate 315,030 of NZ_JAJSOK010000001.1, forward strand.
GCGCCCGACCGCGGAGACCGGCGCCGCCGCCTACGACGCGGCCGCGTCGGGCCCCGTCCTGCAGGGGGTGGTCGGCGCGGGCACCGGCGCGACGGCGGGGGGTCTGAAGGGCGGGATCGGCACCGCCAGTGCGGTCCTCGACGACGGCACCACGGTCGCCGCGCTCGTCGCGGTCAACGCCGCGGGCTCGCCCGTGCACGGCCGCACCGGCACGCTGCTGGGGGCCCGGCACGGGCTGCCCGGCGAGTTCCCCGAGGCCGACGTCGCGCCGGAGGTCGTCGAGGAGCTGGCGGCGGTGTTCCGCGGGCGGCGCACCCTCGCCGCCGGGACGGCGACGTCGCTCGCGGTGGTCGCCACCGACGCGACGCTGGACAAGGCGGGGTGCGGGCGGCTCGCGACGGTCGCGCACGACGGCTACGCCCGCTCCCTCGACCCCGTGCACACCGCGATGGACGGCGACGCGATCTTCGCCCTGGCCACGGGGGACCGCCCGGCGCCGGGGCCGGAGGGCCTCTTCGCGCTGCACGCGGCGGCGGCCGACGTGGTCACCCGCGCCGTGGTGCACGCGGTGCTCGCCGCCACCCCGGTCACCACGACGGGGGGCTCGTGGCCCTCGTACCGCAGCGTCACGGGGGCCGCGGAGCCCGCGAACCGGGAACGTGGCTGACCGGACACCGACGGCCGTCGACCAGCGGTTCCGTCGCCGGCGCAGCGGGCCGGCGGAAAGATCACGGTCGAGAACGGGGAGGGAACGCCGCCGAGCGGTTACGATTAGCAATAACAACCAATCGGCTCCGGGGGCGGACGTGTGCCCGCGGGCGGGAAGGAGCGCGGGTGGTGGCGCGAGGCGGACGGCGCGCGGACCGGTGGGACCGGCTGGCGGCCTCCGACCCCGGACTGAACCGGCTCACCTCCGCGGCCCGCGCGGCCTTCGGCGTCGGCGCGGCCCTCGGCATCGAGTACCTCGTCGCCTCGGCCCTCGGCATCCCCGCCATGGTCCCGATGATGATCGGGGCCGTCCTCACCATGATGGCGTCGTTCGGCGTCGCCGACCCCACGCCCGGCGGCCGTGCGGTCACGCTGCTCTGCCTGCCGTTGTTCCTCTTCGCGGGGATGGGGGTCGCGCTCGCGGTGGACCACTGGCGGGTGCTGTCGCTGGTCGTGTTCGTCGTGGTCATGTTCGCCGCCGTGGCGGTCCGCCGCTTCGGCCCGCGGTGGTTCAACGGCGGCATGGTCGCCTTCATGGGCTACTTCTTCGCCCTGTTCCTGCTGCTGAAGCCGCAGCAGCTCCCGGTGATCGCGCTGGCCGTCGCGGTCGCCACCGCCTGGTCGTTGCTGCTGTCGCTGGTCGTGTGGCCGGTGCGCAACGGCGTGGTGCTCGCCCGTATGGTCCGCGGGTTCGACGGGCGGGTGCGCGGGGTGGCCGACGCCGCGGCGGCCCTGCTCGCCGATCCCGACGCCGGCCGCTCCGGCGACCTGGTCGCGCGCCTGGAGAGCAAGCTGGTGCAGGTCAACGAGGCCGCACTGATCATCGACGGGCAGCTGGGCACGCCGGGCGCGGTCGTCGACGACGGGACCGCGCGGGCCGTCCGGCACGCCCTGATCGACGACGAGCTCGCCGCCCGCGCCCTCGCCGACTCCGTGCGGCTGCTCGCGGCCTGCGGACCGTGGCTGCCCTCCGAGGTGCGCACGGGGGTGGTGGCGGTGCTGGACGGGCTGCGCACCGGGTCGTGGGCCGAGCTGGAGGGCCGGGTGCGTGCGCTCGACGCCGTGGCCGCCGGCGCCGACCGTCCGCTCCCGGTCGCGGTGCCCCGCCCCTCCGGATCCGACGGACCCGCGCCGCCCACAGTGGCCCAGGTCGTCCGCCGGTTCGCCGCCGCGGCCCAGGGGCTGGTCGAGGGACACCGGCACCGCCACGCAGCACGTCCGGCCCGCGAGGCGAGCCACGCCGACTACGCCGACGACGCCGAGTCCGGGTTCGTGCCCGCCGTGCAGCTCTTCGCGGGCACCATGCCGGGATCCGCGGGCACGATCGCCGAGATGCTGCAGGAGCGCACGGGTGCCTGGTGGAGCCGGCTCTCCCTGACCACCCGGCAGGCCGTGCAGGTGGCCCTCGCGACCGGCCTGGCGATCGCGGCCGGGGACGCGATCTCCGGCCAGCGCTACTACTGGGCGGTCCTCGCCGCGTTCATCGCGTTCACCGGGACCGCGACGGCGGGGCAGACCATCTTCAAGGCCGTCAACCGCGTGCTCGGCACGATGCTCGGCCTGCTCGCCGCGATCCCGCTGGTCGCGGTGACCGGGCACAGCCCGGCGGTGGCGCTGCCGATCGTCCTGGTGTCGATCTTCGGCGCGTTCTACCTGATGCGGGTCTCCTACGCGCTGATGACCTTCTTCATCACGCTGCTGCTCGGCGAGCTCTACGCCATGCTCGGCACGTTCACGCCGGAGCTGATGCTGCTCCGGCTCGCGGAGACCGCGGTCGGGGGCGCCATCGGCGTGGCGGTGGCCGCCTTCGTGCTGCCGCTGCCCACGGCGGTGGTCGCGACGGCGGCCCGGCGGGCGCTGCTCGGCCAGCTCCGCACCCTGCTCGAGGACCTCGTGCGGGTCCTGCGCGACCCCGCGGCCGTCGGCACGGCCGCCGACGACCTGGCCGGGGCCTCCCGCGCCCTGGACGCCCGGCTGCACCAGCTCCTGCTCCTCGACGCCACCCTGCTGCGGCCCGCGCCCTTCCTGCGCAACGGCGAACGCGGCCGGCGCCTCATGCTCTACACCTCGCTCGCGCACCACGCCCGGCGCCTGGCGCGGCTGGCGGGGACGGGCGGCGGGCCGGTGGACGGGGAGGTCCGGCGCGTGTTGACCCACGTCGTCGAGCGGACGGTCGACCTGGTCGACGCGCTCCGGGCGGACGGGCCGGTGGTCGACCCCGACCGCTCCGCGGCCACCGTCGAGCTGCTCTCCGCCGTCGACGTGGCCGACCCCGGGGTCCGGGGCGTGGTGCACGAGCTGGGCCACCTGCACGACGCGCTGGTCTCGCTCGGCGACGCCGCCGCGCCCGCCCGGCGGACCTCCGGCGGCCCGGTCCCCGCCCTGTACGGCCGGGTCCGTGGCGGCGCCGAGCCCGTGCAGGCGGTGCTCACGCTGACCGACGTGCGGGGCGCGCAGCAGGACCGCACGCGGACCGCCCCGGACGGCAGCTATCGGCTGCAGGCCGCGGAACCCGGGATGCACCTGCTCATCTGCACGCCGCTGGGGACGGACGCCGCCCCGGTGGCCGAGTGGGTGCGGCTGCGCGAGCGCGCCTCGGTCCGCGACCTGCAGATCCCGGAGGGTGCGGCCCCGACGGCGGCGCCCGCCCGACGCACGCCGGTGCGCCTGCCGGCGCCGGCGTGCCGCCGGACGGCGAGCCCGGCCGGGGCCGCCGAGCTCAGCCCCGGGTCGCCGCGGTGAGCGCCGGCTCGGCGTTGGCCGGGTGGGCCGGCTCGGCGCCGGAGGCCGCCGGGGTCCGCCCCACCAGCCCGTAGGCCGCCCCGACCAGCAGGCCGCCGCCGACCAGGTTCCCCAGCCCGACGACGAGCATGTTCTCGGCGAAGGTGCCGAGCGTCGCGCCGGGGGCGCCGGCCATCTCGCCCAGCGAGAAGATCGTCATGTTGGCGACGACGTGGTCGAACCCGCTGGTGATGAAGGCGAGCAGCGCCCAGAACAGCACCACGAGCTTCGCGCCGTCGGACCGGGTGCGCCCGGCCATCCAGACGCCGAGGCAGACGAGGAAGTTGCAGAGCACGCCGCGGAAGAACATCGTCGTGACGTTCTCGCCGGCCTTGGCCTTGACCAGCGCGGCGAGCATCGTGGCCCCGGGCGCGGGCGCGCCGGGGGAGGCCGCGACGTCGAGCACCCCCGAGGTGTGCACGAGCCAGGCGAAGACGATCGACCCGACGAGGTTGGCGACGAACGAGAAGAGGATCACGGCGCCGGCCGCGCCGGGGCCCGTGCCGCGCACGCGGTCGAAGAGCCCCAGGACCATCGTCATCATGTTGCCGGTGCACAGCTCGGCCCCGGCGAAGACGACCAGCGTCAGGGCGATGCCGAACACCAGCCCCTGCGCCAGCTTGGTGAAGGGGCTCTGGGCGGCGTTGAGCGGGCCCGTGGCCATGACCATCAGGACGACGGCGACGCCGACGTAGGCACCGGCGAGCGCGCCGCTGACGAGGTAGCGGGCGGGGTTGCGGGTGGACTCGGCCTTGCTGCGGGCCGTCGTCGCCTGCTCCGCGACGGCCTGGGTGACGGGAATCGGCATGGGTGCAGGGCACCAGCCGGCCGGTTCGGGTCCGTGAGGCGTCCGTGAACCCGCTGTCAACGACCACGCACGGGCCGCGACGGGCCGCTGAGAAGTCGGGCGCGGAGAGTCGGCGCGGGAGGAGTCGGGCGGAAGCGGTCACCACGCATTCCGGACAGGGAAACCGGAACCGTGCGGACGGCGGCTATGACGCGCACCACGATCCGCCACGACCGGGTGACGCCCGGCCTGGGGCCTGCGGAGCTCAGCCCCCGGCGAAGGGCGGCAGCACGTCGACGACGGCGGCCTCGGGCAGCACCCGCTGCGGGTCGCGCACGGCGACCTCGTCGACGAGGTAGGAGCAGCGCGCGAGCACCCGCGCGAACTCGGGCCCGTGCCGCTCGGCCAGGTGCTCGGCGAGCGCCGCGACCGTCGCCCCGGCCGGCACCTCGACGGCCTCGGTGTCCCGGCCGGCGGCCGCCTTCGCGGCCGCGAAGTACCGGACCGTCACGGTCCGCAGGGCGGTGGTGGTGGTCACCGGACTCATCCTCCTCACCCGCCGATGGCGCTCATCGGGCGGTCGGGCTGCAGGAACCCGGGATCGTCGATGCCGTGCCCGGCGAGCTTGCCCCACATCGCGTGCCGCCAGGTGTCGGCGATCTCCGCGTCGCTCGCGCCGCCCCGCACCAGGGCTCGCAGGTCGGTCTCGGTGCGGGCGAACAGGCAGGAGCGGACCTGCCCGTCGGCGGTCAGCCGGGTGCGGTCGCAGGCGCCGCAGAACGGCCGGGTCACCGACGCGATCACGCCGACCCGCGCCGGGCCGCCGTCGACCAGGTAGCGCTCGGCGGGGGCACCGCCGCGCTCCTCGCCGTCGGGCGTGAGGCGGAAGCGGGCGGACAGCTTCTCCATGATCTCGCCCGCGGTGATCATCTCCGTGCGCTGCCAGCCGTGCTGGGCGTCGAGCGGCATCTGCTCGATGAATCGCAGCTCGTAGCCGTTCTCGACGGCGAAGGCCAGGAGGTCCGTGGCCTCGTCGTCGTTCATGCCGCGCAGCAGGACGCTGTTGATCTTGACGGGCTCCAGGCCGGCCGCGCGGGCGGCGGCGAGCCCGGCGAGCACGTCGGACAGGCGGTCGCGGCGGGTGATGGTGGCGAAGCGCTCGGGGCGCAGCGTGTCCATCGAGACGTTGAGCCGGTTGACGCCGGCGGCGGCCAGCGCCTCGGCGCGGCGGGCCAGCCCGATGCCGTTGGTGGTCAGCGAGATGTCGGGCCGCGGCTCGAGGGCGGCCGAGGCGGCGATGACCTCCTCGAGGCCCTTGCGCAGCAGCGGCTCGCCGCCGGTGAAGCGGAGCTCGTGGATGCCGAGGTCGCGCACGGCGATGGTGACCAGCCGGACCAGCTCGGCGTCGGTCAGCTGTTCCTCGCGGGGCATCCAGTCGAGGCCCTCGGCGGGCATGCAGTAGGTGCAACGCAGGTTGCACCGGTCCGTCAGCGAGATGCGCAGGTCGGTGGCGACCCGGCCGAACCCGTCGATCAGGCGGCTGTCGTCGGGGCGGCCCGGGTCCCGTGTCGCCGTCCCGCGGAGGGCGGGTAGACCCAGTTCGGTAGCCGTCACGCAGACGAGGGTAGCCGTCCGCCGCGATCTTCAACCAGGGTGGAAAACGCCAGGTCAGAGGGCTCCGCAGATGCGGACCCCGACGCCGCCGCGGGCCGCAGGAGCGGGCCGCGACGGCGCCCTCGGCCTGCCCGGAAGGCGAGGACCACCCCGCCGGCCGGGCATTGCGTGCCGCGGTCAGATCTCGGTCTTGAGGATGCAGATCGCGAGGTGCGCGTCGAGCACCGCCTCGCGGGCCTTCGCGTCGAGACCGGGGTCGGCCTCGGCCGCGGCCTTCGCGCTGTCGGCCGCCTGCTCGAGCTCGACGACGGCGTCGTGCGCCGCCGCGTCGCCCTCGGCGGCCAGCCGGCCCGCCTTCGCGGCCTTCGAGTCGAACTCCCGCACGACGGCGAGCAGGACGACGGACGCGCCCGTGTCCGCCTCGGCGGCCCGCAGCGCGGCGCCGGACTTCTCCCGGCACTCGCCGAGCCGGGTCTGGATGTCGGTCATGGTGAGCATGGGTGACTCCCGTGGTGGTGCGGTGCGTGCACGGTCAGGAGCCGGACCCGGGCCCGCCGCGGCGGCGGGCGGCTACGGGAGCGGGAGGGAGGTGGCGGAACCGGGCCCGGACGCCGTTCGGCTCCCGCGGGCATGCGCTCTCCGCACGGGCATCGCCTCCGCTCCGCCGACAGGCCGGGCGCGCTCCACCGTGGCCCCTTCCGGCGAACCGGACAAGGGCCGATCGGGGGAGCAAACGCCCGGCCGGAGGCGGCTGGCCCGTCAGTGCTGCGCGAGCTCCTGGCGGGCGACGGAGCGGATGTGCACCTCGTCGGGGCCGTCGGCGAAGCGCAGCGCGCGGGCCCAGGTGTAGAAGTAGGCCAGCGGGAAGTCGTCGCTCATCGCGCCGCCGCCGTGGACCTGCATGGCCCGGTCGATCACGGTGCACGCCATCCGCGGAACCACGACCTTGATCGCCGCGATCTCGCTCGCCGCACCCTTGGCGCCGAACTTGTCGATCAGCCAGGCGGTCTTGAGCACCAGCAGCCGGGCCTGCTCGATCTCCATCCGCGACAGCGCGATCTGCTCGCGCACCACGCCCTGGTCGGCCAGCGGCCGCCCGAACGCGACGCGGTCCTTGGCCCGGCGGACCATGAGGTCGACCGAGCGCTCGGCCATGCCGATCAGCCGCATGCAGTGGTGGATGCGGCCCGGCCCGAGGCGGGCCTGGGAGATGGCGAACCCGCCGCCCTCCTCGCCGAGCAGGTTCGACACGGGCACGCGGACGTCGGTCAGCCGCAGCTCGGAGTGTCCGTGCTGGTCCTGGTAGCCGAAGGTCGGCAGGTGGCGGGTGATCTCCAGGCCCGGGGTGTCCCGGGGGACCAGGACCATCGACTGCTGGCGGTGCTTGGCGGCCTCGGGGTCGGTCTTGCCCATGACGATGAAGATCTTGCAACGCTCGTCGGCCGCACCGGAGATCCACCACTTGCGGCCGTTGATGACGTACTCGTCACCCTGCCGCTCGATCCGGGTCTCGACGTTCGTGGCGTCGGACGAGGCGACCTGCGGCTCGGTCATCGCGAACGCCGAGCGGATCTCGCCCTCCAGCAGCGGGTCCAACCACTGCTGTTTCTGCTCGGGCGTGCCGAACAGGTGCAGCGTCTCCATGTTCCCGGTGTCCGGGGCCTGGCAGTTGATCACCTCGGGCGCGATCACCGGCGACCAGCCGGACACCTCGGCCACCGCGGCGTACTCCAGGTTCGACAGCCCGGAGATCGCGGGCAGGAACAGGTTCCACAGCCCGCGCTCGCGGGCCTTGGCCTTCAGTTCCTCGACGACCGGGGGCAGGTCCCACTCCTGCGGTGTCCCGCGGCGTTCGGCGCGGAAGGCGTCGTACGCGGCCTCGGCGGGGAGGACCTCCTCGTCGAGGAACGCGCGCATGCGCTTGGTGTAGTCGGCAGCGGCGGCGCTGGGTTCGAAGTCCACGCGGGCATGACACCACAATGCAGATGCATTAAACAATCCGGCCGACGTGACCTGCGTCCCTGGCCCGGTAGCGATTCGCGCAGACGCGGACATAGGATCCACACCGTGCCGCAATTCCGGATCGCCGAGGCCGCGCGCCTGCTCGGGGTCAGCGACGACACCGTCCGTCGCTGGGTCGACGCCGGCACGTTGCCGGCGCACCCGGACGCGTCGAACCGCAAGGTCATCGACGGCGCCGTGCTCGCCGAGTTCGCGCGCGACCACGCCAGCGCGCCGCCCGACCCCTCGGGCGTGCGGCGCTCGGCCCGCAACCGCATGGTCGGGCTGGTCACCGCGGTCCTGACAGACCAGGTGATGGCGCAGGTCGAGATGCAGTGCGGGCCGCACCGGATCGTCTCGCTCATGAGCAGCGAGGCGGTCCGGGACCTCGGACTGGCGCCCGGGTCGCTCGCGGTGGCCGTCGTCAAGTCCACGAACGTCGTGGTGGAGATCCCCGGAGGAAGCTCATGAAGCGTCTCGTGGCCGCCGGCGTCGCCGGCCTGGCCGTCGTGCTCGCCGCGGCGTGCAGCTCGCCGTCGCAGGCCCCGAGCACCGGCGGGCCCTCGGCGGCGCCCGAGGCACGCACGCTGACGGTCTTCGCGGCGGCGTCGCTGACCGAGTCGTTCAACGCCCTCGAGAAGCAGTTCGAGACCGACAACCCGGGCGTCGACGTCAGGCTGAGCTACGGCGGCTCGTCCGACCTGGCCCAGCAGATCGTCAACGGCGCGCCCGCCGACGTGTTCGCCGCGGCGAGCGACTCGACGATGAAGACGGTCACCGACGCGAACCTCACCGCCGCCGCGCCGACGACCTTCGCCACCAACGTCCTGCAGATCGCGACCGCCCCGGGCAACCCGAAGGCCATCGCCGCCTTCGCCGACCTCGCCAAGCCGGACGTCAAGACCGTCGTCTGCGCGCCGCAGGTACCGTGCGGGGCGGCCACCACCAAGGTGGAGCAGAGCACCGGCGTCGAGCTGAAGCCGGTCAGCGAGGAGAACGACGTCAAGTCCGTGCTGAGCAAGGTCTCCACCGGCAACGCCGACGCCGGCCTCGTCTACGTCACGGACGTCAACGCCGCCAAGGGCCAGGTCCAGGGCGTGAGCTTCCCGGAGTCGTCCGCCGCGAAGACCGACTACCCGATCGCCGTGGTGAAGAACGCCCCGCAGGCCGACCTCGCGCAGAAGTGGGTCGAGCTGGTGACCGGCGAGACCGGGCAGAAGACGCTCGAGGCCCAGGGCTTCGGAGCGGCGTGAGTCCCCTCCCGAGCCCCGTCACGAGCACTGCATGACGGCTGCCGCCACCACCCGGGCGCGGGCCCCGCGGAAGCCCGACCGACACGAGCAGTCGGTCGGGCTTCCGTGGTTCGTGTGGATCCCCGCCGGCCTCGCGTTCCTGCTCATCGCCCTGCCGGTCGTGGGCCTGCTGTGGAAGGCCGACTGGGCGCGGATGCCCGAGCTGCTGCTCGGCGACGCCGCGCTCGACGCCCTCCGCCTCTCCCTGGAGACGGCCGCGATCTCCACACTGCTGTGCATCCTGCTGGGCGGACCACTGGCGGTGGTGCTCGCCCGCGGCCGGCTGCCGGGGCTGCGGACGCTGCGCTCGGTCGTGCTGCTCCCGCTGGTGCTGCCCCCGGTCGTCGGCGGGCTGGCGCTGCTGTTCCTGCTCGGCCGCACCGGCCTGGTCGGCCGGGGGCTGGACCTGGCCTTCGGCATCACCGTCCCCTTCACCACCGCGGCGGTCGTGCTCGCACAGACGTTCGTCGCGCTGCCCTTCCTGGTCGTCTCGCTGGAGGGCGCCCTGCGCACGGCGGGCCGGCGCTACGAGGCGGTCGCGGCCACGCTCGGCGCGTCACCCGCGCTGACCTTCCGGCGGGTCACGATCCCGCTGGTCCTGCCCGGCCTCGCCTCGGGCGCGGTGTTGGCCTTCGCCCGCTGCATGGGCGAGTTCGGCGCCACGATCGCCTTCGCCGGCAGCCTGCAGGGCACCACCCGGACCCTGCCGCTGCTCGTGTACCTGGAGCGGGAGACGGATGCGGAGGGGGCGGTCGCGCTGTCGCTGCTCCTGGTCGTCGTGGCGATCATCGTGATCGTCGTCGGGCGGCCGCGCGGGTCGGAGGGACTGACGTGAGGGTGGCGACGTGAGGGCGGCGCCGTGAGCCTCGACGTCGACGTCCGGCTCGACCGGGAGTCCTTCTCGCTGCAGGTCGCGATGGCGGCCGCGCCCGGCGAGGTCGTCGCCGTCCTCGGGCCCAACGGCGCAGGCAAGTCGACGCTGCTCGGGATCCTGTCCGGGCTGCTGCGCCCCGACGCCGGCCACGTCCGGGTCGGCGACCACACCGTGACGGACGTCGGGGCGGGCGTGTTCGTGCCGGCGCACCGCCGTGGCGTCGGGCTCCTCGCCCAGCAGGCGCTGCTCTTCCCGCACCTGACCGCCGAGGCGAACGTCGCGTTCGGGCCGCGGGCCCAGGGCGTGCCGAGGCGGGAGGCCGAGGCGCGGGCGCGTGCCCTGCTCGCCGACGTGCTGCCCGACGTCTCGGGGCTGCCCGGCCGCAAGCCCGCCCAGCTGTCGGGCGGTCAGCAGCAGCGGGTCGCGCTGGCCCGGGCGATCGCGCCCGAACCGGACCTGCTGCTGCTCGACGAGCCGCTCGCCGCCCTCGACGTCGACGCCGCACCCGCCATGCGCTCGCTGCTGCGCCGGGTCATCCGGGACGGCAAGCAGACGGCGGTGCTGGTCACGCACTCCGCGCTCGACGCGTTGGTACTCGCCGACCGGGTGGTCGTGCTGGGCCGGGGACGGGTCGTGGAGCAGGGGCCGACGCGCGAGGTGCTCGGGCGGCCCCGCAGCGCCTTCACCGCCCGGATCGCGGGCCTGGACCTCGTGCCGGGGGTGCACGAGGCGGGGGCGCTGCGGGCGAGCGACGGCACGGTGATCGCGGGGCGGGACGGCGTGTCGGGCGAGCCGATCGGCGCCGGGGACCCGGCGGTCGCGGTGTTCCCGCCCTCGGCGGTGGCGGTGTTCGCCGACGAGCCGCACGGCAGCCCCCGCAACGTGCTGCCGGTCCGGCTGGCCTCGATCGAGCCGCGCGGCGACGTCGTCCGGCTGCGGGCGGCGCCGCGGGAGGGCGGGCCGGAGTGGCTCGACGGGCTCGCCGCGGACGTCACCCCGGCCGCGGTCGCCGACCTGGCCGCCGAGCCCGGCAGCCCCCTCTGGTTCGCGGTCAAGGCCACCGAGGTGGAGATCCACCCGGCGGGGTAGCGGACGGCACGATCCGCCCGAGTCGGGCACTCACACGTCGGCGAGCCTCGCAACCCAGGGTCACCTCTCGGGTCACAGGAGTCACCCGAGCCACTATCGTGTACCTATGTCGCAGGGCGATGGGGGCCTACCGTCGCTTTCCGTGACACGTCAGCTGCTGCGGCTCGTCTGCGTCGCGATCGCCGTCGGGCTCCTCCCGGTGACCGGCTCCGTCGCGCTGGCGAGCCCGGCCGACGCCGCCGGGGCCGCGCTGGCCGCCGACCCGGCGTCGGGTGCGCCGGCCGCCACCGCCGTGCCGGGCGCCTACGTCGTCCTCGCCCGGGACGCGCAGCGGGCCACCGACGCCGCCTCCGAGGTCGGGGTCTCGCCGACCACCGTCTTCACCCGGGCGTTGACCGGCTTCGCCGCCCGGCTCACCGCGGACCAGCTGACCCGCCTCGAGGCGCTGCCCGGGATCCTCGGCGTCGAGGAGGACCGGCGGATCGACCCGCTGGAGCCGCGCCCGGCGCAGGTGCCCGGGCTCACCGAGGCCACCCAGGAGAACCCGCCGAACTGGGGCCTCGACCGCATCGACCAGCGCGACCTCCCGCTCGACGGCCGCTACACCACCCGCGCCACCGGGCAGGGGGTCACGGTGTACGTGGTGGACACCGGCGTCGACGTCACCCACCCCGGGTTCGGCGGGCGGGCGAGCTGGGGCACGAACACGATCGACGACAACGACACCGACTGCGATGGCCACGGCACCGTCGTGGGCGGGATCGCCGCCTCGCGCGACCACGGCGTGGCCAAGGACGCCCGGGTCCGCGCGGTGAAGGTGCTCGACTGCAACGGCTCCGGCACCCTCTCCTCGCTGCTCGCGGGCATCGACTGGGTGCTGCAGAACCACAAGGGCGGCCCGGCCGTGGCCGTCATGTCCTGGAGCTACGGGCCCTCTGACGCACTGCTCTCGGCCGTGACGAAATTGGTGAACGACGGCGTGTTCGTCGCCTCCTCGGCCGGCAACAGCGGCGCGAACGACTGCGGCGTGGCCCCGCGGGCGGCCGCCGGGGTGCTCGTGGTCGCGAACTCGACGATCGACGACCGGCGCAACAGCTCCTCGAGCACGGGGCCGTGCGTGAGCCTGTACGCCCCCGGGACCAGCATCGTCGCGACGACGCCCGGCGGCCGGACGGCGTCGTACACCGGGACCTCGATGGCCGCACCCTTCGCGGCGGGGGTCGCCGCGCTGTACAAGCAGACCTACGGCGACGCCCCGAGCGCCACGGTCAAGCAGTGGATCGTCGACCACGCCACCCCCGGCAAGATCGCCGGCGGCGACGAGGGCGGCACGCCGAACCTGCTCCTGAACACCGCCGGCCTCTGATCGCAGTATGGAACCATAACGACGAAAATCGCCGTCGGAATCGTCGTTATGGTTCCATAATGCGATTCAGAAGCGCGACATCACGTGCTTGACGCGGGTGTAGTCCTCGACCGAGTAGCCGGAGAGGTCCTTGCCGTACCCGGACTGCTTGAACCCGCCGTGCGGCATCTCGGCGACCAGCGGGATGTGGCAGTTCAGCCAGACGCAGCCGAACTCCAGGCCCCGGCTCATCCGCTGCGCTCGGGAGTGGTCGGTGGTCCAGACGCTGGAGGACAGCCCGTAGTCGGTGTCGTTGGCCAGGTGCAGTGCCTCGGCCTCGTCGGTGAAGGTCTGCACGGTGATCACCGGCCCGAAGATCTCCTCGCGGACCAGCTCGTCGTCCTGCCGCAGGCCGTTGACCACGGTCGCGGGGAAGAAGAACCCGGGCCCGCCGGCCGGGGAGCCGCCGGCGAGCACGGAAGCGTGGGCGGGGGCCCGGGACAGCAGGCCCGAGACCTTCTCGAACTGCGCGGCGTTGTTCAGCGGCGGGATGAACAGGTCGTCGGAGTCGTCCTCGTCGGAGGAGAACCGCACCGCACGGGCGACCTCGGCCAGCGCCTCGGCGAGGTCCCCGGCGATCGACTCGTGGGCCAGCACCCGGGTGGCCGCGGTGCAGTCCTGCCCGGCGTTGAAGAACCCGGCGACCGCGATGTCCTCGGCCGAGGCGGCCACGTCGGCGTCGGGGAACACGACGACCGGGGCGTTGCCGCCCAGCTCCAGGTGCACGCGGGTGACGTTCGGGGCCGCCGCCGCGGCGACCGCCTTGCCCGCCCGCGTCGACCCGGTGATCGCGACCAGGGCGGGGGCGGGGTGTCCCGAGATCAGCGCGCCCGTGTTGCGGTCGCCGCACACGACGTTGAGCACGCCCGGTGGCAGGAACTCGGCGAACAGCTCGGCCATCCGGGTCGTCGAGGCCGGGGTGGTGTCCGAGGGCTTGAGCACCATGGTGTTGCCGGCCGCGAGCGCGGGCCCGATCTTCCAGGTGGCCATCATCATCGGGTAGTTCCAGGGCGTGATCGCCCCGACCACGCCGAGGGGCTCACGGCGGACCGACGACGTGTGCCCGGCCATGTACTCCGCCGACGCCCGCCCCTCGAGGGTGCGGGCCGCGCCGGCGAAGAACCGGAACTGGTCGGCCATGACCGCGATCTCCTCGGAGTGCGTCAGGGCCCTCGGTTTGCCGGTGTCGCGGTGCTCCAGCTCGACGAGCTCGTCGGCGTGCTCCTCGACCGCGTCGGCGATCTTCAGCAGCGCGGCCTGCCGTTCCGACGGCGTGAGGTCGCGCCAGTGCTCGTCGAAGGCCCGCCTCGCGCTCGCGTAGGCGGCGTCGACGTCGGCCTGCCCGGACAGCGGTGCGGTCGCGTAGACCTCGCCGGTCGACGGGTCGACGATGTCGGTGGTGCGCCCGTCCGCGGCCGGGACCGGCTTGCCGTCGACGATGTTGTGGAAGGTCTGCATGGCCGGCAACTCCCTACTTGGTGGTGGCGGTCGCGCTGTCCCCGGAGAGCCGGTACGCGAGGTACACGGGCAGCACCGAGATCACGACGAGGCCGACCGCGGCGACGTTGACGATCGGCGACTGGTTCGGCCGGAAGAGGTTCTGCAGGATCCACAGCGGCAGCGTCTGCAGCCCGGGACCCGCGGTGAAGGTGGTCACGATGATCTCGTCGAAGGAGAGCGCGAAGGCCAGCAGCGCCCCGGCGACCAGCGCGCCCCGCAGCGCCGGGAACGTGACCAGCCGCCACGTCGTCCACGGGGTGGCGCCGAGGTCCGTCGAGGCCTCCTCCAGCGTGGCGTTGGTGCGGCGCAGCCGGGCCGAGGCGTTGTTGACCACGAGCACGATGCAGAAGGTCGCGTGCCCCACGACGAGGGTCACGAACGTCAGGCCGCCGAGGGCCTGCGTGAACAGCGTGTTGAGCGCGATCCCGGTGACGATGCCGGGCAGCGCGATCGGCAGCAGGACCAGCAGCGACACCACGTCGCGGCCGAAGAACTCGTAGCGCACCAGGGCGAGCGAGGCGAGCGTGCCCAGCACGACCGCGATCGCGGTGGCCAGCAGCGCCACCTCGACCGAGAGCAGGACGGCCGAGCGGACGCCCTCGTTGCCGGCGGCCGCCGACCACCAGTCCAGCGTGAAGCCCGAGGGCGGCCAGGCGAACGTGGCGCTCGCGTTGAACGAGTTGAGCAGCACCAGCGCCAGCGGCGCGTAGACGAAGGTCAGGACGGCGATCGCCAGGATGCGCAGCACCCAGCGGGCGGGGCCGGAGAGGACCATCGCGTCCCTCCTACAGGCGGTCGAGGGCGCCGGTGCGCCGGATGGTGAGCAGGTAGGCCGCCATGACGATCAGCGGCAGCACGGCGAGCGCGGCGGCGAGCGGCAGGTCGGTGGAGAAGTTGGCGTAGACGAGGTTGCCGAGCATCTGGTTCGTCCCGCCGACGAGCTGCACGGTGATGTAGTCGCCGAGGCTCAGCGAGAACGTGAACACCGAGCCGGCCGCGATGGCGGGCTTGAGCACCGGCAGCACCACGGTCCGGAACGTCGTCCAGGGCCGGGCGCCGAGGTCCGCGGCGGCCTCCAGGTAGGAGCCGCGCAGCGCGGAGATCCCGGTGTAGACCGGCATGACCATGTACGGCAGCCACAGGTAGGTCAGGGTGACCACGACGGCCGTCCAGCCGTAGCCCGGGCTCGCGCCGCCGAGCACGCCCTCCGGGGCCAGCAGGATCCGCCAGGCGTAGACCTTGACCAGGTAGGAGGCCCACAGCGGGGTGACGACGAGGGCCACCAGCAACGGCCGCCGCCGCGGGGCCGCGACGAGCGCCATGTAGGTCGCCAGCGGCAGCGCGAGGACCGCACACAGCACCGTGACGCCCACCGCCACGAGCACGGTGCGCAGCGCGGTGAACAGGTACGCCGGCGTGGTGAGCACGTCCAGCACGGTGTCGGCCGAGAGCGTCCAGGTGATCTGCCCGGTGAAGCTGTCGGTCTCGGCGAACGCCGTGAGCAGCAGCAGGACCAGCGGGACGAGGTAGAGCAGCACGAGCCAGAGCAGGGCCGGCGCGAGCAGGCCGGACAGCCGCAGCCTCGGGTGCCGGTGGAGGACGGCCTGGACGCGGCGGGTCCAGGAGGAAGGGGCGGGCAGGGTCGTCACGAGAAAGCACCTCCGTGGTGTGCGCGGTGGGTGGTGCCCGGTCGTCGCCGGGGTCGGCACCACCCACCGCGCACGCGCCCTCAGGCGCTGCGAAGCTCCGACCAGGAGCGGACCCACTGGTCGTAGGGCACGCACTTCACGTCCGTGCGGCCGTCGAGGCAGTCCTCGGTCGGCGTCGTCCAGTAGTAGACGTTGTCCCAGAAGTCGGTCTCCTGCGCGTGGTAGGTCGCGCAGTGGTTCCGGTCCTTGGTCAGCGCGCAGGACTTGGTGTTCGCCGGCGCCTCACCGAAGTACTCCGCGATCTGCGCGTTGACCTCGGGCGAGATCACGTGGTTGAGCCACTGGTAGGCGCAGTTGATGTTCGGGGTGTCCTTCTTAACCATCCACGTGTCCGACCACCCGGTCGCACCCTCGGTCGGCTTCACCGTGCCGACCGTGTTCGGGGCGTCGGTGTTGGCGAGGTTGGCGGTGAGCTGCCAGCCCTGGCCCTCGGACAGCGCTCCGGAGGACAGTCCCTGCCCCTGCTTGACGACGTCGGCCCAGTACTCGGACACCATCGGCTTCTGCTGCTTGAGCAGCGCGATCGCCGCGTCGAACTGCCTCTGGTCGAGCGCGTACGGGTTGGTGATCTTCAGGTCCGGTTGGGTCGCCATCAGGTAGACCGCGGCGTCGGCGATGTAGATGCCGTCGTCGTAGGGGCTGATCTTGCCGGCGGCCGGGCTACCGGGCTCCCACATGTCCTTCCAGGACGTGGGCGCGGTGGAGTGCGCGGCGGTGTTGTAGAGCAGCAGGTTGGCGCCGCGGCCGTGCGGGATGCCGTAGTTCTTGCCGCCCACCGTGTTCCACGGCTTGTCCTTGAGGTCCGGGATGATGTCGGCGTAGTTCGGCACCAGGCCCGTGTTCACCGGCTGCACCCGGTCGCCGTAGACGAGCCGCAGCGAGGCGTCGCCGGAGGCGGACACCACATCGTACTCGCCCGTGCCGAACAGCTGCACCGCCTCGGCGGAGGTGGCGAAGGTCTTGACGCTCACCTGGCAGCCGGTGGCCCGCTCGAACGGGGTCACCCAGTCCACGGCCGGGTCGGTGGACCCGTCCTCGGCGTAGCCCGGCCAGGCCAGCACCGAGAGCTTGCCCTCGCCCTGGCCGACCGGACCGGCGTAGGCCTCACCGGCCGGCGCCTGCTGCTGGGCGCCGCCGGCCGAGCCGCTCCCGCCGCCACCGCACGCGGCGAGCGCCAGGCCCAGCGCTCCGACGACCGCCGCGGAGCGCAGGCCCCTTCTCGCGGAGAGACATCGCATGGTGTTCGGGTCCCCTCATCTCGTGTGGAACAGGGTCTGCGCGGCCGGAGTCAGCCGAGCGGGATCTGGTGGTCCGGGTGCCAGGACAGGCGCACCCGGGCGCCGCGCTCCGGCGCCGTGTCGCGCTGCCCGCCGTTGAGCAGCAGCACGGACAGGGAGGCGCCGGCGTCGAGCGCCACGACGCAGCGCGTGGTGGGGCCGGTGTAGACGAGCTCCGAGACGGTGCCGTCGGCGCCGACGTGCCCGGCGGGCACGTCGGCGTCCGGCTCGGAGATCGCGATCTTCTCCGGGCGCACGCTCCAGCTGCCCTCGCGGCCGAGGACCGCCGGTGCGACCTCGGGCCCGACCAGGTTCGACGTGCCGACGAACCCGGCCACGAAGGGCGACGCAGGGTGCTCGTAGACCTCGTGCGCTGCGCCGGCCTGCTCGACCCGGCCGTCGTTGAAGACGACGATCCGGTCGGCGAGCGTGAGCGCCTCGTCCTGGTCGTGCGTGACCAGCACGAACGTGATCCCGGACTTCCGCTGGATGTCCTTGAGCTCCAGCTGCATCTGCTCGCGGAGCTTGAGGTCGAGGGCGCCCAGCGGCTCGTCGAGCAGCAGCACGGAGGGCCGGTCGACGAGCGCGCGGGCCAGGGCGACGCGCTGGCGCTGGCCGCCGGAGAGCTCGGTCGGGGCGCGGTCGGCCATGGGCCCGAGCCGCACGGTCTCCAGGGCTTCCATGGCCCGGTCGCGGCGCTCGGTGCGCCCGACCTTCGCGATGCGCAGCGGGTACTCGACGTTGCGCCGCACCGACATGTGCGGGAAGAGCGCGTAGTCCTGGAACACGGTGTGGACGTCGCGGTCGAAGGGGGCGACGCCGGTGACGTCCCGGCCGCGCAGCAGCACCCGGCCCGCGGTCGGTTGCTCGAACCCGGCGACGATCCGCAGCACCGTCGTCTTCCCGGAGCCGGACGGCCCGAGCAGGGTGACGAACTCGCCGTCGGAGATGTCGAGGTCGAGGTCGTGCACGGCCGTGACGGCGCCGGACCCCGAGCCGAACACCTTCCGGATCCCGCGCAGCGCGATGGCCGGCGCGGCGCCGGTGTCGGTGGTGCGGGGTTCGGCGGCTGTCGCCACGAGCATCGTCTCCTCCGGGATCGGTCGGGTGGGCGCGACTCCTGCGGCGGTCGGCCGCCCGCGTTGCGAACCTCGGGGCAACCGATGGGGCGAAAACATATGGACTCATATGTTTATGGTCAAGTCCCTGTGGCAGCATGGCGGCGAAATGACCACGAACGGGGACAACCGGTCGCTGCGTGCGCCGGGAGGTGGCGGGCGCGCCGCGGTGTTCGCGCCCCTCGAGGTGGGCCGGCGGGCCGACGCGGTGGTGCGCCGGCTCTCCGAGGGCATCCGGCTCGGGCTGCTGCGGGCCGACGAGCAGCTGCCCAGCGAGACCGACCTCGCGGGCTCGTTCGGGGTCTCGGCGGTGACCGTGCGGGAGGCGCTCACCACGCTGCGTGAGCAGGGCCTGGTCGAGACGCGGCGCGGGCGGCGCGGCGGCAGCTTCGTCCGTGACATCCGCACGTCCGGCGCGGACCTGCTGCACGAGCGGCTGCGCGAGGTGAGTCCCTCCGAGCTGCGCGACCTCGCCGACCACTACGTCGCGATCGCCGGCACGAGCGCGCTGCTCGCGGCCGATCGCGCCGGGCGCGACGACCTGGACCTGCTCACCGCGAGCGTCGACGAGCTGGCCCGGGCCGCCGACGCCGGGTCCCGCCGGCGCGCAGAAGCCCGCTTCCACGTGGAGCTCGCCGCCGCCGCCCAGTCGCCCCGGCTCACCCGCGCGGTGATCGACCTGCAGAGCGAGGTCGGGTCGCTGCTCTGGCTGGCGGCGACCACCCCGGCCGCCCACACCGACGTCGTCGCGCGGTACCGGCAGGTCCTCGACGCGGTCGTGGCCGGCGACGGTCAGCGCGCCCGCGCACAGGCGGTGGCGCAGGTCTACGCTGCGCTGGCCCGGGCCAGCGCGATCCAGCTGACCCTGCTCGGGGAGGAGGAGCCGTGAGCGCCGCGCCCGAACCCGCCGCCGTCCCCGACCCCGCCGACGCCCTGGCTGCGCGGGTGGAACAGCTGTGTGCCACCGCCTTCGGAGCGCTCGACGCGCTGCGCCGGGTCGCCGAGCAGCTCTTCCTGCCGTGGGCCGCGGGCACGCCCGTCCGGGCCGAGGAGGTCGCCGCCATCGCCGGCGCCGTCCGCCCGATCGTGGAACCGGAGGGGACGCCGCTGGTCGGTGCGGGCCTGGTGCTCGCCCCGGACGTGCTCGCCGACGCGGCGCACTGGATGGAGTGGTGGTACCGGTCCGGGGCGGGGCCGCGGAAGCTGCTCCCGGTGCTCGACCCCGAGGCGGAGAACTTCTTCGACTACACGAGCTTCCCGTGGTTCGCGGTGCCGCGCGACACCGGCGCCCGGCACGTCACGGGCCCGTACGTCGACTGGCTGTGCACCGAGGAGTACACGCTCACCTTCACCGTGCCGCTCTACGCGACGCACCACGAACGGGGGCGGACCTACCTCGGGGTGGTGGGGGCCGACGTGGTCACCAGCTGGCTGGAGCGGCGGCTGCTGCCGCTGCTGCACCGGATGACCGGGCCCACGGCGCTGGTCAACGCCGAGGGCCGGGTCCTGGTGGCCAACCGGCCGGACCTGGTGACGGGCGCGGTGACGCGGCAGGCCGACGTCCCGGCGCTCTGGCGGCGCTCCGACCCGGCCCTGCGCCGTCTCGAGGACACCCCGCTCGCGATCCTCGCGCTCGCCTGACCAACCCGACGCATTATGGCTCCATGACGCTCGTTTCCGCGCGTCCTGAGCGCATTATGGTTCCATAACGCGTTCTCTCGCCGCTCTCGGGCGCATTATGGTTCCATAACGCGATTCTGGGGCCGGGGAATGGTGCGTTATGGAACCATAATGGGTTGGGTGGGTCAGTCGAAGGGGCCGTTGAGGAGGCCGTTCGCGGGGCCGTCGAGGTAGTTGAAGCCGGGGTCGGGGAACTCGGTTTCGAGGCCGTCGGCGCCGGTGGGGCCGTTGCCGTCGGCGGCGTCGAGGAAGGAGGTGGCGGCGGTCTGGGCGGTGGCCTGGGTGGCGCTGGCGCCCTGGGCGAGGTCGGCGGTGGGGGCTTCGGCCGCGAATGCGGTGCCGGTGCCGACCGGCAGCAGCGCGCCGCCGAGGGCGAGGGTGCAGAGGGTGCGTTTTTTCATTCCGGTCCTCACATGTTGTCCGCGCCGGCCTTGATGGCTTCGCGGATGCGTTGGTAGGTGCCGCAGCGGCAGATGTTGCGGATTTCTTCGATGGCGGCGTCGTCGAGGTCGCGGCCTTCGCGTTGGCATTGGCGGACCTTGGCGACGGCGGCCATGATCTGGCCGGGTTGGCAGTAGCCGCATTGGGGGACGTCGCGGTCGAGCCAGGCTTGTTGCATGGGGTGGAGGTCGTCGCCGTCGGCGAGGCCTTCGATGGTGGTGATCTCGTCGGACTCGTGGATGGCGCCCACGGGGACGGAGCAGGGGTTGAAGGCCTTGCCGTTGATGTGGCAGGTGCAGGCCTTGCAGACGTTGATGCCGCAGCCGTACTTGGGGCCGGTGATGCCGAGCATGTCGCGGATGACCCAGAGCAGGCGGACGTCGTCCTCGACGTCCACCGTGACCCGCTCGCCGTTGAGCGTGAAGGTGTGCGTGGGCATGGAGGTCTCCTCAGTAGGTGTGGCGGAGGCCGTCGGTCGGCGACTCGGGGATCGGGGGCACGAGTGGTTTGGGCTCGAAGGGGAACGGGTCCTTGTGGTTGATCGGGAAGTACTCCGGCACCTTCCCCACGGCGCGGGCATAGGCCGTCGCGATCGCGCCGCACGTGGCCGCCAGGCCGAACTCGCCGGCTCCGCCGGGCTCGTCGGCGTCCGAGTCCACGATGATGATGTTCATCTCGGGTGGGGTGTTCCACTGCCGGGTGTAGAAGTAGTTGTCCCAGCTGGCCTCGACGAAGTGCCCGTCGGTCAGGTGCAGGCTGGAGGTCAGGATCAGCGCGAGCGCGTCGTTGATCCCGCCCATCATCTGCGCCTCGAGCCCGCGCGGGTTGATGACCAGGCCGATGTCGACGGCGAAGGTCACCTTCGTGACCCGGGGGCCGGTCACGGCCTCGCGGATCTTCCGGTTGACGGTGTCGGGCCGGCAGTCGATCTCGACCAGGGCGGCGGAGACGCCCTTGTACTCGGTGTGGAAGCCGAGGCCCTGGGCGGTGCCCTTCTTCATCGACCGGCCCCAGCGGCCCTCCTTGGCCACGGCGTCGAGCACCCCGCGCATCCGGTCGTGCTTGAGGAACGCCCGCCGGAACTCGTAGGGGTCCTTGCCCATCTTCGCCGCGATCTGGTCGACCATCAGCTCGCGGGCCGTGGCGACGTTGGGCGAGTAGATGTTGCGCATCGAGGTCGTGTTGAAGCGCATGTCGACCTCGTTGAGGAACCGGGTCGACACCCCGAAGTCGTAGGGCGTGACCTGCGTCAGCTCGAAGATGCTCTCCGAGAGCGTCAGGTTTCCCAGCGGGGCCTTGACCGCCCCCGTGGAGATCGCGTCGCCGAACCCCGGGTTGACCTGCGTGGCGACGCTGGTGTGCCGCTGCTCGTACGACAGCACGGTGTCGCCGCTGATCTGCGCCCGGATCCGGCTGGTCGCCATCGGGTGCACGCGGCCCTGACGGGAGTCGTCGGCGCGGGTCCACATCAGCTTCACCGGCTTGCCGATGACCTTCGAGCACTCCGCCGCCTCGACCGCGGCGTCGTAGAACAGCTTGCGGCCGAACGACCCGCCGCCCTCGGTCACGTGCACGGTCACCGCGCTCTGCGGCAGCCCGACGGCCTTCGCGATGTCCCCCGACGCCGCGATCGGGTTCTTCATCGCGCCCCAGACCTCGGCACGGTCCGCGCGGACGTCGGCGATCGCGGAGTTGGTCTCCAGCGAGCTGCTGGAGGCGAAGTAGAAGGTGAACGCGCAGTCGATCGTCTCGCCGACGCCGGCCGGGACGGCCATGGGCAGCTCGGCCGCGCGGACCTTCGCGAGGACGGACTCGTCGTCCTCGCCGTGGACGGTGCCGTCGTTCCACTGCACGCGCAGGGCGCGGACGCCGTCGATGGCCTGCCCGAACGTCTTCGCCCGCACCGCGACGCCCGTCGACACGACCTCGACGTCCGTGATCCCCGGCATGCCGCGGACCTCGTCGATGTTCTCGACGTCGTCCGGCGTGCCGTTGAGGTCCGGCGCCCGGCAGATGACCGTCGGCAGCGCGTCGGGGATCTGCAGGTCGGTGGCGAAGCACTTCCTGCCGGTGACGATGTCCCGCGCGTCGGTCTTGTTCTGGGGCTTCCCGATGATCGCGAAGTCCTCGCGGGGCTTCAGCGCGACCTCGACCTGCTGGTCCACGGCGCTCGCGGCCTTCTCGGCCAGCGCGGAGAAGGGCACCGAGCCGCCGGTCGCGCCGGTGATCAGCCCACCGCGGCTGGTCAACGTGCGGACGTCCTGCTGCAGGAGCTGCGACGCGGCGTCGAGCAGCCGCATCTGGGCCAGCGCCGCGGCCACCCGGATCGGGGTGTAGGTGGTGAAGGTGGTGCTCGACCCGCCGGTCAGCTGGTTGAACATCAGCTCGGGGCGGGCGTCGGCGAGTGTGACCTTCACCTGGTCGACCTCGAGACCCATCTCCTCCGCGATGATCATCTGGGTCGAGGTGATGATGCCCTGCCCGTTGTCCGAGCGGGGCAGCGCGAACGACACGGTGCCGTCCTTGTTCACCTCGATGCGGATCAGGTTCGCGGTGGGGCGGCCCGCGTCGCGCAGGGCGTCCAGCAGGTCGTAGACCTCGGGGGTCTGCGGGCCCGACGGCGTCGCCGCGGCCCACGCGGTCGAGGGCGCGTCGAAGATCTGCTGGCGGGTGAACTCGGCGGCGACCACGAGCGTGGGCGCCGCGATCAGGTAGCCGAGGAACTTGCGGCGCCCGACCGGCGCACGCAGGCCGGTGCCGGGTTCCTTCGGTTCCTTCGTGCGTGGGGGAGCGAAGCGATGGTTGGCCATCCGGGGTCCTCTTAGTCGGGGACGGAGCAGGACGACGTGGGGAGCGTTCGTCCGGTACTTGCGCCGCCAACGACCACCGGATACGACAGTTACGTCGCGAAGCGTCGGACATCTGTGGGTAGTCGACCAGATCCTGCTGGTCCCGACGCAGGTCAGCGCCGTGCAGGTCAGGGCGCCCTTATCCGAGGGAGCGGCGCTGTCGCGCGTGATGATCCGAATCTGCGGAACGGGGTTCCTCAGGTGTTTTCACCCGGCCGGGTGGGGCGTGTCGCGCTCGCGCCGTCAGCGTGAGAGGCGGGCGGCCTCGCGCTGTGCGCCCTCGGTGAGCACGCCGCCGCGGGAGCCCGCGAGCTTGGCCCTCAGGTGCTCGCCGACCGTCACCGGTTCGTACAGGGCCGGGTGCCCGGCGTCGACGCAGGTCGGCAGCGGCGCGATCACGGCGTCGACGTCGCCGTCGTGGAAGAAGGCGGCGGACCGGCGCGGGACCAGCACGCCGTCGACGCGCGGGGCGGCGACCCGGTGCATCGTCGAGATCCAGCGGTCGTTCGTCCAGCGCGCCAGGGCGTCGCCCAGGTTCACCAGCAGCGCGCCCGGCACGGGCTGCACGGCGTGCCAACGGCCCTCGCCGTCGAGGATCTCCAGGCCGGGCACCGCGTCGGCCCACAGCACGGTGACGATGCCGTAGTCGGTGTGCGCACCCATGCCGACCTGCTCCGGCTCGAGCTCGGCAGCGGCCGACGGCAGCCGGTAGTTGATCATCCGCAGCACGTCGACGGAGTGGCCGGTGAACCGGCACAGGTACTCGTCGCCGAGTCCGAGGGCACGGCCGAAGACGCGGGTCATCGTCCGGGCGACCCCGCCGGCGGCGGCGAACCAGGCCTCGACCGCCGGGCGGAAGCCCGGAGTGTCCGGCCAGACGTTCGTCCCGTAGTCCGCCTCGGACAGCCCCAGCCCGGGGAAGTCGCTCGCCTGGGAGCCGACGTTGAACGCCTCGAAGAGATCGGCGGCGGAGGCGAGGCCCAGGCTGTTGGCGAGCGACTCGGACTTCGGCGGGGTGTAGCCGCGGTTCACGCCGGGCGGGCAGCGGTAGGCCGACTTGGCCGCGGGGTCCTCGGCGAAGAAGGCGTCCATGGCCGCGGTGAAGGCGTCGAGTGTCGAGGGCGGGATCCCGTGCCCGACGACCTGCATGAACCCGACCGTGCGGGCGGCGTGGTCGACGGCGCGGGCCACCTCGTCCCGTTCGGCCTCGGCCTCCGGGCCCCCGGTGCGGAACGGGGTGATGTCGAGGGTCGGGACCTCGAGGACGCCGTCGCGGGTCTCGGCGACTGCCATGGCTGCTCCCGGTGCGAAGTGATCGTTCTCGACCATCGTTCGGCCGGGGCGCTGCTGCCTACCGCCTCGGCCCGGAACTGCTGCCGGTGCACGGCGACGTCCCGGCCCACGGTACCGAGGGTCCCACCCTTCGCCCACCCCGCGCCTGCCCCGACCGGCGGGCGTGCCGACTCCGACCGGCCGGGCCGCCACAGCGCGAGTCGGCGGATCCTGGGCGTCGAGGTGCACATCCCGGGAGGGCTCGGCCGCCCCTACCGAGATGCCGTCGGCCGAGCGCCGAGCAGTTGTCGTCTCGGCCGTCGTCGCCGTCGGAAGCCTTGTACGCACGGAAGACGACGATCCGATCTCGCCGGCCTGCTGCTCGCCGAGGTGCTGGTCGCGGTCCCCGCCTGCGTGGCGAAGCCCGACTCGCGGGAGCCCAGAGCGCGACTCGCGCTGCCAGGACTCCCGACTCGCGCGGCCAGAACTCGCTACTCGCGGGGATGTGCACTTCGGTGACCCGAGAGTGCCGACTCGCGGGGAGGGGTCAGGCGGGTTCGAGGACCTCGAAGCCGGTGTAGGGGACGAGGGCGGGCGGGATGCGGACGCTGCCGTCGGGCTGCTGCCCCTGCTCCAGGACGGCGACCAGGGTGCGGCCGACCGGGAGGCCCGAGCCGTTGAGCGTGGCGGCGAAACCGCGGGCGCCGTCCTTCGCCTTGGTCCGGATGCCGGCCCGACGAGCCTGGAAGGTGCCGAAGTCCGAGACAGAGCTGATCTCGCGGTAGCGGCCCTGGCTGGGCAGCCACACCTCGATGTCGTAGGTGTACTCGGCGGAGAAGCCGATGTCGCCGGCCGCGAGCCGGACGACCCGGTAGGCCAGCCCCAGCGCCTGGACGACGGCCTCGGCGTGGCCGAGCAGGACCTCCAGCTCCTCGCGCGAACGGGCCGGGTCGACGAACCGGACCAGCTCGACCTTCGAGAACTCGTGCACCCGGATCAGCCCCCGGGTGTCCTTGCCGTACGACCCGGCCTCCGAGCGGAAGCACGGCGTCTGTGCGGTGTAGGCCAGCGGGAGCTCCTCGGCGGCGAGGGTCTCGCGGGCGTGCAGGTTGGTCAGCGGCACCTCGGCCGTCGGGATGAGGAACAGTTCCCGGTCGGCCACCTCGGTGCGGAACAGGTCCTGCTCGAACTTCGGCAGCTGGCCCGTGCCGGTCATCGTCGGCCGCGTGACGAGCGCCGGCACCGACCACTCGGTGTACCCGTGGCGCTCCGTGTGCAGGTCGAGGAAGAACCGGGCGAGCGCGCGCTCCAGCGCCGCGCCGCGGCCCTTGAGCACGGCGAACCGCGGGCCCGACAGCTTGGTCGCGCGGGGCAGGTCCAGGATCCCGAGCTTCTCGCCCAGGTCGACGTGGTCGAGCGGGTTCTCGACGGCCGGGATCTCGCCCCAGGTCCGCACCTCCACGGCGTCCTCGTCGCTGGCGCCGTCGGGCAGCTCGTCGGCGGGGAGGTTCGGGATCTCGAGGAGGTACTCGGTGAGCTGGGCCTCGAGCTCCCGGTGCTCCTCCTCGGCGAGGGTGATGGAGGCCTTCATCTCCCGCGCCTTCTCGACGAGGGCGGGCCGCTCCTCCGGAGAAGCGCCCTTGACCGCCTTCTGCAGCCGGTTCGCCTCGGCCCGGGACTCGTCGCCCTTCTGGATGGCCGCGTTGCGACCGCCCAGGAGCTTCTCGAGGCGCTCCAGGTCGAGGGAGTAGCCGCGGCGCGCGAGCTTGCGCACCGCGTCGGTGGCGGGATCGAGCAGGACGCGGGGGTCGTGCATCGTCCGAGCGTATCGCCCGACCGCAGGGCGTTTCCCCGCTCCTCCCCAAGAGGAGCTGGCGCCGGAGGCCCGGTCGTCGGCAGGATGTGTCGCGATCACGTGACCGGGCGCATAACGCTGCGCCGCCCGCCCCTGAAGAGGAGGACGCAGGTGACCACCTCCACCCCCGCGCTGCCGTCGTACGCCTCCGGAGTTTCCGACGTTCCGTTGTTGGGGGACACGATCGGTGACAATTTCGACCGGACGGTTGCGGCCGATCCGGAGCGGGAGGCGCTGGTCGAGGTGCCGACGGGGCGGCGGTGGAGCTATGCCCGGCTCCGCGGGGATGTCGATGCCTTGGCGTTGGGTTTGTTGGCCGACGGGGTGGTGAAGGGGGATCGGGTCGGGATCTGGGCGCCGAACATGGCGGAGTGGACGGTGTTGCAGTACGCGACGGCGAAGATCGGGGCG
>NZ_JAJSOK010000020.1 GCF_021283305.1 Pseudonocardia kujensis
CGCGGCCACGGCGATCACGGGCCTCGGTGTGTTCAGCGCGCGGATGAAGGCGGAGCGCGACGCCGAGGCCGCCCGCGCCCAGAGCATCGTGGCGATGATCGAGCAGATTGCGCGGCCGGGCACCACGCACGCCTTCCTCGCGCCGGCGGAGGGCGGACCGGTGGTCGCCGCCGTCATGGCGGACGCATCCGGGCAGCAGGTCCTGCCCGTCGACCTGCCCGCCAACGGTACGGACCGGGTCTACGTCCTTTGGGGACTCCCGGCGCAGGGAACCCCGGCCCCGCTCGGCACGTTCGACGTCCGTGGAGGCGCGGCCGGCACGCAGTCGGTAGGGTCGTCCGCCGACGGCGCCGGATATGCGCAGTTCGCGATCTCGATCGAACCGGGTCGGGTCGCGCCGGCCTCGCCGTCCCAGGTCGTGGCGAGCGGGCGGGCGGAGATCTGAGCAGCACGGAGCAGACCTCGCGGGGCGAGCAGGAGAACGAGCGCGGCCGGTTCGACGACGTCAAGGACCGGCTGCGGGCGTTTCGCGCGCGCATCGACGAGCGTCCGACGGTCCGCCGCACCTACCGCGTCGCCATCGGGGTGCTCGGCACGCTCGTGCTGGCGGCCGGCATCGTCGCGATCCCGTACCCAGGACCGGGCTGGGCGATCGTGTTCGTGGGGCTCGCCATCCTCGCCTCCGAGTTCGCCTGGGCCAAGCGGGTCCTCACCTTCGCGAAGGGCAAGTACGACGCGTGGACCGACTGGCTCGGTCGGCAGAACCTGTTCGTGAAGCTCCTCGTCCTCGCCGCGACCGGCGTGATCGTCGTCGCCACCCTGTGGCTGCTGAATGCGTTCTGGCTGGTCGCGGGCTGGGTGGGGCTGCAGGAGTGGACCTGGTTGCAGAGCCCGATCCTGGGGTGATGTAGGGTTCCACCCGTGACGGCGGGCGATTAGCTCAGGGGGAGAGCGCTTCGTTCACACCGAAGAGGTCACTGGTTCGATCCCAGTATCGCCCACCTGCCGAAGGCCCTGGTCAGGGCTCCGAAACGGAGTCCGAGACCAGGGCCTTCGTCGTTCCCCGGGCGGGAAAGGCATCAGAAAGGCATCACGAGCTCCGCGAGGCATCATCGTCCGGGCCGTCGTCGAGCGCCCGAAGGATGCAGTCGGAGTTGTTCGTCCGGCGCGGTGCCCCGCCGACCTCGTTGGGGAAGAGGAGGCCGCCCGCCGCCAGTACGCCCGCCAGCTCGCGGCAGGGGTCTTGCGCACGCCGGCCATCAGGCGGCCTGCCCGTCGAGCCAGGCGTGGAAGCGGCGGCGGGAGATCAGCCAGCGCCGCCCGACGCGCTGGGCAGGGATGACCCCCCTCGCGTACGCGCCGATCCGCGATCCCCCGCGAGATGCTGAGCAGCACCGCGACCTCCTCGACCGTGTACGTCAGACGGGCGGAGTCGATGATCGTGCTCTTGCGGCGGCTCACGGTGTCCTCCTGGTCCTGCGTTCGTCCCGGATGCGTTCGGCGTGCGAAAGGGCGAGTTCGCGGTCGGCTTCGGTGTGGTGGCCGATGCCGACGAGGTGCCAGTCGTTGACGACGAGAGGGTTCGTCGGCGGGGTGGCCGAGCTGGTCGAGCTGTTCGGCGAGCCGCCAGGCCCGACGCTTCCCGCGGATGGTGCGGAACGTCGTCGAGTACGCCCGGCTCTTGGTGAGGAAATGGCGCGGAAGCCGAGCATGTGCGCCCATTTGCGCAGGTTGAGCTCCGCGTACTGCGTGACCTAGGTGCCAGGCGGTCTCGATCAGCCGCCGGTGGTGCGTGGCGAGGGCCATGCGCTCGAGGTGGGCCAGCGAGCGGATGGGCCGGTCGGGGTGGTCGTCGGTCTTGCCGGTGCCCTTGGTGGCGTACTTGGCGATGTAGCCGGCGAGCCGGGTGTCGGTGATCTCGCCGTCGTCGTCGGTGACGGCCTCGTGCGCGGTGGGGGTGATCTCACGAAGGTCGAGCTGGGCGCCCCACCGCAGGCGCAACGTTGTCCCGTCGGGCCGTTCGACGTCGAGGGCGGTCGCGGTCGTGGCTTCCTGGATGGCGTCGCGGAGGCGCTCGCCGTCGAGGCCGGCCGGTGGCGGGTCGGCGGGCCCGTCCGGGCCGTCGGGGCCGTCGAGGCGGATGGCGGCGTGGAAGTGGACGAGGCCGCGGCGTTGGTACTCGGCGACCTTGGCGTAGGACAGGCGGGCGAGCCGTGCGAAGCGGCGTCCGGAGACGCCGAGGCGGGCGGCGAGGGCACGGCGGAGGGCGATGGTGAAGCGCTGTCAGAGTTTCCCGGCGTGGGCCTGCCAGAGCACCGCGGCCTGGTCGAAAGATCAAAAGAGCGCGCACACCTAGGCTTCGTGATCAACAGGGCCAGACCGGGCACCAGTCCATGGTCGGCATCACGGCGTCTCAGCCGTGGTGCGGGACGACGAGGACGGGTCTGTGTTGGTGGGCGATGAGTCCGTGCGAGACCGAGCGTTCCAGGATGCGGTCGACGACTTTGCCGGGGCCTTCACCGCGCGAGCCCACGATGATCATCAGGGCGTCGGTCTCTTCGGCGACCGCGGTGAGTAGCTCGACGGGATCGCCGCGCCAGGCGTGGTAGCTCCAGCCGGTGTCGCAGTCGGCGAGGGCGGCGGCGACCTGCTGGTGCTGCGCGTCGAGGGCGCGTCGGGCTTGTTGTTCCCAGTCGGCGGCGTCGGGGTCGATCGGATAGTCGGACAGGTCGATGCCGTGGACGACGTGCAGCTGTGCTTGCAGGCGGCGGGCCAGGTCCGCGGCGACCGTCAGCGCGACGACGCTGCGGGGATGGTGGTCGTGGCCGAGGACCAGGTGGGCGTGCGGGGCCTGGCTCGGGGTTGCGGTGTGTCGGACCCGGCGGGCGTGGGTGGGTCGTGCCTGCTCGGTCATGACTGTGGTCCTTCCGAGGGGTTCATAGTGCGTGTCCCAGGGCCCAGCCGGCCGTGGCGGCAGCGATCCCGACAGCGACGCTGCCCACGACGTTGGTCACCCCGATCAGCCGGTGACGGCCCTCGAGCAGAGCGAAGGTCTCGTAGCTGAAGGTGCTGTAGGTGGTCAGCGCTCCACAGAACCCGGTGCCGGCCAGGGCCGTTGTAGGCAGGTCGGCCACGGCCGCGACCACCCCGAGGGTCAGCGACCCCACGACGTTGACCGCGAACGTGCCCCACGGGAACAGCCCCGGGACCCAACGTTTGATCGTGCGGTCGGTCAGGAACCGCAGCGGCGCGCCGACCATCGCGCCGAGCGCCACGAGCAGCACGGTCATGGCTGGCCCCCCTCCTCGACTGTTCCTTCAGCGGCGTCGGGACCGGAGCGGGCCGGGTGAGGGTGAGTGGTGCCGGTCGCGGTCGCGCGCGTGGCTGCGACCCCGCCGGTTGCGGCCAGAACGGCGAGCACGGGGGTGGCGACGAGGTAGCCGATGGCCGGTGCCCACCGTCCGTTGTTCGCGAGGGTGATGACGTCGACGGTGTAGGTGGAGAAGGTGGTGTAGCCGCCGAGGAAGCCGACGCCGAGCAGTGGGCGGGTCAGCGGGTGGGCGTCGACCAGCTCGGTGATCACCACCGTGAGCACGCCGATCAGGAAGCAGCCGCTGGTGTTGATCAGCAGGGTGGCCCACGGCCACTGCGACGGGCTGTGGGGCAGGGCCAGACCCAGGCCGTAGCGTGCCTCGGCACCGACGACTCCTCCGACTGCCACCGCCGCGACAAGGGCGGGTAGTCCCGGCTCGGGCCAGCGACGGTCCGGCTCGTCCGCGGCGAGGTCCGGATCGATGTCGGCTGGGGGCTGCTCCCGCTCGGAGCCGTCATCGGGATCCGTTCGTGCCATGTCACGACCTCCGAATCCGCGAAGCGCGGTGGTCCAGCTCGGGCTGCGCGTTGCTCAGCGACGGTTGGCTTGCGACCCGTACTGCCACGGGACCCAGCAGGCCAGGAGCACGATGACGCCGATCGTGATCGCAGCCGGGGTGGATGTGAGCGCACCCCACACGATCATCAGTAGCCCCAGGACGAACAGGACCTGGCCGATCAGCACGCCTGCGTGGGAGTGACGTCGTCGGGGCCGAGGTGCCGGCTCGGCCGGTTGGGACAGCTGGGCGGCCAGGTCGGGGTCCTCCCGGGCGAGTTGCTGTCCGAGTGCGGTCAGGTCTCGTCGTTGCCGCCGTGTCAGCCTCATCTGGATCCCTCCCCCGTGCCGGCAGCGATCTGTTCGGCGTCCCCTTCGCGACGGCGTCCTGCGTGCAGCACCGATCGGCAGGCTGGCGTACATCGAGCCGGCGAGGCGAGGTGGGCGGGTGCCACGAAGGGGCGGCCAGGATCGACGCGGCCAGGGGGCCGCCGAAAACGGCACTGGCGGCGCCAGGCCGGCAGTGGGCGGCTCTCGCGTCGCGTCGATGTGAGAAGTGACGATGTCCGGGCCGGCTCATGACGCACTCCTACCTAGATCAGGTAGGGGCCATCAGCCCGTCAGTGGGCGGTTTAGGGCGGGCTCCATCGCCGTGCAACAGCGTAGTCCGGTCGGGCGTGGAGGACCAGATCCGGCACGCGCGAGCAGCAGCGATGCTCGGCCGGAGCCGGGGGTCGAGGTCGTCGGTTGCGATCACCACGCGGTGCGTGCGCGCGCTCCGCGTCTCGGTCGGGCGTCGGCTTGAGGAGTGGACGGCGAGATCGCGGGCTGCCCGCCGCCACGCGAGCGCTGATCGGCCCGTTCCCAGCCCACAGGCTATGAGCCGAGGGCGGGCCCGATCATCTGTGCTCCGGTGATCCCTCCACGAAATGAGCTGACACATCGTGTCGGCGCGATGGTGCGCCGCGAACCCGTCGGCGGGGGCCTGCTGCTGCTGGCGACCGTCGCTGCACTGGTTTGGGCGAACACTCCCGCCGCTCCGTTCTACTCCGCGCTGCGCGGCACCACCGTCGGTCCCTCGGCGCTGCACGTGCGCCTGTCCGTGGGCCGGCGGACCGCCGACGGGCTGCTCGCGATCTTCTTCGTCGTCGGCCTGGAGCCCAAACACGAGTTCGTGCTCGGGGCCCTGCGCGACCCGCGTCGCGCCCTGGTCCGATCGCCGCGGCCGTCGGCGGGGGCGAGACGGATCGCGTCGAGACAAGGCTGACCTCACCCACAGGTGCCGGCGGGCGGATCAGCGACTGCGGTGTGGCCCGGCGGGCGCCTGGCCTCACAATCCGAGAAGGAAGAGAATCCCGGCGGCGACGAGGCCGATCTCGACGAGCAGGACGAAGACGCGGTCGCTGATCCTGCCGACGACCTTCTTGCCCACCCAGGCGCCGAGCAGGGTCGCCGGGGTCAGCGCGACCCCGAAGATCAGGACTTGGCCGGTGAGAAGGTCGCCGACGCCGTAGGTGGCGATCTTGGTGATGTGCATGGTGAGGGAACTGGCGGCCTCGGTGCCGATGTAGGCGGCACGGGTCAGACCGAGGGCGAGGAAGAACGGGGCGGTGAGCGGCCCGACCGAGCCCAGCAGCGCGGAGCCGAGCCCGGACACGGCGCCGACCACGGCAAAGGAACGTTGCGCGGGCGCGCGGGGCGCGCGGCGTAGGTGTCGCCAGACGACCACGCCGATCAGGAAGGCCCCGAGGATGCGTTTCAGCGGCGCAAGTGGGGCGTGGGCGAGCAGCAGCCCACCGGCGACCGCGAAGGGCACCGCGCCGAGGGCGAACCAACCGATCAGGCGCCACCGCAGGTCCCGGCGATTGAGCCACACCCGAGCGCCGTTGGACGAGAGCTGGGTGAGGGTCAGCACCGGGACAGCGACCCGCAGCCCGAACAAGGCGGTGAACACCGGCAGCAGCAAGACACCACCGCCGAACCCGGCGACCTCCGAGAGCAGCGCGAGCCCGAAGGACGCCAGCGACGCGGCCAGGAGCGTGGGGAGCACGGCGGTCACGCCCTACAGCGTGTCAGCGTCACGCGGCACAGCCGCGCTAACCAGGGACGAGCCATCAGCTAAGAGGGCCCAGCTGCATCAGTCATGGATTCGCAGGAGTTGAGACGGTGGGGTCAGTGGCGCGCCGGCGTTCGAGGAAGACGGTGTCGCGCCAGACGCCGTGGTGTTGGCCGATGCGTTCGCGCAGGCCCAGGGTGCGGTAGCCGGCGGACTGGTGCAGGGCGATCGAGGCGCGGTTCTCGGGGAAGATCGCGGTCTGCAGGGTCCACAGCCCGGCCTCGTCGGCGGCGGTGACCTGCTTGTGGATCAGTGCCTTGCCGACGCCCCGGCCGCGCAGGCCCTCGGCGACGTAGATCGAGGACTCGGCCACCCCGGCGTAGACCGGGCGCGCGGAGACCGGGGCGAGGGCGGTCCAGCCGACGACCTGGCCGTCGAGTTCGGCGACCCAGCGGTGCTCGGGCAGCCATTTGCGGTCGAGCTCGCGCCGCTCGGGGACCTCGGTCTCGAAGGTGGCGTCGCCGGTGGCGATGCCCTCGGCGTAGATCCGCCGCACCACGGACCAGTCCCTGGGCTGCATCGAGCGGACGGTGACGTCGACGGGCAAGTCGGTGGGGCAGCACGGGCGCGGCCCGAGCATGCCCATCACCGCGTCCGCGGCGTGCGGCAGGCCGGTGCAGCAGGCCGGGTTGACCGACACCAGGGTGGCGGTCTTCTCCTTGCGCATCGCCACGAACCCGACGTCAGCGAGTTTGCGCAGGTGATGGCTGCAGGTGGACTGGGAGATCCCGAGCTGCTCGGTCAGCTCCCCGACCGTGATCTCGTGCCCGGCGACGGCGATCGCGTGCAGCAGGCGCACCCGGGTGGGCTCGGCGAGGCAGGCGAACCAGTCGGCGTAGGTGGCCGCGTCGTGCGGGGACAGCTGCGTCGCGGCCGGGTTCGACACGTCCGACAGCGGCAGCACCAGGCCCGGGGTCGCCGGGGCCGTGGGGGACACGCTCGCGCTCATGACACCAGAGTATCGACCCACATCGATGGTTGCGTCAATCGACGTCCATCGATACAGTCCGGCGCCAAGCATCGAAGCGTGTCGATGGAGGGATGTCGTGAGCGAGTCAGGACAGTCAGGACAGTCAGCACAGGCGGCACAGGCAGCGGCGGCAGGGCTGCCGGTGGTCGTGGTCGGTGCGGGGCCGGCGGGTCTGGCCGCAGCCGCGCACCTGGTCGAGCGGGGGCTGACTCCGCTGGTCCTGGAAGCCGGGGAGCGGGCCGGGGCGAGTGTGCGGCAGTGGCACCACGTGCGGCTGTTCTCCCGGTGGGCGGAGCTGGTCGACCCGGCGGGGGAGAAGCTGCTCGCCCCGACCGGGTGGCAGGCCCCGGACGCGGCCTCCTACCCGACCGGCCGGGAGTGGGCGGAGCGCTACCTGCAGCCCCTCGCGGACGTGCTCGGCGAGGCGGTGCGCTACCGCTCCCGGGTGGTCGGGGTCGCGCGGCGCGGGCGGGACCTGGTTGTCGACGCCGGCCGGGAGGGCGAGCCGCTGACCGTGCACGTCGAGACCCCGCACGGCGAGCAGCGGATCACCGCCGGTGCGGTGATCGACGCGTCCGGGACCTGGCAGAGCCCGAACCCGCTCGGCGGTGACGGGCTGCCAGCCGTGGGGGAGCGGGCGGCCGGCGAGCGGATCGCCTACCAGGTGCCGGACCTGACCGACCCGGGGGTGCGGGCGCGCTATGCGGGCCAGCGGGTCGCGGTAGCCGGTAGCGGGCACTCGGCGCTGACCGCGCTGGTGGCGTTCGCCGAGCTGGCCGAGGCCGAGCCCGGCACCCACGTGACGTGGCTGCTGCGGCGCGGGCAGCTCGGCAACACCTTCGGCGGTGGGGACACCGACCAGCTGCCCGCCCGCGGGGCGCTGGGTAAGCGGGCCGCCGCCGCGGCCCAGGCCGGGCACATCAGCACCGTGACCGGGTTCCGCACCACCGCCATCGAGCAGAAGGCAGGCGGGCTGGTGCTGGTCGGCGAGGGCGGCCGCCGCCTCGACCCGGTCGCCGAGGTCGTCGTGCTGACCGGGTTCCGCCCGGACCTGTCCTGGCTGTCGGAGGTCCGGCTCGACCTGGACCCGACCCTGCAGTCGCCGCGGGCACTGGCGCCGCTGATCGACCCGAATGTGCACTCCTGCGGCACCGTGTACCCGCACGGGGCCCGCGAGCTCGCTCAGCCCGAGCCGGGGGTGTTCCTGGTCGGGATGAAGAGCTACGGACGCGCTCCGACCTTCCTCGCGCTGACCGGTTACGAGCAGGTCCGCTCCGTCGTCGCCGCGCTCGCCGGGGACCACGAGGCTGCCGAGCGGGTGGAGCTGGTGCTGCCCGAGACCGGGGTGTGCGGCGGCGCCGGTGTGTTCGACGATCCCGACGCCGCCACGGGCGGTAGCGACGGCGGCTGCTGCGGCGCGCCGAGCGGGTCGGTCGAGGTCGCCCTCGGAGCGCGCTGACTGTCGAAAATGATGGTCGACGTGGGGGTGGCCGCCCGACCGTCCTGATGAGGGCGGGGCGGTCGGCAGGGGCGAGGAGGAGCAACGGTGCCGAACTCGGACACGCACCCGGACGGGCTGGCCCAGAACCTGAGCACCGGGGGATTGCGCAGGGTGCTGGTCGTGCTGTGCGTGACCCAGATCGTCAGCTGGGGCGTGCTCTACTACGCGTTCCCCGTCCTGGCCCCGTCCATCGCCGCGGACACCGGCTGGTCGGTGTCGACGATCACCGCCGGGTTCTCCACCGGCCTGGTGGTCTCGGCCCTGATGGGGATCCCGGCCGGGCGCTGGCTGGACCGGATCGGGCCCCGTCCGGTGATGACCGCCGGCTCGATCCTGGGCGTGCCCGCGGTGGTGGGGATCGCGCTCGCGCCAACCCTGCCGCTGTTCTTCACCGCCTGGGTGCTGGCCGGGGTCGCGATGGCCGGCACCCTCTATCCGCCCGCGTTCGCCGCCCTGACCCGCTGGTGGGGGCCGCGGCGGGTGCGCGCGCTGACCGCGCTGACCCTGCTGGCCGGGCTGGCCAGCACGATCTTCGCGCCGTTGACCGCGGCGCTGCTCGGCGCGCTGGGCTGGCGGCACACCTACCTCGCCCTCGCCGTCATCCTGGCCGTGATCACCATCCCGGCGCACCTGTTCGGGCTGCGCGGCCCGTGGCCCGACCCCGATCACACCGAACACCACGGCGCCGAGCACGCCCCGCGCGACGTCGTGCGCAGCCGGGCGTTCCTGCTGCTGGTGCCCGCGATCGCGCTGGGCACGTTCGCCGCGTTCGCGGTCGTGGTCAACCAGGTCCCTTTGCTCATCGAGCGCGGCCTGTCGACCTCGGATGCGGCTTGGGCGCTCGGGCTCGGTGGGCTCGGCCAGGTCCTGGGCCGGCTCGGCTACGGCCGCCTCACCACCGCGCTGTCGGTGCGGATGCGCGCAGT
Organism: Pseudonocardia kujensis; assembly: GCF_021283305.1. Taxonomy (GTDB): domain Bacteria; phylum Actinomycetota; class Actinomycetes; order Mycobacteriales; family Pseudonocardiaceae; genus Pseudonocardia; species Pseudonocardia kujensis. The sequence goes on from NZ_JAJSOK010000020.1 coordinate 9,382, forward strand.
GGTGATCCTCGCGCTGTCCGCCGCGGCCACCCTGCTGCTCGGGCTGCTGCCCGGGCCCGAGGTCCTGCTCATCGCCGTGGCGATGCTCGCCGGGGCCGCCCGCGGCGTGTTCACCCTGCTGCAGGCCACCGCGATCAGCGACCGCTGGGGCGCGGCCCACTACGGACGCCTCAACGGGCTGCTCTCGGCCCCCTCGATGATCGCCACCGCCCTCGCCCCTTGGGCGGGTGCCGCGATCGCCGTCGCCCTCGGCGGCTACCCCGGCGTGTTCGTCCTGCTCGCCGCGATCGCCGCCCTGGCCGCACTCCTCGCCAGCGGCACCGTCCCCCGCCGCAACAGCTCGGCCCCATCCGTGCCCCGACACCCCGACGTCTCGTCCACCAGGCCGCACTCCGCGGCCGGCCCGGACGAGGTGGATCAACGCTGATCCCGACCAGGAGGTGCCGCCATGTCCCAGAACCCCAGCACCACATCCGTCGGCACGCCCGACCTCGCATCCGACCCGGCCTTGCGTGAGCGCGTCCGGGAGCACTACGCCGCCGCCGCGCGTCGCTCCGCCGGAGGCGAGCCGCACCAGGCCCGACGGGGCGAGGCGACGAGCTGCGGCACTGGCACCTGCGGCGCCACCGCCACGGATGCGGTGTTCGGGGGTGGGCTCTACGGCGACGAGGCAGCCGGGGCTCCCGCCACGGCGGTCTCCGCGTCGCTGGGCTGCGGGGTGCCGACCGCCGTCGCCGAGCTCCACCCGGGGGAGACCGTGCTCGACCTCGGCTCCGGCGCCGGCACCGACGTCCTGATCGCCGCGAGCCGGGTGGGCCCCGAGGGCCGGGTGATCGGGATGGACATGACCCCGGAGATGCTCGACCTCGCCCGCCGCAACGCCGCGCAGGCCGGCGCCGAGAACGTGGAGTTCGTCGAGGGCTACCTCGAGCAGATCCCGCTGCCCGACAGCTCCGTCGACGTCGTCCTCTCCAACTGCGTGATCAACCTCGCCGCCGACAAGACCGTCGTGCTCGCCGAAGCCGCCCGCGTGCTGCGCCCGGGAGGACGCTTCGCCGTCTCCGACGTCATCGCCGACCCCGACATCGACCAGACCACCCGCGACGACCCGCAACAGTGGACCGGATGCATCGCCGGCGCCCTGACCCGCGACGACTTCACCCACGCCCTGCACGCGGCGGGGTTCGTCGACGTCGAAATCACCGAGACCCACCGGGTCCACCCGCACGCCGCGTCCGCGATCGTGCGCGCCCGCACTCCCGACGGTGCCCGATGAAGGCTCCGGCGACGCCACGCGCATTCAGCTCGGCTGGGCTCCGGGAGCCTGAGAACGGCGGAGTGCCGGTGGCAACGCTGCTGGCCTGCGTCGCCTGCTGCCTCGTGCGCTTCCTCGGGCCCCTGGTCCTGCTCGCCGCGGCCGCCGTCGCCACCGCCATGACCGGGCTGCGCGTCGTGACCGCGATCCTGCTGGCCGCCGCGGTGGCCCTGTGGCTCGCCCTGAACTGGCGCACCCGCCGCGACGCCCCTCACCGCTGCACCGGCCGCGCTTGCTTCTGCGACTGACGACGAAGCGGCTGGGCCAGCCTCACACGGCGACTTCGACGAGCGTCGAAGTTCACGCACTGTTCACTTGCCCCATCGATTCGACGTTCTTCAAGATAGACGGGTGTCGAAACCGCTCCCGCTGCTGGTGTGCTCCACGGCCGCCAACCAAGCAGTCACCGCCGAGGAGGCCGTCGAGCTGGCAGCCGCGTTCAAGGCCCTCGGCGACCCGGTCCGGCTGCGGCTGCTCTCGCTGATCGCGGCCCACGAGGGCGGGGAAGCCTGCGTGTGCGACATCAGCGGCGCGTTCGAGCTGACCGGACCGACGATCAGTCATCACCTCAAGGTCCTGCGCACGGCCGGGCTGGTGACCAGCGAACGCCGCGGCACCTGGGTCTACTACCGCGCCCGCCCCGACGTCATCGCCCGGCTCGCCGACGTCCTGGTTCCTCTCGGCACGCCCCTGGCCAGTACCTGCGCCCCCGACGACAGTGAACTGCCCGCATGAGCGCCACCCCCGACAGCGCCCGCGACACCGACACCACCACCGACCCGGCCGAGGCCCCGGTCGCCAAGCGGCTCTCGACCCTGGACCGGCTCCTGCCGGTGTGGATCCTCGCCGCGATGGCCCTGGGCCTTCTCGGCGGCCGCACCATCCCCGGCCTCGGCCCGGCCTTGAACGCCATCGCCATCGACGGCATCTCCCTGCCCATCGCCCTCGGCTTGCTGATCATGATGTACCCGGTGTTGGCCAAGGTCCGCTACGACCGCCTCGGCACCGTCACCGGCGACCGTCGACTGCTGATCACCTCACTGGTGCTCAACTGGGTCCTCGGCCCGGCGCTGATGTTCGCCCTGGCCTGGCTGCTGCTGCCCGACCTGCCCGAGTACCGCACCGGCCTGATCATCGTCGGGCTCGCCCGCTGCATCGCCATGGTCATCATCTGGAACGACCTCGCCTGCGGCGACCGCGAAGCCGCCGCCGTCCTCGTCGCGATCAACTCGATCTTCCAGGTCATCGCCTTCGCCGGGCTCGGCTGGTTCTACCTCTCGGTCCTGCCCGGCTGGCTCGGCCTGCCGCAGACCGACCTCGACGTCTCCGCCTGGCAGATCGCCAAGTCCGTCCTGATCTTCCTCGGCATCCCGCTGGTCGCCGGCTACCTCACCCGCCGCTTCGGGGAGAAGGCCAAGGGTCGCAAGTGGTACGAGGAGAAGCTCATCCCGCGGATCGGCCCGTTCGCGCTCTACGGGCTGCTGTTCACCATCGTCATCCTGTTCGCCCTGCAGGGCGACGCGATCACCTCCCGGCCGCTGGACGTCGCCCGGATCGCGTTGCCGCTGCTGGCCTACTTCGCGATCATGTGGTTCGGCTCCCTCGCCTTGGCCAAGGCCGTCGGCCTGAACTACGAGCGCTCCGCGACCATGGCGTTCACCGCGGCCGGCAACAACTTCGAGCTCGCCATCGCCGTGGCCATCGCGACCTTCGGCGTCACCTCCGGCCAGGCCCTCGCCGGAGTCGTCGGCCCGCTGATCGAGGTCCCCGTCCTCGTCGCCCTCGTCTACGTCTCCCTCGCCGCCCGCCGACGCTGGACCCGCAACCGCCAGGAGACCACGTCATGACAGTTCCCGAAGTCCTGTTCGTCTGCGTCCACAACGCCGGCCGCTCGCAGATGGCTGCCGCCCTGCTCCAGCACCACGCGCAGGGAGCCGTCGCCGTCCGCTCGGCTGGCTCCGCCCCGGCCGACACGATCAACCCAGCCGTCCGCGAGGTGATGGCCGAGATCGGCATCGACATCGCCCACGAGGTGCCGAAGAAGCTCACCACTGACGCCGTTCAGGCGTCCGATGTCGTGATCACCATGGGCTGCGGGGACACCTGCCCCGTCTTCCCCGGCAAGCGCTACCTCGACTGGGAGCTCACCGACCCAGCCGGCAAGTCGGCCGAGGAGATCCGTCCCATCCGCGACGAGATCGACCGGCGCGTGCGCGACCTGCTCGCAGAACTGACGGCCGAGCCCGCCACCCGGTAACGGACCCGCACTGAACCCGCTGGTAGCTCACCGGCTGCGCCCATCAAACCCACGATCCCCACCGGTAGAGGTGTGATGTGCACCACTTCCTTTGCGCATTGGATCACATTATTGTGCTCTGTTGCGGAAGTGGATCTCGATGGCGTTCGTGAAGCTCTTGCTGCCTTCCCCGACACCCTGCTCGTCGAAGCCACCGGCGACATCTACGCCATCTACGACCCCGACGACGACTATGCGCAGCGGCCACGTCACGGATGGGCCACCGTCGTCACGTCCAACGCCAATGACTCGGCGTCCGACCTGGACCGCCCGGGGGTGTACCGACTGAATATCGGGCTTCCGCGGGACCGCTTCCACGAACTGCTCGACCCGAGGGCCGAGCACGACATGAAAGCCATTGACATCCTCCTGCCGCACCCGATCTACGGCGGGCAGAACTGGGTTTGCGTTCTGAACCCCGACCGGACATGGCCTTTGGCGCAGCAGCTGCTCGTCGAGGCGCACGCGTTCGCAGTCCGCAAGCACAACAACGCTGCACGACGCCGAAGCCAGCATCGATAAGGCAACCCGCCAGACCTGCCCTCGCCGCGGGCAGGTCTCCGGGATGGCGCGGTGCGGCATCGGACGTCACCGGGCGCCGCTCAAGATCCGCGTTCACACCGAAGAGGTCCCTGGTTCGGTCCCGGTATCGCTCACCCGAATGCCCTTGTCGGGGCTCCGAACAGAGCCAGGATCAGGGCCTTCAGCTTGTTCGCCGGCCTCTGACCCGACCGGAGCGCCGACCACCCGGGGTGGACTCAGCGGCGGTGCGGGCCGCGCCGGGCCCGAGGGCGCCGGGAGGCATTCTTCTTCGAGGGGCGGGTCTCCCCGGGGTTCCCTCTCGGCGGAGGGGTGCGCGAGCTGTTGACCGTGCGCCCGCGGACGATCCCGATGAGCTCCTCCATGAGGTCGGTGTTCTCCGCGTCCGGCCAGGTGAGGACGACGCTCGACCCCGGGGCGTCGGCCAGCGGTCGGTAGGTGAGGTCCCGGCGGTGGTGGAGGCGGGCCAGCGACTGGGGGAGGACCAGCAGGCCGACGCCCGCGGCGACGAGCTCGACGGCCTCGGCCGTCGTGGCGGGCTCGAACGCCGCGGCGCGTCCCGGCCGGTCCTCGGGCCAGGCGAGGGTGTCGTCCTGCGGCCGGAGGACGATCTCGTCGGCCAGGTCCGCGACCGTGAGCTCCTCGGCCGCGGTGAGCAGGTGCTCCTTCGGGACCACGGTCACGATGGTCTCGGTGTAGAGCGGGATCGCGTGCAGCCCGGTCCGGTCGATCGGCAGCCGGACGAGTCCGGCGTCGACGGCGCCGGTCCGGACCAGCTCCACCGCCTCGTCCGTGGTCGCCATGACCAGCTGCAGGGGGACCTGGGGACGGCGCTCGGCCCACATCCGCGCCCACTTGCCCGGCGTGACGCCCGGGACGTAGCCGAGCCGGAAGGACGCGGTGTCGTCGGGCTCGGTCACCGGCCCAGGCTATCGGCCGGTACGGCCCCGATAATCTGGGTGTATGACGCGGCAGAGGTCGACCCAGACGATGAAGCCCGCGACGGCGGCGAAGAAGCTCGGCGTGCTCCTCGACGCGACGCCCGCCGAGTTCCGGGACGGTGTCGTCTCGCGCGACGAGCTCGACGCCCTGCAGGCCGATCCGCCCGAGTGGTTGCGCGAGCTGCGGCGCGACGGCCCGCACCCCCGCCAGGTCGTCGCGGACCGACTGGGGGTGTCGATCTCCGGGCTGGCTCGGGCCGAGATCACCGAGCCGCTGACCACCGCCCAGATCGCGGCCTTGAAGGAGGAGCAGCCGGAGTGGTTGCGCCGTGAGCGCAGCACCCGGGCCGAGGCCCAGCGCGCGGAGGCCCGACTGCAGGCCGAGCGGTCCGGGAGGCCACGCGGCGACCGGGCCGGGGGATGAGGGGTCCTGGCGGTCTCGCCTTCCTCGTGCGGAAGCCCGCTCCTGGTGTGCCGCTGGGCCGGTGGGGTGGGGGCCGGATGCCGGGGGCCGGGCGCGCGACTCTTCCGTAGGAGGCTGTCGACCATCGCCGAGCCGGGTCCAAGCGCACGGCTCGGCGTCCCGGCGCTGGTCGGACCGGCGAGGGAGGTGTCGGGGGTCAGCGCGTGCTCGAGCTCCCGCCTCCGGGTCATCGGCCGCTTCAGCGGCTCGTCCTGCTCCGACCGCGGTCGACCGCGCCGACGATGACCTTGACGGCGAGGCCGAGGACGACGAGGTCGGTGATCATCTGACCGGTGACCAGGTTACGGGCCGGTTGGGTGCGGGCGGTGATGTCACCGAACCCGACGGTGCTGAACACGGTGACCGTGAAGTACAGGCCGTCGGTGTGGGTCAGCGGCCCGCCGAAGCTGTCGGCGGACAGCCCGGCCAGGACGACGTAGGTGGCGGCGAACAGCAGCAGGAAGAACGGCACACTCGTGGCCAGCGCCTCCACGGCGCGCAGCATCGGGAACGGCGACCGGATGATCCAGCGGACCTGAACGGCGACCAGGGCGACGAATCCCGCCAGCCCGATCAGCAGCATGGTCAGCGCCGCCGGGACCGAGCAGTGATTCAGGGGCAACACGTAGTACAGCGTCACCAGTGCGACGACCGACGCGGTCACCCGCAGGATCGTCCAGGCGATCCGGCCCGAGGAGGGTCGGGCCTCCGCCGGCCCTCGGGCCGGCGTGCCGTCGGGGCCGGTCACGATGCCCACCACAGTGTCGTCGCCCGCATCCTGCGTCTCCCCGCGGAGGTCACCCGACCTCGCGCTCAGCCCGCATCCGGGACACGACCTCGTGGCGCGCGACCCCTTCGCCGATCGTCACCGGGCGACGCGAGCCCGGTCAGGGCCGAAAGCCTCCGGAGCCGGGTGGCCTTCGTTCCGCCCGCGGTGCACGCGGGGCTAGTCGAGGCCGGGTAACGGGATGCCGACGCCGTGCTCGACGGGCGAGACGGGGCTGAGCATGCGCACGACGGTTCCCGAGGTCCCGGGGGTGAACCAGCCGGCACCGGGCAGGCCCGAGGCGGGAGGGCTCGTCCCGTGCCGGTCCTGCGCACCGAGGTGTGCCATGCGCCGCCCCGACTGCGCATCGAAGGAGGTCGTCGACGGGCGGACCGAGACCTCGTCCATCAGCTCCTCGATCAGCTCCAGCCCGATACCGAGAGGGGTGCGCCCCTCGACCGGGCGCCACGAGCCGCGGTCCGCCACCGTCAGCGAGACACGCCTGCCCCGTGGCTCGCCGACCAGCTCCGCGTCGGCCCACACCAGCCCCACCACCTGCGCGTACGCGTGCAGGACGACGTTCGACACGGCCTCGTCCGCCGCCGCCACGATCTCGGAGGCCGGCCCCGCCGCGTAGCCGACCGAACGCAGCCACTGGGTGAGGGAGGCGCGCATCGGGTAGAGGACCTTCTGGAGCGCCGGCCCTGTCATCTGCCATCGCGTCGACGAGATGGTCAGCTCGGTCGGCGGCTCGAAGAGCCACGATCCGTCCGGAGCCGCGGGCTCCTCGTTCGCTTCGAACATGCGGGCGGCTCCGTGGTTGCTGGGGGCTCAACAACGCTCTGTGCGGACAGACGCGCCGCTCCGGTACCCGGCTCTTGCCGAGGCAAACATCGGGCGAGCGAGCGGTTCCCGGACGTGACGGGGCGCAATCGGGGATCACATCCGACGTCCCACCCGGTCGGCATGCCCCGTGCACCCGTCGGTACGGCCGTGTCGGGCCCCGCAACCCGCGTGGCTCACCCTCGCGGGGTGACGTCGTCCTGCGCTCGCGGGCCGCACCCTCGCTTCCGCCCGGCGGCTCGTCCGGGGCGCGAGGAACGGACATGAGCGTGATCGGCGACGACACCGACGACCCGGCCCGGCGAGCGCCTGCTCGGCCGTCGGTGTGACTCGTCCGGGGTGGCGGGGTGATTCATCTACGCGTGGTCAGCCCACCCGATGTCACCGCCGCGCTGATGACCATGCTCCGCGCCGAGCCCGCGGTCACGGACCTCACGCTGATTCCCGGGGCGGTCAGCCACCCGGACGGGGACGCGGTGGTCTTCGACGTGCTGCACGGGGCGGCCAACGAGGTCATCGGACAGCTGCGCGACCTCGGGCTGGACCAGCGGGGCTCGATCGTGCTCGACAACGTCGACGCCTCGCTCTCCGCAGTCGCGGACCGTGTCGCGGCCAGGCGTGGACGGTTCCACGAGTTCGCCCCCGTCTGGGCCGAGGTCGAAGCCAGGATCTCGTTGGAGGGGACCTTCCCGCCCAGCTGGTACACCCTGCTGGTCATCGCCGGGCTCATCGGCGCCGTCGGCATCCTCACCAACTCCCAGATCCTCATCGTCGGCGCGATGGTGGTCGGACCGGAGTACGGCGCCATCCTCAGTCTCGCGTTCGGCGTCACCCGCCGCGACCTCACCCGGGTACGGCGCAGCGGCGGTGCGCTGGTCGTCGGGTTCACCCTCGCCGTGGCCGGCGCGTTGCTGCTGTCCCTCGTCGTCCGGTGGGCAGGGCTGCAGCCCGAGCTCTACGCCCTCGGCGTGCGCCCGGTGTCGAACCTGATCGACACCCCGAACTGGTTCTCGTTCATCGTCGCCGTACTGGCCGGGGTGGTCGGCGTCGTCTCACTGACCGAGGCGCGGTCGAGCACCCTGATCGGGGTGTTCATCTCCGTGACGACCATCCCGGCGGCATCCGACATCGGCCTGTCGCTGGCCTTCGGCAGCGGGAGCGAGGCCTGGGGCTCGTTCCTGCAGCTGCTTCTCAACGTCACGGTCCTCGCCGCCGTCGCGATCGTCGGACTCCCGGCGCAGAGGGTCATCTGGAAGCGGGTCCTCCGACGGGGCAGGGGATGACCGGTCGCGCGCAGGCCGCGGCCGCACCACCGCCTGGGCCCGAACACTCGCCGCCGCGGCCGAGGTCGGGCCCGGCTGGTGCTGGTCCACCGGCGTCTCAGTGTCTGGCCGTGGCGGACCCGTCGGCGAGCCCCTGTCGGGACGTTGGGTCAGGGGCGTCGGGGCGTTGGGCCCTGCCGACTCGAAGCTCTCCTGTGCCGTCCTGGCAGCCGGCGCTTCGGAGCCGAGGCCAGGACGAACGACAGCCGTTGGTCGCTACCTCCCGTACGGGTGCCACGTGGGCACGATCCGGCGATCAGTGCCGGCAGGACGTGGATCCAGCGACCCGAGGAGTGGGTTGACGTGGGCGACAGCGACGGTCGACACGGGTCGGCCCCGAGCGGTGAGGACCCGTGAGCACGCCGATGCCGGGCCTGGCCGCGGCCCGTCTGACACCGCGGGAGGTGATCCTCGCAGGGCTGTCGGGCCTGGCGACGGTGGCATTCTTGGTCGCGCTGTACTACGTCCTGCCTCTGTCCGTGAAGCCCGGCGGAATCACACTGATGATCCTCCTGCTCGGGCTGGCAGGCATCGCCGGCCTGATCATCTGGCAGGTTCGTGTGATCGAGCGCGCCCCGTATCCGGGCCTCAGGGCGTTCGGGACGCTCGTGCTCGTGGTACCGGTGTTCCTGCTCCTGTTCTCCGCGGGGTACTTCCTGGCCTCGCAGGCCGACCCGGCCGCGTTCACCGAGCCGCTGACCCGCACCGACGCGCTCTACTTCACCGTCACGGTCTTCAGCACCGTCGGGTTCGGCGACATCGCTCCGGTCGCCCCGGCCCTACGGATCGTCGTCACCGTCCAGATGGTCGCCGATCTTCTCGTTCTCGGCCTCGTTCTCAAGGCCATCCTCGACGCCGTGAGCCGCGGGTTGGAGCGCCGGCGATCGGCTTAGCTGCCTGCGCTCGACATCCGCCCGGTGGTACAGCCAGGCTCCATCAGTACCAGGACAATCATCGACGCGGTGATAGACGGCCTCAACTCGGTCGGACTCGCCGGTCCAGGCCAAGCTCGGCAAGGCAGTACCCAAGTACGTGTATCGCTTGACCGTGCCGGCCGCCGGCCCGTCAATGAAACGCACGTCCACCGCCATCTCCACAGGTTCGACCCCGCTTCGACAGGCACGCAACGTCATCCGAGAAGACCGGCCGTTCGACCTGGTCGGCCGCGACCCCGTTCGTCCCCCCGACGAGTGTCGTCCGCCTCTGGTTCCGGGCATCGACTGTGCGGGACGACTCGGCGATGAGGGAACGCCCGGGGAAGACGGTCATCGGCGGGACGAGGAGGTCGGGACCGCCACGGAACCGGCTGGGTCGTTCTCGCACTTTCACGTTGGCAATAGAGGCAGGCGCACTGCAGCGTAGGGTCTGTCAGACCCTGTCGTGGTTCGTGTCCGGCACACACTCTGAGGGCAACTTCATGCCGCCAGAGGGCCAGCCCCGACATTCACCAGCTACTTGTCACCATCGGGCATGCCTGCCCCGCGTCGAGAAGGATCATACCGTGCCTGCGCTGCCTGGGAGCCACGAGTTCGTCGAGAACTCGCAGTACGGGAAGACCCGACGACAACTCGACCGCGAGCTCGCCCAGGCCCGCTCGGAGATCAGCCGCAGCGCCCTCGGCATCGAGGACCAGCGGAGGCGAGCCGGCAATCTGCGCGAGGCGCGCGGGCAGCTCAACTGATGCGGAGGCCAGGTCCTCGTCGCCATCGCCAGACTTCCCGCCCAACGGGTCGTATGCCGGCGGACCGAGGGAAGCGGCGGGGGTGACAGGCCGCGCCGGGGCCGCCACACCACCCGGACCTGAACTGATCGGAGGCCGAGGGCATGACCGGAACCCGGTCCGCCGCCACCGGCTCGCCCGCGCTTCCGCCCGGGCAGATGAGCCAGAACGAGTTCCGCAGGCTGTACGAGCAGCTGCGCGGCACGCTGCCCTGGGGGCCGGATGACCGGCGCGGGGCGCTGAACCACCTCACGCCCGCGGTCGTGCTCGCCGCCGTCGGCGAGGTCAGGCTGGGCCGCACGGTGTCACTCGCCGCGCCGGTGGAGGACCGGCCCGCTGCCGACAACCCCGATCCCGCCCGGCACCGCATGAAGGGACCGCTGGGAGCCGAGGCCGGACCGGGCCTGTCGTTCAGCATGGACCGGATCGCGATGAACATCCACGGCAACGCCGACAGCCACGTCGACGCGCTGTGTCACGTCATCTTCGACGGCACTCTGTACAACGGGGTGGCCGCGGACACCGTCACGGCGGACGGGGCGGCCGAGCTGTCCATCGAGACCGCGGCCGAGGGCATCGTCGGCCGCGGTGTGCTCCTGGATGTGCCGCGTTCCCGGGGTGTGCCCTGGCTCGAACCGGGCGACCACGTGACGGTGCAGGATCTGCTCGCGGCCGAACGGGACCAGCGGGTGCGGGTCGGCCGGGGCGACATCCTGTGCGTGCGGGTGGGGCACCGGCGCCGGCGGACGGAACGGGGCCCGTGGGACGCCGCCGAGGCCCGCGCCGGGCTGCATCCGAGCGTGCTGCCCCTGCTGGCCGAGCGTCGGATCGCGGCGCTGGCCGGCGACGGCAACAACGACACCGCCCCCAGCGCCGTCGCCGGCGTCGACTTCCCCGTGCACGTCCTGGCCGTCAACGCGCTGGGCCTGCACCTGCTCGACTACCTGCAGTTCACCGAGCTGGCGCAGGCCTGCGCGGAGGGCGGCCGCTGGTCGTTCCTCTGCGTCATCGCGCCGTTGCGGCTGCCGACCGCGACGGGCTCGCCGGTCAACCCGGTCGCGATCTTGTAAACGACCAGCTCGAGAAGGGGCGGGCTATGAGCACTGACCAGATCCTGTGGGGGATCGGCCTGATCATGGTGCTCGCGGTCGGCTCGCAGGTGCTGGCGAGCCGGCTACACGTTCCGGCGCTGATCATCCTGCTGCCGGCGGGCTTCGGTGCCGGTGCGCTCACCGAGGTCGTCAATCCGCAGCTCCTGCTGGGGGCGGCGTTCCAGCCGCTGGTCTCGCTGGCGGTCGCGGTGATCCTCTATGACTCCGGCCTGGCGCTGGAGTGGGGAAAGGTCCAAGGGCGCGCCCGCCGTGTGGTACCCCGCCTGGTGATCTGGGGGGTGCCGATCACCATGGCGTTCGCCGCGGTGTTGGCCGGCCCGCTGCTGGGCATGTCGGCCGGGGCGGCGGTGATGACGGGTGCGATCTTGGTGGTGTCCGGGCCGACGGTGGTGGGTCCGCTGCTGCGATTCGTCCGGCCGACTGACCGCCTCCAGCAAACATTGTCCTGGGAGGGCTCGTTGATCGATCCGGTCGGCGGCGTCCTGGGCGCGGTGGTGTTCCATGCAGTGCTCGCGAGCAGCCAGGGCGGGCCCGGTGCTCTGCTGGGGCAGTTCCTCCTGTCGGTCGGCATCGGCGCGGCCGGGGCGGTCGTCGGCGTCGCGGTGCTCTGGTTCTGCTTGTGCAAGCTCGATCTGGACGATGTGCTCGGCACCGCGGTCCAGCTCGCGTGTGTGGTGGGCATTGCGGCCGTGTGCGACATCGTCCGCGACGATGCCGGGCTCATCGCCGCGATCCTGACCGGTCTCGCGGTCGGGAACCTGCGGACCTTCGACATTCCGGCCCGGCGGCCCTTCTTCGAGACCCTGGTGCAGCTGACCATCGGCGTCCTGTTCGTGTCCATCTCGGCCACGGTCACCCCTCAGTCGCTGCACAACCTCTTGCTGCCCGCCCTCGGGCTCGTGGCCGCGCTGGTGGTGGTGGTCCGGCCACTGGTGGCGTTCCTCGCCACCATCCGAACCGGGCTGACCCGCGGAGAACGGGCGTTCATCGGCTGGATGGCGCCGCGCGGCATCGTCGCCGCGGCTACTGCCTCGACCTTCGGGGCGGAGCTCGCCGCCGGCGGGATCGGCGGTGCGTCCGAGATCCTGCCCGTCGCGTTCCTGGGCATCGTCGCCACCGTCGCGATCTATGGCCTGACCGCCGTCCCGGTCGCCAAGTGGCTGGGCGTCACCCGGCCCGCCCGCAGCCGTCCGCTCATGGTCGGCGGCGATCCGTGGGTCATCGACCTGGCCTGCGTCTTGCGCACCGCCGGCCTGGAACCCCTGATGTGGGCTCCCTCGGAGTACCAGCGCACCCAGCTCGAACAAGCAGCCCTCGAGCTGGCCCCCGGCGAGATGCTCGCCTCCGCGATCAGCCAGGGGACCGAGATGGAAGGCGTCACCGCGGTCCTCCTGCTCACTGACGAGGACCACTTCAACTCCCTGGCCGCCACCACCGTGGCGGGGCGCTCCGACGTCCCCGTCTACCTTTTGGAACCGAGCTCCGGCACGGTGGCGCCCTACTTGCCCGCCGAAACCCTGTTCGCCTCCCCGCTCACCCACCCAGCATTGGCCGCCCGCTACAAGACCGGCGCCCGCATCACCACCCAGCCGTCAGACGGCGAGGTCCCCCCAGCCACAGACCTCCTGTTCCTGATCAAACCCGAAGGCACCTTGATCCCGGCAACAACCGATCGTCTCCCGGACCCGCAGCCGGGCGACACCCTCGTGGTCCTCGGCCCGAGCGAAGAAGCAACGCGGTAACAGTGAGGAGTGCCGATGAGAATGACGCCGACCGAGCCAAGACGCCGGCGCTCTCCGCGTCCTCGGGAAGTCCCTCGCCGCACAGGTCCCGCGGAGGTCAGACTGCTCGTCGCCGTTCAAGGCGACACGACGCGACGCTGCTGGCCCCCTGGCCATCCCCATGGGCGGCAACCCGCAGCTTCCGAAGGGTCACCAGGCCGCCGTGGCGGAGTCGAGCTCCGTCTCCGCGAACGGCTGTAGCGCTCCGCGATGCCATCCGGTTCGTAGGTGGCGCCGGTGCGCGGGTTCGGCGCCCGCAAGGGGTGTCGCGGCGATGTCGGAAACGGGAGGTGGGTCCGGGTGGCGGTGAAGGTGGCGGTGAAGAAGGTCGCGCATCCGAGCGTCGACGAGCGAACGGCGATCGGCAGGCGGGCGCGGGAGCGAACGCCTCTGGCCTGTCATGCCGGGTGGGAACCCGCGGTCGACCGCGCCGATCCGGTCGACCTGATCGAAGAGCAGGACCGCACTCGTCAGCCCGACCTGGTGCCGGTCCGTCACGGCCGGATGATGGTCTCGCCGTTCACGTTCTACCGTGGCGCGGCGAAGATCATGGCCGCCGACCTCGCCGGCACCCCGACGGCCGGACTGGGTACGCAGCTGTGCGGCGACGCGCACCTGTCGAATTTCGGGGTCTTCGCCTCCCCGGAGCGCAAGCTGATGTTCGATGTGAACGACTTCGACGAGACCCTGCCGGGGCCGTTCGAGTACGACGTGAAGCGGATGGCGGCCAGCTTCACGATCGCCGCCCGCAACAACGGGTTCTCGAAGTCGGTCACGCGGGAATCGACGCTCGCGTCGGTGCGGGCGTACCGGGAAGCCATGGCCGAGTTCGCCGGGATGCGGACCATGGAGGTCTGGTACGCCCACCTGTCCGACGACGAACTGATGCGCGCGGTCCAGAGCGCCACCGGCACCATCGAGAAGCGGGAGAAGAAGGACAAGGCCAAGAAGCGGGGAGAAAAGTCGAAGAAGAGGGCGAAAGAAGAGGCGAAGGAGGCCAAGAAGGCCGAGAGGACCGCCGAGAAGACGCGCGAGAAGGCCTACACGCGGGACAGCCTGCAGGCGTTGTCGAAACTGGGCGAGTGGGCCGGCGGGCAGTATCGGATCGTCAGCCGGCCGCCGATCGTCGTGCCGGCGCGCGACCTCGCCGCCACCTACGGGATCTCCCCGGACGAGGTCGGACAGACACTCCGCGAGGAACTGAGCAGTTACCGGTCCACCCTGCAGGAGAATCGGCGCCACCTGCTCACACGGTTCGAGATCGTGGACGCCGCCCGCAAGGTGGTGGGGGTCGGAAGCGTCGGCACCTGGGCGTTCATCGTCCTGCTCCAGGGGCGCGATGCGCAGGATCCGTTGTTCCTCCAGGTCAAGGAGGCGACCGCATCGGTGCTGGAGGACCATCTGCCGAGGAGCCGGTTCAGGCTGCATGGCGAGCGGGTCGTGCAGGGACAGCGGATGATGCAGGCCGCCAGCGACATCTTCCTCGGCTGGACCACCGGGCCCGACTCGAAACGGCACTTCTACTGGCGCCAGCTCCGCGATATGAAGGGCTCGGCCGACGTCGAGGCGATGACCCCGGTCGGCCTCACGTTCTACGCCCGCACCTGCGGATGGACCCTGGCCCGGGCACACGCGCGAGCCGGAGACCCCGTCGCGATCTCCGCGTACCTGGGCGACGACGACGCCTTCGACCGGGCCGTCACCGACTTCTCGGAGCGCTACGCCGACCAGAACGAACACGACTTCCAGCGGTTGCTCGAGGCGATCCACTCGGGACGCCTCGACGCGCACGAAGGGGTGTGAGACCTCCAGGTGTACCTGAGAGCCTGGACGGAGGACGCGGCACCTCGGCCGCACCCACACGGGCCGTCACCCGGAACGGGCGATGCATCGGCCCCGGGAGGCCCGCAGCGTGTGCGTGGTGGGCGGGCTGCGGGCTGGACCGGTAGGAGCCGGTTGTAGGGGAAGCTGGTCTCGCATGAAGGGGCGTCGTCCGGAGAGGTGGCTGCCTGAGGGCCCACGGCGCCCGGACCCGGGTTCGGCTCCACCGAGGTCCACGTCGTGACCGAGACGCCGGAGCCCGCCGCCGCACAACCGGTCATCCAGAGACGTGAGTTCTGGGTCCTGATGGGGCAGGCGGTGGTCCTCGGGGTGTTCGGCGCGATCGCCGCGCTGATCTTCGTCGGAGTGATCACTTTCGGAGGCAGGTGGTACAGCGACTCGCAGCCCGGATGGTTCGGTGGACACTGGTGGTGGGTGGCGGTCGCCGCTGCGGCGGGTGTCGCCGTCGGCCTGGTGCGTCGCCTGACCCGCCTGCCCTGGAGGACCCCAGGCCTGTTCGACGATCTGCGGACCGAGCACGTCGATCCCGGGTTGGTTCCCGGGGTCGCGGCCGTGTCGGCGGTGTCGCTGATCGGCGGAGCCAGCCTCGGACCGGAGAAGGCCCTGGGGACGATGGGTGGTGGGGCGGGCAGCTGGCTCGCTCGCCGCCGAGGGTTCACGAGCTCGGACGCCCAGGTGAACACCCTGGCCGGGTTCGCAGGCGCCTACGGCGGGCTGTTCTCGAGCACCCTGATCGTGGTGATGCTGATCATGGAGGTCGCCCGCCCGGGAGGGCAGCGGTTCACCAAGGCCCTCGCCGCACAGATCGTGTCCTCCAGCGTCTCGTTCGGCATCTACTTCGCCATCGCCGGCGCGGTGTTCCTGGGCGACTACACGGTGCCGCCGTACCGGTTCGAGGACTGGCACCTCCTCGTCGCGGTCCCCATCGGCCTGTTCGCGGCCGTCGTGGTGACCGTGCTGGTCGGCTTCATCCAGGGGGCGGCGCGGCTGTTCGACGGGCTGAAGGTCCCGGCCGTCGCCAAGTCGGTGCTGGGCGGAGCGATCTTCGGGGTCGTCGGTGTGCTCCTGCCGATGACCATGTTCAGCGGCGGCGACCAGCTCAAGACGATGCTCGCCGGCGCAGGAACCCTCGGGCTGGGCCTGCTGATCGTGACACTCGTCGCGAAGATGTTCACCTTTGCGGTCAGCCAGGGCAGTGGCTTCGTGGGCGGCCCGATCTTCCCGTCCCTGTTCATCGGTGGAGCGGCGGGGATCGTCGTCCACCAGGTGATTCCCGGGGTGCCCCTGGGACTGGCGTTCAGCTGCCTGCTCGCCGCCGTTCCGGGGGCGTTGGTGGCCGCACCCTTCGCCATGGTGCTGATGGCGGCCTTCCTGACCCAGGTCGGAGCCCTCCAGACAGCACCCGTGCTCATCGCAGTCGTCACCGCCTTCCTCGCCATGGAAGGCGTCAAGTTCCTCCTCGTCAGCCGCGCTCAGGCCCGCGGTTCCCCAGCCCGACCGACGGAGCCGCCGAAGCCGGCAACGGGCGCGGCCCACGGGGAATGACAGGCGTCGAACGGGACCGGGTGCCGGGGTGTGTGCGCCCGGGCGACTCGAGCCAGGTGGTGCAGGAAAGGGCAGAGGCGGAGGTTGCGATGCCGAGCAATGAACTCCTGACCGTCATCAACTCGTTCGGCCTGCTGTTCGCGATCCTGAACTCGTTCACGCTCGGTCTCAGACTGCCGATATTCCGCATACTGGAGCATTTCTTCCAGAATTGGCGACTGGCTACCCGGGTGCTGCTCATCAACTTCGTGGTCCTCCCGGCGCTGGTCATCGGATTCGCCACGATCGCCCCGATCAACCCGGATATCAAGATCGGATTTTGTATCGTCGCACTGGCGGCAGGTGCACCTTTCGCTCCCGCAATCACCCGGCTCGCCAGGGGCGACGTCGCCATGTCCACGGCTCTGTTGCTGGTCATGGTGCTGGCCACGGTGATCGTCGTGTCGCTCGTGCTGCCGCTGGCCGTCTCCGCCGTGGTGCCCGGTGTCGGGCACGTCAGGATCTGGGACGTCGCCTGGCCCTTGTTGGCGTTCTTGGTCGCGCCTCTGCTCATCGGCTGCGTGATGCGCCTCCGGTACGAGGAGGCGGTGTCGAGCTGGGTGTCTCCTCTCCTCATCATCCAGATCGTCTGTCTGGTCCTGTACGTGAACCTCTTCATCTTCGCGTTCACCAGCCTCTTCCGCGACGTGTGGTGGGGGGCCTACGTCGCGGCGATCGCCGTCCCGGTCCTGGGAATCGCGCTCGGGAGCGTCATCAGCATCAGGGGTGCGGCGACCAGGCATGCCTCGATCATCACGACGGCGCAGCGCAGCATCACCGGCGGCATCATCGTGACCGTCTTCAACTACACCCAGCCGCTCGCGAACGTCTCGGTGACGGTCATCAACACGATCGGAATTGTCATCCTGGTGATTCTTGCCTTCGAGTGGCGGAGAACTCGATCTCGCCACGAGCCCGAGCCGGACGCTGCCGGCGCCCCGCCGGCTCCTGAAGGCAGTGGTCGCTCTTCCTGACGCGAGACCGGGCCCTCGCACCGGGCTGACTGCCGCGGAGGTTCTGAGGTAGGAAGGGCTGGTGAGCCGCATCAACGACGTCGGCGGGATGAGCGGGTTCGCGCCGATCGTCGAGGAGCCCGACGAACCGCGCTTCCACGCCGACTGGGAGGCGCACGTGTTCGCGCTCAACGGCGCGCTGATCCGCCGCGGGATCTACAACCTGGACGAGTTCCGGGACGCCCAGGAGCGGCTGCCGGTGCACGAGTACCTGGCCGCCTCCTACTACGAGCGGTGGTTCGCCGCGATCCGGATGCTGCTAGCGGAGAAGGGCGTCGCGACCGCCGAGGAGCTCGCCCATGGCTGACCGGTTCGCGCCGGGGGACCGGGTGCGCACCCGGTCGGTCGACGTCGCCGGCCACACCCGGCTGCCGGGCTACGCCCGCGGTGCGGTCGGCACCGTGGTGGAGCTGGCCGGCCGGCACCCGCTGGCCGACGTGCGGGCCCGCGGCCGGGACGCGGAGCCGCACGCCGTGTACCACGTGCGCTTCGCCGCGGCGGAGCTGTTCGGCGCGGGCGACCACAGCGTCGTCGTGGAGCTGTGGGAGGACTACCTGGTGGAGGAGCGGGCATGAGCGGGGCACACGCGAGCTCGACGATCTCGGCCGAGGTCCGGCACGTCGAGTCGCTGCTGGAGGCGCGCGGTCTGTTGGACCCCGGGGAGATCGACACCCGGATCGACGAGTTCGCCGCAAAGGGGAGCCCGGCCAACGGGGCCCGGATCGTGGCGCGCGCGTGGACCGATCCGGCGTTCGCGGAGCGCCTGCTGGCCGACGCCAACGCCGCGATCCGCGAGCTGGGTCTGTCCATGGCGGGCGGGATCCAGGAGCAGCGGCTCAAGGTGGTCGCCAACGGGGTGGGCGCGGACGGGACGGAGGAGCACCACGTCGTGGTCTGCACTCTGTGCTCCTGCTACCCGATCGCGCTGCTCGGGCCGTCGCCGACCTGGTACAAGAGCGAGGCCTACCGCTCCCGGGTGGTGCGTGACCCGCGCGCCGTGCTGCGCGAGTTCGGTCTGGTGCTGCCGGAGTCGGTCGCGATCTCGGTGTGGGACGCGAGCGCGGAGTCCCGCTACATGGTCCTGCCCCGCAGGCCGGACGGCACCGACGGGCTCTCCGAGGAGCAGCTCGCCGGGCTCGTCACGCGGAAGGGCCTGATCGGGACCGCCGCGGTCTGACTCCGCCGGGCCACGGGGAGGAGCGGCTCGAGGCAGCCGTCAGGGCTCCTCGTCCCTCGCCGTCCACAGCAGGCGGCCCTGCGACCAGCAGCGGCCGAGGGCGTCGGCGCGAAGGCTCGAGTGGGCGAAGACCGCCAGGCCGATGATGCTGTGGCCGGAGGCGCGGCGGTCGCCGAACGTCGGGATCGCCGGCGCGACCCCGACGCCCTCCACGGACACCCAGGCCGCCGGCCGGTTCGTCGCCGCGGCGTCGAGGCGGTGCAGGAAGCGGAGGCGGTCCTCGAGCGGGACGCGCGACAGCGCCCACGTGGTGGTGACGACGGGCAGGGTGTCCGCGGGCACGCGGGCGAGGGCGTCGGGCAGCACCGCGACGGGGTCACCGCGCAGCAGCAGGGGAGGGGCGGTGGCGGCCAACGCGATCTCGGCCTCGAGCCGCGCGATCCGCTCCCGATGGTCGGGCCACAGGCAGGCGCGCAGCCACCGGGCCTCCGCCTCGTCGGTCACGTCGACGGGGTCGAGGTCGACCCCGATCCGGGTGACGACCTCGGGCATCGGCCGCGTCGGGACGGGCCGGTCACCCACGACCGAGGCGGACATCTGCACGGGAGACGACGGGTCGCCCAGCGCGGGGCCGGTGCCGTACGTGATGCCGACGCGATCGACGGAGAGGTTGAGCCCGGCCGAACGGCCCACGTCGACCAGCCCGACCGCCGTCGCGCCCACCCGGCGCGCCGCCTCGGCGACGGCCGGGTACAGCACGGCACAGTGTCCGCTCTCGTCCGTCCGCGGCGACCGGCGGGTCGCGAGGGCCACGACCGGGTCGGTCATGCGGACCAGCGTGGCGATCGCGGCGTCGGCGGCGGCGTCGCCGTCCCCGGCGGAGTAGGCCGCGGCGAGCGCCGGGGCGCGTCCGGCCAGGGCGAGATCGTGCAACGCGGCCAGGATCACCGCGGGCCGGCGCTTGCGTGCCGGCGCAGCCTCGACGGCGCGCAGCGCCTCGTCGGACTCGGCGATGGCGACCGCGACGCGCTCGTACAGCGGCGACGTCCCGGCGGCGTCGACCTCGCCGAAACGGCGGTACACCTCGGCGAGCGTGCGGGTCCTACCCACGGGACGGCGCCCCCCACGATCGGCTCCCGGCATCCCGATGATCGTAACGAGGGACGAGGATTCCCGGACCGGCGCCGACGGCTACGGCTCGTGCAGCCAGGCCGGCTCGTCGTCGCGGTGGCGGCCCGGGCGGTGGTCCAGGACGGTCCGCCGGCCCGGCTCACCCTCGATGAGCACGAGCTTCAGCGGAGGCTCGGCGACGGCGAAGGTGGCGTAGCCGGGCCGGCGTTTGGCCGGCTCGACGCCGAACAGCGAGCGGTAGGAGTCGATCGAGCCCTCCAGGTCGGCGACGCGCAGGGCGAGCTGGACACGGGACACGGTGCCTCCTTGTTTCGATACGTGTCGAGACAGAGGTTGCACCGTGATTCGAAGGACGTCAACATAGGCGGATGTCGAAGCAAGACCCGCCGGTGACCTCGACCGAAGGCCCTCGTTCACCTCGGCCGGCTCCGCACCTGCCGACGAGATCAACCCCGCTCCTGTCCGAGCCGGCGGTGTAGCCGTGCCCGGCCCGGGACGCAGCTGCCCGGTGGCCTACCGCCACCGGCCTGAGGAGCTGGCCGGACCTCCGGCCTTCGCCTGCACCACGCTCTACGTCGTGGGCGGGCTGTACGGCAACGCGCACGCGCTCGAGGCCGTCCTCGCCCGCGCCGTCGCCGAGCCGTCCCCGCCGGAGATCGTGTTCAACGGCGACTTCCACTACCTCGACACCGACCCCGGTCTCTTCGCCGCCGTCGAGACCGGCGTCCACGCCCACCGCGCGACCCGGGGCAACGTCGAGTACGCCCTGACCGCGGGCGACGAGACGGTGGGCTGCGGCTGCGACTACCCGGACTACGTCCCCGACACGGTCGTGACCGGCTCGAACCTCGTGGTGGCGCAGCTTCGCGCGGTGCCGGACGAACCCGCCCGGGCCCGGCTGGCGGCGCTCCCGCACCAGCTCACCGTGAGCGTCGGCGGCCACCGTGTCGGGATCGTCCACGGTGACCCCGAGAGCCTGGCCGGCTGGCGGCTCGCCCTCGAGGCCGTCGACCCGCCCGACGAGCGGGCCCGGGCCGCGACCGGCTTCACCGGCCGGGTCACGACGTCGGCGACCGTCGTCGACTGGTGCCGCCGCGCCGACCTCCGCGTGCTCTGCTGTACCCACACCGGCCTGCCGTATGCCCAGGACCACACCGCGGACGGCGTCCGCTACCTGGTGGTGAGCAACGGCTGCGCCGGGCTCCCGAACTTCGCCGGCGTGCGCTCCGGGGTCCTCACCCGGCTCTCGGTCGACCCGAACCCGCCCGGCGACGCCCTCTACGGCACCACCCTCGACGGGCTGCGGGTCGACGCCCTGCCCGTCCGCTACGACCACGACCGGTGGTCGGCGGACTTCCTGCGGTGCTGGCCGCCCGGCTCACCCGCCCACACCAACTACGCCGCCCGCATCGAGGAGGGGACGTGGCTGACCGTCGACCACGCCACCCGCGGCACCGTGTCGGCCGCGCCGGGGTTCAGCTGACGCCGGACGGCGTGGTGTCGCCGGCACGGAAGCGCAGCCCGTCGACGACCAGGTCGACCATGCGCCCGGTGCGGCCGGGGACGGCGGAGGGAAGGCACAGGTTGGCCACCCCGTACAGGAGGTCCATGGCGTCGACGTCGGCCCGGATCTCGCCGGCGTCCGCCGCCGCGTCGAGCAGCGTGGTCAGCACGGGCCGGAACCGCTGCTCGAAGTAGCCGGGGAGGGCGTCGAAGGCGGGGTCGCCGGAGTACAGGGCCGCGGCGAGCCCGCGATTGGTCCCGATGAAGCCGGCGTAGCGGTGCAGCCACCGCCTGAGCGCCTCGACGGGCCCGTGCTCCGTGGCGAGGGCGGGGGCGGCGTCGGCGCAGGCGTCCACCTCGTGCCGGAACACGGCCTTGACCAGGTCGGAGCGCTTGGGGAAGTGCCGGTACACGGTGCCGACCCCGACGCCGGCGGCCGCCGCGATCTCGCGCATCGGGGCATCCACGCCCGCACTCGCGAACACGGCCGCGGCCGCCGCGCGCACCGCGTCGACGTTGCGTTGCGCGTCCGCGCGCACCGGCGTCTCCCTCCTGGCGGGGTCAGCCGTGGTCGGAAGGCTGTTCCGCTTCGGACGATGGTAGGTCACGGACCGTCCCCCAGCGGGCCGCGCCGAGGCCGTGGCGGGCGTGGGCGGGACCGAGCACGTCGGGTTCCGGGGTGGAGAGGGCGGCGCGGAGGAAGCGGTGCAGGACGGGCGAGTCCTCGTCGGGGCGCCAGCACACCGCCGTCTCGACGACGGGGCCGTGCTGCCGCGGGGGCCGCGCGACAAGCCCGGCCCAGACCATCGAGGTGTACTGGGCCGGCAGCAGCGTCACGCCCGCGCCGGCCTCGACCAGCGCCATCGCCTGCACGATCGACCCGGCCTCGACCACGCCGTGCCCGCCGTCCGGCTCGGCGACCGCCCACGCCGCCTGGACGTGCGCCGCGAAGCCCTCGCCCACGGCGTCGGCGACCACCACCCGCGCCCCGCGCACCCGGGCCAGGTCGACGCGGTCCTCCGCCGCCTCGGGGTGCGCCTCGGGCAGGACCGCGACCAGCGGCTCGCGGGCGACGACCGCCACCTCGAGCCCGCGGGCGCGGGCGCGCGGGTGCCGGGTCCGGCCCGGCTCACCGGGGGCGAGGTGCAGCAGCCCGGCGTGGGCGTCGTGGCGGTGGACCCGCTCGACCACCTCCGCGTCCGTGCCCTCGACGACGGTCAGGTCGACGCCCGCACCGAGGGCGGCCCCGCCGGTGAGGTGCGGGAGGAGCCGGGGCGACACCGTGTGCCCGACGACGACGCCGAACCGGCCACGCGTGCCGAGGCCGACGGTCCGCACCTCCTCGGCGGCGGCGGACACGTCGGCGAGGACCCGGCGGGCGCGCTCCACCAGCACCCGGCCCGCCGCGGTGAGGTCCACCCCGCGGCCGTGCCGGACCAGCAGCTCGACGCCGAGCTCGCGCTCGAGCGATCGCAACCGCACGGTCAGGGGCGGCTGGGTCATGTGCAGCCGGGCGGCGGCCCGGCTGATCGAGCCTTCCTCGGCCACGGCCACGACGCACTCCAACGCCCGCAGATCCATAGGGGCAGCGTATAGCCGCCCCCCGAGGTCGGTATTGGACGAATGGCAGACCGCCTTCCCATACTCGGACCAGGTCCCGAGGACCCCGGAGACCGCGCACCCCAGAGACGAGGCCGGCGTGAGCGAGCAGACGGTTCTGACCACCGACGTGCTGGTCATCGGCAGCGGACCGGCCGGGGCGTCGGCCGCGCTGTTCCTGGCCACCTACGGGGTGGACCACATCGTGATCACGAAGTACCGGTGGACGGCGAACACGCCGCGGGCGCACATCACCAACCAGCGGACCGTCGAGATCCTGCGCGACATGGGGATCGAGGAGGACGTGCGGGCGCAGGGCACTCCGTCGGCGCTGATGGGCGACACGGTGTTCTGCACCAGCCTGGCCGGCGACGAGATCGGCCGGGTGCGGACCTGGGGCACGCACCCGGCGCGCCGCGGCGACTACACGCTGGCCAGCCCGTCGGACAACTGCGACCTGCCGCAGACGCTGCTGGAGCCGATCCTGATCGGGCACGCGGCCGAGCGGGGCAGCCGGATCCGCTTCGACACCGAGTACCTCGGCCTGGTGCAGGACGACGACGGGGTGACCGTGACCGTGCGGGACCGGCTCTCGGGTCACACCTACCCGATCCGGGCGAAGTACGTGATCGGCGCCGACGGCGGGCGCAGCCAGGTGGCGCGCGACGTGGGGCTGCCGTTCGAGGGGCAGATGGACCTCGCGGGCAGCATGAACATCGTCTTCCACGCGGATCTGTCGCGGTACGTGGAGCACCGGCCGAGCGTCCTGTACTGGGTGCTGCAGCCCGGCTCGAACATCGGCGGGATCGGCATGGGCCTGGTGCGGATGGTCCGTCCGTGGGACGAGTGGCTGATCGTGTGGGGCTACGACATCACGCAGCCGCCGCCCGAGGTCGACGACACGATGGCGACCAGGATCGTGCACGACCTGGTCGGCGACGACACCGTCCCCGTGACGATCCGGTCCACCTCGTTGTGGGGCAACAACAAGATGTACGCCACGCGGTACCGGGCCGGGCGCGTGTTCTGCGCGGGCGATGCGGTGCACCGGCACCCGCCGTCGAACGGTCTGGGCTCCAACACGTCCATCCAGGACTCCTACAACCTGGCGTGGAAGCTGGCGGCGGTGCTCTCCGGCAAGGCCGGGGAGGAGCTGCTGGACAGCTACGACGCCGAGCGCGCCCCGGTCGGCAAGCAGATCGTGCTGCGGGCCAACAAGTCCATCGAGCAGTTCGGCCCGATCTTCGACGCGCTCGGGTTCGCCGACTCCGACGACCCGGCGGAGCAGATCGCGAGCATGCGGGCGCGGGCCGGGGACGGCCCGGAGGCGGCGGAGCAGCGGATCGCGCTGCGCAAGGCGCTGGAGCTCAAGGACTACGAGTTCAACGCGCACGGTGTGGAGCTCGGCCAGCGCTACCGGTCGGGCGCGGTGGTCGGCGACGGCACGCCGGAGCCGGAGTTCGACCGCGACCCGGAGCTGTACTACCACCCGACCACGTGGCCCGGCGCCCGGCTGCCGCACTGCTGGCTGGGCCGCGACGGGCACAAGGTCAGCACGCACGACGTGACCGGCAAGGGGCGCTTCACCGTGCTCACCGGCATCTCCGGGCAGGCCTGGGCGGGCGCCGCCGCGGCTGCCGCACGGTCCTCGGGCATCGAGGTCGACGTCCATGTGATCGGCCCCGGCCGCGAGTACACCGACCTCTACGACGACTGGGCGCGCCTGCGCGAGGTGTCCGAGTCCGGCTGCGTGCTGGTCCGGCCCGACGCGCACGTCGGGTGGCGGGCGCACGAGCTGCCCGCCGACCCGGAGCGGGAGCTCACGACGGCGCTGGCGACGCTGCTGGCCCGGGCCTGAAGGGAGACGTCGTGGAGGAGTTCACCTACACCGCGCAGCCGGCCCGGATCGTGTTCGGGTCCGGCACGCTCGAGCGCGTCGCCGACGAGGTGACCCGGCTGGGCCGCTCGCGCGTCCTGGTCCTGGCGGGGGAGCACCTGCGGGCGGTCGGCGACCGGGTCGAGAAGATCCTGGGCCCCCTCGCCGCGGGCCGCTTCGATGGCGCGGCCATGCACACCCCCGTCGAGGTCACCGACGAGGCGCTCGCCGTGCTGCGCGAGACCGGCGCGGACTGCGTGGTCGCGGTCGGCGGCGGCTCGACGACCGGGCTCGCCAAGGCGCTCGCCTTCCGGACCGGGGTGGACCAGGTCGTCCTGCCCACCACCTACGCCGGTTCCGAGGTCACGCCGGTGCTGGGGGAGACCGGGAACGGGGTGAAGACCACCCGCTCGGACCCGGCGATCCTGCCCGAGACCGTGATCTACGACGTCGAGCTCTCGGCCGAGCTGCCCCGGGCGCTGGCCGTGACCAGCGCGGTCAACGCCCTCGCCCACGCCGTCGAGGCGCTCTACTCGGCCGACGCCAACCCCGTCGTCGACGGGATGGCGCTCGATGCGATCCGCCATCTGGCGCGGGGCCTGCGCGGTCTCGACGCCGATCCGGACGCCCGCGCCGACCTGCTGCGCGGTGCCTGGCTGGCCGGCACCTGCCTCGGCGCCGTCGGGATGGGCCTGCACCACAAGCTCTGCCACACCCTCGGCGGCAGCTTCGGACTGCCGCACGCCCCGACCCACACCGTCGTGCTCCCGCACGCGATGGCCTACAACTCCGCCGCCGCGCCGGAGGCGATGCGGCGGGTGGCCGAGGCGCTCGGGGCGGCCGACGCGCCCACCGCGGTGTTCGACCTGGTCGTCGAGGCGGGCGGGCCGACGTCGTTGCGCGAGCTGGGGCTCGCGGAGGCCGACCTCGACCGTGCAGCCGGGCTCGCTGTCGCGAGGCCCTATCCGAACCCCGCACCGCTCACCCGGGAGGGTCTCGCCGGGCTGCTGCACCGGGCGTGGGCGGGAGAGCGGCCGGCGGGCGGGGCCGTGAGCCCGATCGAGGCCCTGACCGCGCAGGTCGTGGCCACCTTCGCCGGCACCGAGGACGCCCGGCTGCGCAGGCTGCTCACCGACCTCGTACCGAGGCTGCACGCCTTCGCCGTGGACAACGACCTCACCCAGGCCGAGTGGCAGCAGGGCATCGACTTCCTCACCCGCACCGGACAGGCCTGCAGTGACACCCGGCAGGAGTTCGTGCTGCTCTCGGACACGCTCGGGCTGTCCAGCGTCGTCGACGTCCTGGACAACTCGCGCACCCCGGACACCACGCCGTCGGCCGTGCTGGGGCCCTTCTACGTGGAGGGGCCGCCCGAGCTGCCGCAGGGCGCCGACGTGTCCGCCGGGCTGCCGGGCACCCCCCTCTACGTCGACGTCACCGTCACGGACACGGAGGACCGGCCGGTGGCCGACGCCGTCGTCGACGTCTGGCAGTCGAACGAGGACGGGTTCTACGACGTCCAGCTGCCGGACCTGGACGGGCCGGTGCTGCGCGGCCGGCTGCGCACCGACGCCGGGGGCCGCCTGCGGTTCCGGTCGATCCTGCCCTCGGAGTACCCGATCCCCGACGACGGCCCGGTCGGCGCGATGCTGCGCGCGGCCGGCCGGCATCCCTACCGGGCGCCGCACCTGCACTTCATGATCGACGCGCCCGGGCACCGGAGGCTGATCACCCAGCTCTTCGTGCGCGGCGGGCGCTACCTCGACTCCGACGCGGTGTTCGGCGTGAAGGAGGACCTGGTCGTCGACTTCGCGTCCCGTACCGGGCCGACGCCCGACGGTGCGCCGGTGGCGGGGGAGTGGCGGGAGCTGCGCTACACGTTCCGGATCGCGACGACGGGCTGATCGTCAACCCGCGGCACGGATCCGGCCGAGCACGGTCTCGGCGATGCCGGCCAGCGCGTCGACCTGGTCGGCGTCGAGCCCGTCGAACATCAGCTCCCGCACCGCCTCGACGTGCGCGGGCGCGGCCCCCTCGATCGCGCGGCGTCCCTCGGCGGTGAGCACGACGAAGGCGCCGCGGGCGTCGTCGGCGCACTCCTCGCGCTCGACGAGCCCGCGCTTCTGCATCCGGGAGAGATGGTGGGAGAGCCTGCTCTTCTCCCACTGCAGCGCCTCGGCGAGCTCCAGCACCCGGACCTGCTCGCCCGCGCGGTCGGTCAGCGCGACCAGCACGTCGAAGTCGGCGTAGGACAGGCCGGAGTCCGCCTGCAGGCGGCGGTGGAGCCGCGCCTGGAGCTGGGCCTGCATCGCCAGGTAGCCGCGCCACGCGCGCTGCTCCCGCTCGTCGAGCCATCGGGTCACGGGCTCCAGCGTACCGGAATAGTTGACGCGTCATCGAAGTTCAGGCACAGTAGATGACACATCAACCAACGAGGTGAGGGTCATGCAGTTCGGAGTGTTCTCCGTCAGCGACGTCACGACCGACCCGACGACCGGCCGCACACCGTCCGAGGCGGAGCGGATCAAGGACGTCGTGACGATCGCGAAGAAGGCGGAGGAGGTGGGCCTGGACGTGTTCGCCCTGGGCGAGCACCACAACCCGCCGTTCTTCTCCTCGTCGCCGACCACCACCCTCGGCTACATCGCGGGGCAGACGGAGCGCCTGCAGCTGTCGACGGCCACCACGCTGATCACCACGAACGACCCGGTGAAGATCGCCGAGGACTTCGCGATGCTGCAGCACCTCGCGGGCGGCCGGGTCGACCTGATGATGGGCCGCGGCAACACCGGCCCGGTGTACCCGTGGTTCGGCAAGGACATCCGGGAGGGCATCCCGCTGGCCATCGAGAACTACGCGCTGCTGCGCCGGCTCTGGGACTCCGACGTGGTCGACTGGGAGGGCCGGTTCCGCACCCCGCTGCGCGGGTTCACCTCGACCCCGCGCCCGCTCGACGGCGTCGCGCCGTTCGTGTGGCACGGCTCGATCCGCAGCCCGGAGATCGCGGAGCAGGCCGCCTACTACGGCGACGGCTTCTTCCACAACCACATCTTCTGGCCGGCCGAACACACGAAGCGGATGGTCGAGTTCTACCGCCGTCGCTTCGAGCACTACGGCCACGGCGCCGCCGACCAGGCGATCGTCGGGCTCGGTGGGCAGGTGTTCATGCGGAAGAACAGCCAGGACGCGGTCGACGAGTTCCGGCCGTACTTCGACAACGCCCCGGTCTACGGGCACGGGCCGTCGCTGGAGGACTTCAGCCGGGAGACCCCGCTGACCGTGGGCAGCCCGCAGCAGGTGATCGAGCGGACCCTCGGCTTCCGCGACTACGTCGGCGACTACCAGCGCCAGCTGTTCCTCGTCGACCACGCGGGCCTGCCGCTGAAGACCGTGCTGGAGCAGTTGGACATCCTGGGTGAGGAGGTCGTGCCGGTGCTGCGCAAGGAGTTCGCCGCGCTGAAGCCCGCGCACGTGCCCGACGCCCCGACCCACGAGTCCCTCGTCGCCGCGAAGGGCGCCACGGACCCGAGGGTCTACGCCCCTGCGGACGACGTCACGGGGCAGGCCCCGGAGGAGGCGGCCTGATCATGGAGAAGCGCAGGATCGCCGTGGTGAGCGCGGGGCTGTCCGTCCCGTCGTCCACCCGGCTGCTGGCCGACCGGCTCACCGCGGCGACCGTGGCGGCGCTGCGCCGCCGCGGCGTCGAGGCCGGAGACGTCACGGTGGAGGTCGTCGAGCTGCGCGAGCACGCCCGCGACCTGGCCGACAACCTGGTCACCGGCTTCGCGAACGCCGAGCTGCGGCCGGCGCTCGACGCGGTGACCGGGGCGGACGGGATCATCGCCGTCACGCCGATCTTCTCGGCGTCGTACAGCGGGCTGTTCAAGACGTTCTTCGACGTCGTGGACAAGGATGCGCTGACCGGCAAGCCCGTGCTGATGGGCGCGACGGCCGGCACGGCCCGGCACTCGCTGGCACTCGAGCACGCGATGCGCCCGCTGTTCGCCTACCTGCGCACCGTCGTCACGCCGACCGCCGTGTTCGCGGCCTCGGAGGACTGGGGCGGTGCGGGGGAGGCGAGCCACGGCCTGGCCTCGCGGATCGAGCGCGCGGCCGAGGAGCTGGCCGAGCTGGTCGCCGCCCGTCCCGCGGCCCGGACGGCCGACCCGTTCGCCGACGCCCCGTCGTTCGAGGCGCTGCTCGGCGGCGTCTGAGCCCTGCCTCGAGGTCGACCCGCCGCGGAGGCCCCGTCCCTTGCCGGACGGGGCCTCCGGCGTTCTCGGGTGGGCTTCGGCGTTCTCGGGACGGGCTCGGCCTTGGCCGGGGAGGGGACTCGGTGTCCTCGGGGGATGTGCCGGGTCGGTTCGGCGGTGGCGGCATCGTCGGCTTGCGTGCACGAGGGACTTGACGACGAGGCGCAGCCGGCCTCGGGCCGCTACGACGTCGTCGTCGACGTCGAGATGCGGGAGCCGGAGCGGTACCGGACCTCCATGGAGAAGGCACGCCCGGCCCTGGAGAGGAGAGCCATGCTCGGGCGTGGTTCGTGCGGGCGATGGTCGCGGTCGGCTACGCCAACCCCGACCGGCCCTTCGCAGCCGGGGAGTTGCCGGATCCGCATCTGGACTGGGCCGATGAGATCCGGGCCGCGCTGGCCTGGACCCGCCGGGCCGCCGACGGGTGTGCCGACGAGGCGGTCGCGCTGGTGGTCGAGCTCCCTGCGGTGTGGGCGGCGCTCGAGTGCGGACACATCGACTGGCCGAAGGCGGCGGTGTTCCTGCGCCACCTGGTCGGGCTGCCGGCCGGGCAGGTCGGGCACCTGCGCGCGCTGGTGCTGCCCCGGGCCCGGCGCTGGACCACCAGCGAGATCTCCCGGCGGCTGCGCCGGTTGATCCTGGAGATCGACCCGGCGCACGACGAGCGGTTGTTCCGCCGCGCCCACGCCCGCCGAAGCGTGTCGGCGTGCGTGACCGAGGACGGTACCGCCACCCTCAGCGCGCACGGCGTGGCGCCGGAGGACGCCGATGCCGCGGTCGCCCGGATCGACCGGCTCGCCCACCTGGTGCGCCGGGGCGGGCATCCGGGGCGGCTGGACCAGATCCGGGTGGACCTGTTCGTCGGGTTCCTCGACGGCCGGCTCCACATGCTGACCGACGCCGAGGTCATCGCCGCGCTGCTCCACGACGCCGCCTCCGACACCCCCGACGCACCTACCGGCCGGGCCCCGGCACGGCCACCCCGGCCCCGCTCCGCCCCGCCGGACGGACCCGCAGCAGTCCCCTGCCTCGCAGGCCGGACCGAGATCGAGCCGGCCGGTACGGACAGGGCCGAGCCGAAGGACAGCGAGACGAAGCTTGCCGCCGAACGCGGCTCGGGAGGCTCCGAGCCGGTCGAGTCGCGGGGCCGCGGTGCTGCGGCCGGCACGCCGGCGAATCCGCGGCGCGGGGTGGCTGTGCAGATCGCGCTGTCCACCCTGCTCGGCCTCGACGAGCGCCCCGCCACCCTGCCCGCACTCGGGCCAATCCCCGCCTCCCGCGCCCGCCGCCTGGTCGCCGCCCAACACCGGGCGCCGTGGCGCTACGCGCTCACCGGCCCCGACGGACGCCTGATCCGTGCCGGGGCGCTGCGCACCCGTCCGCACCCGGTCGACCTGGGCCCGCCCACCGCGGCCACCGACCCGGCCGCACCCGGGCTGGTCGACCTGCTCGTCGATGCCGCCCTGCTCACCCGCCTCACCGCTCCCGACAGCGACCTGCCCGACTCCTGGCGCCCGGTGCTGGCCGAGATCCACGCCGCCCGCGGCCGCGCCCTCGACGACGACCCCGGCGCCCGGTTCCCGCACACCGGGCTGCGCCGCCACGTCGAGCTCCGCGACCGGCACTGCACCTTCACCGGCTGCCTCGCCCCGGCCCGCACCGCCGATCTGGGACCACACCCGCGACCACGCCCACGGCGGCCCGACCACCGCCGAGGATCTCGGCCCGATCTGCCGCCACGACCACGGGCTCAAACACCGCGGCTGGACCCTCACCCAACCCGAGCCCGGCGTGTTCGTCTGGCGCAGCCCCCTCGGGCGGATCTACCGCACCCGCGCCGAACCGCTGCTCCCGCCCCCACCCCTGCCCGTCCCACCCGAGGACGACCAGTGCTGCGCCGACGACGACCCCGTAGACGAGACCGACGCGATCAACGCGGAGGACCGCCCCGACCCACCCCTGCTCGTCTGGCGACCCCCGACCCCACCCGAAGAGCCCCGACCACCGCCCCCGCCGACCACTGACCTGGATGAGCCACCGCCTTGCTGAGCCACCGCCTTTCTGAGCGAAGTCGGGACGGAGCGGTGCGCTACCCGCGTCGCTCCGCCTCGACCAGCCTTCGCGTGTCCCGGCCGCCCCGCGCGTGGCACACCCCGGCCCCTCGGGCCGGGACCTCGCACGCACGGCGAGGCGGCGGGGTGCGCCCGGCGGCTCGTGCCCGTTTCGCGAACTCTCTGCCCGTGGACGTACCTGACCAGCACTACAGCGATGGAACCTCCCGCCCGACTCCGCGGGTGAGGGTCCTCGATCGAACTGACGGGCCGCTGCGGCGACGCAGCGGTGGGAAGACGACCACCCGGTCCGCCCGACCGCCTCACCCCACCACGACGTCGACCCGGTCGAAGCCCTCTTCGACGGACGGCGGGACGAGCCGGGCGCGGGTGCCCAGCACGCCGACCAGCGGCACCCGCTCCCGCCCGCACCGCCGGTCGTTGCGCTGCAGACAGAGCTCGAGCGGGGTGGCGAGGTGGACGGCGCGCACGCCGGCACCGTGATCCCGGGCGGCGGCGATGAGCGCGGACCGGTCCTCGGGGGTGGGGTTGGTGTTGTCGACGACGACGTCGCGGCCGGCGGCGAGCAACTCCGCCACCACCCGGCGCTGCCGCTGCTCCCGGCGCTTCGCGTTGGGCCAGTGGTCCTTGCTGACCACGGCGTGGGTGGCGGCGAGGTGCGCACGCACCCAGGTCGACTTGCCCGCACCCTGCAGGCCGACCATCACCACCAGTTCCACGCCGTCCGCGTACCCCGCTCAGCCCTTGAGCCAGTCCTCGAACCGGACCTCGCCGAGCCGAGCCTCGCCGGCCGGAACCAGGGCGTCGCCGATCGCGGTGCCGAAGTACCGGGCCTCGGGTCCCGTCGTGACCGTGCGCGGGTCCTCGCGGGCGGCCAGGGCCTCGCGGACGAACGCCTCCATGGTGCGGCGGTCGGGTCCGGCGAGGTCGAGCGTGCCGCCGAGCGGGGCGCCGGTGGCGACCTCGGCGAGGGTGGCGACGACGTCGGCGGCGGCGACGGGCTGGAACGCCCCCTCGGGCAGGGTCACGGTGCCGCCGTCGGTGGCCGAGTCGGCGATCGCGCCCAGGAACTCGAAGAACTGGGTGGCGCGCAGGATCGTGAACGGGATCCCCGCGTCGATGATCAGCTTCTCCTGGGCGACCTTGGCGCGCAGGTAGCCGGCCTCGGGCAGCCGGTCGGTGCCGACGATCGAGAGGGCGACGTGGTGGCCGACGCCCGCCTCCCGCTCGGCGCCGAGCAGCGTGGTGGTGGACCGGGTGAAGAAGTCGAGGACCGGACCGTCCTCGAACGACGGCGAGTTGGTGACGTCGACGACCACCTGCGCTCCCGCCAGGGCGTCGGCCACGCCGGCCCCGGTCAGCGTGTCGACCCCGGTCGACGGCGAGGCCGGCACCGCCTCGTGGCCACGCTCGCGCAGCGCCTGGACCAGCGCCTTCCCGATCAGGCCCGTACCCCCGACGACGACGATCCGCATGGCCGTTCCCCTTCCGTCAACCCGGATATTTCTTATCCGCGATGATCCTACTCGGACAAGTTCCATCCGAGTCAAGTAGGCTGCGGACGTGAAGATGTCCGGGGGCGTGGAGTGGGCGCTGCACTGCTGCGTGGTGCTCACCGGCACGAACGACCCGGTTCCCGCGGCGAAGCTGGCCGAGTTCCACGACGTGTCGCCCACCTACCTGGCCAAGCAGCTGCAGGCGCTGTCCCGCGCCGGACTGGTGCGCTCCGTGCAGGGGCAGGCCGGTGGATACGTGCTGACCCGGGACGCGCAGGAGATCACGGTGCTGGACGTGGTCGAGGCGGTCGACGGCGCCGAACCGGCCTTCGTCTGCACCGAGATCCGGCAGCGCGGGCCGATGGCCGCCACGCCCGAGGCGTGCACCGCGCCGTGCCCGATCGCGCGGGTGATGATCGCGGCGGACCGGGCCTGGCGAGGGGCTCTGCGCGAGGTGTCGATCGCGGACCTCGCCGGCGACGTCGCCCGGACCACGGGCGTCGAGACGCTCCCGCGGGTCCGCGCATGGCTGCACGGTCTCGCCGGCTGAGAGCGCTCCCGGCGCGCCCCACGGCCGTTGACCTTCGGCGCCGGGGTGTGTCCCACTGCCTATCTCGGCACGCCCGGGGCATTGTCCGACGGCGCGGTGCGCCTGCGCGGGGTGCGCCGTGGTCTCGAGCTGGCCGGGCTGGACCCGGCGATGCCGATGCGGCTGGTCGAGCCCACCCGGGAGAACGGCCGCGACGCCGCGGCCGACCTGCTGAGGGGCGACGCGACCGCGCTGCTCGTCGGCGCCGGGTCGCTGTCGTCCCAGGGCGCAGGTGGAGAAGTCCCCGCCCCGAGCCCGGGGAGATCGCGCGGGCGATCTCGCCGGCCGGGAGGCCGAGGCCGGCGGGCGGGGCGCCGCCGCGCTCGACGGGATGCTCGTCGACGCCGCCCACCTGCGCCACGCCGCGACCGTCGCCGCCACCGCCGACCTGCTCGGCATCGGCGAGCACAGCGAGGAGACCCCGTGACACGCCAGATGACCCTCGTCGGCTTCATGCAGGCGGGCAACGTGACCGTCTACTCCGGCTCGTGGCGCTACCCGAGCGCCGATCTCGGGTTCCTGACCATGGACTACTACACGCACATCGCACGCACCCCGGAGCAGGGTGCCTTCGACTGCGTGTTCTTCGACGACCGGCTCGCCATGCCCGGCGTCTACGGGGACTCGGTCGCCGACGCCGTCCGCTAATACGTCGTGGAGTACGTCGCGCCGACCCCGATCCGGCTGGTGTCACCGCGGAGATGACGGCCACGAGCTCCGGCATCCGCGGGCTCGCGGACGGCGTGCGCCAGCACCTCGGGCGCGAGGTCACCGTGCGGGACCTGGCCGCGCATCGGGCGACGCTGCTCCAGGGGCCCCGGTTCGTCGGCACGCCCGAGCGCGTCGCGGACCTGATGGAGGAGTGGTTCACCACGCGCGGCTGCGACGGCTTCGTGCTCGCCGCGACCCACCTGCCGGGTGCGTTCGAGGAGTTCGTCCGGATGGTGGTGCCGGTCCTCCAGGAGCGGGGGCTGTTCCGCCGCGGGTACACCCGGGACCACGCTGCGCGACCACCTCGGCGTCGCCCGGCCCGCGCGGCCCGCGGCCGGCTGATCCGCCAGGGTCCATCGACCCGGGAAGGACCCCTCCGGCCCCGGGACCCCGCGGCCCCCGCGGGGTCGTCCGCCCCTGCCCGCGCCGGCCCACCGTACGGCACCGTGTCCGGTGGGGACGGAACACGGGACCGTGGCGGGGACGAGGGGGGCTGCGGGGTGGTTCGGGCCGGGGGGCGCGCGGGCGCGCGCGCGGGGTACGGAAGGCGCCGCCGCTGGTGGCTGTGGGTGGCGTGGCCGCTGGTCGTGAGCGCCGTGCTCGCGATCGAGTGGTCGCTGCTGCACGAGCGGATCGAGGCGGACGTCGCGCTCCTGCTCTCCAGCGGGCGGGACACGGCGGCCGCGCCGGCGCCGGGCCCGGTGCTGCCGCCGTTGCCGGCCGCGCCGGCGCCCGCCACCGCGGGCGCGGTCGGGACCGTCGACCTGCGCACCGTGCGGACCTGCGGGACCGGGCAGGACTGCCTCGTCCGCATCCACGTCGGACTGCGTCCCGCCTCCGGGCCGACGACCGTGGACTGGACCGTCCGGCTCGACGACCTGTGCGGGGGCACCGGCGGCACGGTCGCCAGCGGCACTGTGGACGTGCCGGCGGGCGCGGACCGCGCCGACGTCGTCGCGGCCGTGCGCGTGCCCGACGCCGCCGCCACCGCCCTGACCGCCGTCACGGCCGGCCCCGGGACGGCCGCCAGCCCGGCGGTCCGCGTCCCGCCGACGGGCGGGTGCACGCCGTGACCGGGCCGTCCGGCACCACGGCCCGGGGGCTCCGATGAGGCCGGCGCGGCGGCTGCGCCGGCTACTGCCCGGCAGACGCCGGTTCTCCAAGTGGGCGCGTGACGAACGGCCGCCGCGCCCGCCCCGGTCGCCCCGCAATCGCGGGCTGGCCTTCGACGTCGTCGCGGTGCTGGCCACGCTCCTGCTGGTCCTCGCCGGGCTGGCCAACCTCGCCGTGGTCGACGGCGTGGACACCGCCGTGCGGCAGGCGATCATCGCGGGTGGCGGGCTCGTGCTGCTCGCGCTGTTCTGGCGGGTGCGGGTCGGTCTGCTCGGCGTGCTCGGCGTCGTCTCCTACTGCCTGGCCGTCGTGCTGCTCGCCGCGGTGCCGGTGGTCGGCCTCAGCGCGAACGGCGCCACCCGGTGGATCGCCGTCGGGGGCTTCACCTTCCAACCCTCGGAGCTGGCGAAGGTGGGGATGCTCCTGGTGGTCGCGGGGGTCCTCGGGTCGGGCCGGCCGGCCTGGCAGCGGTTCGTGGGTGCGCTCGTCCTGGCCGCGGTGCCCATCGTCCTGACCGTGCTGCAGCCGGACCTGAGCACCACGACGTTGCTGGTCGTCGTCGCCGTGGCGCTGCTGGTGATCGGGCGCGTGCCGGCGCGGTTCGTGCTGCCCGTGTTCGCCGGGGCGGCGGTGGCGGCGCCGCTGGCCGTCGGGCTCCTGCGGCCCTACCAGGTCGAGCGGCTCGGCAGCTTCCTCGCGGGGTCGGCCGAGTCGCCGGCCGGGTCGGGCTGGGCGGTCGCGCAGGCGCGGATCGCGCTGGCCTCCGGTGGCCCGTTCGGCCAGGCCGGGAAACCGCTGACGGACATCCTGGAGCGGTACCTCCCGGAGCGGGACACCGACCTGGCGCCGGCCAGCCTCGTGCTGCAGTTCGGCATGATCGCCGGGGTCGTGGTGCTGCTGGCCGCCGTCGTCCTGGTGTGGCGGCTCGCGGTCGCCTCGCGCACCTCGCGCACCGCACACGGGGCCCTGCTCGCGGGCGGGCTGGCCGTGCTGTTCGGCGCCGAGGTCGTGGTGTCGGTCGGCGGCAACCTCGGCCTGCTGCCGCTGGCCGGGGTGCCGTTCCCGCTGGTCAGCTACGGCGGCACGGCCGTGGTGGTGCACCTCGCGGCGATCGGCGTGGTGCTCGGCGTCCGCCGCGACGGGGCCCGCCGGGTGCTCTGGGCCGCGCCCGAGCGGCTGCGCCCGCGGCTGGTGCGTGTGGCGGCCCTGGGCGTGACCGGGCTGCTGGTCACGTTCGGCGCCTTCGGCTGGCGGCTCGAGGCCGTCCAGGGACCTGCCCTGATGGCGGCCGGGCAGGAGCAGATGACGCGGTGCGTCCGGGTGCCCGCACCGCGCGGCGAGATCACCGACCGCAACGGCACCGTGCTCGCGACCGACGCGGCCGGGACCGACGCGGGCACGGCGAAGATCGAGGCGGTCCCCGCCCTGGTGCAGCCGAACGAGGTCGACCGGCTCGCGGGCCTGCTCGGCAGGCCGGCCGCGGACGTGCGCGCGGCGCTCGATGCCGCCCCCGACACGACGCTCTCGCTCGAGCTGGGCGACCTGCCCCTCGCGCAGGCGCGCGCGTTCACCGGGTTCGCCGGGGTGCGGGTCGAGGCCGACCCGCGCCGCAGCTACCCCACCGGCGACCTGCTCGGCCCGCTGCTGGGCTACACCGGGATCGCGACCGAGGCGCAGACCCAGCAGAACCCGACCCTCGCGCCGGGCGCGGTCGTCGGACGAGCGGGGCTGGAGGCGAGCTACGACGCCGTGCTCCGCGGCATCGACGGCGAGCAGTGCTACTGGGTGAGCCCGGCCGGTGTCCCGCTCGCCGTCGGGACCCACCGCGACCCGGTGCCGGGCGCGAACCTGCGCACCGCGCTCGACCTCCCGTTGCAGCGCAGGCTCACCGACTCGGTCCGCGCCTCGCTCGCCGCGCAGCACAACCCGAACGCGGTGGGCGCCGCGGTCGCCATGGACCCGCGCAACGGCCAGGTCCTGGCGATGGCGAGCCTGCCCTCCTACGACAACAACCTGTACGGCCCACCGGTCGACGGGGCGGCGCTGCAGGCCGCGGAGGCGCAGCCGGGTCACCCGACGCTGGAGCACGCCACCCAGGTCGCCGTGCCGCCCGGCTCGACGTTCAAGCTGGTCGTGGCCTCCGCGAACGTCGTGCACACCGCGATCCCGCCGAACCAGGTGGTCCCGACCGGTGCGAGCTTCACCCTCGCCGGGCACACGTTCGACAACTGGAAACCCATGGGGCCCATGGACATGCCGCAGGCCATCGCCTGGTCGAACGACGTGTACTTCTACCGGCTGGCCGCCCTGCTGGGGCCCGACCCGATCATCGAGGCCGCACACGCGCTCGGCGTCGGGTCCGCGACGGGCATCGACCTGCCGGGCGAGTCCGCGGGCTACCTCGGCACCCCGGAGACGATCGCCGGCGACGGCGGGCACTGGTACGGCGGCACCACGGTGATCCTCGGCATCGGGCAGGGCCCGCTGCAGGTCACGCCGCTGCAGAACGCCCGGTGGACGGCCGCGGTCGCGACCGGGCAGCTCGTCACGCCCCGGCTGGGGCTCGCCGTCGGCACCCCCGAGGGCGGATTCACCGCGCTGCCCGTGCCGCCGCCCGTCCCGGTGCCGTTCGCCGGCTCGCTCGGGCCGATCCGGGACGGGATGCGCGCCGCGGTGCACGGGGGCACCGCCTCGTCGCTGTCCACGGTGCCGCTGGACCCGGGCGCGAAGACCGGCACGGCGCAGGACGGCAGCCTCTCGGGCGACGAGTACGACAACTGGACCTCCGCGGCCGCGCCGCTCGGCGCGCCGACCGTGGTGATGACCGGCCTGGTCCAGGGCCCCGGCTTGGGCGGGAACAGCGCGAGCCGGATCGTGATCGACGGGTTGCAGCAGTACCAGGCCGCGCCACCCGCGCCCTGACGCGGCGCCGCCGGCGCCCCGAGGGGACGCCGGCGGTGCTCCTGCTCGGGCTCGGAATCGGCTCCGGAGCGGCTCAGCCGCGGGCGTAGGTCTCGAGCACGCCGGGCAGGGTGAAGGCCCGGGCGGCCCCTTCCGCCACGCACGTCGACGGGTTCTCGGCCTGCTTGACCGGCAGCCCGAGCCCGGCCTCGAGGGCCGCGCGCAGCCCGCGGGTGGGGGAGGCGCCCCCGACGAGCAGGACACCGTCGGCGGCGAGGTCGTCGAGCGCGCGGGCGGGCAGGTCGTCGAGGCAGCCGATCAGCGAGGTCGCGAGCTCCGCCACCCGCGGGGCGACGATGCCGTGCAGCTCGGCCGCGGGCAGGCGCAGCGAGCGGGGCCGGCCGTTGTCGGCCTCGCGCCCGGCGACCGTGACCTCGGCGCCGTCCGGAAGCGCGCCGACCCGGATCGTCAGCTCTTCGGCCGAGTCGCTGCTCAGCGAGAGGTGGTGCTGCTCGCGCACGTGGCGGCGCACCGCGGCCGCGATCGCGTCCCCGGCGATGCGCCGCGACCGCACGGCCAGCACCTCCCCGAAGCACATGGCGACGATCTCCGCGGTCCCGGCGCCCACGTCGGCGACCATGTGCACCCGGCGGTCGAGCGGGTCGACGCCGCAGCCGATCGCGCCCGCGACCGGGCCGGCGAGGGCCAGCACACGGACGATGCCGGCCTCCTCCGCCGCCTCGACCAGGGCGCGGCGTTCCAGCGGGCTGGCGCCGGCGGGCACGGTGAGGGCCGCGGCGAGCCGGGTCCGCTGCCAGGGTCGGGGGAGCACCCGGCGGACGACGGCGCGCAGGTACCGGCGGGCGGTGTCGAGATCGGTGATGACGCCGTCGCGCACCGGCCGGACGGCGTGCGTGCCGGACGGGATCCGGTCGACCAGGTCCGCGGCCTCGCGGCCGACGCTCACCCCGCGGCCGCCCGGCCTGCCGAGCATGACCGACGGCTCGTCGTACTGGAACCCGCCCTCGGCGTCGTAGAGCACCGTGGTGCCGGTGCCGACGTCCATGCCGAAACGCGCCATGCTCCACCCCCGGATCCCGGCACGGTGCCCCCCCGTGCCGCCCCTGTCAGCCTGGCCTTCCGTCACCGCCCCCGGCAGGGCCGAAGGACGGTAGTCCGCCCGCCTCTCCCTCGTTCGCCCCGTCGTCAGGTGCCCGCGGGCTCGGCCGCCGCCGCGGTCCGCACCACGACCACCGGGCACGGCCCGCGGTGCACCGCGAGCCGGGCCGGCTCGTCCCAGCGCCCGGTCCCGTCGGGCCTGCCCAGGACCAGCGCCGCCGCGCCCGCCGCCCGCTCCAGCACGTGCTCGACGAACGGGGCCCGCACCCCGACCGTCTCCACCCGGACCTCGGGGAACCGGGTGCTCCACGGCGCGAGCGCGGTGTCGAGCGCCGCGGCCGCGCGGAGGTCGGCGTCCGCGTCGCCGGTCTCGGCGACCTCGACGACGAGCGGGACGCCGCGGCCCGCGGCCAGCGGGAAGGCGGCGGCGAGCAGCGGCCCGTCCCGCGCGGGATCGGTGACGGCGGCGACCACCACCGACCGGTGCCGGCGGTGCGGCGCCCGCACGACCGCGACGGGGCAGCGGGCCCGGCCGACCAGGTCGAGGGCGACGGAGTCGTCGGCGGCCTCCGGCGGGTCGTCGCGCCCGCCCATGCCCACGACCAGCAACGACGCCGCGCGCGCCGCCTCGAGCAGCGCGGGCCCGGGCGCCCGGTGCGAGACCCGGCGCAACACCTCGACCTCGGGGGCGACGGCCAGGGCGCGGGCCGTGGCCCGCTCCAGCAGCGCCTCGGACCGGTGCGCCGACTCGTCCGCCCGCACGGCGTGCACGAGCACGAGGGGGACCCCCAGGGCGCGGGCCTCTCCCGCGGCGAACGCGACGGCGAGCAGCGACGCGTTGCTCCCGTCGACACCGACCGCGACGGGCGATCCGGACAGGGTCACCGAGCGTTCCTCCCAGCCGAGCGTGCGCCGAGCGTGGGCCGGGGCGGGCGTTCCCCGTGAACGCCCGCCCCGGCGGGTCCACCCGTCCGCTCCCCAACGACGAGTGGCGGCCGACGCGGAGCCTTCACGCTGCCGGCGACGTCGATGGTGCCTGCGCCGACCCCGCCGTCAGCAGGGTCGAAAGTCCCGTCTTCCGGCGGGTCCGGGAGCCGCTCAGCCCGGGACCGCGCCCTCGACGGCGCCGGCGACCTCGGTGCGCGCGACCTGCGTCATCCGGCGGGCGAGGTCGGTCAGCGCCTGGGCCGCGGCGAGCTCGTCGGCGACCCCCGGGACGTCGGCGTCGGGCGGGGCCAGCCGCGCCTGCCCGGTGCCGACGAGCCGGTCGGACTCCCGGTCGTGCAGGCGGGCGACGGCGCGCGTCACCCCGGACCCCGCCTCGAGGTCCACGATCACGGTCCAGCGCTTCCCCCGCGGCAACCCGGCCCGGGCGCGGCTCGCCGCCGCCAGCGCGTCGGCCAGTGCGTCGGACAGGGTGTGGGCGCCGGTCGGCTCGGTCATCGCTGTCCCTTCGGCCGTGGTGCCTCGAGCGTGCCCCTGCACGTCGCGCGACGGAAGGGCCCGACGGCATCGGCCGCCGGAATCGCCGGAACGGGTGGGCCCGCCGGTCAGGCGCGCGACGTGCGGGGACCGGTGCGGGCCCGGCCGGGCGGCGGCGGCCGCGAGGTCGGGCCCGCACCGGCGGACGGGCCGCCCACCCGGGGGCTGGGGGGTGTAGCGCGGGTGGGTGACCCGGGCCCGCGGGCGACGGGCGAGGTCCGGTGTGGCACACCACGGCAGGCACCGGGACCGGACGCCTCGGCAGCGGACGGGCCGGGACCGGGCGGGAGAGGACCGTGGGGGAGCGGGACCCGTGCGTACCGCGTCGCGGTCGCGCGCGCCGGGAACGGCGGTGGGCTCATGGGACCCGCTCGGACAGCCGGCTGCGCTGTGGGCTCAGGCGGACCGGATGCGGGCAGACTACTGCTCCAGGTGCGCCCGCGCACCCACCGGAAGTGTGCCCGTCTCGACGACCTCCAGGGCCACCTCGCGCAGCTTGCGGTGCAGCCGCCGGGACGCGGTGCGCAGCAGGTCGAAAGCCTGGCCCCGGGTCACCAGCCGGTGCGCCATGAGGATGCCGAGGGCGGTGCCGATGTCGCGGCTGGAGCGCAGCGCCTCGTCGAGCTCGAGGGCGCGGCGGCGGTTGCGCGCGTCCGTGACCGCGAGGGCGGCGTGCGCGGCGAGGACCGTGCCGACGGCGACGGCGTGGTCGTCGAACGCCCCGCGGGTGGCGGAGGAGAGGGTCAGCGCGCCCAGGACGTCGTCCTCGACGAACAACCGGAAGCACAGCAGCGCGTGGATCCCCGTCTCGGCGGCGGCGCGGCGCCCGAAGGCGGGCCACCGGTCGTCCGTCGCCAGGTCCTCGACCGCGCAGACGAACCGGTCGTGGATCACGCCGAGGCACGGCCCCTCGCCGACCTCGTGCTGGATCTCGTCGACCCGCCGCGCGGTCCCGCCGGTCGGCGCCACCGACACCACGCCGCCGTGCCGGTCCACCAGGGAGATCCCCGCGTGGTCGCAGCCGGGCACGGTCGCCACCGCGTAGAGCGTGACGCGCTCCTGGGCGTCCTCCGGGGTGGGCGCGGTCCGCAGTGCCCGGGCGAGCCGGGCGAAGCGCCCGGCGAGCTCGACGTCGTCCCCGGCCCTGCCGCCCGCCCCGCCGTTCACCGTGCCTCCCCCAGCACGCGCAGCAGGTCGGTCAGGGTGACGATGCCGGCGACCCGGTCCCCGTCGAGGACCGGCACGACCCGGACGTCGGCCTCGCGCATGCGGTGCACCAGCCCGAGCAGGTCGCCGTCCGGCGTCGCGGTCGGGACGCCGGTGCGCACCAGCGGCCCGACGGCCGTGGCGCCGCGCCTGCCGTCGAGCCGGTCGGTGACCAGGTCGGCCTCGGCGAGCATCCCGACGAAGCGGTCCCGCTCGTCGACCACCGGCACGTCCGAGAGCCCGTGGGCCGCGAGCGCCGCGGCGGCGTCGCGGACGGTGCAGGCCACCGCCACGACGAGCGCCGGGCGGCTCATGACCTCGCGGACGCGCATCCGCGGAGCGTCCCGCCCGGAGGGGGCTCCGGCCAGGGTCCGAAGCCCCGGACCGCACCTCCCGCGCCCGGCGGCCCGTGTCCCGGCGGCCCGTGTCCCCGCGCTTCGTGTCCCCGGCCGGCGCCCTCTCAGCGGGCGGTGTCGACGTGGGCGTCCGGACCGGGGAAGAAGACCGACTCGTGGCCGTCCTGCCAGCGCACCTGGTAGTGCTCGGTGTCGCCCTCGCCCCCGAGGACGGCCACGATCGTCCCGCGCCTCCGGGCCGAGTCGAGGTGGTTGGTCTCGATGACGATGCGATCGCCGACGTGAGCCTGCACGATGCCTCCCTGCACGCGGGTGGGTCACCCCAGGATCGCGCGTCGCCGCCGCGGAGGCCAGGGTCCGGCGGGTCCCGGAGGCGGTAGGGACTTCCGACCCTGGTGCGCCGCCGGCGCGGTCGTCCACGCTGTCGGCCGACACCGCGCGAATCGCGGTGATGCGTGCGTGTCCCGCGCTCCGCCGGAGCGACCGGGCCGCCCCGAACCTCGCCGACCGGCCCACCGGTCCGTTCGGTCCGCCATGACCCCGCCCGCCGCGTCCGCGCGGCGCCGCACGAGGAGCCCGATGACCCTCACCGCGCTGCCCCTCACCACCGGCCCCCTCCCGGCCGTGGGGTACGCCTCCGCACCGTCCGCCCCCGCCCGGGCCGACGACGTGTCGCCCGCCGTCGCGCGGCTCGCGCGCGAGTTCGCCGGTCGGGTGCCGCACCGGGTGGTGGCCCGCGTCGTTCGGGAGTGCCGCGCCGACCTGTCCGGGGTGCCCGCGGGTGCCGTGCCGGAGCTGCTGGAGCGGTTGGCGCGCCAGCGCCTGCTCGACCGTGCCGACCGCCGGGTGGCCGCGAAGTCGTTGCCGCCCAACGGGTCCTGACCGGTAACCGGTTCCGGGGGGCACCGGATCGTCTCGGGTCGCCCGCGGTCAGCCGGTCGGACCGCGCGAGCCGGGCAGGGCGAGCATCTCGCGTCGCGGCGGCGCGGGCTCGGGCACGACGAGCACCGGGCAGCGCGCGGCGGCCACGGCGTCGTCGCCCGGTGCGCCGGCGACGGCCCGCAGCAGGGCACCGCGGCCGGAACGGCCCACCACGAGCAGCTCGGCGTCGACGGAGAGCATCGTGAGGACCGCGGCCGCGTCGCCGTGCACCACGAGCGGGTGCAGCCGCAGGTCCGGGTAGCCGATCCGCCAGGGCGAGAGCAGCTGGTCGAGCTCGCGCTGCGCCTCCTCGGCCGTGTCGCCCACGCCCCCGATCCGCTCCGCCCCGAACGGGTTCGGCAGCAGCCGGGCGAGATCGCGCAGCCCCTGCCCGCCGGCCCGCCACGCGCGCACGGCGACCAGCTCGGCGTCGCGCTCGAGGGCCTCGTCGACGGCGGTGCGCAGCACCTCCTCCGGGGTCCACGGCGCGACCCCGACCACGACCCGCCCGCGGGCCGTGTCGTCCGCCGGCACCACGGCCGTCGGGCAGAAGGAGCTCGACAGGACCGGCTCGGCCGCCGGCGCCGGCAGCGCGAGCAGCGCCGCGTCGGCGGTCAGCGGGCGCAGCGCCCGCCCCACCGGACCGGGCAGCCGGTACAGCTCCACCGGGAGCCGCGGGTACTCGCCGCGCAGCCGGTGCACGGCCCGCACGCCGTCCGCCTGCGTGCCCACGAGCTGCAGCGGCAGCTCCCGGCGGCTCGCCTCGGCCGCGGCCCAGCGCTGCGCGGCGATCCCGGCGACGGTCCCGCCGTCGTCGAGGACGAGAACGGGCCGCACCGGGGCGGTGAGCGTCACGAGCGGACCGTCGCCACGGCGGCCACGGCGGCCCCGGGGACGACGACGGCGGCGGGGACCACGACGGGGACCACGACGGCGGCGCCGGCCGCCGGGCGGAGCGGTGCGGGACGGTGGGGCGCGGGGGAGTGCACGATCACCGGCCCAGCCTCCGTGCCGGCGACCCCGCCCCGGCAGGGCCGGAAGTCCCGCGTCGCCGGACCCGCCCCGCCATCCGGTGACGGGCGCACGGAGCCGACGCCTGGCCCGGG
Source organism: Pseudonocardia kujensis (assembly GCF_021283305.1). Lineage (GTDB taxonomy): Bacteria > Actinomycetota > Actinomycetes > Mycobacteriales > Pseudonocardiaceae > Pseudonocardia > Pseudonocardia kujensis. The sequence goes on from NZ_JAJSOK010000020.1 coordinate 53,531, forward strand.
TGGCGGTGCGCCCGTCGGCCCTGCCGCTCCCCCTGGCGCGCAGGTCCTGCCCTGCGTAGCGTGCAGGTCCGTGGCGCGGCCGGGGACGTCGACGCGCCACGCGGGCCGGACGGGGACCGCGGAGGGGGAACGATGTCCGTCGACGAGCCGTCCGCGGAGGGGTACGCCGGCGCGCGGGCACCCGGGCGTGGCCGGGCCGGTCCCGCCGACCCGGCCCTGACCTCCCCCGATCTGCCGCGACTGGAGTTCGAGCAGCTGATGCGCCAGCTCGTCGAGCGCGCCGGCGAGGTCATGGCGACCCAGGGCCGGCTGCGCGGGTTGTTGCGCGCCAACCAGGCCGTCATCACCGACCTCACCCTGCCCGAGGTCCTGCGGCGGGTCTGCGGGGCCGCGCGCGAGCTGGTCGACGCCCGCTACGCCGCCCTCGGGGTGCTCGGCCCGGACGGGCACATCGCCGAGCTCGTCCAGGTCGGCATGGACGAGGAGACGGTGCGCGCCATCGGGACCCTTCCCGAGGGCAAGGGGCTGCTGAGCGCGGTGCTCGACGAGGGGCGGCCGATCCGGTTGCGCGCCGCCGCCGAGGACCCCCGCTCGTCGGGCCTGCCGTCGGGACATCCGCCCGTGCGGAGCTTCCTGGGCGTGCCGATCCGGATCCGGGACGAGAAGTTCGGCGGCCTCTACCTCGCCGAGTGCGGACGCGGCGAGTTCAGTCCGGAGGACGAGGAGCTCACCCGCGCGCTGGCCGTCACCGCCGGGGTGGCGATCGACAACGCCCGGCTCTACGAGTCGACCCGGCGCCGCGGCGAGTGGCTCGCCGCGACCGCCGCCGTGACCCGCGAGACGCTGGACCCCTCCGGAGGGCGGCCGCTGGGCACCATCGCCGAGCGCAGCCGCGAGCTCACCGGCGCGGACCTCGCCGTCGTGCTGCTGCCCGAGGACGAGGCGTCGCTGCGGATCGTGATCGCGGAGAGCGCCCCGGGCCAGGAGGCCGTCGCGGATCACCTGCGCGGCGCGGTGCTCCCGCGGTCGAACTCGCTGTCCGGGCACGTCTTCGACACGCGCCGGCCGCTGCGGTTGTCGGACCCGCGGGAGCTGCCCGACCTCGAGCCCGCGGTCGCGGTCGCCGAGCTGCGGATCGGTCCGGTCCTCGTCGTCCCGCTGCTCGGGGCCGAGCAGCCGGAGGGCGTGCTGCTGCTGGCCCGCCGGGCCGACAGGCAGGCCTTCACCGAGGAGGACGAGCGGACGACCGCCGGCTTCGCCAACCAGGCGGCCGTCGCGCTGGAGCTCGCGGAGGCCCGCGTCGAGCGGGAGCGGCTGCACGTGCTCGACGAACGCGAGCGGATCGCGGCCGACCTGCACGACCACGTGATCCAGCGGCTCTTCGCGGCCGGGCTCTCACTGCAGGGCGTGGCCGCCCGGCTGCCCGCGCCCGAGGCCGAGCGGCTGACCCGCGTCATCGGCGACCTCGACGACACCATCGCGCAGATCCGCACCAGCATCTTCTCGCTGCAGCACACCGGCGACGACGAGAGCGTCCGCAGCCGGATCCTCGTCGTCGTCACCGAGTCGGCCCGGCTGCTCGGCTTCACGCCACTGTTGCGCTTCAGCGGTCCGGCCGAGACCCTGGTCGCCGCCGCGCACGACGCCTCGCTCGCCGAGGACGTCACCGCGGTCCTGCGGGAGGCGTTGGTCAACGTGGCGAAGCACGCCGGGGCGTCGCGGGTGGAGGTCGACGTCGTGGCGGACACCTCCGGCGGCGAGGACCGGCTCTCGCTCGTGGTGACCGACGACGGGAAGGGGCCCGTGAAGGGCCCCCGGCGCAGTGGTCTGGCGAACCTCGAGCGGCGGGCGGGGCGCCGGGGCGGCACGTTCGAGCTGAACCCGCACATCCCACGCGGCTCCCGGCTGCGCTGGACGGTCCCGCTGGGCTGAGCAGCAACGCCAGCCGACGTCCCCACGCGACCGGCTCCGCCGGTCCCCGCCGGACTCCCCGCGGTCCCGACCGACGCCGGGACTCCTGCGGACCTTCGGCCCTGCCCGGCACGGGCGGTCCTCCCGAGGCTGGCGCGATGGCCCCACCGCCGCGTGGCGACCGGCTGCCCCGGCGCCGCTCCGACCGCCTCGCGGACCTCGTCGCGTGGGTGTTCTGCGCCCTGACGCTGGTGGCCCTCGGAGCGGCTCTCGTCGTCGGGCTGAACATCCACAGCAGCCTGACCGCGCGCGCCGTCGCCGAGGCCCGCGACCGCACCCCGCTCACCGTCGTCGTCGCCGAGGAGGTCCCCGTGGTCCCCGAGGCCGGGAACCGCATCCCGGCCGACGTCCGCTGGACCGGGCCCGACGGCGTCGCGCACACCGCGCGCACCGAGGTCGCGGCCCCGAAGCACGTCGGCGACCAGGTGTCCGCGTGGATCACCGCCGACGGCCGGCTCGTGCGCGCCCCGCTCGGCGCGGACGAGGTCGTGTTCGTGACGATCACCTCGGCCGGCACCCTCCTGCTGGTGGGCGGCCTCCTGCTGGCGGGCGTCGGGCGGTTGGCGTTCGCCGGGGTGGCGCGGCTGCGTGCCGCCGAGTGGGCGCGGGAGTGGGCCGAGGTGGAACCGCGCTGGACGGGCCGCGCGTCCACGGGCTGAACCGGCCTGCGGACCACCGACCGGGCGGTCGTACGGGTTTGCCGGTGAGCGACCGGGACCTTGGTCCCGAGCGGCAGGGACCTCCGTGGGTACTGACGGCCTGCCGGCGCGACGGACGCTCGGTGCATCCCCGTCCGACCACGACGCCTGAGCACCCGACCCGCGCCCGGAGGGGCGCGAGAGGAGCGGAACCCATGACCTCGGCGCTGCCCGTCCAGCTCTGCGTCGAGGTGCCCGGCACCGGCACCGTCCTGGTGCGTGTCGCCGGCGACCTCGACGCGGGCAACGGGACGCGGCTGCTGCGGCTGCTCGACGACCTGTTGCGCGACTCGTCCGCGCTGGTCACGTCGGCCCGGGAGGAGACGTGCCGCGGCCGCCTGGTCGTGGACCTGCGTGACGTCCGCTCGTTCGAGTGCCGGGGCCTCGACGTCCTGCGGCACGCCCGGCACCGCGCCGCGGCGGTCGGGGTCGAGCTGGTCGTCGCCGGTCTGGAGGACCGCAGGCCGGTGCTGCCCGGCCGCGTCCTCGCCCTGCTCGACGCCGTGGTCGCCGAGGGCATCGGCGGCTGCGGGAGCTCCGGACCCGCCGGCTCGGCGGACACCGCCGGCGGGCGGCCCCGGAAACGCACTCCCGGCCGCGTCCCGGCCCTGACCGGTTGAGGGCCCGCAGGGGCCGAAGGACCCTGGCGGCGGCCCCGGCCGGCGCGCTAATCGTCCGGGGCTATCCGAGGAGGGTGTCGTGCACCGGAACGACCTGCGGTACGAGTCGGGCCTCGTCGAGGCGATCTGGGTGGGTGAGTGCCCCGCCTGCGGCGCCACGGTCCGGGTCAACCACCCCGCCCAGGCGCTCAGCTGGGAGTCCGCGCACTCCCGGTGCGGCTGCGGCCGCCCGCTGGTCCCGGACGAGACCGGCCGGGGCTGGCGGCCCCGGCGGGGCACGCCCGTCGGCTGATCCCCGGCCGGACACCGCGCCGGACACCGCGCCGGACACCCCGCCGGACCTCGGGCACGCTCCGCGCCGCCGGGGTCCTTCGTCCCCTCCCACCGGGCCGGAGAGCCGGAGCGCCGGCACCCGGTCCGGGGGCACCGTTGTGCGGCGACGCCCGCGGTGGTCCGGGTGACGTCCAGGGAGGACGTCCGGGGCCGAGGTCCTCGGACGTCCCGGGGGCGTCCGGGGGAGGAACGATGACGAACCAGCTCGGCGGCGCGGTGGTCGCCGGCGTGGACGGATCCGACTCGGCGCTCGACGCGGCCCGGTGGGCGGCGGCCGACGCGGCACGGCGCGGCGCCCGGCTCCGGCTCGTCGCGGCCGTGGGCTGGACGACGTTCCGGCCCGTCGGCCTGCCCGCGCTCGGTCAGGAGTACCAGCGGCAGGCCACGACCCGCGCCGCCGAGGAGCACCTGGAGGGGGCGGTCGCGGCGGCCCGGGCGGTCGCGCCCGGGTGCGAGATCGAGCGCGAGGTGCGTGGCGGCGAGGCGCCGGTGGTGCTGCGCGCCGAGTCCGAGCGGGCGGCGCTGGTCGTGGTCGGGACGCGCGGCCGGGGCGGCTTCACGGGGCTGCTGCTCGGGTCGGTGGCGATCGCCGTCGCGGTCCACGCCGAGTGCCCCGTCGTGGTGGTGCGCGGCACGCCGGCACCGGACGGGCCGATCGTCGTCGGGGTGGACGGGGACGGGGAGAACGAGGCCGCACTCGGCGTGGCCTTCGAGGAGGCGGCGCGGCGGTCCGTGCCGCTGGTCGCGGTGCACGCCTGGAGCGAGGCCGTGCTCGATCCCTTCCTCGTGCCCCTGCTCGACCGCAGCGCGGTGCAGGCGGAGCAGGAGAAGGCCCTTGAGGGGCGGCTGGCCGGCTGGACCGGGAAGTACCCGGGCGTCGACGTCCGCGCGGTGATCGTGATCGACGGCGCCGCGCGCGAGCTCGTGGACCGGTCCGCCGGTGCCGCGCTGGTCGTCGTCGGGTCGCGGGGACGGGGCACGGTCTCCGGCCCGTTGCTCGGCTCGGTGAGCCAGGCGGTCCTGCACCACGCCGCCTGCCCGGTGGCCGTGGTCCGGCCCGAGGCGGAGTCCCCGGCGTGAGCCTGCCCGGCACCGTCGTCGCCGGCGTCGACGGCTCCGACCACGCGACCGAGGCGGCGCGTTGGGCGGCCGCCGAGGCGGCCCGGAACCGCTGCGTGCTGCGGCTCGTGCGGGCCTACCGGTTGCCGCCGTCGTCGGCCCCCGAGGCGTCCTCGCTGCTCTGGTCGCACGCCCACCACCAGCTGTGGAAGGCCGCCCACCACGCCCGGGCCGTGGTCCCGGAGCTGGCCGTGGAGCAGACGGTGGTCGAGGGCGACCCGACGGAGGTGCTGCTGCGCGAGGCGGCGGGCGCGCGGGTGCTGGTGGTCGGGCCGCGCGGCGTGGGCGGGTTCGCCGGGCTGCTGGTGGGATCGGTCGGCACGGCGCTCGCCCGGCGGGCGCCGTGTCCGCTCGTGGTGGTCCGCGGCCCGGTCCTGTCCGACGACGCGTTGGTCCGCACCGACCGCGTGCGGCCGGTGGTGGTGGGCGTGGACGGGTCGCCGGCGAGCGAGACCGCGCTGGCGTTCGCCTTCGCCGAGGCCGACGCCTGGGCGGCCCCGCTGGTCGCGCTGCACGCCTGGGTCGAGTACCTCGAGGACCCCGACGCCCTCACCGGGCTCGCGGAGCTGGAGGAGCAGGAGCACGAGGTCCTCGCCGAACGGCTCGCGGGCTGGACCGGCAAGTACCCCGCCGTGCGGGTGTCGCGGGAGCTGGTCCACGGCCCGCCCGCGCGGGCCCTCGTCGCGCGGTCGGCGGACGCCCGGCTCGTGGTCGTCGGCTCGGTCGGCCGCGGCCGGCTCGGCAGCGCCCTGCTCGGCTCCACCGGCCGGGCACTGCTGCACCACGCGCACGCGCCGGTGGCGGTGGTCAGCCCCGGGCTGTGAGGATGCCGGCCACACCCGATCCGGACAATGGTGTGGCGCCAGCACATACTCGTGCGGCCTCGGCCGCTCTACTGTCCGCACCATGACACAGCCGTCGCCCCGCGGCCCCGCGGGAACCCCGCCGCGCACCTCGCTGATCAAGGTCGTCGCCGCCTCCATGCTGGGCACGACGGTCGAGTGGTACGACTTCTTCCTCTACGGCGTGGCCGCGGCCATCGTGCTGCCGCACGTCTTCTTCCCGGCCGCGGACCCGGTCGCCGGGACGCTGCTGTCCTTCGGCACCTTCGCGATCGGGTTCGTCGCGCGCCCGCTCGGCGGCCTGGTGTTCGGCCACTACGGCGACCGGCTCGGCCGCAAGAAGCTCCTCGTCGTCAGCCTGCTGATGATGGGGCTGTCGACCTTCGCGATCGGCCTGCTGCCGGGCTACGCGACCATCGGGGTGGCGGCGCCGGCGCTCCTGGTGCTGCTGCGGCTGATCCAGGGCTTCGCGCTCGGCGGCGAGTGGGGCGGCGCGGTCCTCATCGTCTCCGAGCACGGCGACGCCCGGCGGCGCGGGTTCTGGGCGAGCTGGCCGCAGGCCGGGGCGCCGGCGGGCCAGCTGCTGGCCAACGGGCTGCTCGCGCTGCTCGCCGTGGTGCAGTCCGAGGAGGCGTTCGACGTCTGGGGCTGGCGGATCCCGTTCCTGCTGTCCGCGGTGCTGGTGCTCATCGGGCTCTACGTGCGGCTCTCGGTCGAGGAGTCGCCGGTCTTCCGCGAGGCGCAGGCCAAGGCCGCCGAGCGTGCGGCGGAGGGCAGGGCGACGACGCCGCCGATCGTGGAGGTGCTGCGCCGCTACCCGCGCGAGGTCCTCACGGCGATGGGCGCCCGGTTCGCCGAGAACGTCTCCTACTACATCTTCACCATCGTGGTCTCGACGTACATGAAGGAGCGCTTCGGGCTGCCGTCCTCCTTCGTCCTCGGCGCGGTCCTGATCGGCGCCGCGGTGCACGTCGTCACGATCCCGTTGTGGGGCCTGGTCTCCGACCGGATCGGTCGCCGGCCGGTGTACCTGCTCGGCGCCGTCGGCGTCGGGGTCTGGGCGTTCGTGTTCTTCGCGCTGCTCGACACGCAGAGCTTCGGGCTCACCGTGCTCGCCGTCGTCGGCGGGCTGGTCTTCCACGGCGCCATGTACGGGCCGCAGGCGGCGTTCCTGTCCGAGCTGTTCGGCACCGGCGTCCGGTACTCGGGCGTCTCGATCGGCTACCAGCTGGCCTCGGTCGCGGCCGGTGGCCTCGCCCCGCTCATCTCGGTGGCCCTGCTCGCCTCCTTCGGCACGGGCTTCGCGATCGCGGTGTACGTCGCGGCCAGCTCGGTGCTCACCCTCGTCGCGGTCGCCTCCTACCGCGAGACCCGCAACCGCGACCTCGCCGCCGACGACGGGTTCGGCGACGACCGCGCACGGGCCCAGCCGGACGGGGCCACGACCACGCGGTCCTGACGGCCGTGGCCCCGGGCGTGGTGGAGCAGCCCCCGGGCCGGGCGACCGGGCAGGATGCCCGGGTGGCGCGCACCGTCCTCGACCTGCTCCGCCTGCTCGCCGACCGGGTCGGCCGCACCGAGACCGGTGGGTCGGGCCCCGACGGTCGGGCCGGTGCGCTGGAGCACGCGGCGACCGAGCTCGCCGGGTCCGAGCCCGAGGCCGGGGCGCTGGTCCTGCGGATCCGCTCGGCGATGGAGGCCGGCCGGCGCCGGGAGACCGAGCTGGCCGCGCTGGTCGAGACCGCCCGGGAGCTCACCTCGCAGTCCGACACGGGCGTGGTGCTCGACGCGATCGTCCGCCGGGCCCGCGCCCTGCTCGGCACCGACCTCGCCTACCTCACCCTCTACGACGCCGACCGCGGCGACACCTACATGCGCGCCACGGCGGGCTCGGTGTCGCGGCGGTTCCAGGCGCTCCGGCTGCCCCTCGGCGCCGGCCTCGGCGGGCTCGTCGCCGCGACCCGGAACCCGCACTGGACCGGGAACTACGGCGCGGACGAGCGCTACCGGCACACCGAGGAGATCGACGCGGCCGTGGGGGAGGAGGGCCTCGTCGCGATCTGCGGGGTCCCGCTGCTGGTCGACGCCGAGTTCGTCGGCGTGCTGTTCGCCGCCAACCGTTCCGCCCGGCCGTTCCCGCCCGAGGAGGTGGCACTGCTCGGGTCGCTCGCCGCGCTGGCCGCCGTCTCGCTCGTGCAGACCCGCCAGCTCGCCGACACCGCGGCGGCCCTCGACGCGCTGCGCACCGCGCACGCCGCGATCGCCGAGGCCGCCGCCGCGCACGACCGGTTCGCCGGCGTGGTCCTCGAGGGCGGCCACGTCGCGGACCTCGCCGAGGCCCTCGGCCGGCTGCTCGACGCGTGGGTGGTGGTGCTCGACGGCGACGGCACGCCGGCCGCCCGGTTCGGCGGGACGCCCGATCCCGCGTGCTGGGCGGGCGCGGTCCGCGCCGCGGACGGGGCGCCGGGCCGGCTCACCCGGGCGGGCCGGACGTGGGCCGTCGCGGTGGTCGCGGCCGGGCAACGGCTCGGCACGCTGCTCCTCGGCGGCGTGCCCGACCTCGACGCGGGCCAGGTCCGGACGGTCGAGCGGGCCGCGATGGTCACGGCGCTGGTCCTGCTCTTCGGCCAGCGCGAGGCCGAGGCGGACCGCCGGGAGCGGGCCGGGGCGCTCGCCGAGCTGCTCGCGGCGGCCGACCGGCCGCGGCCCGCGGTCCTCACCCGGCTCGCCGAGCTCGGGGTCGCGGCGCGCCGCCCGCACGTCCTGCTGGTCTGCCGGTGCGCGCCGGGCCGACGGCGGGCCGTGCTGCGCGACGCCGCCGCGGCCGGCGGCCGGGCCGGGCTCGTCGCCGAGCACGAGGGCGCGGTCGTCGCGCTGCTGCCCGGCACCGACACCGCGGCCGCGGCCGAGCCGCTGGCCCGGGCGGCGACCCCGGAGGACCCCGACGGGGCCGTCACGGTCGGCGCCGCCGGGCCCGTACAGCCCGCGGCCGGCCTGGCGGGGGCCCTGGCGGAGGCGCGCCGGTCCGCGGAGGCGCTGCTCGCGCTCGGCCGCGCGGGGGAGGCGGCCGCGGCCCCGGACCTCGGCGTCGCCGGGCTCCTGCTCGGCGACCGGCCGGACGTCGCGGGCTACGTCGCCGGAGTCCTCGGCCCGGTCGTCGAGCACGACGCCCGGCGCGGCAGCGACCTGCTCCGCACCCTCGAGTGCTACTACGCGGCCGGGGCCAGCCCGAGCCGGGCGGCGGCCGCGCTGCACGTGCACGTCAACACGGTCGCCCAGCGGCTCGAGCGGATCGGCACGCTCCTGGGGGCGGGCTGGCAGGAACCGGACCGGGCGCTGGAGATCCAGCTGGCGTTGCGGTTGCACCGGCTCGGTGCCCCGGGCCGGCCGGGCTGAGGTCGCGTCAGTCCACCTCGGCCCGTGGGACGCGCTTGCGCAGCTCGCCGTCGGCCTTCTCCTCGAACCCGTGGGCCCGCAGCCAGGCGGAGATCTCCTCGCGGTCCGGGTGCGTCAGCGGCACGACGTTGTAGACGTAGTTGAGGTGCCGGCGTGCGGCCTCGCGCTCGAGCCGGTCGAGGACCACGGCCCCGAGGCCCTCGCCGCGCCGGTCGGGGTGCACGACGACCAGGGTCTCGGCGTCGCCCCACGAGTCGTCGAGCCGGCCGTAGCCGACCACGCCGCGGCCGTCCTCGGCCCGCCACCACTCGTCGGCCAGCGGGTCGCCCGCCGCGGGGGTGCCGAGCCCGAACAACCTCGGGGGGAGGTCGCCGAACGCCGCGGCCTTCCCCACGTCCCAGCGGGCGGGCGCCTCCTTGGTCCAGCCGCCGCTCCAGCCGCCGCTCCAGCCGCCGGTCCCGCCGTCGGTCCGGCGGTCGGTCCCGCCGTCCGGGTTGCGCGTCACCTCGACGTCCACGGTGGTCCTCCTCGCAGCCGGACGGCGCCACGGTACCGCCGCGGGACCGGGTCCGCCGTCCCCGGCGCGGTCCTCAGCGGACGCGGGCGGCCAGCGCGTGGACCAGGTCCGTCGCCGTGACGATGCCGACCGGGCGGCCCGCCTCGACGACGAGCAGGGCGTCCGTGCGGTCGCGGTCCATGCGGGCCGCGACCTCGTGCAGCGGGGTGCCGGGTGGGACCTCCGGCGCGGGCCGCAGCACGTCGGCGACCAGCAGCGTCGCAGGCCCGAAGGGCCCCTGCCGGGCCGCGAGGCCGCGCAGCATGTCGACCTCCGCGACCATGCCGAGGCAGCGGCCTTCGCGCACGACGGGCAGATGGCGCACGGCGGCGGCGACCATCAGCCGCAGGGCGGTGGGCAGCGGGGTCGCGGGGTCGACCCCGACGAGCCGGCGCGCCATGACGGCCTCCACCGGCGGGTCGTCGTCGAGGGTCTCCGGCGGGGCCGGGCGCTGCCGCTGCTCGGTCATGCCCGCAGCGTCGCCCCGCCGGGGCGCGCGCGGCAGGGGCCGAGGGCCCGGACCGGCCCGACGGGCGGCCCTCGCCGGGGCACCTCGTTCCGGGGACCTTCGCCTCTCGTGACGTCCGGTCGCGGATACCGAGACTCGGGGCCATGTCCGCTCACCCGGTGGCGACCCCGGAGCCGCGGGCGGCACTGCGGGTCGCCCCGCTCGTCGACGCGGCCCGGGCGGCCGCGGCGCCGGAGGGAACGGCACCCTGGTTCGTCACGGCCGTCGACGACGGCGTCGCCGTCCGGTCCGTGGTGCGGCGCTGGTCGCTGGCCGAGGAGCCGCTGGCGCGGGTGACCCGGGTCGCGGCCGGGGCGGGGCTGCGGGCCATCCGGCTCGCGGTGGCCGCCCAGGGCCGCCGCCCGCAGGTCACGTACCCGGTCGAGGAGGGGCTGCTCGCCGTGGTGCGGCCGGGCGAGCCGTACGCGCCCCGGCCCCTCGAGCGGGCGCTCTACGCGGCCCTGCGCGACGAGGGCCGGCCGCAGGGCGCGGACGGCCCGCGGGCCCCCGCGGTCCGCGCGGTGCTGCGGCGCGCCGCGGAGACGGAGAGCGCGTGGCTGCGCGGGATCGGCCACCCGGTGGTGCCGGGCGACGAGCTCGGGCCGACCTGGCCGGACCTGCTCGACGACGGGGAGATGCGGCCGGAGCCCGTGTTCGTCCTGGTGGGTGCGCCGGGTCGGGTCCCGCACGCCGACCTGCGCACCGGGCAGGCCGTCGAGGCGCTGCGGTTGACCGCGGCCCTGCTCGGCCTCCGCACCGCCGTCGTCGCCGCGCCCGCGGACCCGGCGGCGCTGCGGGCCCGGCTGCCCGACCGGGCGCGCGACGTGCTGGAGGGGGCCCGGGGCAGCACCGTCGCGGTACTCGAGTTCTGGCGGGACCGGCTGGGGGTCGGCTGAGCGGTCGGTGGCGGAGCAGTCAGGTGTGGTGGTCGGTCGAGCCGGGACCGGGCCCGTCGTCCGCGTGCAGCGGCGCGTCCCCCGGGAGCTCCCCGGCGCCCGGCCCGTCGGCTGGAGGCAGCAGCAGCTCGGTCAGCGGTCGGCGGGGCGTGCCCGGGACCGGCCAGCCCTGCCCGATCCGCAGCACGACCTGCGGCGGCCGGGCGCCGCCGATCAGCCGCCGCAGGGCCTCCCGCACGTCGGGGCACTCCACGAGCTGGGACAGGAAGGACACGGCGAGGCCGTGCGCCGTGGCCGTGAGCAGCACGCGTTGCATGGCGTGGCCGGCGCGGACCTCCTCGCGCGGGCCGTCGGAGTGCGCACTGAGCACCGCGATGAGCGGCTCGGCCTCGACGCCGTCGGCGGCGCGCGCGGTCCCGCCGCTGAAGTCGCGCAGCACCCACGTCGCGTTGGGTCCGGGCAGCGGCCCGCCCGCGGCGGCCGGGACCCCGTCGGTCCGCTCCTCGCCGTACCCCGTCCAGCGCTCCAGTTCGGCGACGAACTCCGGGTCGGCCATCTGCCGCTCGTGCGCGCGCCGGGCCAGCGCGCCCAGCTCGACCCGCTGCACGGGGTCGGTGACGAGATCCAGCCAGGCGCCCTCGTCGAGCGCGGCCCGGCGCAGCGCGTGCCGGGCGGGGGTGGGGACGAGCGCGTCGGTGAAGGGCCGCCGGTTCGTGCGGCGCCGCGGCACGGCCTCCAGCAGGCGGCGCTGCTCCGGCGTCGGCGGGCGGCTGCCGCCGCGGCGGACCACGGCGACCAGGTCGGGACGTGCCGGGTCCGGCAGCAGCGTGACGAGCGGGCGCACCCCGTGCCCGATGAGGGCCAGCCGCAGGTTGAACAGGGCCGCGCCGCAGGCGAGCCGCAGCTCCCTCCCACTCGGGTCGGCGACCGGCAGCCGGCGCCCGAGGTCGGCGTGCAGCTCGATCCCGTCGGGGACGAGGCGGAAGAGCCAGGGTTGGGTGTTGTGCAACGAGGGCGCCCGGGCGGCGGCGCCGAGGACATCCTGCAGCTCTTCCTCGGTCAGCCCGAGCGAACCCGTCTCGATCATCATCGCTCGCCGTCCGAGGTCCTGCGGGTCCCCGGTCGGACCCGTGATCATCGTGCGGGCGGTGGGAACCGGCCGCTACCGCCGAAGGTCCCGTGCGCAGGGGGTGTTCGACCCGCCGGGGTGGGCCGCGGCGGGCTTGTCGTGATCGCGTGCGGGTGGCACCGTGTCTGCGCCGCTGACCGACGGGAGGACCGATGACGGGGCCGGATCGCGGGCCGGAGGGACCCCCGGTCTCCGGGGCGCTCGCCGGGCTGCGGCTCGACGAGCTGCTCGGCGAGGTGCAGGAGCGGCTGGGCCAGATCGTGGCCGCCCGGGACCGGATGCAGAGCCTGCTCGACGCCGTGCTCGCCGTCGGGGCGGGGCTGGAGCTGGACGCGACGCTGCGCCGGATCGTGCAGTCCGCGGTGGACCTCGTCGACGCCCGGTTCGGCGCGCTCGGCGTGCTCGCGCCGGACGGGTCGATCTCCCGGTTCATCGACGTCGGGCTGCCCCCGGGGGTGCGGGAGACCCTCGGACGGCCGCCCACCGGGAAGGGCCTGCTCGGCCAGCTGATCCTGGATCCCGAGTCGCTGCGGCTGGCGGATCTGACCGAACACCCGGCGTCGGTGGGCTTCCCGCCGAACCACCCGCCGATGCACAGCTTCCTCGGCGTCCCGGTCCGGGTCCGGGACGAGATCTACGGCAACCTCTACCTCACCGAGAAGGTCGGCGGCGGCGAGTTCACCGCGGACGACGAGGTGATGCTGCACGTGCTCGCGGCGGCCGCCGGGATCGCCGTGCAGAACTCGGACCTGTTCGAGCAGAGCCGGCAGCGCCAGCACTGGCTGGAGGCGCTGGGCGAGGTGCGGGCCGAGGTGCTGGCCGGGGCCTCGGACGAGGAGGTGCTCCGGCTCGTCGCCGTCCGCACCCTGGAGCTGACGAGGTCGGCGGCCACCGTGGTGCTGCTCGGTCCCGACGAGGAGGGCCTCTACGAGCTGTGCGGGAGCGCCGGCGAGCCGCTCGGTCTGCCCTCCGGCGGGATCCGGGCGGGCGCGGACCTCGACGAGGTGGTCGAGAGCCGCAACCCGCTGCTGGCCGGCTCGCCGGCGGCGTTCCTCGACCACGGCGCGGACTCGGTGCCGGCGGAACTGGGCCCGTCGGTCGCGGTGCCGATGCGCTCGGGGGAGCGGGTGATCGGGGTGCTGGTCGCGCTGCGGCGGGTCGGCGGCGAGCCCTATCGGCCCACCGAGGTGCCGCTGGTGACCTCGTTCGCCGAACAGGCCGCGATGGCCCTGGAGATCGCGGAGAAGACCCGTGCGCAGCGGCAGCTCGACGTGCTCGCCGACCGCGACCGCATCGCCCGGGACCTGCACGACCACGTGATCCAGCGGCTGTTCGCCACCGGCCTGAAGCTGCAGAGCACGCTGCGCCGCTCCGTGCGCCCGGACGTCCAGGACCGGATCCGGCAGGCCGTCGACGAGCTCGACGAGACCGTCCGCGAGATCCGGACCTCGATCTTCGACCTGCACGGCGCCGACCAGGGTGGCGGGGGCGTCCGGCGACGGCTGCTCGACACCGTCGACGAGGTCGTCGCCGGGTCGGCCCTGGTGCCGTCGGTCCGCACCTCCGGGCCCGTCGACTCGCTCGTCCCGCCGGAGCTCGTGCCGCACCTGCTGGCGGCGGTGCGGGAGGGCACGAGCAACGCGGTCCGGCACTCGGGCGGACGGACGGTCACGGTCACCCTGGAGGCGGCCGCCGACCTCGTGCTCCAGATCGTCGACGACGGCACGGGGATGTCCGGCGACGTCGCCCGCAGCGGGCTGCACAACCTCGCCGAACGCGCCGAGGAGCTGGGCGGCGGCCTGGACGTGTGGCGCCGGCCCGGCGGCGGCACCCGGCTGACGTGGCGGGTCCCGCTCGACCACGGGTGATCCCGCGGCCGGTCCTCAGCGGGCGCGGCGGCGGCGCTCGGTCGCGTACACCGCGGCCTCGGTGCGCCGGGAGAAGCCGAGCTTGTGCAGCAGCGAGGAGACGTAGTTCTTGACCGTCTTCTCGGCCAGGTAGAGCTCGGCGCCGATCTGGCGGTTGGTGAGGCCGTCGGCGATCAGGTCGAGGATCCGCCGCTCCTGGGGGGAGAGGCCCTCGTAGCGGGGGTCGTCGGGCTCGGACCCGTGCCGGAGCCGTTCCAGGACCAGCGCGGTGGCCTTCGGGTCGAGCAGCGAGCCGCCCGCCGCGACGGTCCGCACGGCCCCGATGAGGTCGGTGCCGGCGACCTGTTTGAGCAGGTAGCCGGCGGCGCCGGCCATGATCGCGCCGAAGAGGGCCTCGTCGTCGGAGTACGAGGTGAGCATCAGGCAGGCCGGCGGCGGGTTCAGGGTCGAGCGGATGTCGCGGCAGACGGTGATGCCCTCGCCGTCGGGCAGGCGGACGTCGAGGATCGCCACGTCGGGCCGGGTGGCGGGGATGCGGGCCAGCGCCTGCGCGGCGGTCCCGGCCTCGCCGACGACCTCGATGTCGTCCTCGGTCTCCAGCAGCTGGGCGATGCCGCGACGGACGATCTCGTGGTCGTCCAGCAGGAACACCGAGATGGTCACGGGGCCTCCTCGTCCTCGACCGGTCCGACGCTAACGGGCGGCGCAACCCTCCGCCGGGCCCGAAAGGTCCCGGGCGGTAGAGCCGAACGTCCCGGCACCCGTCCGTGGTGGCCGGCTGCGTCCGTTCGGGGGTCGCGCACTCGTCGGTCGGCGCAATCTCGGCCATCACGGCCACGGCGCGTAACGACCGACGACACCACCGCGCTGAGGGCATGGCGGGCCGGACGGAGACGCCCCCCGACGTCCGGCCCGTCATCGATCGACCTGGAGGTGGAGTGCCCGCCCTCGCCGGCCCGACCGTGGCCCCCGTGGCCGCGTCCCGCGACCAGACCCTGCTCGAGGACGCGCTGGGCGCGGCCCGGGCGGGCGACGAATGGGCCTTCGTCGTGCTCTACCGCGACCTGCAACCCCGCCTGCTGCGGTACGCCACCGCGCTGGTCGGCGCCGACGCCGAGGACGTCACCGCCGAGACCTGGTTGCACGTCGCGAAGGACCTGCGCCGCTTCTCCGGTGACCTCGACGGCTTCCGCGGCTGGGTCACCACGATCTGCCGCAACCGGGCGATGGACTCGGCGCGGGCCCGCACCCGCCGCCCGGCCGACCCCGCGGAGCCGGCGGACCTGGTGGCCCTCGCGGACGTCCGGCACACCGACGGTGCCGTCTTCGACGGGCTGGCGACGCAGTGGGCGCTCGACCAGATCCTCGCGTTGCCGCGCACCGAGGCCGAGGCGGTGCTGCTGCGCGCGGTGATCGGGCTCGACGCACCGGCCGCCGCCCAGGTGCTGGGCAAGCGGCCCGGCGCGGTCCGGGTCGCGGCCCACCGCGGGCTGCGGCGGCTGGCCGAGCGGCTGCGCGCGGGTGAGGAGGCCGGTCCGGCGCGGACCGGACGGGAACGGCGGACGGGGGTCGCCGATGTGTGAGCACTGCACGGGCCGGGGCGGCGCGGCGCCGCCGGGGACCTGGATGGCCATCACGGACGTCGACCGGCTGCTCGACGGCGACGGCGGGCCCCGCGACCTCCGCCGCCTGCTCGACGCGGCCGCGGCTCCCGGCTCCGCCGCGGAGCTGCGGGGGGAGCGCGACGCTCTCGCGGCCTTCGCCGCCGCCGCGACGTCGCGGGGCCGCTGGCGGCTCCGGAGGGCGACCGTCACGGCGTCGGGTGCCGTCGCGGCCAAGTCCCTCGCGGCCGCCCTCGCCGTGGTGGGCACCGCGAGCGGCGGCTTCGCCATCGCGGCCGGGGACACGCACCCGGCCGGCCCGAACGTCGACCACGGGCCGGCGGAGAGCCCGACCTGGTCGGCGCCGGGCGAGCACGTCGCCGGCGTGGCCGGGGCGGCGCTCACGGCCGCCTCCACCGCCACCGCCGCCACCGCCACGTCCGCCGCGGTGGACGCGGGAGGGCCGGTGACCGGGCAGTCGGTGGCCGCCCACGGAACCGGCGGTGCCGTGCGGGTCGACGGGAGCCACGGCCGGGGCGTGGGTCCCTCCGGGCCGACGGCGCGCGGGGGCTGGGCGGGGAGCGGGGGCAACTCGAACGGCGACGGTGCCGGTTCCGGTGGGTCGGGCGACGCGGACGGCTCCGGCACGTCGGTGGGGGAGGCGGGGAACTCGGGCAAGGTCCCGCCCGGGCTCGCCAAGAAGGCCCAGGACGACGACGAGCAGTAGGGCGGCCGCAGCTTCAGCCGGCGAGGACCTGTTCGCGCAGGATGTCGGCGTGCCCGCAGTGGTGGGCCAGCTCGCGCAGGACCTGCAGGTACACCCAGCGCAGCGTGCGCGGCCCGGACCGGTGGCCGGTGACGACGGCGTCCAGCGGCAGGTCGGCGACCGCGGCCCGGGCCCTCGCGCAGGCCTGCCGGTGGGCCGCCGTGACGGAGGCGACGGTGTCGTGGTCGGCGAGCCGGAAGGACTCGTCCGGGGTCCGCACCAGGCCGAGCTCCCGGCGGGACGTGCCGCCGACGCACTCCTCGAACCACACCCGCTGCATCCACGTGACGTGCTTGAGCAGGCCGAGCAGCGTCGTCGCCGACGGGACGAGCCGGCGGCGGGCCTGCTCCTCGGTGAGGCCGTCGAGGGTCAGCTCGAGGGCGCTGCGGTACTCCTCCACGAACGCCTCGAGCTGGGTGCGTTCGGGGTCCAGCGGCACGGCGAACGAGCCCATCGGCGTCTCCCCTCCCGCCGCGGACCGAGACCACGGCAGCGGTGTGCGGGCGGCGGCCCGCGGCGAGCGCGATGATCCCAGGACCTGCTCCCGGGGCCCGAGGTGGGCCGGGGTGCCCCGAGGTGGCGAAGGAGGGCCCGGCCGCGGTGGTCGGGGGGCATCGCCGCCCGCGGCCGGGTGTCGGTGGGTGGCGACCGGGCGGGCGGCCCACCACCGCCGCCCGGTCGCCCGGGAACCGGGCGGGCCCTCCCTGCCCGTCCCGGACGTCCGGCCCGGCGCGCGACGCCCCGCGTCGCCGGATCCGTTGCGGCACAGCGGCGGCATCGCGCGCCGTGCGCAGGCGATCAGCGTCGCGGGCCGGTGCGACGGGCAGGAGGGGCCGACCGATCAGCGTCGGCGGGTCGCTCGGTCCGCGGGACCGGGACGAAGGTCCCGTGTCAGATCCGGGCCCGGACCGTCGGTGATCGCCTGCTCACGCCCGCCGGCCGCCCCGGATCCGCAGCCGCACCCACCGGTACCCCACGCCGACGACCACGACCCCCACCCCGGCCACCACGGACCGCCAGGGGAGGGTCACGACGAGGACGGCGCAGCCGAGCAGCCCGAGCAGCGCGAACGCCCGCGGGTACCGGCGCTCGGCGCGCGGCTGCCCGAGTGCCGACAGGTTGGCGACGAAGTAGTAGAGCAGCACGCCGAAGGACGAGAAGCCGATCGCGCCGCGCAGGTCGACCGCGCACACCAGCCCCACCACGACCACCGCGACCGCGATCTCCGCGCGGCGGGGCACGGACCGCCGGGCGTCGACGGCGGCCAGCGGCGCGGGCAGGTCCGCCTCGCGGGCCATCGCGAGCACCGTCCGGCCCACCCCGGCGACGAGCCCCAGCAGTGCGCCGAGGGAGGCGAGCGCGCCACCGACCGCCGCGAGCCAGGTCGCGCCGGACGGCAGGACGTCGGCCAGGGGCGCGGACGACGCCGCCAGGCGCGCCGGGCCCAGCACCCCCAGCAGCACGACGCCGACCGCCGCGTAGACCACGATCGCGCCCGTGAGCGCCAGGGTGATCGCCCGCGGGATCGTGCGTGCGGGGTCGCGGACCTCTTCGCCGAGCGTCGCGACGCGCGCGTAGCCGGCGAAGGCGAAGAAGAGCAGGCCGGCGGCCTGGAGGACCGCGTAGACACCGGGCGCGCCGGTCAGCGGGCCCGCGGGCGGCAGCCGGTCCCGGGCCACCGCGGTCACCAGGATCGCGGCCAGCGCGAGCAGGACCAGCGCGACCAGGACCCGGGTCGACCGGGCCGTGCGCGTCACCCCCGCCAGGTTCACCCCGGTCACCACGACGACGGCGAGCACGGCCGCCGGCCGCTGCCAGGCGCCGGGCACCAGGTAGGCCGCGGCCGTGAGCGCCATCGCCGCGCAGCTCGCCGTCTTCCCGACGACGAAACCCCAGCCCGCGACGAAACCCCACCACGGCCCCAGCCGCTCGCGTCCGTAGACGTACGTGCCGCCGGACCGCGGGTACCGGGCCGCGAGCTGGGCCGAGGACGTCGCGTTGCACCATGCCACCACGGCGGCGAGGGCGAGCCCGACGAGCAGCGCCGAGCCGGCGGCGGCCGCCGCGGGCGCGAAGGCCGCGAACACCCCGGCGCCGATCATCGAGCCGAGCCCGATCACGGTCGCGTCGAACGTCCCCAGCCGGCGCTGCAGCGCGGGAGTGTCCATCGGGCGGAACGCTAGCCGGATCGCCGCCGCGCGCGGTGGTTGGCCACGTGGACGCGGTTGCCGCACAGGTCCGGCATGCAGTAGCGGCGCCGCCCGGCGCGGCTGACGTCGACGAAAGCGCCCTCGCAGAACGGCGCGGCGCACGCGCGGAACCGCTCCGGCCCGAGCGCCCGCACCGCCCCCAGCAGCCCCACCCCGGTGACCGCCGCCAGCCCCTCGACCAGCCCGGCGTCGGAGCCGAAGACCCAGGCGGGCAGCCCGCCGCGGGCCGGGCCGGCCTCGCCGAGGGTCAGCCCACCCGCGGCGAGCGCCGAGGCGCGCCGGACGACGACGCCCGTCTCCTCGCCCGCCACGGCCGCGTCGACGATCGCGCGCAGCTCCGTCCGCAGGTCCCGCACCCCGTCGAGCTCGGCCGGCGTGCAGGAGCCCGCGAACCCGTGCTCGGCGAGCAGGGCGTCGACCTCGCCCGGCGTGCCCAGCTTCTCGACGCCGTGCCACACCCGGGGCGCGGTGGCGACGAGCGCGCCGGCCAGCTCCGCTCCGCGCGGGTAATCGCTCAAAGCCAGTTGCACACCTTACCTCCGCCGTGCCACGGTAATCGTCCCAACGACGTTGAAGACCTTACCGGAGGTGGAGATGCTCCAGACCCAGGAGAAGGTGACGGGCGGGACGGTGGCCTGCGAGCGCGTCGGGGAGGGCCCCGCCGTCGTCCTCACCCACGGCACGCCGTCCTCGTCGCTGCTGTGGCGCGGCGTGGTGCCGGAGCTCGCGAAGGACCACACGGTCCACGTCTGGGACCTGCTCGGCTACGGCCGCTCGACGACCGGACCCGGCGTCCGCCCGTCGGTCGCCCTGCACGCCGCGACGCTCGCGGAGCTGGTCGAGATCTGGGGCCTGCGCGACCCGGTGCTCGTCGGGCACGACATCGGGGCGGCCGCCGTCCTGCGGGCACACCTGCGACACCGCGTCCCCGCCCGCGCCCTCGCGCTGCTCGACGCCGCCGTCCTCCCGCCCTGGACCACGCCAGTGGCGCAGCACATCCAGGCGCACCCCGACGCCTACCGCACCATGCCCGAGCACGTGTTCCACCAGCTGATCCGCGCCCACCTCGCCACGGCCACGCACCGGCCGCTCGACGGCGCGACCGAGCGCGCCTACCTCGAGCCGTACGCGGGCGTGCCCGGGCAGCAGCGCTACCTCGACCAGGTCGAGGGCTTCGACGAGGCCGACACCAGGGAGGTCGTCGCGGCGCTGGGCGAGGTCGGGGTGCCGACGCTCGTGCTGTGGGGCGAGCACGACCGCTGGCTCCCGGCCGACGCCGCCGACCGGCTCGCCGCGGCGATCCCCGGCGCCCGCCGCGTCGTGGTGCCGGGGGCGGGCCACTTCCTCCCGGAGGACGACCCGGCCACCACCGCCGCCGAACTCGGCCGGTTCCTTCGCGGTAGGTGACGCAGCTCACCCAGGGCAAGATGTCGAGCGCGGGCCGTCCGCTCCGTACGACTTCGTGACGGAGGCCCGCCCCGGGCGCCGCCGACGAGAGGGAGACGTCGTGAAGTACCTGTTCATCATGCAGATCGACCCCGCCGTGCTGGAGAGCCTGACCGAGGCCCAGGGCCGCGAGATCGAGACCGGGCACGGCCGGTTCATGGAGGAGATCACCCGCACCGGCGAGCTGATCGGCACCCAGGCCCTGGCCGACCCCTCCCGCAGCGCGGTCGTGTCCGTCCGCGACGGCGCGACGACCGTGACGGACGGGCCGTTCGTCGAGGCCAAGGAGTACATGGGCGGCTTCTACGTGGTCGACGTCGAGACCCCGGAGCGGGCCTACGAGCTGGCCGCGAAGATCCCCGACGCCGGGATCGAGGGGCTCGCGGTCGAGGTGCGCCCGGTCGTGTTCACGGCGGGCTTCGGCCTGACCGAGCCCAAGGCCTCCTGAGTGTCCGACCGCGCGCTGGAGGACCTGCTGCGCCGCTGCGCGCCGCAGGTCCTCGGCGTGCTCGTCGGCCGTTACCGGCAGTTCGACCTGTGCGAGGACGCGGTGCAGGAGGCCCTGCTCGCCGCGGCGACCGCCTGGCCCGAGAGCGGCGTCCCGGAGGAGCCGGTCGGCTGGCTGGTCACCGTCGCCCGGCGCCGGCTGACGGACCTGTGGCGCAGCGACAGCGCACGGCGGCGCCGGGAGGAGGCCGTGGCCGTCGATCCCGCCGGGACCGTCGACCTCGAGGTGCCGGCCGTCGACGACAGCCTCGAGATGCTGCTGCTCTGCGTCCACCCCCACCTCACCGAGGCGAGCCGGATCGCGTTGACCCTGCGCGCCGTCGGCGGGTTGACGACCGCGGAGATCGCGCGCGCGTTCCTGGTCCCCGAGGCGACGATGGCCCAGCGGATCAGCCGGGCGAAGGCCGCGATCGAGGCCGGCGGGACCGTGTTCACCCTGCCCGCCGACGTCCGGACCGAGCGGCTGGCCGCCGCGCTGCACGTCCTCTACCTGATCTTCAACGAGGGCTACACGGCCAGCGCGGGACCCGGCCTGACCCGGGTCGACCTGTCCGCCGAGGCGATCCGGCTGACCCGGATGCTGCACCGCCTCCTGCCCGACGACGGCGAGGTCGCCGGGCTGCTCGTCCTCATGCTCCTGACCGACGCCCGCCGGCAGGCCCGCACCGACGCCGACGGCCGGCTGGTCCCCCTCGCCGAGCAGGACCGGAGCCGCTGGGACCACGCGGCGATCGGCGAGGCGACCGGCCTGCTCGAACGCACGTTGGCCCGCCGCCGGGTCGGCCCGTACCAGCTGCAGGCCGCGATCGCGGCGGTCCACGCGGAGGCGCCGACGGACGCCGACACCGACTGGCGGCAGATCGAGATCCTCTACCGGCTGCTGGAGGAGTGCACGGACAACCCGGTGGTCACGCTGAACCGGGCGGTGGCCGTCGGGATGGCCTACGGGCCCGAGCGGGGGCTGGAGGTGCTGGACCGGGTGGCCGGGGACAAGCGGCTGGTCCGCCACCACCGGCCCGACGCCGTGCGGGCCCACCTGCTGGACCGGCTCGGCGAGCACGAGCAGGCGCGCGAACACTTCCGGCGCGCCGCCCGGGCGACGCTCAACCTCGCCGAGAAGCGCTACCTCGAGGACCTGGCCCGGCGGGCGGGATCGGCCGCCACCGCGCCGCCCGACGACGACCCCGGCACCAGCTGATCAGGGCAGGCGGCGGTGGAAGGCCCGGATGTGGGCCTCCATCCGGTCCGCGGCCAGTGCCCCGTCGCCCGCCTCGATCGCGTCGAGGATCCCGCGGTGCTCGCGGCGCAGCACCGCGCGCAGGCCCGGCCAGTCCTCCTCGGCCCGCATGCCGTCGAGCAGGGCGCCGCGCAGCGACTCGCGGATGGCCGCGGTCAGCTCGCTGACCAGCCGGTTCCCACCGGATCCGGCGATCGCGACGTGGAAGGCGGTGTCGAGCGGGTTGAACTCCTCGCGCGGGAGGTCGGCGTCCATCGCCCCCAGTGCCTCGCGGAGCCGGGCGAGATCGGCGGGGGAGTGCCGCTCGGCGGCCGACGCGGCGCTGGTCCGCTCCAGCATCACGCGCGCCCCGGTGAGGTCCTCGGCCGGGAAGGAGCTCACGGCGAGGTGCATCTTGAGCAGCCGCGACAGCGCCTTCGCCGGCGCGGGGACGATCACGGTGCCGGAGTCGCTGCCGGTGCCCTGCTGCGAACGCACCACGCCCTGCGCCTGCAGCACGCGCAGCGCCTCGCGCACCGCCTGCCGGCTCGCGCCGAGCATCGAGGCCAGCTCCCGCTCCGGGGGCAGCCGGTCACCCGGGCCGAGCGCCCCCGAGACGAGCTGCTCCTCGATCCGCTCGATCACGAGCTCGTAGGTCGGGACGCGCTGGACCTGGTCCCAGCGTGGTGCCGCCATCTCCACCCCCTCGGTGGACGGGAGCCTACCGTCCGGACTAAGGTCCGACCATAGCTCGGCTGGGGTCTCCCCAGAGCCACACGCCGTCCACCACCGGAGGCACCGTGCCCGTCGGCCTGCTCGTCACCTGCATGAACGACGCCCTGTTCCCGGAAACCGGCCGCGCCGTCGTCACCCTGCTCCGCCGGCTGGGCGTCGACGTCGACTTCCCGGCCGCGCAGACCTGCTGCGGCCAGCCGATGGTCAACACCGGCTACCTCGACGAGGCCGTGCCGCTGCTGCGCCGGCACCTGGATGCATTCGCCGGGTACGAGGCCGTCGTGGTGCCGTCCGGGTCGTGCGCCGGATCCGTGCGCCACCAGCACCGGATGGTGGCGGAGCGCTCCGGCGACCCCGGCCTCGTGCGCGCCGTCGAGCAGGCGCCGCCGGCGTACGAGCTGTCGGAGTACCTGGTCGACGTCCTGGGCGTGGTCGACGTGGGGGCGTACTTCCCGCACCGGGTCACCTACCACCCGACCTGCCACTCGCTGCGGATGCTGGGCGTGGGCGACCGCCCGACCCGGCTGCTGGAGGCGGTGCGCGGGCTGCGGCTGGTCGCGCTGCCGGCGGCCGCGGAGTGCTGCGGGTTCGGTGGGACCTTCGCGGTCAAGAACTCCGACACCTCGATCGCGATGGGCGCGGACAAGGCGCGGCACGTGCGCGAGTCCGGCGCCGAGGTGCTGGTCGCGGGCGACAACTCCTGCCTGACCCACATCGGCGGGCTGCTCTCCCGCGAGCGGTCCGGCGTGCGGGTCATGCACCTCGCGGAGGTGCTGGCCGCGACCGAGCCCGTGATCGAGCAGCCGCCCCGGGAGGCGGACCGGCGTTCGGTCGGCAGCGCCGTCGACACCGCGGCCCTGGCCGGGGGTGCCCCGTGAGCGCCACGTTCCTCGGCACTCCGGCCTTCCCGACCGCGGCGCGCACCGCGTTGGCCGACACCCAGCTGCGCCGCAACCTCGCCCACGCGACCGGCACGATCCGGGCCAAGCGGGCCGCCGTCGTCGGCGAGGTCGACGAGTGGGAGCGGCTGCGGCGCGCCGGTGCCGCGCTCAAGGACCGCACCCTGCGGCACCTCGACACGTACCTCGCCCAGCTCGAGGAGTCGCTGACCCGGGCCGGGGCGACCGTGCACTGGGCCCGCGACGCCGCCGAGGCCAACCGGATCGTCGTCGACATCGCGCGCGGGCACGGCACGGACGAGGTCGTCAAGGTCAAGTCCATGGCGACCCAGGAGATCGGGCTCAACGAGGCCCTGGAGGCCGCCGGGATCCACGCCTGGGAGACCGACCTGGCCGAGCTCATCGTGCAGCTCGGCGAGGACCTGCCCAGCCACATCCTGGTGCCCGCGATCCACCGCAACCGCTCCGAGGTGCGGGAGATCTTCCTGCGGGAGATGGGCCGGTACGGGAGGCCCGCGCCCCCCGACCTCACCGACACGCCGGCCGAGCTCGCCGCCGCTGCCCGGGCGCACCTGCGGGAGAAGTTCCTGCGCGCCAAGGTCGCGGTGTCCGGGGCCAACTTCGCCGTCGCGGAGACCGGCACCCTGGCCGTGGTCGAGAGCGAGGGCAACGGCCGGATGTGCCTGACCCTGCCCGAGGTGCTGGTCAGCGTGGTGGGCATCGAGAAGCTGGTGCCCACCTGGGCGGACCTCGACGTCTTCCTGCAGCTGTTGCCGCGCAGCTCCACCGGCGAGCGGATGAACCCGTACACCTCGATGTGGAGCGGCGTGACCCCTGCCGACGGGCCGCAGGAGGTGCACGTCGTGCTGCTCGACAACGGGCGCACGGACGTCCTCGCCGACGAGGTCGGCCGGCAGGCGTTGCGCTGCATCCGCTGCTCGGCCTGCCTCAACGTCTGCCCGGTCTACGAGCGCACCGGCGGGCACAGCTACGGCTCGGTCTACCCGGGTCCGATCGGCGCGATCCTCACCCCGATGCTGCGCGGGGTCGGGCACGACACCCAGCTCGACTCGCTGCCCTACGCGTCGAGCCTGTGCGGCGCCTGCTTCGAGGTGTGCCCGGTGCGGATCGACATCCCGGAGGTGCTGGTGCACCTGCGTACGAAGGTGGTCGACGCCCACCGGGGCGAGCCGAAGGTGCAGAACCTGGCGATGAAGGCGGCGTCGTGGGCGTTCGCCGACGCCCGGCGGACAGCCGCCGCGGAGCGGATCTCCGGGGCGGTCGGCAAGGTCCTCCGGGGTACGAAGCGCCGCGCCCCCGGCGGTCGTGGGGTGCTCGGCGCGCTGCCCGGCCCGGCCGCGGCCTGGTCCGACGCGCGGGACGTGCCGGTGCCGGCGGCGGAGTCGTTCCGGGCCTGGTGGGCGCGGACGGACGGCGGCCGGACCGAGCGGCAGGACGAGGACGGGGGAGCGCAGTGAGCGCGCGCGAGGAGGTCCTGGGCCGGGTGCGGACGGCCCTGCGCGACGTCCCGGGCGCCGAGAAGCCTGCCGACGTCGCCGTGGACCGGCCGCAGCCGCGGCCGACCACCGCCGCCGACGTCGACCTGTTCGCCGAGCGGGTCGCCGACTACAAGGCGACCGTGGTGCGCTGCACGCCCGAGGACCTGCCGACGCACCTGGCGGCCGCCCTCGACGGTGTCCCGCGCCTGCTGGTTCCCGCCGACCTGCCGGAGGCCCTGCGCCCGGCCGACGCGATCCTCGACGAGCAGCTGACGACCGCCGAGCTGGACACCGTCGACGGCGTGCTCACCACGGCCGCACTGGGCATCGCCGAGACCGGCACGATCGTGCTGGACCACGGGCCGGGCCAGGGGCGCCGGGCGGCGACCCTGGTGCCGGACCGGCACGTGTGCGTGGTGCGGGCGGACCAGGTGGTCGCCGATGTCACCGCCGCGGTGGCCCGTCTCGACCCGGCCCGGCCGCTGACGTGGATCAGCGGCCCGAGCGCGACCAGCGACATCGAGCTGGACCGGGTCGAGGGCGTGCACGGCCCCCGCACCCTGATCGTCCTGCTGGTGGGCTGACTCGCACTCTGGAACCATGACGCGCGAGAAAGCCGCCGAGAATCGCGTTGTGGAACCATGACGCGCGAAACGACGGTCGAAGGCCGCGTCATGGCTCCCTGGTGCGTCAGCGGAGGGGCGCGCCGGTCTTCCCGCGGACCTCGTCCTCGGACACGCCGAAGGTCTCGAACAGACGCAGGCCCTCGTCGGTCACGTCGATCACGGCGAGGTCGGTGACGATCCGGTTGACGCAGCCCACGCCGGTCAGCGGCAGGGTGCACTGCTCGAGGATCTTGGGCGAGCCGTCCTTGGAGACGTGGTCCATCATCACGATGACCTTCTTCGCCCCGTGGACGAGGTCCATCGCCCCGCCCATCCCCTTGATCATCTTGCCGGGGATGGCCCAGTTGGCGAGGTCGCCGGTCGCGCTGACCTGCATCGCACCCAGCACGGCGACGTCGACCTTGCCCCCGCGGATCATCGAGAAGCTGTCCGACGAGCCGAAGTAGCTCGCGCCGGGCAGGACGGTGACGGTCTCCTTGCCCGCGTTGATCAGGTCCGGGTCGACCTCGTCGTCGGTCGGGTAGGGGCCGACGCCGAGGATGCCGTTCTCGCTGTGCAGCACCACGGTCCGGGTGCCCGGGATGTGGTCGGGCACGAGCGTCGGCATGCCGATGCCGAGGTTGACGTACGAGCCGTCGGGCAGCTCGTCGGCCACCCGCTTGGCGAGCTGGTCCCTGGTGAGGCTCATCGTTCTCCCTCGCTGCGCGAGCTCGACGCTCCGCACGGACGCTGTGGTGAGGATTCGCTCGCAGGCTCGCTCACGAGCGCACCGTCCTGAACTCGACCGGCTTCTCGGCGTCGGGCACGTGCACGACGCGCTGGACGTGGATGCCGGGGGTGTGCACGGCGTCGGCGTCGATCTCGCCGGGCTCGACGAGGTGCTCGACCTGCGCGATCGTGATCCGCCCGGCCGCGGCGCAATCCGGGTTGAAGTTGCGGGCGCTGCGCCGGTAGACGAGGTTGCCGTGCCGGTCGCCCTTCCAGGCGTGCACCAGCGCGAAGTCCGGGGCGATGGCGCGCTCGAGCACGTAGCGCACGCCGTCGAACTCGCGGACCTCCTTCGGCGGGGACTTCACCGCGACGGTGCCGTCGGCGGCGTAGCGCCACGGCAGGCCGCCGTCGCCGACCAGGGTGCCCACACCCGCCGGGGTGAAGAACGCCGGGATCCCTGCGCCCCCGGCGCGCAGCCGCTCGGCGAGCGTGCCCTGCGGGGTCAGCTCCAGCTCGAGCTCACCGGCCAGGTACTGCCGGGCGAACTCCTTGTTGTTGCCGACGTAGGAGCCGATCGTCCGGCGGATCCGGCCCGCGGCGAGCAGGGTGCCCAGGCCGAAGCCGTCCACCCCCAGGTTGTTGCTGATCGTCTCGAGGTCGGTCGCGCCCTGCTCGAGCAGGGCCGCGATCAGCGCGGTCGGGACGCCGGACATGCCGAAGCCCCCGACGGCCAGGGACGCGCCGTCCCCGATGTCGGCGACCGCTTCGCGCGCCGACGCCACCACCTTGTCCATGGCGGGCACCGTACCGTCCGTTCGCATCTCGCACAAGAGTTCGTATTGCGAACAGGGGCGGGCAGGGGTGTGGTGAGGGTCGCCGCGGCGACCCTCACCGTTCCGGCGTCAGAGGAGGGCGGCCTGCAGGTCGGCGGCGGTGTCGTAGACCGCGACCGCGCCGGCGGTGTCGAGCTCGCCCGGCTCGCCGTAGCCCCAGCCCGCACCCAGGCAGGAGATGCCGTGCCGGCCGGAGCCGACGACGTCGTGCAGCCGGTCGCCGACCATGATCGTCTCGTCCGGGGCGGGGGAGCCGAGCCGGCGCAGCGCCTCCTCCACCACGGCCGCCTTGCTGGGCCGCTGCGCGTCGACCGTGTCGCCGGTGATGGCGGTGAACAGCTCGGTCCAGCCCTGGTTGGCGAGGATCTCCCGGGCGGCGGGCTCGGCCTTGCTCGTCGCGAGCCCGAGCCGGACCCCGGCGCCGGCGAGGGCGCGCAGCAGGTCCTCGATGCCCGGGTACGGGGTCGACTTGAGCAGGCCGCTCTCGCGGTACAGCGGCCGGTAGAGCGCGAGGATGCGCTCGGCGTTCTCCGCGCCCACCAGCGGCGGCAGCGACTCGTAGAGCGGCGGGCCGAGCAGGTGGCGGCCGATCACGGTGTCGTCGTAGGGCACGCCGACCTGCTCGAAGGCGGTGCGGAGGGTCCCCAGAATGCCGGGGGCGGAGTCGACGAGGGTGCCGTCGAGGTCGAGGAGCACGGTGCGGTAGCGGGGGCGCGTCACGGGGCCATTGTCCCTGACCACACGGGACGCATGCCGTACGGTCGTACGCATGACGAACACGGGGTTGCTCGCGCCGCTCTCCGGCACCGACGCCGTCGCCGCGCACCTCGACGACACCGCGTGGGTCCGCGCGCTGCTCGACGTCGAGGTCGCCCTCTCCCGCGCCGCCGCACGCTACGCCCTCGTCCGGTCCGACGACGCGGAGGAGGTCGCCGCCGCGGCGGACCGGCTCGCCGCGGACCCGGACGTGCCGGGCGAGCTCGCCGCCGCGGCCGTCGAGGGCGGGAACCCGGTCATCCCGCTGGCCCGCCTTCTCCGCAGGGAGGCGGGCGGAGCGAGCGGCGCCGTGCACCCGGGCGCGACCAGCCAGGACGTCATGGACACCGCCCTGGTGCTGCTCGTCCGCCGCGCCGCACCGACACTGCTCGCCGACCTCCGGGCTGCCGCCGCCGCCGCGGCCCGGCTCGCCGCCGCCCACCGCGACACCCCGGCGATCGCGCGCACCCTCGGCCAGCAGGCCCTGCCGACCACGTTCGGCCTGGTCGCGGCGGGGTGGGCGGCCGGGCTCGACACCGCCGCCCGGGAGCTTGCGGCGCGGGTCGACGCCCTGCCGGTCCAGTTCGGGGGTGCGGCCGGCACGCTCGCCGCCTCGCACCCGCACGGCCCCGCCGTCGCCGACGCCGTCGCCGACCTGCTCGGGCTCGCCCCGCAGGGCGTCCCGTGGCACACCGAGCGCACCCGGATCGGCACCCTGGCCGGGGCCCTCGGGGTCGCCGCCGGCGCGTGCGCGAAGCCCGCGACGGACGTCGTGCTGCTGTCGCAGACCGAGGTCGGCGAGGTCTCGGAGGCGGCCCCCGGCGACTCGTCGTCGATGCCGCACAAACGCAACCCCATCGCCGCGATCACCGCGCGGGCGTCGGCGCGGCGGGCGCCCGGGCTGGTCGCGACGCTGCTCGCCGCGATGGACCACGAGCACCAGCGCGCGGCCGGCGCCTGGCACGCGGAGTGGGGCACGCTCACCGACCTGCTCGCGGTGACCGGCGGCGCCGCGGCGCGGCTCCGCACCTGTCTGGAGGGCCTGCAGGTGCACCCGGACGCCCTGCGTCGCAACCTCGCCCTGACGACCGACGGCGAGCCCGACACCGGGCACGCCGCGGAGCTCGTCGACCGGATCCTGGAGGCCCGGTGAACGCGCCCGACCCGGAGAACCACGCGGTCCGCCCCGAGCACGTCCAGTCGCTCGCCCGCGGGCTGTCGGTGATCAAGGCGTTCGACGGGGCACACCCGGCGCAGACGCTGTCCGACGTCGCCCGCGCCACCGGGCTGACCCGCGCCGCGGCCCGCCGCTTCCTGCTCACGCTCGTCGAGCTCGGCTACGTCCGCACGGACGGGCGGCTCTTCGCCCTCACCCCGCGCGTGCTGGAGCTGGGCTACTCCTACCTCTCGGCCCTGTCGCTGCCCGAACTCGCCGCCCCGCACCTCGAGGAGCTCGTCGAGACCGTGCACGAGTCGGCCTCGGTCTCGGTGCTCGACGGCGGCGACGTCGTGTACGTCGCGCGGGTCGCCACCGCGCGGATCATGGCCGTGTCGATCACCGTCGGCACCCGCTTCCCGGCCTACGCCACCTCGATGGGGCGGGTGCTGCTGGCCGCCCTGCCCCCGGCCGAGCTCGACGCGCGGCTGGGGGCGCTCGAGCCGCTCACCGACCGCACGGTGGCCGACCGGGACGCCCTGCGCGACGTCCTCGGCGACGTCCGGGCCGCCGGCTACTGCCTGGTCGACCAGGAGCTGGAGGACGGGCTGCGCTCCGTCGCGGTCCCGATCCGCGACGCCGCGGGCACCGTGGTCGCGGCCGCCAACGTCAGTACCCACGCGCTGCGCAACAGCACCGCCTGGCTGCGTGACGAGGCCCTGCCGCACCTGCGCGCCTGCGCCGCGGCCGTCGAGGCGGACCTGAAGGGGCTGCGGGGGTGACCCCGGCGGGCGCCCGGCGCGGGCCCGTGCTGCGATGGTGCGTCCGAGAGGCGACCGAGGGGGACCCGTGGCCGAGCGACCGATCGTGCTGGGCGTGCAGCCGTGCGGGGAGGGCACCGATCCGGGCCGGTACCTGGAGCGGATGACCCTCACGGCGCGGGGGGTCGACGTGCTGTTCCTGATCGACCCCGTGCCCGGTCCCGCCGCTGCGGAGCGCGCGCATCCCCGCCTCGACGCCCTCGCGAGCGCCACCCGTGTGGCCCCGGGCGTGCCCGGCACCGGGCTGGTGCCGCAGGTGTCCGTGACCGGAGCCGATCCCGTCGCCCTGCACGACGCCGTGGCCGCGCTCGACGCGGCCTCCCTCGGGAGGGCCGGGTGGGAGGTCGTCGTGCGGGATCCCGTCGCGCCGACCCCGCCCGGGGAGCTGTGGGCCGAGGCCGCGGAGGTCGTCGAGGCGGCGCACCGGCTCCGGACGGGTGGCCGCGCCGGGGTCGCCGAGGGGTTCAGCGGCGAGTTCGTGCAGGTCCGCGGCCGGATCCCGGTGCCGCGGTCGCCGCAGGGCGAGCCGGTCGTCGTGATCCGCGTCGACGCACCCGAGGCACTGCCGGTGGCGGCCCGGTCCGCCGACGTCGTGCGGATCTCCGCCGGCTCCGTGCGGGAGGCGGCGATGCGCCGGCTCGACGTCGAGGGCGCGGCCGCCGAGGCCGGGCGCGACCCGGCGACGCTGCGCGTCCTGGTGGACGTGGGCGTGGGGGCGGGGGACGGGCTGCACCACTCCGGCTCGGCCGGGCTGGCCTCACTCACCCGCGAGCTCGCCGCGGCCGGCGCCGACGGCGTGGTGTTCCTCCCCGCCCGGCCGCGCGGGCTGGAGAAGGTGGCCGACGACGTCGTCCCGCTGCTGCGGGCGCACCGGACCCCGCTGCGCACCCTGCGCGAGCGGTTCGGCCTGCCCGTGCCCACCGCCGGGCTGGCCACCGCTCCGCACTGACCGTCCCCTTCTGTCGGGGGCGGATGGCGCAGTGCGCGGCGTGGGGGAGCGCGTGCTGTCGTGGGGCGAGCTGAACCGTGCGCTGCTGGCGCGGCAGCTGTTGCTGCAGCGGGCCCGGACGGGTTCGGTCCGCGCCGTGGAGCGGGTGGGCGGGCTGCAGACGCAGTACGCGCCGTCGGGCTACGTCGGGCTGTGGTCGCGGCTGCGGGACTTCCGCCGCGAGGACCTCACCGCGGCGCTGACCGGGCGCCGGATCGTCCAGGCCTGGGTCATGCGCTGCACGATCCACATGGTCTCGGCGGCCGACCTCGCGCCGCTCACCGAGGCGGTGCGCGAGCCCCGGCGCCGATGGTGGCTGCGGGTCCAGAAGCAGGCCGCGGGGCTGGACATGCCCGCCGTGGCCGCCGCGGTCCGCGGGTACCTCGCGCACGGGCCGCTGAAGCAGGCCGAGATCGTGGCGCGGCTCGCGGAGGACGGGTTCCCGAAGATCGCCTTCCAGGGCGTGCAGCTGTGGCTCGACATGGTCCGGGTGCCGCCCGCCGGGACCTGGGAGTCGCCCCGCGCACACGTGTACGGGCTGGCCGAGCACTGGGTGCCCGCGGACGGGGCCGACCGCACCCGCGCCGAGGAGCTGCTGGTCGAGCGCTACCTGCGGGGCTTCGGGCCGGCGTCGGCGCAGGACGTCGCGCGGTACGCGGGCTGGACGGTCACCGAGGTGCGGGCGGTGCTCGGGCGGCTGGAGACCCGGCGGTTCCGCGACCCGGCGGGCGGCGAGCTCGTCGACCTGCCGCGGCTGCCGATCCCGGCCGCCGCCACGCCGGCGCCGGTGCGGTTCCTGTCGAACTGGGACGCGGTGCTCCTGCTCGGGCACGCCACCCGGGCGGCCATCCTGCCCGCGGAGCACCGGGAGAAGGTGTTCGCCACGCGTATGCCGCAGTCCACGCCCACGTTCCTGGTCGACGGCCGGGTGGCCGGGACCTGGCGGTTCACCCACGGCCGGGTCGTGCCGGCCGCCTTCGAGGAGCTGCCCGCGACCGTGGCACGGGAGGTGGCGGAGGAGGCGGAGCGGCTCACGGCGTTCCACCTGGCCTGAACGCCCGGCCCGAACAGCCGGCCCGAACAGCCGGCCCGAACAGCCGGGCCGAACGGCCGGGCCGAACACGCCGGCCGGCCGGCCCCGGTCGGGGCCGGCCCGTCGGGACGGAATCTAGATGCGCAGCCGGGTCTCGATGTCGGCGGGTGAATCGGGCAGGGCCCGCAGGTCGGCGACGAGACGTTCCCGGTCGCGGTCGGCCGGCAGCACGCCCGCGAACGGCGCCGCCGGGCGGAACTGGGCGAGGCGGAAACGGCGGTCTCCGTCGCGGTGGGCGCGGACCAGGCTCCAGCCGAGGACGACGAGGGCGGCGAGGACGAGGATCGATGCGGTCATGGCAGAAAGTTTGCTCCGCATCACTTCCTGCCAGAAGTGGCAGACGAGACACCCTGCGCAAAGATGCCGCCAGTATGCTGGCGCGCATGCTGCGCAGCGTCGCCGTGCTGGTCATGCCCGAGCTCGCCGTGTTCGAGTTCGGGGTGCTGTGCGAGGTGTTCGGCATGGACCGCTCCGACGACGGCCTGCCGGTCCTCGAGTACCGCGTCTGCGGGGTCGAGGCCGGGAAGCCGGTCAGCACGACCGGCGGCGTGCAGGTCGTGCCCGAGCACGGCCTCGAGGGGCTCCGGGGTGCTGACCTGGTCGCCGTTCCCGCCACCCGTCTGCGGGAGTTCCCGGAGGCGGCGCTCCAGGCCCTGCGCGACGCCGAGGCGGCCGGCGCCATCCTGCTGACCGTGTGCTCCGGCGTGTTCGTGCTGGCCGAGGCCGGGTTGCTCGACGGGCGCAAGGTCACCGCCCACTGGCACAGCGTCGACGAGCTGCGCGAGCGGTACCCGACCGTCGAGGTGGACCCGGACGTCCTCTTCGTCGACGACGGCAACCTCATCACCAGCGCCGGCACCGCGGCGGGCATCGACGCCTGCCTGCACCTGGTCCGCCGCGAGCTCGGCAGCGCGGTCGTGAACGGGATCGCCCGCCGCATGGTCGTGCCGCCGCAGCGGGAGGGCGGGCAGCGCCAGTTCATCGACCGGCCGGTGCCGGAGTGCTCGGCGGACTCGCTCGGGCCGCTGCTGGACTGGATGCTCACGCACCTCGACGTCGAGCACACGGTCGCGGACCTCGCCCGTCGGGCCACGATGTCCGAGCGGACCTTCGCGCGCCGTTTCGTGAACGAGACCGGCACGACCCCGCTGCGCTGGCTCACCCGGCAGCGCGTGCTGCACGCACGGCGCCTGCTCGAGGACACCGATCTCCCCGTCGACGCCGTGGCCGCCCGGTGCGGGTTCGGCAGCGCCACCCTGCTGCGGCACCACTTCCGCAAGGTCGTCGGGGTCGCGCCGGCCGACTACCGGCGGTCCTTCCGCAGCAGCGAGGAGCTCGTCGGCTGACGGCCAGCCGACCACCCGGTCCGCCCTGCGTGACGGATCTCACTCGCGAGGCCTCCGGGGCGGGCGATACTGAGCCGGACAGACGCGCATTCCCACCACCTGCGCCCCGGTCGCCGTCGGCCGTCGCCGACCGCCGTCGACCCGCCGACCGGGGGCGCGCGAGGAGCAGTGACGCCCGAGATGCCCGCGCAACCGAGAGTGGCGGTGGTCGGGGCCGGCCCGTCCGGCCTGTACGCCGCGGCCGCCCTGCTGGCCTCCGAGGTCCCCGTCGACGTCGACGTGCTCGACCGGCTGCCCGCCCCGTACGGCCTGGTCCGCTACGGCGTCGCTCCGGACCACGTGAAGATGAAGTCGGTGATCCGGGTGCTGCAGAAGCCCTTCGCCGACGGCTCGCGCGTCCGGTTCCTGGGCAACGTCCGGGTCGGCGAGGGCGGGATCCCGCTCGAGGTGCTTCGCGAGCACTATCACGCGATCGTGCACGCCTCGGGCAGCTCGGTGGACCGTGCCCTGGGCATCCCCGGCGAGGAGCTCGACGGCAGCCACGGCTCCGGCGCGTTCGTGAGCTGGTACTGCGGCCACCCGGACTTCGTCGACCTGGAGCCGTTGCTCGACCACCCCGGGGTGGTCGTGGTGGGGGCCGGCAACGTCGCGCTCGACGTCGCCCGCGTGCTCGCCCGCGGCCACGTGGACATGGCGGGGACGGACGTCCCGGACCGGGTGCTGGAGACCTTGCGCGGGAGCGCGGTCGCCGACGTCCACGTGGTGATCCGGCGCGGCCCGGAGCACGTCAAGTTCACCCCGGCCGAGCTGCGGCAGATCGGCGAGCTCGAGGGGGTGCAGGTGCTGGTGCACGACGACGGCGTGCTCGCCGCGGGCGTCCCCGACGCCGTGCTCGAGACGATGGAGCGCCGGCAGAAACAGAACCTCGCGATGCTCACCGAGTGGGCCGCGCACACCCCCGACGACACACCGCGGAGGATCCACCTGCACTTCCTCCGCACGCCCGTGCGGCTGCTGGAGGACGGCGGCCGGGTGGCCGGGATGGTCGTCGAGCGCAACGAGGTGCGCGACGGCAAGGTCGTCGGGACCGGCGAGGAGGAGACGTTCGAGGCCGGGCTGGTCGTCCGGGCCATCGGATACTCGGGCGAGCCGATCCCGGGGCTGCCGTACGACGAGCGGAACGGGATCGTGCCCAACGAGGCCGGACGGGTCGTCGACGGCGACCGGCCGGTGCCCGGGGCCTACGTGACCGGCTGGATCAAGCGCGGCCCCACCGGCGTCATCGGGACGAACAAGGGCGACGCCGTGGAGACCGTCGCCTCGCTGCTCGACGACCTCCACGCCCTCCCGGACCCGGAGTATCCGGACCCGGGGTCCGTCGTCGAACGGCTGGAGGCCTACGGCATCGAGCCGGTCACCTGGACCGACTGGGAGCGGCTCGACGCCGAGGAGCTGCGCCTGGGGGAGGCCCGCGGCGGGGCCGAGCGGGTCAAGGTCGCCGAGCTGGGCGAGATGCTCGCCGCGGCCCGGGGCCGGACCCGCGTCTGACCGCGTTATGGAACCATAATGCTCGAAATCGACGCGCGAAATCGCATTATGGTTCCATACTGCGATTCTCAGTAGGGATCGACGGACTCGACGCTCGGCAGGGCGCGGAGGCGGGCCGCGAACTGCGCGGCCTCCTCCGCGGTCATGCTGACCGAGCAGGTGAGCTCGCTGCAGCCGACGCCCTCGCGGACGTCGACCGCCATCTCCTTGACGAGGCCGCCGCAGGCGCGCAGCTCGGCGGCGACCAGCAGGACGCCGTCCATGCCGTGCGTGGTGACGATCGTGTGGCGGCGGAGGATGCGGCAGCCGGCGGTGCGGTCGGTGGTGGTGCTCGGCCGGTCGATGGTGATGCTCATGGACGTGCTCCGGGAGGATGCGTTCGTGGTGCTGCTGGGAACGCGAGCCAGGTCTCGGCAGGGTTCTCGGCTTGGGGAGCGCGGGGCGAGAGGTCCCGCGAGGGCGCGGCGGCAGCCTGGCTCAGCCGACGCGCTGGGCTACTACGAGCCCGGGGCGCGCGGCGAGAAGGATCGCTGCGAGTCGCACGTCCGCCACCGTAGCAGCAGCGCGTGGCGTGCGACACCTGGCCTCCCGGACAGGGTGAACCGCGGGGAGGGGCCCGAGAACGGAGGAAGGGGCCCCGCGGTGCGGGACCCCTTCTCCGTGTTCCGGGCCGGACGGGCGGACCGTCAGTCCGTCTGGTCCTTCGGCCGCCCGGCGTCGGGCCGGCCGGCCAGCTCCAGCTCCTCCGCGGCCCGGGCGCGCCGGTCGTGCTCCTCGAGCTCGCGGTGGTGGTTCTCGGCACGGGCCCGGTCGAGGGCCACCGTCTCGTCGACGGGGTCCGGGCCGAGCAGCGAGCCGGCGACCGGCGTACCGGCCGAGCCCAGCTGGTTCATCCGCTTGGGCACCGGGGCGCCCTGGTACTCGAGCGGGATCGCGTGGCCGTGGTCGTCGACGCCGGCCAGCGGCTGGTGCACCTCGATGAACTCACCGTGCGGCAGACGCCGGATGATGCCCGTCTCGATGCCGTGCTCGAGGACCGCCCGGTCGCTCTTCTGCAGGCCGATGCAGATCCGGTAGGTGACCCAGTAGGCGATCGGCGGGAGCACCAGCAGGCCGATGCGGCCCGCCCACGTGGTCGCGTTGAGCGAGACGTGGAAGAAGTAGGCGATCCAGTCGTTGACGCCCGAGAGCACCAGCCAGACGTAGAACGTGATGCCCATGATGCCCAGCGAGGTGCGGACGGGGACGTCACGGGGGCGCTGGAGCAGGTTGTGCAGGGCGTTGTCGCCGGTCATCTTCCGCTCGAGGGCCGGGTAGATGCCCGCCACCACGAACAGCACCGGGAGGAACGCCACCGTGGCCCAGAAGGCCGCCGGGATGGTGTAGCGGCCGAACAGGTAGATCTCCCACGGCGGGAAGATGCGCGCCATGCCCTCGGAGAAGAGCATGTACCAGTCGGGCTGCGAGCCGGCGGAGACGTGCGACGGGTCGTACGGGCCGAGGTTCCAGATCGGGTTGATCTGGAAGATGCCGGCCATGATCCCGATGACGCCGACGACGATCGCGAAGAACGCGCCGCCCTTGGCCGCGAACGCCGGGAGGATCCGGACGCCGACGACGTTGGTCTCCTTGCGGCCGGGGCCGGGGAACTGCGTGTGCTTCTGGTACCAGACCAGCGCGAGGTGCACGCCGATCAGCGCGAGCAGGATGCCCGGGAAGATCAGCACGTGGACGATGTAGAGCCGCGGGATGATCTCCATGCCCGGGAACTCGCCGCCGAACAGCGCCCAGTGCGTCCAGGTGCCGATCAGCGGGATCGAGAGGATGAAGCCCGAGGCGATCCGCAGACCGATGCCGGAGAGCAGGTCGTCCGGCAGCGAGTAGCCGGTGAAGCCCTCGAGCATGCCCAGCAGGATCAGGACCAGGCCGATGATCCAGTTCGTCTCACGCGGCTTGCGGAACGCGCCGGTGAAGAAGACGCGGAACATGTGCGCCACCATCGAGGCGACGAACAGCAGCGCCGCCCAGTGGTGGACCTGCCGGACGAACAGGCCGCCCCGCAGCTCCAGGGAGATCTGGACCGCGCTCTCGTAGGCCCGCGACATGTGGATGCCGCGCAGGTTGTCGAAGGCGCCGTTGTAGACGACCTCGGTCATCGACGGGTCGAAGAACAACCCCAGGTAGATGCCCGAGAGCAGCAGGACGATGAAGCTGTAGAGGGCGACCTCGCCCAGCATGAACGACCAGTGCGTGGGGAAGACCTTGTTGAACTGCTTCCGCAGCCCCGCCGCGGGGTGGTACCGCTGGTCCAGCTCGTCGAGCGCGGCGCCGGCCCTGCTCTTCGGGCCACCGGACGAGGTGACGGGTGTGGTGATGGCGCTCATGGCCTCCGCTCCCAGAATGCCGGTCCGACGGGCTCGATGAAGTCGCTCCGTGCCACGAAGTAACCCTCACTGTCCACGGTAATGGGCAGCTGGGGCAATGCGCGCGTCGCCGGACCGAAGACCGGGCGGGCGTACTCGGTCGCGAGGAACTGCGACTGGTGGCACGGGCACAGGATGCGGTTGTCCTGCGTCTGGTACAGCGACGTCGGGCAGCCCAGGTGGGTGCACACCTTCGAGAAGGCGTAGTAGTCGCCGAAGTTGAAGTCCTCCTGGCCCTGACGCTTGATCGTCTGGGTGCCCGGGCGGAGGCGGATGAGCATGACCGGCGCGTCCGAGGCGCGCTGCGCGTGCAGCAGCTCCTCCTCGTTGCCGCGCTCCGACTCGCGGTAGGGGAACACGGTCTCCATGGAGCCCGGCTCCATGTCCTCGGGGCGGACCCGGGAGATCTCGCCGAGAATTCCGGTGTCCCGGCGCAGGTAGACGGTCTCGCCGCCCTTCGGGGCCCAGGGGGTGACCCACAGCGCGGCCTGGTCGCCGCCCTTCCACGGGTTGCGGATGAGCGGTCCGAGGGCCGCGATGCCGAGGCCGATGCCGAAGATGCCGGCCGCGGCGCCTGCGGAGCGGGTGATCAGCTTGCGGCGGCCGATGTCGGTCGACTTCCCGGCCGAGACCAGCTGGGCGATGATCGTCTTACGGTCGACCTCGTCCGAACGGCCGTCGTGCCGCTGCTGGACCGAGACCTCCTCCGGGAAGAACTTCCGCACGTAGGCGATGACGCCGATGCCCAGCGCGAGGACCGTGAACCCGAACAGGAAGCCGATCGCCGGGTTGTACGAGGCGTACCAGCCGTAGCCGGGCGCACCCGGGGGGACGTACTGGTGGGGCCAGGCGATGAACGCGACGATGAAGCCGAGGGCCGAGAGCGCCGACAGGACGAACCAGGTGGCGACGGTCCGCTCGGCCCGCTTCTCGGCCCGCGTGCCCCGGACCGGCCACTTGGGCGCGTTGTGCACGACCTCGACGTCGTCGAGGGTCCCGGCCAGCCGCGCCAGCTCCTCCTGGCTCATCCCCTCGAGCTCCTCCTGGGAGGGGCGGCCGGGGGTGTCGGTGGCGCTCAATTCTTCGCTCCCAACCACATTGCGAAACCGACGACAACGGTCAGGCCGACGACGAAGATGACCACGCCCTCGGTCGTCGGGCCGAGGCCCCCGAGGTCGTAGCCGCCCACCTGGTTGCTGCCGTTGGTGACGGACTTGATGTAGGCGATGATGTCCCGCTTCTCCTCCGGCGTGAGCTGCCGGTCGCCGAACTTCGGCATGTTCTGCGGGCCCGTGAGCATCGCGGTGTAGATCTGCTCCTCGGTGGGGGTCGACAGCGTCGGGGCGTACTTGCCCGACGACAGCGCACCGCCGACACCGGTGAAGTTGTGGCACGAGGCGCAGTTCAGGCGGAAGAGCTGGCCGCCGCGGGCCGGGTCGTCACCGCGGAGGGCGGCGCCGGTCTGCGCGGGGGTCTCGGGACCGCCGCCGTTGGCCTGGATGTAGGCACCGAGGGCGTCGAGGTTGGCCCGGCCCTCCTCGGTGTCCGGGTCGAACTGCGGGAGCGGGGGCTTGCGGCCCGCCTGGGCCTCCTGGCGCGCCAGCGGCATCCGGCCGGAGGAGACCTGGAAGTAGACCGCGGCATCGCCGACGCCGATCAGGCTGGGGCCGCGCTCCTCGACACCCTGCAGGTTGGAGCCGTGGCAGGTGATGCAGGCGGCGTTGTAGAGCTCCTGGCCCTTGGCCACCAGGGCGGCGTCGGGCTGGGCGACCGCCTGGTTCTGCTCGGCGTTCGGGGCGAACAGCGTGTACCCGCCGCCCACCGCGAGCAGGGCGATGCCGATCGCGAGGAGACCGGCGAACTTGCGCCGCATCTTGCCGTGCGGCCGCCGCTTCCGGGGCGCGGGTGGTGTGGTGGTCTCGGTGGTCATCGTCGGCGTCTAACCCTCACGGTCGGCGTTCGGTGCTTCCGGGGAGCGGGGCCCGCTACCGGATGAAGTAGATGACGGCGAACAGGCCGATCCAGACGACGTCGACGAAGTGCCAGTAGTAGGACACGACGATCGCCGCAGTGGCCTGCGCCGGGGTGAACTTGCTCAGCCTGGTGCGGATCAACAGGAAGATGAACGCGATCAGGCCGCCGGTCACGTGGAGGCCGTGGAAGCCCGTGGCCATGTAGAAGACGGTGCCGTAGGCGCTGGACGAGATCGTCGTCTCGTGCTCGGTCACCAGCGTGTGGTACTCGTTGATCTGCCCGAGCACGAAGAACGTGCCCATGAGCAGGGTCAGGGTGTACCAGCGCCGGAGGCCGAACACGTCGCCCCGCTCCGCGGCGAACACCCCGAACTGGCACGTGAACGAGGACGCCACGAGGACGATCGTCACGACCAGGGCGTAGGGGACGTCGAGATGGGTCGGCGGCGGAGGCCACTCGCCGACGTTCTGGGCGCGCGCGGTGAAGTAGATCGCGAACAGGCCGGCGAAGAACATCAGCTCGCTGGACAGCCAGACGATGGTGCCGATGCTGACCAGGTTCGGTCGGTTCAGCGAGTGGATCCGCGCGCTGATGTTGGGAGCCGCTGTCGTCACGCGGGCATTATGACCCCACGCGAACTTCTACAGCCTGTCGGGATACCCACTTCGTCAGGGCGAACCGGTCCGGCGGCATCCGGCCAACGCCTCACCAGCCCCTCCCGGTTCCCGCGCGTGCGCGCCCACGGGTGTGAGGGTGCTGACTAGTATGCGGCGGGTGAGCAGCGCCGGAAGCCTTCCCGCGAGCACCAGCCCGTCCGCGTCGTCCGGGCGGCGGACCTGGAACGTGCTGGTCTACAGCCATCGGCCCGAGGTCAGGGAGGCCGTCGTGACGGCGGTGGGGCGGCGGCCCGCGCCCGACCTCGGCCGGGTCCGGTACGTCGAGGCGGCCGGGGTCGCCGAGGTCCTCGCGGCGTGCGACGCCGGCGAGGTCGACCTCGCGATCCTCGACGGCGAGGCGCAGCCGACCGGCGGCCTGGGCGTCGCCCGGCAGCTGAAGGACGAGATCCCCGACTGTCCCCCGATCGTGGTGTCCGTCCGGCGTGCCGACGACCGGTGGCTGGCCACCTGGTCCCGCGCCGACGCCGTCCTCGTGCACCCGCTCGACCCGCTGACCGCCGCCGAGACGGTGGCCGAGGTGCTGCGCGGCCTCGAGGGCGGGGACGGCGCTCCGGTCCGCCGCTGATGGCCGACCAGACCTGGCCGGCGCTGCTCGGCCGGCTCATCTCCGGTCAGGACCTCGCGGCCGAGGACACGGCCTGGGTGATGGACCGCGTGCTGTCGGCCGACGCCACACCGGCCCAGCTCGCGGGGTTCCTCGTCGCGCTCCGGTCCAAGGGTGAGACGGCCAAGGAGATCACCGGGCTCGCCGCGGCCATGCTGGAGCACGCGAACCGCGTGACCGTCGACGGGCGCGCGGTCGACATCGTCGGCACCGGCGGCGACCAGGCCAACACCGTCAACATCTCCACGATGGCGGCGATCGTGGTCGCTGCCGCCGGGGTGCCGGTGGTGAAGCACGGCAACCGGGCCGCGTCCTCGTCGTCCGGGGCCGCGGACGTGCTCGAGGCCCTCGGGGTGGTCATCGACCTGCCGCCGGTGGCGGTCGCGCGGTGCG
Organism: Pseudonocardia kujensis; assembly: GCF_021283305.1. GTDB lineage: Bacteria > Actinomycetota > Actinomycetes > Mycobacteriales > Pseudonocardiaceae > Pseudonocardia > Pseudonocardia kujensis. The sequence continues at coordinate 94,295 of NZ_JAJSOK010000020.1, forward strand.
TCGCGGAGGCGGGCATCGCCTTCTGCTTCGCCCCGGTCTTCCACCCCTCGATGCGGCACGCCGGCCCGGTGCGCCGCGAGCTCGGCGTCCCCACGGCCATGAACATCCTCGGCCCGCTCACCAACCCGGCCCAGCCCTCGGCCGGGCTCGTCGGGTGCGCGGACGCGCGGCTCGCCCCGGTGATCGCCGAGGTGCTGGCCGGGCGCGGGGCGTCGGCGCTCGTGGTGCGGGGCGACGACGGGCTCGACGAGCTCACCACCACCACCGGCAGCGCGGTCTGGATCGCCGGCGGGGGAGAGGTGCGGCGGGCCGACGTCGACCCCGCGCGCCTCGGCATCGGCCCTGCCACCCGCGAGGACCTGCGGGGCGGCGACGCCCGCGCCAACGCCGAGGTCGCCCGCGACCTCGTCGCCGGCAAGCAGGGGCCCGTCCGGGAGGCGGTGCTGCTCAACGCCGCGGGGGCGCTCGCGGCCTACGACGGCCCGGTCACCGACCTCGACGCCGCCTTGTCCGCGGGCCTGGAGCGGGCCGCCGCGGCGATCGACTCCGGAGCGGCCGAGCGGCTGCTCGTGAAGTGGGCCGAGGTCTCCACCCGACTCAAGGGGTAGTGCGGGCGGGGTGGGGGCCCGCCCGACCCACCCACCCCCGCCCCGTGGCGGCCCGTCCGCGAGTCGGGGTGTGGACTTCCGCGGGCCGCGCTGTGGGGTCCCGCGGGTCGGGTGTGGCTTGCGCGAGTCGGGGTGTGGGTTCTCGCGCGTCGCGCTGTGGGTTCCGGCGGGTCGGGGTGTGGCTTGCGCGAGTCGGGGTGTGGGCTCTCGCGAGTCGCGCTGTGGGTTCCGGCGGGTCGGGGTGTGGGTTCCCCCGGGTCGGGGTGTGGCGCGCGACGGCGCCTTCATGATCGTTCCGAGTGGGACGTGAGGGCTGCGGCGACGACCGTACTGTCATTGTCGCGGCGATCTCTGGGTGATGGGTCGGGCTGCGGTGCGCGAGGCACTGGTCGTGATCGTTCCGAGTGGGGCCTGAGGGCTGTCGGGGCGCCCCTCGTGTCACTGTCGGCGCGATCGTGATGGGACCCAGTGGGATTGCGGCATCCCGCGAGTCGCACTGTGGGATTCCGCGAGTCGGGGCGGGTCCCGCGATGGCGCTGTCGTGATCGTTCCGGGTGGGACGTGAGGGCTGCTGCGACGACTGTCCTGTCACTCTCGTCGCGATCGCTGGCTGATGGGTCGGGTTGCGCTGCTCACGACGCTGTCGTGATCGTTCCGAGTGGGGCGTGAGGGCTGCCGGGACTGCCGTCCTGCCGCTGCCGGGACTGCCGTCCTGTCACGGTCGGCGCGATCTCGAGGTGATGAGTCGGGCTGCGGCCTCCACGAGTAGCGCTGCGGGGTTCGGCGGGTTGGGTGTGGCGGGCGGCGTCGTTGACGTGATCATTCCGAGTGGGACGTGCGGGCTGTTGGTCCGACGGTCCTGTGACTGTCGCGGCGATCTTGGTGCGGCGACCTGAGGTCCCGCGCTTCGGCAGCGGCTCTTGTTGCCACGAGCCCCTTCTCACTGCCGGTGACGATCGCGGCAACTCTGCGTCAGGCGTGCTGCTCAGTCGGGTGGTTCGACCCGTGACCTGCGCTTGAAGGGCTCGCTGCACCGGGTGACGCCCGAACGGTGACGGTGTCACGCCTTCGAGGGGCTTCGGCTGTCCGGCCGTGACGCAAAGCGGACATGAACACCATGATTCACGCCAGCACCACCTACCTCAACGACATCACGCAGAACGGCGGGTAGTGGCCGGCGCCTTGCGCAGCGTCACGATCCCGTCGGGCTGGGTTGCCCGCCCGGGCGACGGCGGTGCACGCGAAAGGCGACCCGATGAAGCTCCGAACCCGCAGACACCTCGCTCTGATCGCGACGATCGGTGCCCTGGGCCTGGTCGGGCCCGGCGTCGCGCTCGCCCACGACACGGCCGGGGAGGCCACGGCAGGCACCGCAGTCACCGCAGCCACCGCGGGGGCCTCTTCCGCCCCGGCTGGATCAGGGCTGCTCTCCTCCGAGTCGGCAGGTGCGCCGTCATCGGGAGTGGCAGCTGCGGACGCCGCGGCCGCAGGCGGGCCGGCCCCGGCTCAGGCCGCGACGCCGGGATCCGCAGCACCGGCCGTCGCCCCCGCGGGCGCTGCCGCCGCTCCAGCCGATGCGCTCGCTGCTCCGGTCGCTGCGCCCGCGGCAGGCTCGTCCGCGGCCTCGCCCGCCTCGCCGGTGGGCGGCACGGTGACCGACCCGGCTGCCGGCTCGGACCCCGCGTCCGGCATCGCGCCCGCCGCGGGAACAGCATCTGCTCCCGGCTCGACGCCCGCCGCCGGCACCGCACCCGCCGCCGGAACGCCTCCCGCCGCCGGAACGTCCCCCGTCGCCGGGTCGACATCCGTCGCCGGTTCGGTTCCCGTGGCCGGCACCGCGCCCGCTTCCGGCACGTCTCCCGTCGCCGGCGCGGCGGCTCCGGTGGCCGGACCCGCGGTCGCGTCTCCTGCCTCGCCCGTGGGCGGTGCCGGGACGGACCCGTCGGCCGATCCGTCCGCCCCCGCGGTGGACCCCGGAACGGCTGCCCCGCCGGGCGGCACGGTCGCCGGGCCCGGTGGGGTGGGGGTGCCGGAGCCGCCCCTCGTGGAGCCGCCCGTGGTCGTGCCGCCGGCCGAGCCCACCACCGCCGCCGAGAAGTACGGCTGGGGTACGCCGCTGCCGGAGTCCGACGAGTTCAACTACACCGGCGGGCCCGACCAGACGAAGTGGAGCACGATCAACGGCTGTTGGGCCGGCCACAACGGCAACGGCAAGCGCTGCGGCGCCAACAGCACCGTCGACGGCGAGAAGCTGATCCAGAAGGGCAGCAGGAACGGCGACACCGGCTGGCTGGCCTCGAAGCTCGACCAGCGGTACGGCCGCTGGGAGGCCCGGGTCCGCTCCTTCAACACGGGGGAGTCGGGCAAGGAGTACCACCCGCTGCTGATCGTCTGGCCGGAGTCGGACAGCTGGCCGCAGGACGGCGAGTACGACTTCCTGGAGAACGGGGCCCCCGGCGAGGAGTGCGCCAACGCCTTCATCCACTACCCGCACCCGCGGATGCCGGTGCAGCAGGAGTTCCTGGAGGAGAAGGACTGCGGGGCCCCGCTGTCCGAGTGGCACACCATCGCCTTCGAGTGGACCCCCGACCACGTGCGGGGCTACATCGACGGTAAGGAGTGGTACACGCTCGAGAACGGCGCGGGTCCCGGCGGCCGCAAGAACATCCAGGACATGCCCTCCGGGCACCTGACCATCCAGTTCGACAACTTCCACGGCGGCGGGATGCGCGAGGCCAGCTACGAGGTCGACTGGGTGCGCATCTACTCGCTCGACGGCGCCGGACAGCCCGCGGCCGCCGCCCCGGGCTCGGGCGCGACGGCCGGCGACCCCGCCACGGCGGGCCAGGAGCCGTCCGGCTCGAGCGGCTCGGACGGCTCGGACGGGTCGGCCGCGTCGGCCGGCTCGAAGGGCTCGGGCGACTCCGGCCCGGCGACCTCGAGCGGATCGGGATCCGACGACTCCCGGTCCTCCGGCAACGGGTCCGGCGGGGATTCGTCGGACGGCGAGCGGTCCGGTGAGGGAACGATGACCGAGGCGGCGCCGGCGGCCTCGGCCACCCGGGCCTCGTCCTTCGACGCACTCCACTCGGGCTGACCGCTCGACCCGGGCTGACCGCCCCGCACGCGCTCGCACACCGGTCGCGGCCTCGCGCAGGTCCTCGACCGGGTGTGCGCGGTGTGTGGTACCTGTGCGACCCATCAGGCGTGTGCGCCGCCGCGGCCCGTCGGCATCCGCTCGGCCCGTGCCGCCCGCTGCTCGTCGCGCGGCCCGGGACGTCGCCGATCTCCGCCCGGTTGCCGACCGTGTCCGGTGTGGAGCGCGGCAGCACGGCCCCGGCTGGACTAGCCTCCGCAGCGAACCGCCCCGAGGCCTCGTGAGAAGGAGAGCCCGTGATCACCGCGATCGTCCTGGTCCACACCCTCGCCGACCGGATCCCCGAGACCGCACAGGCGATCGCGGACATCGAGGGCGTCGCCGAGGTCTACTCGTGCGCCGGCGACGTCGACCTGATCGCGATCGTGAAGGTGCGCGAGCACGAGCAGCTCGCCGACCTCATCGCGGGGAAGATCTCGAAGGTGGACGGCGTGCAGCACACCGACACCCACATCGCCTTCCGTTCCTACTCCCGCGCCGACACCGAGGCCGCCTTCTCGGTGGGCTCCGCCTGACCGCTCACCCCCTCCCCGCCAGCACCTCGACGGCGGTGCGCCCGGCCTCCGTGCCCTCGCGCGCCTTGAGCGCCCATCCGCTCCATCGCGCGGCACCCCGCGCGGGCTCGGACCAGGGCTCGCAGTACACGAGCCGGGTGCCGCCGGTGGTGAGCCAGCGGTAGATCAGCCGCACCTCCTCGGGCGGGGCTCCGTGCAGCGGCCCCTCGCCCGGCAGGATGGTCTGGGCGCCGGCCCGCAGCGCCTCGACGACGGGCATCGGGCGCACGCCCCGGCGCGCCACGTCGGCCGCGGCCAGTTGCCCGTACCGCACCACCGCGAGCTCCCAGCCGCCCCGCCCGTCCGGCCGGGCACCGACGAGCTCGGGCTGGGCGGCCAGCGCGGCCAGCGTCTGGCGCCGCTCGAGCGCCGAGATCAGCGCCGCCAGCCGGTCCCGGTCGCCCGCCGCCTCCTCGAACCGCTCCTTGCCCGCCAGTTCGTCGACGCCGCGGGCCAGCAGGTGCAGCGGGTCGTCGCTCGCCCCGTGGACCAGCGACCGCAGCGACTCGACGGCGGGCGCGTACTCCTCCGGCGACTGCAGACCGGCGCACGGCGCTCCGCATTTCCCCAGCTCGTGCAGCATGCAGGGGGACGCCGACGGCGCCCGGGCCGGGATCCGCTGCGTGCAGCGCCGCAGGGGCACGGCGTCGAGCAGCGTGTCCAACGCCGTGGCGGCGGAGCGGTGCGAGGCGAACGGACCCAGTGCACCCTCGCGCGCGCTGGTGATCACCGACAGCCGGGGGAAGGTCTCGGCGGTCGGCACCACCCACCAGGTGCGGGCGGGGTTGCGCGAGCGGCGGTTGTACTTCGGCTTGTGCGCCGCGAGCAGCCGCAGCTCGCGGACGCCCGCCTCGAGCGCGTGCGCGCAGACGACCGAGTCGACCCGTTCGGCCAACGCCACCATGTCCCGGATCCGCCGGCGCCGCTCGCCCGCGGTGAAGTAGCTGCGCACCCGGCGCCGGAGATCGCCGCTGGTCCCGACGTAGAGCACCTCCTCGCGCGGCCCGCGGAACAGGTACACGCCCGGCGCAGAGGGCACCTGCTCGGCGAGGTGGCGCTTCTGCCGCTGGCGCTGGGTCGGCCGGTGCGCCGACGCCTCCCGGGTCAGCGCGAGCAGCTCCTCCAGGCTCTGCACCCCCAGGTTGCCCACCCGCTCGAGCAGGTGGTGCAGCACCTCGACGGTGGCCCGCGCGTCGGACAACGCCCGGTGGTTCGGCTGCGTGTGGGTACCGAAGTGCCGGGCGAGGGCGCCGAGCCGCACGCTCGGGCACTCGTCCCGGGGCAGGACCGCCCGGGCGAGCCGTGCCGTGCAGAGGACCGGCGGCCGCGGCCACACCTGCCCGTGCCGCTCGCAGGCGGAGCGCAGGAAGCCGGCGTCGAACGGGGCGTTGTGCGCCACCAGCACGGCGCCGGTGAGGAACTCCAGCACCGACGGCAGCACGGCGGGCAGCCGCGGCGCGGTGCGGACCATCGCGGTGGTGATGCCGGTGAGCGCCACGATGTTGGGCGGGATGCCGGAGCCGGGGTCGACGAGCGTGGCCAGCTCGCCCAGCTCCTCGCCGCCCCGTACCTTGACGGCACCGACCTCGGTGATCCCGTCCCGCTCGTGGCTCCCGCCGGTGGTCTCGAGGTCGAGCACGACGAACGTCACCTCGCGCAGCGGGGTGCCGAGCTCGTCGAACGACAGCTGGGGAGCGGTCACGGTGCGAACGGTAGTTCGAGCCACCGACAATTCCTCGCACACCCGTTCGAGCGTGTCGCCGGGCCCGGTGCGTCGCGGCCGAATCCGTGGCCGCCCGTCCGGATCGGGGATAACCTTGACCGATGTACCCGGAGGACGCCTCGCCCGAGCACCCGCAGGGTGCCGCGGCGTCCGCCGGACGGGTCGCGGACCTGGACTGGAACCTGCTCCCGGACCCCGTGCGGCACCGGCTCGCCGAGGTTGCCGGCACCGCGCTCGCCGGGCTCCCGCCGACCGAGGTGCCCGCCGCACTCCGCCAGTTCGCCCGCTTCACCCCGGCCAAGCGCGCCCGCCTGGGCGGCACCACGCTCGTGCGCGAGCTGCGGGACAACGCGACCTTCCGCACCGCCGTCGTCGCCTGGTGGGAGGAGCACCGGCCCGGCGAGCTCGCCGCGGGCCCGGACGAGCCGCTGACCGCCGCGGCCGCCGCCGTGCTGACCGGTGCCCCCGACGCCCGCGGTGCGGTCGCCGCCGTCGCCCGGCGGGGCGACGCGGCCGAGGCCCGAGCCGAGCGCGACGAGGCCCTGTCGCGGGCGGACAAGCTGACCGTCGAGGTCGAGCGGCTGCGCGCCGAGCTGGCCGAGGCGCGCGACCAGGCCCGCGAGGCCGCCGCGCAGCGCGAGCAGGAGGTGGCGCAGCTGCGCCGCAAGGTGTCCGAGCAGGGCACCAGGCTGCGCTTCGCGCGCGACGCGCAGGCCGAGCTGGAGGCGGAGGTCGCCCGGCTGCGGGCGGGTGCCGACGCACGGCTGGCCGAGGTGATCGCCGAGCGGGACCGCGAACGGGAGCGGGCGGAGGAGGAGCACCGCCGCGCCCGGCGCGCGCAGGCCGAGGTGGCGGCCGCCCGGCAGGCGGCCAAGGAGGCCCGGCAGGGCGACGAGGTGCGGCTCGGGTTGCTCCTCGAGACCCTCGGCGGCGCCGTGCAGGGCCTGCGCCGGGAGCTCTCCGTCGGCGGCGGCGGGCCGCGTCCCGCCGATCTCGTCGCGGGGCCGGACGGCACCCGCGGCGCCCCGGTCGTCAACCTCGCGATGCTCGACTCGCTGCTGGCCCTGCCCGCCGCGCACCTCATCGTCGACGGCTACAACGTGAGCAAGACCGGCTACCCGGAGCTGCCGCTCGCCGACCAGCGCACCCGGCTCGTGGGGCAGCTGGGCGCGCTCGCGGCGCGGACCGGGGTCGAGGTCACCGTGGTGTTCGACGGCGCGGCGGTGAGCGCCGCGCAGACCCGCGGGACCCGGGGCGTGCGGGTGTTGTTCAGCGATCCCGGCGTGATCGCCGACGACGTCATCCGGGACCTCGTCGCGGCCGAGCCGCAGGGCAGGCCGCTGCTCGTCGCCTCCTCGGACCGCGCGGTCGCCGCGTCGGTGCGCCGCCGCGGGGCGCACGCGGTGCCCTCCTCGGTGCTGCTCGGCCGGCTCCGTTCCTGACGTCACCGTCCTCGACGTCTCCGCAGGTCAGGTGGTCGATCTCCGGAAACTGTCGGTGCCTCTCCGTACGGTGCGCCCGACGAGATCACCGGAGGCGAGGAGCGACACGATGATCGTCGACTGCGACAGCTGCGAGGTCCGCGGGTCGTCCTGCGGGGACTGCGCGATCGGGGTCCTGCTGGGCATGCCGGAGGTACCGGGGGCGCTCACCGGCGGCGCGGCGGACCCCGCCGGGGGCGGGGAGGTGGTCGCCGTCGGCGGCGAGGATCTGCCGTCCGGCGCGCCACGGGTACAGCTCGACGCAGCCGAGCGGCAGGCGTTGGCGGTCCTGGCGGACCAGGGGCTGCTGCCGCGGTTGCGCTTGGTCCCCACCCGGACGCACACCGTCACCGACATCGGGGGTCCGGCCGCCGATCGCCGCAACGCTGTGTAGCGAAATGCGGCACCGATCGCGCCGGGCGGCCACGTTCGGCGACGAACGGGTCGCCGACCGCTCACAGCACGGCTCCCCGGCGAGGTCTGGACGGGTGAATCACACGCTCGTAATCTCGCCGCGACCTCGCGTCGAGCGGCCGTCGTCCCCAGGGCGGCCCGTGGGGTCACCGCCGCGGCGCCTCTCCGGCGCCCCGCCGCCCGGGACCCCGACCCGGGCGGGCGCGGCGGGGACCGAGGAGGGAGTCGCGTCCGCGTGCTGTCGCGCCGAGAGCGGAGGACCCGGAGGGCCGTGCCGCCCCGGACCCGCGCGAGGGTCGGTGCCCTGGCCGGGGTGACGATCGCGCTGGTGACCGCGGCGGTCGCCGCGCTCCCGGCCGGTACCGCGGCCGCCGACCCGGTCCTGCCCGGCATCCCCGGGCTACCCGCGCCGGCGGCACCCGCCGCACCCGCGGACCCGGCGGACCCGGCTGCGTCGCCTGCCCCCGCTGCTCCCGCAGCGCCCGTGGCCCCCACGGTGCAGCTCCCGGCGGCGCCGGAACCGCCCCGGACGCCGGAGGAGGCGCGGCAGCGGATCGTCGACGTCCGGCACGAGGCCGAGGCGCTCACCGAGCAGTGGCACGCCGCCACGGACAACCTCACCGCCAAACAGGCCGAGGCCGACCGGCTCCGTGAGGCGGTGGACCCCCTGCGGGCCGCCGCGGACCAGGCCCGCGCGGACGAGGAGGCCTACCGGCAGACGCTCGACGGCGTCACGCTCTCGTTCTACGAGAACAGCCGGCTGGACCAGTTCAACGCCCTGGTGGCAAGCCCGTCGCCGCAGGCCTACCTGGACCAGATGTCGGCGCTCGAGACGCTCTCCGCCGACCGGCTCGTCGCGCTCGACGACCTGAAGGACAAGGCCGACCGGGCCGCCCGGACCCAGGCCGCGGCCGACGACGCGACCCTGCGCGCCCAGACCGCCGCGGACGACGCGCGCCACGCCGCCGACGAGATCGGGACCCGGAAGGCCGACGCCGAGAAGCGGATCGGCGAGGCCGAGGACCTGCTGCGCCGGCTGGGCCCCGACGAGATCGCGGACCTCAACGGGCCGGTGGAGGACGCGCCGGACATCCTCCTGGGCACGGGCGTCGGCGCCGATGCGCTGCGGGCCGCGGCGACCAAGCTAGGCCGGCCGTACGTGTGGGGGGCCAGCGGGCCGGGCTCGTTCGACTGCTCGGGGCTGACCTCGTGGGCGTTCAAGCAGGCCGGGATCACGCTGCCGCGCTCGAGCAGTGCGCAGGCCCGGGTCGGCACGCCGGTCGCGTGGAACGACCTGCAGCCAGGCGACCTGGTCTTCTACTACTCCCCGGTGAGCCACGTCGGCATCTACGCCGGCGGCGGCAAGATGATCAACGCGCCGCAGAGCGGCGACGTCGTGAAGTACCAGACCGTGTCCCGCGGCGCATTCACCGGCGCCCGCCGCCTCTGACCTCGTCCGCTCCCCGGTGCCGCCGCGGATGTCGTGCCGGGGTGGGGAGGGCGGCCCGATAGGTTCCCCGGGTGGCCCGCACGCTCCTCGTCACGAACGACTTCCCGCCACGCCGGGGTGGCATCCAGAACTATCTGCGGGCCCTGGCCGACCGGCTGCCGTCGGGAGAGCTGGCGGTGTACGCGCCGGCGTGGGAGGGCGCGGCCGCGTTCGACGCCGGGCTCGGATATCCCGTGCACCGACACCCGACGTCGTTGATGCTGCCCGTGCCCGAGGTCGCCCGGCGCGCAGCCGGCCACGCCCGGGTGCACGGCGCCACCACCGTCTGGTTCGGCGCGGCGGCGCCGCTGGCGCTGCTCGGGCCGGGACTGCGCCGGTCCGCGGGCGTCGAGCGGGTCGTGGCCAGCACGCACGGGCACGAAGTGGGCTGGTCGATGCTGCCCGGCGCCCGCCAGGCCCTGCGCCGCATCGGTGACGACGCCGACGTCGTCACCGTGGTGTCGCGGTACACGCGGGGGCGGTTCGCCGCGGCCTTCGGACCGCGGGCGGCCCTCGAACACCTGCCGCCGGCGGTCGACACCGAGGTCTTCCGGCCGGACCCCGCCGCCCGGGAGGCGCTGCGGGCGCGGTACGGGCTCGGGGAGGCCCCGGTGGTGACCTGCCTGTCGCGGCTGGTGGCGCGCAAGGGGCAGGACGCGCTGATCGAGGCCCTGGCGCCGCTGCGGGAGCGGGTCCCGGGCACCCGGTTGCTCGTCGTCGGCGACGGGCCGGACCGGGACCGGCTGCCGCGGCTCGCGGCGCGGAACGGGGTGGGCGAGCACGTCGTGTTCACCGGGGCGGTGCCGGCCGAGGAGCTCGCCGCGCACCAGGCGGTCGGCGACGCCTTCGCCCTGCCGTGCCGGACGCGCGGCGGCGGCCTGGACGTCGAGGGCCTCGGCATCGTGCTGCTCGAGGCCTCGGCGTGCGGGGTCCCGGTGGTGGCGGGGGACAGCGGCGGGGCGCCGGAGACGGTGCGCGAGGGGGAGACCGGGCACGTCGTCGACGGCCGGGACCGGGCCGCCCTGGTCGACGCCCTCGCCGACCTGCTCGCCGACCCCGACCGGGCGCGGAAGATGGGCGCCGCGGGGCGTGCCTGGATGCAGGAGGAGTGGACCCTCCCTACCCAGGTCGCCCGTCTGCGGCGTTTCCTGACCGGCAGCGAATCGTGATGCGCGTCGGCTTTTGCCGGAAGCGCGTCATGGTTCCATAACGCGCTCACCGGACCCGGAAATACGCATTATGGTTCCATAACGCGCTCAGCAGCCCCGAAAAAGCGCGTTATGGTTCCATAACGCTAGGGTGGCGATCAGGCCGGCTGCGGGGTCTCGGCGGGGGCGTAGATCGCGGCGATCTCCGAGGCGTACTGCTGTGCCACCACGGCGCGCTTGACCTTGAGCGTGGGCGTGAGCTCCCCGCCCGCCTCGGTGAAGTCGACCGGGAGGATGCGGAACTTGCGGATCTGCTCGGCCCGCGAGACCGCCTGGTTGGCCTCCTCGACCGCCGCGGCGATCTCACCGCGCAGCTCCGGGTCGTCGACCAGGTCGGCGGCGGAGGACGGGTCGTCCGTGGCGGCCTTGCCGTGGCGCTCGCGCCAGGCGGGCAGGGCCTCGGGGTCGATGGTCACCAGCGCGCCGATGAAGGGCTTGCCGTCGCCGACGACCATGCACTGCCCGACCAGCGGGTGCGCCCGCAGCCGGTCCTCCAGAACGGCCGGGGCGACGTTCTTGCCGCCGGCCGTGACCAGCAGCTCCTTCTTGCGACCGGTGATCTTCAGGTAGCCGGCGTCGTCGAGCTCGCCGATGTCGCCGCTGTGGAACCAGCCGCCATCGAGGGCCTCCGCGGTGGCCTTCTCGTTCTGCCAGTACCCGCGGAACACGATGTCGCCGCGGAGCAGGATCTCGCCGTCGTCGGCGATCCGGACGGAGTGGCCCGGGACCGGCCGCCCGACGGTGCCGACCCGCTGCGCCGAGAGCGCGTTGACGGTGATGCCGGCGCTGGTCTCGGTGAGGCCGTAGCCCTCGAGGATCGGCAGCCCGATGCCGCGGAAGAAGTGCCCGAGACGCTCGCCGAGCGGGGCGCTACCGGACACCGCGGCGACGACCCGGCCGCCGGTCGCGGCGCGCAGCTTGGCGTACACGAGCTTGTCGAACACCGCGTGCCTGACCTTGAGCCCCAGCCCGGGGCCGCCGGTGTCCTTCGCCTGCGACCAGGCGATCGCGGTGTCGGCGGCCGCGTCGAAGATCCGGCCCTTGCCCTCGTCGTGCGCCTTCTGCCGCGCGCCGTTGTAGACCTTCTCGAACACCCGCGGGACGGCGAGCAGGAAGGTCGGGCGGAAGGTCTGCAGGTCGGGCAGCAGGTTCTTGGTGTCCGGGGTGTGCCCGATGACGGTGCGCGAGGCGATGGCGCCGCACTGGATGATCTTGCCGAAGACGTGTGCCAGCGGCAGGAACAGCAGCACCGAGCCGGTGTCGGTGAGCAGCTCGGAGAGCACCGCCCGGGTCGAGGCGATCTCGGCGAGCAGGTTGCGGTGCGTCAGCTCGCAGCCCTTGGGCCGGCCCGTGGTGCCCGACGTGTAGATTAGCGTGGCCAGGTCGTCCGCCCGCACGGCCCGGCGGCGCTCGTGGACCTGCTCGTCGGCGAGGTCCTTGCCCGCGGCGACGAGCGCGTCGACCGCGCCCGACGCGATCTCCTCGACGAACCTCAGCGTGGTGCCCGCCTCCGCGACCAGCGCGGCGTGGTCGGCGGTCTCGACGACGATCCCGACCGCGCCGGAGTCGGACAGGATCCACTGGATCTGCGACGCCGAGGAGGTCTCGTAGATCGGCACCGTGACGCCGCCGACGGCGAGGATCGCGTAGTCGACGAGCGTCCACTCGTAGCGGGTGCGCGACAGGAGCGCGACGCGGTCGCCCGGCTCGACCCCGGAGGCGATCAGGCCCCGGGCGACGGCGGTGACCTGCGCGGCGAACTCGGCGGCGGAGACGTCCCGCCAGCCGTCGCCCTCCTGGACGCGCAGCAGCGTGGTCCGCGGGACCTCGGCCTCGTTCGCGTAGACGGCGTCGAGGAGGTTCTCCTCCGGACGGACCGTGACGGTCGCCGGGACGCTGTACTCACGCACGATCCTGACCTCCTGGCCGGCGTTGGCAGGTTACTCGTGAGGAAAGATAGCGCGTCGCCGCGCGGATCGGCAGGGCGGCAGGTGTCCGGCTTGTCCGGTTCGTCGCGCGGGGTCCGCGTGGCCCCCGACCCGGCCCGCGCGGCCCCCCGCCGCAGGTCCCGCAGGTCGGGGCGGAAGGATCGGGCCCGCGAGGAGGTGGCCGGTGCCGAGTGTGGACGTGGTGGACGAGACATTCCTGGCCGTACCCCGTTCGCGCGTCGCGGCGGCGTTCGCCGACCGGGGGGCGTGGCCGGGCCTCTGGCCGGACCTGCGGCTGGAGGTGCTCGCCGACCGGGGCGACGAGGGCGTGCGCTGGACCGTGGGCGGCGCGCTGACCGGGAGCATGGAGGTGTGGTTGGAGGCCGTGCTCGACGGCACCGTCGTCCACTACTTCCTGCGCGCCGACCCGACCGGCCCGAACGGGCTGCCGACGACCTGGCCGCGCCGCCGCGCCGTGGCCGAGACCCAGCGTCGGCAGCGGGCCGCCAAGCGGATCGCGTTCGCGCTCAAGGCGCGGCTGGAGGCGGGCCGGGCCCCGGGGGAACCCCCGCTGACGTAGCGTCTGCAGATCATGCGGGTGCATGTGGTCTCCGACGTGCACGGCAACGTCGAGGCCCTCGCCAGGGCGGCCGACGGTGCCGACGCGGTGTTCGTGCTCGGCGACCTGATCGACTTCGTCGACTACCGGAACCCGGAGGGCGGCATCCTGGGCCGCGTCCTGGGCCCCGAGGTGAGCCGGAGGTTCGGCGAGGTGCGCCGCGCCGGCGGCCCCGGCGAGCTGCGGGAGTTCGCCCGGCGGGCCTGGGCGCGCGTCCCGGACCCGGCCGCCGTGATCGAGGAGGCCATCGCCGAGCAGTACGAGGCGATGTTCCCCGTGCTCCCGGACCCGACCTGGGCGATCCCCGGCAACGTCGACGTCCCCGACCTCTGGCCCGCACACGTCCGGCCCGGCACCCGGGTGCCCGACGGCGAGGTGGTCGAGATCGGCGGGCTGCGCGTCGGCTTCGTGGGCGGGGTGCCGCTGCCGCCGGGGTTCCCGCCGCGCACGGGCGGACCGTGGCGCCCGCACCTGGTCGCGAGCGAGGACTACCTGGCATCGGTCGGCAAGCTGACCGACGTCGAGCTGCTGTGCACACACGCCCCGCCGGCGCTCCCCGCCCTGCACTACGACGTCGTCACCAAGCGCCGCGAGCTGCCCGGCCAGGGTCTGGTGGAGCTGATCGAACGCGACCGGCCGCGGGCCGCGTTGTTCGGGCACGTCCACCAGCCGCTGGCGCCGCGAGCACGGCTGGGCGCGACCGAGTGCGTCAACGTCGGGCACTTCCGGAAGACGGGCGAGCCGTACGTGCTGCGCTGGTGATCGGCCGGTAACGTGCGCGCCATGGCCGACGCGACGACGTCCTCGATCACCATCGACGCCGACCCGGAGACGGTCATGGCGGTGATCGCGGACTTCGAGGCCTACCCCGAGTGGGCGGACCAGGTGAAGACGGTCGAGATCCTCGACAAGGGCGCGGGGTCCGACCCCGCCCGCGCCGACCGGGTCCGGTTCTCGATGGACGCCGGCCCGATCAAGGACACCTACACGCTGGACTACGACTGGGCGCCCGACGGCCGCTCGGTCAGCTGGACCCTGGTCAAGGGCCAGATGCAGAAGGCGCAGAACGGCTCGTACACCCTGGAGTCCACGGGCGGCGCGCCGACCACGGTGACCTACAGCCTGGCCGTGGACCTCAACATCCCGATGATCGGCATGCTGCGCCGCAAGGCCGAGAAGGTGATCATCGACACCGCGCTCAAGGGCTTGAAGCGCCGCGTGGAGAGCCGCTCCTGAGCGCACGCCCCCCGGCGGCTACGCTGCCGCGGGTGCGGGTCGTGCTGTTCACCGGCAAGGGGGGCGTCGGGAAGACGACGCTCGCCGCGGCCACTGCCGCGCGTCTCGCCCGTGCCGGGCGCAAGACCCTCGTCGTCTCGACCGACCCCGCGCACTCGCTCGGCGACGCCCTCGGCGAGCGCCTCGACGACACCACCGAGACCGAGCCCGCGGACCTCGGGAACGGGCTGTTCGCCGCGCACGTCGACACCCGGGTGCTGCTCGACGGCACGTGGGCCGAGCTGCAGGGACACCTGCGGACGCTGCTGGCCGGGGCCGGCGTGGACGAGCTGCTGGCCGACGAGCTGACCGTCCTGCCGGGCGTCGAGGACCTGCTCGCGCTCGCCGAGGTGCACCGGCTCGCCACCTCCGGGCTGTGGGAGGTGGTGGTCGTCGACTGCGGCCCCACGGCCGAGACGCTGCGCCTGCTCGGCCTGCCCGAGGCGCTCTCCGGGTACCTGGAGCGGCTGTTCCCCGCGCACCGCCGGGCGGTCCGCGGGATGATCGCCGGGCTGGCCCCCGGGCGGGCCGGCGCCGAGCAGACCGCGGGCTGGGACCGCACGGTCGGCGCCCTGGACCGGCTCGCCACGCAGCTCGCCGGGCTGCGCGCCCTGCTGGCCGACCGCGAGGAGACCTCCATCCGTCTCGTCCTCACGCCGGAGCGGGTCGTCGCCGCGGAGACCCGCCGCACCCTGACCGCCCTGGCCCTGCACGACCTGCAGGTCGACGGCCTGGTGATCAACCGGGTCATGCCCGCGCCGCCCCCGTCGCTGCGCGGGCCGACCGCGCGCTGGCTGCGCGAGCGGCACACCGAGCAGCAGGCCGTGCTGGCCGAGCTGCGGGCCGAGTGCGGCGACGCGGTGCCGCTCGCGACGGTGCCCTACACCGCGGCGGAGCCGACGGGCGTCGAGGCCCTGGTCGCGCTCGGCGGCTGCCTGTACGGCGACGCGGACCCCGCCGCACCCGCTCCGCCCGCCGCCCCGACCCTGCGCCTCGAGCGCACCGCCGGCACCGGCACCTCCGCCGACTCCGAGTTCGAGCTGGCCCTGCGTCTGCCCGGGGCGGCCGACGGCCTGCTGGACCTCACCCGGGTCGGCGACGAGCTGGTGGTCACCGTGGGCGCCACGCGCCGGCGGGTGAGCCTGCCGGCCGTGCTGCGCCGGTGCGAGGTCACGGGGGCGCGGCTGGTCGGCGAGGGCCACGCGACCGAGCTCGTCGTGGTGTTCGCGCCGGACCCGGCGGTCTGGATGACGCGGTGACGGGGAGGCGGCGATGAGCTGCACCCACTCCGAGGGCCTGACCCGCGAGCTGCGCGCCCTCGCCGTGGCCGCGCTCGACCGGCTCGGACCGCTGGTCGACGCCGCCCGTACGGGGGAGGGCGCCACGCCCTCGAGCTGTGCGTCCTGCCCGGTCTGCGCCCTGCTCGCGGTGCTGCGCGGCGAGCGCCCGGAGCTGGCGGTACGGCTGTCCGAGCACGCGGCGGGACTGTTGACGATGCTGCGCGCGTTGGTGGAGGAGCTGCCGGACCCGGCGGCGCAGGGAACGGCCGGCAGTGCTGCGGGGCGTGGATCCGAGGAAGCGGGCGGACATGGCACGACCCCTCACCGACCCGAGGACCAGGACGGAGCGGGCGACGAACCACGACGGGGCCGCCCCGGACCGTCCCGGCGGGTTCAGCACATCCGCGTGGTGCGGGCCTGACGTGCTGACGGTCGGGGTGGACGTCGGGGGGACCAGCGTCCGGGCGGGGGTCGTCGACCCCGAGGGCGGCGTCATCGACAGCGCGAGCGCGGCCACGCCCAAGAGCGACGAGGCGCTGGAGGCGACCATCGCCTCCTGCGTGAGCGAGCTCGCGAACCGGCACGAGGTCGAGGCCGTCGGGCTCGCACTGGCCGGGTTCATCGACGCCGACCGCGGCCTGGTCCGGTTCGCACCGCACCTGTCCTGGCGGGACGCGCCGGTCGCGGAGCGGATGCGCAAGCGCCTGGGGGTCCCGGTCGTCGTCGAGCACGACGCCAACGCCGCTGCCCTCGCCGAACGCCGGTACGGGGCCGCCGCGGGCGCGTCGACCGTGGTGTTCGTGGCCCTCGGCACCGGCATCGGTGGGGCGCTGCTGCTCGACGGCGCGCTGTTCCGCGGCGCGTTCGGCGTGGCGCCGGAGTTCGGGCACGTCCGCGTGGTGCCCGACGGGCGCCCCTGCGAGTGCGGCAAGCGCGGCTGCTGGGAGCGCTACTGCAGCGGCACGGCGCTCGCCACCACGGCCCTGGAGATGCTGGCCGATCCCGACGCGACCACCTCGGTGCTGCACCGCGAGGCCGCGCGCGACCCGGGCCGGATCACCGGCCAGCGGGTGGCCGCCGCCGCGCGCGACGGCGACCGGCTCGCGCGGCGGGCGGTGGCGGACATGGGCCGGTGGCTGGGGGAGGGCCTGTCGCTGATCGCCGACGTGTTCGACCCCGAGCTGGTCGTGATCGGCGGTGGGGTCTCGGTGTCGGCGCCGCTGTTCCTCGACGAGGCCCGCGAGCACTACGCCCGGATCGTCACCGGTGCGGGCAACCGGCCGCTGGCGCGCATCCGCACCGCGCAGCTCGGGTCCGCGGCCGCCGTGGTCGGGTCGGCCGAGCTGGCCCGCGAGGCCGTCCTGGCAGGCGGCGCGGCGCGCTGAGCCGCGCCGGCCCGGTGCCCGGATCGTGCCCGACGGTGCCCGGATCGTGCCCGACGGTGCTCAGACGGTGCCGTCGTCGTCGTACGGGTCCATGTCCTCGTCGGCGGGCTGCCACAGCCGCATCAGCAGCCAGGTCAGGCCGCCGGCGATCGCGACGAGGCCCAGCGGCAGCCCGTAGACCGAGGACATCCCGATCCACTGCGGTGCCGCGACCAGGACGATGCCCAGCACCACCAGCACCAGCCCGACGCCGACGGCGGCGCCCACCCGGGGCAGCGGCGGCGGCTCCGGGGGGACGTAGTGCTCCTCGGGGTCCAGCCGGGGGTCGATCTCGGGCACGGGCGGCGGCGCCGGGGCCGCGCCGTCGTGCGCGCCACCGGGCCAGTGCGGGACGGTGCCCTCCGCCTTCCACGACGCCACGACCTGCTCGAAGGGGTCGGGGTCCGAGCGACGGCCCTCCCGTCGGGGGTCGCCCTGCACGCCCTCCGGCTCGCCCGTGCTCATGCTCGCGGCCTCCTCGGGGGTCTGCAGGAACAGACCCGTGCATCCTGACACGAAGACGCCTCCCACGGGCGTCGGGAGTCCCTTGTTGTCGCAACGGCGCGACGCTCCGTACGCTTGGGCTCCCTGCGGTGAGGAGGCCCTGCCCGGTGCTGTACTGGTGGTCGAAGTACGTCCTGCTCGGCCCGTTGCTCCGGCTGTACTGCCGCCCCACCATCGAGGGCCTGGAGCACATCCCCGCCTCGGGTGGCGCGATCCTCGCGAGCAACCACCTGGCGGTGGCCGACTCCTTCCTGTTGCCCCTGCAGGTGCCCCGCCGGATCACCTTCCTGGCCAAGCGCGAGTACTTCACCGAGCCGGGCCTCAAGGGCTTCGTGAAGAAGCAGTTCTTCAGCGGCGTCGGGCAGGTCCCCATCGACCGGTCCGGCGGCAACGCGGCGCAGGCGGCGATGGACACCGCGGTGCGGCTGCTGCGCGAGGGCAACCTGCTCGGCATCTACCCCGAGGGCACCCGCTCGCCCGACGGGCGGCTCTACAAGGGCAAGACGGGGGTGGCCCGGATGGCGCTCGAGGCCGGTGTCCCCGTCGTCCCGGTCGCCATGATCGGCACGGACAAGGTCAACCCGATCGGCTCGAAGATGTGGCGGCCCGGGCACGTGCACGTGAAGGTCGGCGCGCCGCTGGACTTCTCCCGCTACGAGGGCATGGCCGGCGACCGGTTCATCGAGCGGTCCATGACGGACGAGATCATGTACGCGCTGATGGAGCTCTCCGGACAGACCTACGTGGACCTCTACGCCGCGTCGGTCAAGGAGAAGGCCGAGCAGGCCAAGAAGGAGCAGCAGGGCCGAGCGGCCGCCTGAGCGGATCCGCTCAGCCCGCGGCCACCGCCGCGTTGGCCGCGTCCTGCGCCTGCTGCAACCCCGGCCCCACGGGCAGCCGCCCGGCGAAGACCTCGCCGAGGACCGGGTTGAAGGCCCGCAGTCCGGTACCGAACCTGGGGCCCATCGGCGGGTCGATCGTCGCGGTGCCGCCGAGGCTGCCGAAGTAGCCCGTCTCGACGCCGCGCTCGCGCCAGTAGTCGAAGAACTTCTGCTGGGACCCCGTGACGGCCGGCAGCGCGGCGCCCCGCCCGCCGACGGGGTCGGCGCCCGGCTCGGAGCCGATCCAGTCGAGGACGCGCGCCACGGCCTCGGGGTGCGGGGTGCGCGCGTTGCCCGCCGCGATCACGCTGTTCACCACCGACACCCGGCCGGCGGGTCCGGCCACCATCGGTGCCACGCCCCAGTCGAAGGTCGCGCCGTCGGCCACGTTGCGCAGGTTGTAGGTGCCGGACTGGAACACGGCCAGCCGCTGGTCGAGGAAGGCGTCCCGGCCGTAGTCGGGGTTGACGTTGGTGTCGTCGGCGTCCGGGGCGACGTGATGGGTGTTGACCAGGTCCACCAGGTACCGGAACGCCTCGGCCGAGGCGGGCTCGGCGAAGGCGAAGGTGCCGTCGGGCTTCTGGAACTGCCCGCCGTTGGAGCCGACGAAGTCGTAGTAGATCGCCTGCAGGTCACGGCCGGCATTGAATCCGTACCGGGCCACGTTCGCGGGGTCGAAGCCCGGCTGGTCGGCGGTCCGGCCGTGCACGTCGACCGTCAGCTTCCGCATCGCCGGCAGGAAGGTGTCCTTCGCCGGGTCGGTGTGCCAGGTCAGCGCGGCGGGGTCGACGCCGGCGTCGGCCAGCATCCTCTTGTTGTAGTAGGTGACGATCCGGCCGTCCGTGAGCGCCGGGACGCCCCACAGCGCCCCGTCCCGGGTGTACTGGTCGACGGCGGCCGGGACCCAGTTCTGCTTACGGCCGGGCAGGATCCGGTCGACGTCCGTCAGCGCGCCGGAATCGGCCAGCGCGCCGAAGTAGGCCGAGTTCAGCCAGAAGATGTCGTCGCCGGTGCCGTGGGCGAGCTGCGCGTTGAGGCTCACGAAGTAGTCCGAGTACGGGACGACGTCGAGGTCGACGCGGACGTCCGGGTTCTGCCGCTCGAACTCGGCGAAGGACGTGCCGTAGGCCTTGGCCACCTGGTCGTCCCACAGCCGCAGGGTCACCGTGGTGGCGGGCGCCTGCGGCGGGCCGGCGCACGCCACGGCGAGCAGGGCGCAGAGCAGCACGACCAGCCCGGGGAGCAGGGCGGTGCGGGAGCGGGGCATGGGATCTCGCTAGAGAGGCGGCTGACCGAGGCCAGGGGTCGGTGGGTAGGTCGTCCCGGGCGTCCGGATCGTGACCGTGCACCCCCATCTTCGCCCGACCGGCCCAGTCCCCGCGCGCACCCCGCCGTCCGGGCGACGTAGAGTCGCGGCAGGTCGGAAAGGGTTGGCATGCGTTTCTTCTACGACACCGAGTTCATCGAGGACGGCAGGACGATCGATCTGGTGTCGATCGGCGTCGTCGGCGAGGACGGGCGAGAGTTCTACGCGGTGTCCACCGAGTTCGACCCGGACAAGGCCGGCCCCTGGGTGCGGGCGAACGTGCTGCCCAAGCTGCCCTCGCCCGCCGACCGGGCCTGGCGGTCCCGCGCGACGATCCGCCGCGACCTGCTGGAGTTCCTCACCGGCGCGCCCGGCGAGGTCGAGCTGTGGGCCTGGATCGCCGCCTACGACCACGTGGCCCTCTGCCAGCTGTGGGGTGCCATGCCGGCGCTGCCGCGGCCCCTCCCGAGGTTCACCCGGGAGCTGCGCCAGCGCTGGGAGGACGCCGGCCGCCCCACGCTGCCACCGCCCAGCTCCGACGCGCACGACGCGCTCGCCGACGCCCGCCTCAACCTGCGTCGCTGGCAGGTCATCGAGACCTCCGTCCCGACCCCCTGAGCGGAGCCCGAACCGGACCTGACCGGGGCGGGTGCCGGGAGCAGCCGCCGTGGCGGGACCGCATACCCTCTCTCTCGTGAACTGGTCCGTCGACGCCCCCGTGGACGTCCTCCCGGAGCTGCCGCCGCTGCCCGGTGAGCTCCGCACCCGGCTGGACGACGCGCTCGCCCGGCCCGCCGCCCAGCAGCCCGAGTGGCCGGACGCCGCCGTCGTCGCGCACACCCGCACGGTGCTCGAGAGCGTGCCGCCGGTCGTGCTGCCGCCCGAGGTCGACCGCCTCAAGCAGCGGCTCGCCGACGTCGCGAACGGTCGGGCCTTCCTGCTCCAGGGCGGGGACTGCGCCGAGACGTTCGTCGACAACACCGAGCCGCACATCCGTGCGACCATCCGCACGCTGCTGCAGATGGCCGTCGTGCTGACCTACGGCGCATCGCTGCCGGTGGTGAAGGTCGGCCGCATCGCGGGGCAGTACGCCAAGCCGCGCAGCGCGCCCGTCGACGCGCTCGGTCTGCCGTCCTACCGCGGCGACATCGTCAACGGGCTGGCGCCGAACGAGGCGTCCCGCACCCCGGACCCCTCGCGGATGATCCGGGCGTACGCCAACGCCAGCGCCGCGATGAACCTGGTCCGCGCGCTGACCGCGACCGGCATGGCGGACCTCGCGATGGTGCACGCCTGGAACAAGGACTTCGTGCGGACGTCGGCGGCGGGGGAGCGGTACGAGGCCGTCGCCGCGGAGATCGACCGCGCCGTCAAGTTCATGGACGCCTGCGGGGTCACCGACCACCAGCTGCACGCGGTGGAGTTCTACGCCTCGCACGAGGCGCTGCTGCTCGACTACGAGCGGGCCATGCTGCGGCTGGACCTGGACCGCGACAATCCGGTCCTCTACGACCTCTCCGCGCACTTCCTCTGGATCGGCGAGCGCACGCGCCAGCTCGACGGCGCGCACGTCGCCTTCGCGGAGCTGCTGTCGAACCCGATCGGCCTGAAGATCGGCCCGGCCACCACGCCCGAGCAGGCCGTGGAGTACGTCGAACGGCTCGACCCGCGCAACGAGCCCGGCCGGCTCACCCTGATCAGCCGGATGGGCAACGGCAAGATCCGCGACGTGCTGCCGCCGATCGTCGAGAAGGTCACCGCCTCCGGCCACAAGGTCATCTGGCAGTGCGACCCGATGCACGGCAACACCCACGAGTCCACGACGGGCTACAAGACCCGGCACTTCGACCGCATCGTCGACGAGGTGCAGGGCTTCTTCGAGGTGCACGGCGCGCTCGGGACCCACCCCGGCGGCATCCACGTCGAGGTCACCGGCGAGGACGTCACCGAGTGCCTCGGCGGCGCCCAGGAGATCTCCGACACCGACCTCGCCGGCCGGTACGAGACCGCCTGCGACCCGCGGCTCAACACCCAGCAGTCGCTGGAGCTCGCCTTCCTGGTCGCGGAGATGCTGCGCGGCTGAGAGCGGCCGGCTGACGCCGTTCGTTCGCGGTCGGTACCACCGACCGCGCACCGGAGGCGCTGGGCCGTGTTGAAGAAGTCGCGGTCGATGGGCTTCGTGATCTGGGCGCGAAGACCGCGATCAGGGACTTCTCCACACGGCCTAGGAGTCCGCTGAAATAGGACGTTGCGAGGGTGGCGGTGCTGCTCGTGGTGGTGGCTGTAAACGCCGTTTATGCCTTCGGGGTCGGGCGTGTGTGATGGCGAGGCGGGTTGGGGTGGTGGTGTTC